>NZ_JACJVN010000033.1 GCF_014212015.1 Cohnella lubricantis | reverse complement strand
CGCCATGCGTGGCGCACAAGAAAATAACCTGCCGGAGATCCGACAGGTTCAAGATCGTTCTATATTGAAAAAAGGGGGTCGCTCTTTATATTAGGGACTTCTCTTTAAGGAATCATGTTGAACAGATTACGGTTTGATTACAATTGCGAAAGCGCTTCAAGCCGCGACTTGTTCCACTGCTCCAATGCTTCCAGCTTCGCATCGATCGACTTCTTGTACGTCTCGATATAAGCTCTCGGCTCCTTCGGATTGGCAAGCCGGGTCATCGCGCCTGTGACGGGATCGACCCACTTGCTCGTCGCGCCGCAGCCGAGTCCGACGATCGTCTGCATCTCCTCGATGATGAGGATGTTGTACAGGCTCTCTTGGCCGGGCAGCGAATAGCCGACGTTCTCCAGGTTGCCGAGAATGTTCTTCTGTCTGTACAGGTAATAAGGAGCGTAGCCATT
This sequence comes from Cohnella lubricantis, assembly GCF_014212015.1. Taxonomy (GTDB): domain Bacteria; phylum Bacillota; class Bacilli; order Paenibacillales; family Paenibacillaceae; genus Cohnella; species Cohnella lubricantis. The sequence goes on along the minus strand of NZ_JACJVN010000033.1, from coordinate 220,980 downwards.
CGCCTCCGTCCAGCGCACCGCGTCGTCCATCATCTCGCCGATCTCATGGCGCGTCGCTACTTTGTACTTCGCATCGCCGCGATGCTTCGTCATCTCCGAAGCCCGCTTGAACGACAGCGTATGGACAGTCAGCGACTCGGGCATCAGCTTGCCAGTCTCCTCCAGCGAGCGGCGGAAGTCGTCCGGATCTTCGCCAGGCAACCCGATGATCAGGTCCATGTTGATATTGTTCATGCCGCCTTCGCGCGCGAGCTTGAACTTGTCAATCGTCTCGGTAACCGTATGATGCCGGCCGATAATGTCAAGCGTCTCCTGCTTGTAGGATTGCGGATTAATGCTGATCCGATCGATATTCCACTTGCGCAGAACGGCCAGCTTCTCCGGCGTAATCGTATCCGGGCGTCCCGCTTCGACCGTAATCTCGCGCACCTGGCTTAGATCCGGGAACGAATCGGCCATGATGCCGTACAGCTCGTCCATCTCTTCGGCGGTAATACTGGTCGGCGTTCCGCCGCCATAGTAGATGGTCGTTACCCGCACGCCGTTGTCGCGCAGCCACTTGCCGATGACGCGGATCTCTTCGTGGAGGCCGAATAGGAATCCGTTCACGGAGCCTTGGCGGCCGTTGATATCATACGCCGGGAAGGTGCAATAAGCGCATTTGGTCGGGCAGAAGGGGATGCCGATATAGACGCTGACTTCGTTGCGCAGATCGTACAGGTCCGGCATCGCCTGCAGCTGCCGGTCGACGATCTGCTCCATCAGCGCAATCTTCTCTTCGGTGACGAGATATTGCTCCCTTAGCGCTTGCCGCACTTCCTCGCGCGGCCGGCCGCTGCGGAGCCCTTCGTGCATGAGCTTGGACGGGCGGACGCCGGTCAGCACGCCCCACGGCTGCACGATGCCGGTCTCCTGCTGCAGCACGTCAACCAGCGCGCGGCTGGCCGTCTGCCGGAGCACCCGCCGGCGCTCCTCGTCCGAGACCCCAGCCGGGATGGCGCCGGCATGCTCTGCATGACGTTCGTTCGAAGGCTCGCTGTGCGCGAAGCCTTCCGATCCCGCCGCATCGGCCAGCTCAGCGGAACGAGCGCTCAGCGATGCGCGCACGACGGCGCGGTCCGCTTCCTCCGCGAGCTCGAGCCGAACCCGGATGTCCGCTTCCGAACGGTCGCCTTCAGCGAAGGTGACGTGCGGCTCTTCGTAGAATAAAGGCACAATGTGACAAAGCGACCGTTCCCATGAGACGTCGGTCGCCTGTAGATGAATATGCATCGCTAATTCCCCTTTAAGTTGCTAACCTCTGCCTGCCGGCGGATGCCTGCGGGCAAAGCCCCCGCCGATGCGCGCGTCATGCCCGAGCTCATCCGCGAACTCGGCGTTCGCTTGCAGCGCAAGAGCCTCGCGGCGGTCGGGCGATTGGCCTTCGAGCTGCATTCGCTGCAGCTTCGCTTCTTTGCCGGATTGCCTCATATATAGTCGACACCTCATTAATGAGGGCGATATGATCGCGCGGGGAGGGTAGGATCATTCTTCCGCTCTCCAAACTTTCCAACGGAAAGCTGCTTCGGAAGCATCCGCTTTGTCCCCGGATTCCTTCAATTGGGAACTTCTTAAGATGGAGGAATCCGGTGACAAAAGGCGGCCACTCCGTTGCTCTAGAACGATTATACCCTTTTGGGCGCTATATCGCCGTAATAGTGAACGACTAACAGTGTTGCCAATCCTTGCTTCGCTCATCCGCGCACGATACGGGCGGCCTGCGCTTCCTCGCGGGCCAGCTGCTTACTCCGGGCTGTCGAGGATAAGCGTGACCGGACCGTCGTTCACGAGCGAGACGTCCATCATCGCGCCGAAGACGCCCGTCTCGACCCGGAAGCCCTTCGAGCGGAGCATGTCGTTGAAGCGGTCATACAGCTCCGACGCTATCTCCGGCCTTGCCGCGGCCATGAAGTTAGGCCTGCGGCCTTTGCGGCAGTCGCCGTAGAGCGTGAACTGCGACACCGATAGAATCGCGCCGCCGACGTCGGCGAGCGATAGATTCAGTTTCCCATCGTCGTCCTCGAAGATTCGAAGCCCCGCGAGCTTGTCCGCCATCCAGGCCAGATCCGCCTCCGCATCCTCCTGCTTGATGCCGACGAGCAGCATCAGCCCATGGCCGATCTCTCCGACAACCGCTTCGTCCACGCGGACGCTCGCTTCCGACACTCGCTGCAGCACTACTCTCACTGATGGTATACCTCCAACCTAGCTATTGGATCATTCGCTGCACGGAGAAGATATCCTTCACGCGCTTGATCTTCTCTACGACAGACTGCAAATGGTCCTTGTTGCGGATCAGCAGCGTCATGTGCATGATCGCTACCTTGTTGCGGTCCGAACGGCCGGACACGGCGGCGATATTCGTCTTGCTCTCCGACACCGTCTGCAGCACCTCGTTCAGCAGCCCTCTGCGGTCGTGGCCGAGAATCTCGATCTCGACGCTGTAGTTGCTCGTCTCGTTCGAAGCTTCCCATTCGACCTCGATGACGCGCGCTGCCTCTTCTCCCTCGGATGCCTGCGGGAGATTCGGACAGTCGGTCCGGTGAACGGAGACGCCGCGTCCGCGGGTAATGTAGCCGACAATGTCGTCTCCCGGCACCGGATTGCAGCAGCGCGCGAAGCGCACGAGCAGATTGTCGACGCCTTTGACCATCACGCCGTGCGACGGCCGGCTCTTCTTCTCCTGCGGCGGAGCTTTGGCTTCCTTGTGCACTTGCACTTCGCTGCTTAGCTGAATCTGCTGCGCTTCTTCGAGTTCCTTGCGCAGCTTCTCCGTCAGCCTCGTGCAGATCTGCGCCGCGGTGATGCCGCCGAAGCCGATCGCGGACATCATATCTTCCGAATCGTTAAACGTGAACTTGCGCGCCACTTCGATCAGCTTGTCGTCCGTCATCCATTCCGACGGCTCGAGTCCGATGCGCCGCAGCTCCCGCTCCAGCGCGTCCCAGCCCTTCTGGACGTTCTCCTCGCGCTTCTCCTTCTTGAACCATTGCCGAATCTTGCTTCTGGCATGGGAGGATTGTGCGATCTTCAACCAGTCTTGGCTCGGTCCATAGGAATGCTTGGAGGTCAGAATCTCGACGATGTCGCCGGTCTTCAGCTTATGGTCGAGCGGCACGATGCGGCCGTTGACCTTCGCGCCGATCGTCCGGTTGCCGACTTCCGTATGGACGCGGTAAGCGAAGTCTAGCGGCACGGAGCCGGCAGGCAGCTCGAACACTTCGCCCTTCGGCGTGAACACGAATACGAGGTCGGTGAAGAAGTCCATTTTGACCGATTCCATGAACTCCGCCGCGTCCCTCGTCTCCTGCTGCAGCTCGATGATCTCGCGGAACCAGCTCATCTTGTCGCCGAACGAGCCTTGAACGACGCCGGTCTCCTTGCCTTCCTTGTATGCCCAGTGGGCCGCGATTCCGAACTCGCTCGTCCGATGCATCTCCCAGGTTCGGATCTGAATCTCGGTCGGCTCGCCAGTAGGTCCCACGACTGTCGTGTGCAGCGACTGGTACATGTTCGCCTTCGGCATCGCGATATAATCCTTGAACCGCCCCGGCATCGGCTTCCATAGCGTATGGATGATGCCGAGCGTCGCGTAGCAGTCCTTGACGTTGTCGACAAGAATCCGGATCGCCAGCAGGTCGTAGATCTCGTTGAACTGCTTGTTCCGGGTCGTCATCTTCTTATATACGCTGAAAATGTGCTTGGGCCGCCCGGAGATATCCCCCTGTATGCCCATCTCTTCCAGCTTCTCGCGGATGCGGTCGATCAGCTCGGAGATATATTCCTCCCGCTCCGTCCGCTTCTTCTTCATTAGATTGGCGATACGGTAATATTGCTGCGGATTGAGGAAGCGAAGCGCGATATCCTCCATCTCCCACTTAATCGCGCTAATGCCGAGCCGGTGCGCGATCGGGCAGTAGATCTCCAGCGTCTCGTGGGCGATGCGGCGCTGGCTCTCCTCCGATTGGAACTTCAGCGTCCGCATGTTATGCAGACGGTCGGAGAGCTTGATCAGGATGACGCGGATGTCGTTTGCCATCGCGAGGAACATCTTGCGGTAGTTCTCGTTCTGCTGTTCCTCCTTGGATCGAAAGTGGATCTTCTCCAATTTGGTCAAGCCGTCAACGAGGCCGGCGATCGTCTCGCCGAACTTCTCGCGCACATCATCCACTGTGACGTTCGTGTCTTCTACCACATCATGAAGAAGCGCCGCCATGACAGTGACGACATCCATCTGCATGTTCACCAATATTTCGGCAACAGCGAGAGGGTGCAGAATATAAGGTTCACCGGATTTGCGCAGCTGTCCGCGATGTGCCTCTTCCGCGTACTCGTAAGCCTCGCGGATGCGCGCCAAATCCTGCTCTTTCATATAACCGGAAGCTTTCTCGAGCAGTTGCTCCATGCCCATGCCAAGTTCCTTTCCCGTGGCGGTAGGCGCCGCCGACATCCCATGAAGTATTCCTTCCATTATGCTACTAGGCGACGGGAATCGTCAACCAATGGGGGGACGCTGGTCTTTTTTTCAAGGTATAGGAAAGAATATTCCTTTCCAGCCCATTCTGATCTATGCTTATTCTACATAACGCCAAATGAAAAAGAAGAGAGGGAACCAAATGTCCAATCAATGGATGAACGCGCAGGTAGAGCTCGTATGCGACTCGCATTCGAGCCTGGGAGAGGGCCCGCTATGGGACCGCCGCTATGGGAGGCTATATTGGGTTGATATTTACGGTCACAAAATACATAGCTTCGATCCCCGGCAGCCAGGTCGATACGAGACGATCGAAGCCGGCCCGTTCGTCAGCTCGATCGTGCCCAGAGCTTCCGGCGGGTTCGCCGTGACGCTGGAGGACGGCTTCTACGGTTATGATCCGGAAGCGCGCACGCTCGTGCCAATCGCCTCGGTCGAAGCCGACCTGTCGGGCAACCGGTTCAACGACGGCAAGTGCGACCCGTCTGGCCGGTACATTGCCGGAACGATGTCCCGAACGGACGAGCCCGCCCGCGGCAGCCTCTATTCGCTCGGCAGCGATGGAACGGTGAATAAGCTGCTAGGCGCCGTCGGGTGCTCGAACGGGCTGGCCTGGTCAGCCGATGGCAAGACGATGTACTATGTGGATTCCAGCCGGCCTGAGATATCGGCCTTCGATTATGATGCGTCATCCGGGCAGATCAGCGGCCGGCGCGCCGCCGCGGCGATTCCCGCGGAAGACAGCACTCCGGACGGCATGACGATCGACGCAGAGGGCATGCTCTGGCTGGCGCATTGGAGGGGCTGGAAGGTGACCCGATGGGATCCGTCCACAGGGACGAAGCTAGGCGAGATTCCAGTACCCGTCGAGCGCGTCACCTCCGTCGCCTTCGGCGGAGAAAGGCTTGACGAGCTGTATATTACGACGGCGAGCATAGATGTCGCTCCCGAACAGGCGGCCGATCAGCCCCATGCCGGAGGACTGTTCCGCGTGAAGGCAGGAGTCCGCGGAACCGCTCCGTTCTCGTTCAGCGGATAAGGCGCATGCGCTTGGGGGCGACTCTCCTCTTCGCTGGCTCGGCGGCTTGAACGATTGGGAGAAGATCGATCTGCAGGTTACGGCGAAGGGGGAGTCTTCAGAAGCTTGGATCTGCCTGTCACGGGAGGTTCGGCGATAGGCAGTTCGAACGAGAAGCGTGAGCCTTCGCCTTGCCGGCTCTCCACTTGGACGGAAGAGCCATGCATATCCAGCACATGCTTCACGATCGACAGGCCGAGCCCGCTTCCCGCATGCGCGGAGCGGGCTTTGTCCGACTTGTAGAATCGTTGCCAGATACGCTCCAGGTTGTCCTTCGAGATGCCGACGCCTTCGTCACGGACGCTAATCAGCGCGTGATTGCCCTGGCGTTCAATGAACACCTCCACTTTCTTGCCGTTCGGCGAGAATTGGATGGCGTTCAGCAGCAAGTTGGACAATACTTGATCGATCCGGTGCGGGTCGGCCATCACCCAGATGTCGTCCGGATCTCCGGTTAACTCAAAGCGCAGCGACCGCTTCCTGAATTCGGGATCGAGCCCCGCTAGCAGCCGGCGCACCCATTCCGTTAGATTGTACGGAGCCGGGGAGATTGCGACCTGCCCGGCTTCCATGCGCGCCATGTCGAGCAAGTCGCTGACGAGCCGGTTCATCCGCTGCGTCTGTTCCCGAATCAACTGCAAATACTTGCCCTGCTTGTCCTCAGGCACAGCTCCGTCAATCATTGCTTCAACGTAGCCGCCGATGGAAGTGAGCGGCGAGCGCAGGTCGTGCGATACATTGGCGAGAAATTCCCGCCGCATCCGGTCAAGCCCGCCAAGCTCCTCGGACATGAGGTTCAGCGATTCGGCAAGCTCGCCAATCTCGTCCTTGGGACGGACGCTCAGCCGCACATCGAACCGTCCCTTCGCGATCAGCTGCGCCGCATCCTTCATTCGCCGGAGACGGGAGGTCATCCGGCCGCTCACGAGGAAGACGATGATACAGGCGGTCACAAGCGTAGAGATGAGGATGTTCCGGAATATGCCGGTGAATAGAATGAAGTCCCGTCTATTCTCGCGCGAGAGGATGACGACAGTCTTCGCCTGCAGATCCCCCCCTACCGGAGCAGCCGACAGCGTCGGCGAACCGCTCTCGGATACGGCTTCGGCCACGACTGTCTTGCCCGCCTTCACGGCGCTGCTCAGCGGTTCCTCCTCGACCGGAGGCAGCGGAATCGGATTCGGGCCGCCCGTATGCATCAGGATGCTGCCATCCGCTCCGAGAACATAGATCGTCCGGCTCATCGGACCGGATGCGATCTGAAGCGCGGAAGCCAGCATCTTCTCGTCCCATAGCTCGCGGTACGAGCTTCGAACCAGCGCGGCCGCCACGTTCAGCTGTTCCCCTTCGAATCGGCTATTGCGGGTATCCAGCGCAGAGCGGACCAACCAGATAGAGACGGCCGAAGTGACGGCGAACGAGATCAGCAATACGGCGAAAAAGGCGAGCAGCAGCTTAACGGTGATTCCATTCCACCGTATCATGCTCCGCCCACCTCGAATTTGTAGCCCACCCCGCGGATCGTCTCGATGCTGTAATGCTCGGACGAACCGATTTTCTCCCGAATGCGCTTGATATGCACGTCCACCGTTCTTGGATCCCCTTCAAAGTCAAAGCCCCACACCCGATCCAGCAGCTGCTCGCGCGTCTGCACCCGGTTCGGCATGGAAGCCAGCGCGTGAAGCAGCTCCATCTCCTTGGGCGGCAATGTCAGCTCCGTATCGCCGCACTGGACAATATACCGATCCAGATCGATGACGAGATTGGGCAGACGCACCGGCTCCCGTAAGAACCCGGGCTTCGTCCGCCGCAACACCGCCTTGATCCTCGCCATCAGCTCTTTGGGATCGAATGGTTTGACGAGATAATCATCCGCTCCAAGCTCAAAGCCTCTCAGAATATCGTAGCTCTCGCCCTTGCCCGTCAAGATAACAATTGGCGTCGAGCGCTCGGCTCGGATCCGCTTGCACACGGTCCAGCCGTCAAAGCCCGGCAGCATCAAGTCCAGCACAACCAAGTCCGGCGGCTCGGAGAGGAACCGGCCGATGCCATCCTCCCCGTCGCTTGCCGCCGTGTATTGGAAGCCCTCCCGCTTCAGGTACAGGCCGATCAGGTCGCTGATATAAGGGTCGTCTTCAATAACCAAGATGTTCGCAACGCCCACTTCGGCTGACCTCCTTCTACTACAGATGATGGGGTTAGTTATTGGCGCAAGGCGTCGACCGGGTTCAGCTTCGACGCTCTGCGAGCCGGCAAGAAGCCGAACAGAACGCCGACTCCCATGGAGAAGATCAAAGCTAGCGCCATAATGTCAACTGAAGGGGCCGCCGGCGAGTCCATCAATCGTCCCGCGAACTTCGAGCCGGCAGATCCGACGATGACCCCGACTAAGCCTCCGAGTCCTCCGATCATCGCCGCCTCTACGAGGAATTGGAACAAGATGTCACGCTGCTTGGCGCCAAGCGACTTGCGGATGCCGATCTCCTTGGTGCGCTCCGTCACCGATGTCAGCATCATGTTCATAATGCCGATGCCGCCGACGAGAAGCGAGATGGCCGCAACATAGGTGAGCATCGTCGACATTGAGGTCGAGACGGATGTGATCGTCTCGAGCAGATCGTCCTGATTGAATACGGTGTAGGCATTCTCGTCGTTGCGGAAGAACCGCTGCAGATTAAACTCGAGCATCTGCTGGACGTAATCAACCTTGTCGCTGTCCTCCACCTGGACGTAGATCGTTCGGATCGCGTCGGTCTTGAGCGCAACCCTCGCCGTCTGGATCGGAATGATGACGACGTTGTCGTTCGAGCCGGCCGAAGAGCTTCCTTTGGACTCCAGCACGCCGATAATCTTATACGAAGCGCCGTTCAGACTAATCTTCTGACCGACCGGATCGCTCATGTTCAGCTCCGAGACGATCTCGGATCCGACGACGGCCACCTTCTGAGAGAAAGCGCCGTCGATGTCCTTGATGAAGCGGCCTTCCGCCACGGTATATTCGCGGATATCTGCGAAAGAAGGCGTCGTCGCTTGAACGGATGCATTGTAGGTAGACGTCTTGTATTTGGCCGTTACGTTGCCGGTAATATTCGGTGCATAGGCTTCTACTCCCTCAATATCGGTCAACTGCTGCGCGTCGTCCAGCGTGATGCTCGTGACGGAACCGCGCCCGACGACGTTGGCGGTCAGCATATTCGTGCCGAGTCCCTGCATCTGGCTCTTGACCTGCTCAGCCGTCCCGTTGCCGATCGCAACCATAATGGTGACAGATGCGATGCCGATCATGATGCCGAGAACGGTCAGCAGCGTGCGCATCTTCTGCTTACTGACGCTATGCCAAGCCATGCGGATTCCTTGCGACAGCTTCACGAAGCTTCCACCCTTTCTTCCGTCAACTTGCCATCCTGGATGCGAACGACTCTCTTCGCTTGCGCGGCAACATTGGGATCGTGGGTGATCAGAACAATCGTGTTCCCTTCCTCGTTAAGATCCTGTAGCAGCCCCATGACGTCGCGGCTCGTCTTGCTGTCCAGCGCGCCGGTCGGTTCGTCCGCCAGCAGCAGCGGAGGAATTCCAGCGAGCGCTCTTGCAATCGCCACGCGCTGCTGCTGGCCGCCGGACAATTGATTCGGTACGTGGTGCAGCTTATCGCCGAGGCCGACCTTCTCCAGCGCTTCCTTCGCCTGCTGGCGGCGCTCGCTGGAGGACATTCCACGATAGATGAGCGGCAGCTCCACGTTGTCGATGGCTTTAAGCTTAGGCAGCAGATGGAAGCTCTGGAAGATGAATCCGATCTTCGTATTGCGGATGACAGCCAGCTTGTTCTCGCTTAATTCCTCCACTTCCTCGCCGTCGAGAAAGTATTTGCCGCTGCTGGGCTGATCGAGGCAGCCCAGCACGTTCATCAGCGTCGATTTGCCCGAGCCGGAAGGTCCGATGATCGCCATGAAGTCGCCTTTGTTGACGGTTAACGATACGTTATCCAGTGCATTAAACGTCTCGCCGGCCAGCGTATATTTCTTGTAGATGTTCTCCAGCCGAATCAGAGGGGTCTGTTCGCGTTTGCTCATCCGCGGCCGCCTCCCGCACCGCCGGCGAAGCCGCCTCCGCCGCCTCCCGAGCGTACGAATCCGCCTCCGCCGCCGAATGAGACGCCAGCGCCTCCCATGCCGCCGATACCTCCCATGCCGCCCATCTGCATTTGGTTCTGGTTCGTACCGCTAGAGACGACGACCGGGATTAAGACGGTTTGGCCGGCGCTTAGACCGGACAGCACTTCGACCTGGGAATCGGTCGTGATGCCAACTGTAATCTCCTGCATCGTGAAGTCGCTGTTCGCTTGATTCAGCATATTCATGCCTTGGCCGCGTCCAGCGCCGCTGCGCGCTGCACTGCCTGCTTGCGGCGCTGTGCCTGCTTCTGGCGCGGCGCCTGTCGCTCCGGCGTTCGGTGCACCGCTCGCGGTCGCTCCGCTGCCGGCAGTGCCGGCGCTTGGCGCGCCATTAGCGTCAGTGCCGGAGCCAAGCGTACCGTTCGCAGCCGCTCCTTGGCCGTCAGCGCCATTGCCTGCCGCTGCCGCCTCAGCCCCTGCCTCGCCTCTCATTGCCGCCTCATTGCCCATTGCCGCACCATTGCCCGTTGCGCCGCCTGGCCGCCGCCTTGCCGGCGCGCTGGCATTTGGCGAAGCGTCAGCGCCCTGCACGGCTCCGTCTTGCACGGTACCGCTTGAATCTGCGCCTCCTAAACCGCCGTTAGCTGCTGTGCCAGCATCCGGAGCCTGCCGGCTGCCTGTCTGCCCGCCTGAGGCTTGATCGCCTGAAGCCTGAACGCTATCCGCATTGCTGCCGGATGCCTCATTGGCCGACTCCGCCGATGCGCCTTCGCCCTTCGGCACGCGGACAAAGTACTTGCCGCCAACGCTCTCGACCGCGTCAACCGGCACGATCAGCGCATCCTCCTTCTGCTGAATCAGGATCTCGACATCCGCCGACATGCCCGGAAGCACGTTCTCTGTCTGGTCCAGCGTGACGACGACCGGGAACGTCGAGACGCCATTGGACGCTGATCCGTCCTTCGAGATCTCCGCCACCTTGCCAGTAATCCTCTGGCCGCTTAGCGCTTCGATCGAGACATTCGCCGACTGGCCGACGCTGATCTTCGTAATGTCCAGTTCATCCGCGGAGATGGACACCTCCAGCTTGTTATAATTCACGATTGTGAAAGCCGCCAGCCGGGCCTGCACCTCGTCCCCCGCTTTGACATCCATAGCCGTCACTGTACCGTCGATCGGAGCTACGATAGGGTCCGGCGCTTGGGCTTTCTCCTCGTAATCTTGAATCTCCAGCCTCGTCTGCTCGATGTTCAACTGAGCGGACTTGATGCTCATCTCAGCCGAGTCCAGCTCGGACTGTTCGGCGCCGGACACCTGCAGGCTCTTCCACTTATCCTGCGCCTGCTCCAATTGCATCTGCTGCTGCTCCAGCGTCAGCTTCGCTTTATTCAGGCTAAGCGAGACGTCAGCGCCTTCGAAAGTGGCCAATACCTGCCCTTGCTTAACCTCGTCTCCTTCTTTGACCTTCACCGATGCGATCGTTCCGGCTTCAGACACGATCGCATCTTCCGTCTCGCTGACGGCGACCGTCCCCGAACCTGACACGCTCTGCGTGATTGTGCCCTGCGTTACCCTTGCCTCCATGTAAGCCGGAGCGGCCGCCGCGATCGTGTCCTTGTTATACCACCAGTAACCAGTGCCGCCGCCCGCCGCAACGACGCAGACGACCACGGCCCAGGTGATGAGCTTCTTCAAACGTCTCTTCTTCATTCCCCGTAAACCTCCCGATTCTATGTACCCGATCTTATTTGGATACTAGCATTCCTAAATGAACAGAAGATGAACGTGTCCTTAATCCCAGATGAAAACGAAGAGAGATCATCGGCCAATCCGTGCCGCTTAATTTACAAGGAGACATCTGCATAACAAAAGAAGCTGCCTCACAGAGTCAGAACCTCTGCGGGGCAGCTCCCAATCATACTGTCGCTTAGTAAGTAACGAGCGAGCGGATATTCATGCCTTGCAGCTTCTGGCGTCCATCCAGATAGCCCAGCTCGATCAAGAATGCCGCGCCGACGATCTCGCCGCCAAGCTGACGAATCAACTGCGTCGTGGTCGCGATCGTGCCGCCGGTAGCGAGCAGATCGTCAGCGATCAGCACGCGCTGGCCCGGCTGGATCGAATCCTTGTGCAAGGCCAGCTTGTCTTTACCATACTCGAGATCGTACGAAGCCTCGATCGTCTCGCCCGGCAGCTTGCCGCTCTTGCGAATCGGCACGAAGCCGACGCCAAGCGCGAGCGCCAGCGGAGCGCCGATCACGAAGCCGCGGGCTTCAGGGCCGGCGACGACGTCAATCTTCAGATCAGCGACCGACTCCTTAAGCGCTTCGATGGCGGCTTTGTAAGCTGGGCCGTCCTTCAATAGCGTCGTGATGTCCTTAAATCGAATGCCCGGTTGCGGGAAATCGGGAATAACCCGGATATAATCCTTGAAATTGTAACTCATGCCGTTATCGGCCCCTCTCCATATGGCTGTACGTTATGCATTATACAACGTCATTCCTTCTTGTTGCTATATTTGCCTCGGAAGCTGCCGCTCAATCCACCGCCGCAGCTCCTGCCCGTCCATCGTGCGAAGGGACAGCAACTCCGCGTGCTCCTTCGCCTTGCGGAAGCGCGCCGAATGCTCCAACTCCCGGCGCGGCGGTGCGCTGACGACCTTCACGTTCGATCGATCCACTGTCAGGAAGCCGAGCTCCTCGAACACTTCCTGCATCATCCGCACGACTGAGAGCGGCCACCCGGAATCACCCGACACCTGCCTTAGGAAGCCGTCCGGCGTATCGATCCATGAGCCTTGCCTGCGGAACAACGAGTACACGCGGCCGAATTGTTCGCGATCCGGGAATCCGCTTCGGCGGCCGGCGCCTGGAATGTCGCCTGCACCGCTCGCATCGAATAGGTACACCGCCTCGAACGGATAGCCGGAGGCAAGCAAGCGCCCCACCGCTTGTGCGGCTTCCGGCTGCTCCGGCAGCTCCGCCAGCGCAAGCGTCATCGGCTGCAGCTGCACACCCGCCAGCTCCGCGGCAGCTCCAGCCGCGATCTCGCCTGCCGCGGACGGTCGCAACGCCGTCGGGATCTGCTCCCAATCGCCGAATCTCGCCGCTAAGGCGCCGCAGGCCGCTAACTTCTCCGAAGCCTGAGCCTCGCTCCAGACGGCGTGCGAACCGCAAAGCACCAGCCAACGGACTTCGCGTTCCGCAGCCGCCAAGCTCTCGATCGCTTGCAGCCAGCGCTTCTCGCCTCGACGATCGTACACGGGGATTGAATGATGCCGCCAATCCAGCAGCATGAACTGGACTCTGCGGCTGCCGTTCCACTCGTTCACGGCAAGCTCGCCGAGCAGGTCAACAACCGCACCCTTCTCGAGCGCTGCCGCATCCTCCGCCATGCCGAAGCCGACGGCCTCGATGCGAAGGCGCCGTTCCTCGGCGACCAGTCGCAGGTGCCGGTTGTCCTTGCCCATGAGCCGCTTATCGCCGACGGCAACGCCTCTGAGCGCGAATTTGGGCGTCGGATTGCCATTGCCGAATGGTTCAAGCTGCTTGAGCAGATCCGCCGTCTCCAGCGTCAGCTCGGAGACCGGAACGATCAGATCCGCCTTCCGCTTCGGAATCCAATCGGCTGGCGCGATTCGCTCCGCCGCTAGCCGGCACAGCCTCGCTTCCAGCTCAGGCAGCCGGTCAAGCCGAATGGTAAGTCCCGCCGCCGCCTGATGGCCGCCGAAGTGCTCCATCAACTCCGCGCAATCCGTTAGCGCCGCATGCAGATCGAAGCCGTCGATTGAACGGGCGGAGCCTTTGCACTTCTCGGAGCCCGCATCGTAGGCGAGGACGAACGCCGGACGATAGTAGCGCTCCACGAGCTTGGAGGCGACAAGCCCGGCGATGCCGGCGTTCCAGCCTTCACCCGCGAGGACGATCGCCTCCGGCATCCGGCCGCCGTTCGCCTCCAGCTTGCGCTGCCACATCGCCTCGGCCTCCAGCAGCGTATCGTCCACTAATTGCTGCCGCTCGCGATTGAGCGAATCAAGCCGCGCAGCCAGCTCCTCCGCTTCTTCGCCGCTGTCGGTCACGAGCAGGCGCACCGCCGGATCCGCCGACTCGAGCCGCCCGCCCGCGTTCAGCCGCGGCGCGAGACCGAAGCCGATCCGGCCGCTCGACAGCTTGTCCGGCTCCGCCCCGCAGACGGCGGCCAATGCGCGGATGCCAGGCGACGGCTGCTTGGCCATCTGCTCGAGACCTAGGCGAACGAGCGCCCGATTCTCGTCTTCGAGCGGCATCAGATCGGCGACCGTTCCTATGGCTGCCACATCGGCGAGCGTTAGATCCGGTCTCCCCAGCATCGCTTGCGCGAGCTTAAAGGCGACTCCGGCGCCAGACAGTCCTTTGAACGGATAGCCGCAATCCTCCTGCTTCGGATTCACCAGCACGTTCGCTTCCGGGAGAATCGCCGGCGGCTCGTGATGGTCCGTCACGACGACATCCAGCCCGCGTTCCCTTGCGTATGCGATCGGCTCCACCGCGCTGATGCCGTTGTCGACAGTCACGATGAGGCGGACTCCCGCTTCGATCGCCTTGTCGATCGCAGGAATGTTCAGGCCGTAGCCTTCCCTGCTGCGATGGGGAATATAGGTATCATAATCACCGCCAAGACGCCCCAGCAAGCGAATCATCAGAGCGGTTGACGTGACGCCGTCAGCGTCGTAGTCTCCGTAGACGCGAATGCGCTCGCCATCGCGAATCGCTCTGCGGATTCGTTCTGCCGCCCCCGCCATGCCCTTCATGAGATAAGGGTCGTGGAAGCTTGTCTCATCCGCGTAGAGGAACGCGAGAGCCTCTTCCGGCGTCCGCCGTCCTCTCGAGACGAGCAGCCGAGCGATCAGCGGCGGCACCTTTAAAGCGCTCGCAAGCGCTGCGGTTTCCCGTTCATCCGCTTCGCGTAGTTCCCAGCGATACTTGCGTTTCATGAGATGGGGATCTCCTTTCCTCGCCGCCTATAGCGGCACAAAAGACAACTCCGCCGAGCCAGGCGCTTCGCCCGGACGCTTCAATAGCGGCTGGGGGCGCATCGCCGGCTTCTCGGCGGAGCGGTAGTTCTAGCAGTTATGCATTACTGAAGGAGAGAGGTCATCTCTTCATCTTGATGATTGGACTTATAAGGATACCCAGGATCATAAGGCTGTACGTGAACGTTCGCCTCGGTAACATGAAGGAATCGCTTCGTCAGATGGCGTCTCACTCGAAGAGCGATGTCGTGCCCTTCGGATACCGAGATCCGCGGATTGACCCGAATGATCATGTCAACGACGACATAGTGACCATGCTCCTTCGCTGTCAGCCCATCCACGGCTACGACGCCGTCGACCCGCTGCACCGCTTCAAGCAGAGCCTGTACATCCACTTCGTTCAACGCTTCGTGGTCAGCGCTGCGAGCGAGATTCAATACCAGCAGGCAGCCCGAACGAATGACGAAGACGCCGATGACGACGCCTGCCGCCGGGTCGAGCACGTAGAGAACGGGCATCTCGAACATATCGCCGGCCATAGCCCCAACCGTGCCGACTAGCGCGGTCAGAGAAGCGAATATATCGGACCGGCTCTCCGTTCGGAGCGCGTCCGTACGAATGCCCAGCTTCGAGACTTGGCTCCTCCGGTAACGGACGAGCGCTTCCCGCACCGCGATGCCGAAGACGATGACGGCCGCGGCGACCCAGCCTGGCGATTCGTCCACGCCCCCCACCATCTTCTTGATCGAGCTCAGGCCAATCTCGAGCCCTGCGACGAGCAGCAGCGCCGATAGAATAACGCAGGCGATCGTATCCGTCGCCATGCGCTCCGCGCGTGAGCTCTCCCGAGAGCCGCAGCCGGCTTTCTTGACTGACAAATACGACGTCGTCACGCTCGCAAAATCGGCTGCCGAGTGGCAAGCGTCCGCGATCAGCGCTTTGCTTCCGGTTAACCAGCCAGCCGTTCCTTTGACGATTGTCAAGCCGAGCAGCCCGAGCGCGGATACTCTCGCTCCGTGCTCAGCCTTGCGGGAGCGTAATACCGTCATATCGATTGCCTCCCTCCGAAGCTATAGTCCTTACGGAGCGCTCTGCACCTTGACGGCCTTCTTCGGCTTCGCTCTCTTGCGAAGCATCAGCCACAGCGGGCTGGCGATGAAGATAGAAGAATACGCTCCGAAGAACAAGCCGAACAGCATCGCCAGCGAGAACATCTTGATCGAGATGCTTCCGAATGCGAACAGACACAACGACGCGAACAAGACGGTCGCGACCGTGTTGATCGAACGGGTCAGCGTCTGGCGGACACTGGTGTTCACCAGCTCTTTGAGATCATCCGGACCTTTGATCTTCGCGAAGCGAAGGTTCTCGCGGATCCGGTCAAAGATAACGACGGTATCGTTGATGGAGTAACCGATGATCGTCAGAATCGCGAGAATGAACGGCAGGTTAACTTCCAGCCGGAACAGCGAGAACATCGTAATGACGAGGAACGCGTCATGCGCAAGCGCGATAACGGACGAGACGGCGAACCGCCATTCGAAGCGAATCGCGACGTAGATGACGATGCCGATACAAGCGATGAGCATGCCGTACAGCGCGTTGCGCTCCTGCTCCTTGGCAATATCGACGTCGACGATGTTGATCTCGAACGAAGCCTTATCGTCGAACTTGGATTTGAAGTCG
The DNA here is from genome assembly GCF_014212015.1 of Cohnella lubricantis. GTDB lineage: Bacteria > Bacillota > Bacilli > Paenibacillales > Paenibacillaceae > Cohnella > Cohnella lubricantis. Next base: position 204,581 of record NZ_JACJVN010000033.1, on the reverse strand, counting down.
TTCTCCAGCTTCAATTGCTGTGATTCGTCAAGCGCGTCTTTGAAGCGGACGGAGAAGCGGTCGTCTCCCGTCGTGAACGTAAATTCGCCCAAGCTCTCCCCTTTGAAGAAGTCTTCCGCCTGCGTCTTGTCTACGTGCTTGCTCGTCGTGATGTCGACCGAGGAGCCCGATTGGAAGTCGATGCCGTAGTTCAAGCCGAAGATGGACAACGAAGCGATGCCGAGCAGCGTCAGCACGATCGAGAAGATAAAGAAGCCTTTGCTTGCTTTAACGAAGTCGAAATTCCTGAAACTATAGCGCACGGATCTCACTCTCCTTTACGCCATAATAAGACGGTTTGTTAAACCGACCGCTCTTCACGATCAGATGCAGCAAGTAGCGCGTCAGGAAGAGGTTAGTCAGGATGTTGATGATAATGCTCGCCAATTGCACGACAGCGAAGCCTTTAACGGAGCCTTGGCCGATGAAGTAGAGGACCGCTGCGGCGATAATATTCGTAATATGCGCGTCAATGACGGTACGGAAGCTGTTCTTGTTGCCGGAACGGAACGCGGAAGTGATGCTCTTGCCGTTGCGCAGCTCGTCCTTGATCCGCTCGGCGGTAATGATGTTCGTATCGACCGCGATGCCGATGCCCAATATGAATGCGGCAATGCCGGGCAGCGTCACCGTGACATGCATAAGCCAGAATGCGACAAGCAATATCCATACGAAAATAATAAGGCAGACGCTGGCCACAACGCCGGGCAGGCGGTAGAAGATCAGCATGAACAGAAGAATGACGACCGAAGCGATGGCCCCCGCCAGAGCCGTCTCTTCGAGCGACTTCTGGCCTAGCGTCGCGCCTACGCTCTGGGTATACTTCTCCGTCAGCTTCAACGGCAGCGCGCCTAGATTGATGACGTCAGCCAGGTTCTGCGCTTCTTCGATCGATCCCTGGCCGGTAATTTGCGCCGAGCCCTCGGTAAGCTCCGATTGAACGACTGGGTCGCTGATCAGCTCGTCATTCAGGTAGATAGCCAATGGCTTGCCGATGAGACGCTTAGACACATCCGCCAGCTTGCTCTTGTCCTTCACCTTGATCGTTACGATTGGCGTGTTCAGCGACGTGTATTCCACTTTGGCTGCGCCTTCGGTGAAGTCGCTGCCTACCATCTCCACTTTGCAATAATCGGTTGGGTCCGTGCAGCCGTCCGCGCTGCGGAATTGCAGCTCGGCGGGCTTCTTGAGCATCTCCCGAACTTCGGCTTCGTTCGCCACGCCGGCGATCTTGACGCGAATCCGGTTCTTGCCCTCCGTCGTAACTTCCGGTTCTGCGACGCCTTGCGCATCGGCGCGCTCCTTCAAACTCTCGGCAGTCTTCTTCAGCGACTGCTTGTCCACCGGACCGCTGCCGGTAAGCGGCTGCGCTTCGTATAGGATCTCGAAACCGCCTTTAAGGTCTAGCCCGAGCTTCGTGTTGTTCAGCAGTCCGGGGCTGGTCCATGCGATAAGCCCGAACGCTACCACAACGACGAGCGCGAATGCGAGCAAACGTTTCATTGTGAATTGCGGTCCCCTTTCGATTCTCAATGTTCCTATTATACCTACGCGTTAAAATGGAAGTCAATTTGTCGAATGCTCCCGGAAAAAACCGGAAATCGCATCCGCACCAGCCGTTCACAGGCCGCTATCCCCGCCCTGGCGGCAACTGCGGCTGATTGGGCGAATGACGAAGGCAGCCTTCTCGGATCCCCGATAGGCTGCCTAATTCAAGCTGCGGAAGCGGATTTAGCGCTTCTCGCCGCGATAGAGACTTAGCGTAATGTAGTTCATATACTGATTGACTTTGAGCGACAAAATATCATTTACCATCTCATGAAGAGGCGGCGTTCCCTTCTTGTAATATTTGTCGCTGACGCATTCCCATACATCCGCGCCTTGCACCTGCTCGTAGCCGAGCATCCTGAATTCCTCCGCCTTGCTCTCGCATAGCTGCTCGATCATGAGGTTCATTTCCGCTTCCCCAAGCTCCGGACCGGGGGCCGAATCGTGTTCCGACATGCGGGCGTCCTCCTTCTTCATCGGCTTATCTACGTAATCGTCCGTTCTTAATGACTTCTCCGCCGCTTCTCCGAATTCCTTCTTGACGGCTGCAACCGAAGGAGATTTCGATTCGGACAGGTCCATGTCATGAAGCGATACGGCTGCCGCATAAGCATGTACTAAAGATCGGGATAATCGAAGAAGGTGTGCCTATGTCCCTGCGCAAGCAGACATTCATTCAAGGAGCCATGATTCTGCTGGCCGCCGGACTGCTGAATCGGCTGCTCGGCTTCGTTCCCCGGATCGTGCTGCCCCGAATTATCGGCGCGGAGGGCGTTGGCCTCGTCCAGCTGGTTTATCCGTTCATGATCGTCATTCTGACCATCATCACCGGCGGACTGCCGCTCGCGGTAGCCAAGATGGTCGCCGAGGCCGATTCCCGCGGAGATACCGCACGAACGAAGCGAATCGTGCGGCTCGCCATGTCTCTAGTGGTATCTGCCAGCTTAGCGGCTTCAGCAGCCTGCCTGGCGATGGCCGAGTGGATCTCCGGCGCCGTCATGACGGATCCGCGGGTGCATACCGCCTTCCTCGTCATGATACCGGTCCTGCCGATGGTCGCCGTCTCTTCGGTGTGGAGAGGATACTTCCAAGGCAAGCAGAACATGCTTCCGACCGCCTTCTCTTCGACGACCGAATCGATCGTGCGCATCGTGCTGACGCTGGCGTTGACGACGCTGCTCATTCCGCTCGGGCTGGAAGCGGCAGCGGCCGGCGCAATGGGCGGAATGGCGCTTGGCGAATTAGCCGGCCTGCTTGTCCTGTGGGCGCAGGTGCGCAGGGATTCTCGCAGCTCGGGGCGCGATGAGGAGAAGGGAGACAACCCGGCTACCGCGAAGGGGTATCCCGGCAGCGCTTCGACCCGTTCGCTGTCCCGGGGAATGCTCGGCATCGCGCTGCCTGTGACCGGAAGCCGGCTCATCGGATCGCTCTCTTACTTGTTCGAGTCGATTCTAACGACGAAGAGCCTCGTCGCGGCAGGGCTTGCCGTCGGCGTGGCTACCGCCCAATACGGCGCGCTGCAGGGAATGGTCATTCCGCTCCTTACGCTGCCTGGAGCGCTCACGTATTCGCTTGCCGTATCCCTTGTTCCGGCGTTGTCGGATGCAGCCGCCCGCGGCGATTGGCAAGGCATTCAGAAGCGCCTTCACCAGTCCATGCGGATCGCCATCGTCAGCGGGGCTCCATTCGTCGCGCTGCTCGGCTTGTTCGCGCAGCCTCTCTGCCTGCTGCTGTATGGCGACGATTCCATGGCCGGCATGCTGCGCTGGCTCGCCCCGATGGCCGTCTTCCTGTACATGCAAGCGCCATTGCAGGCCGCCCTCCAAGCGCTTAACCGGCCGGGGACGGCGCTCACCAACACCTTCATCGGCGCCGTCGTCAAGCTGATCCTGATCGTCGAATTGGCTTCGCGGCCCGACTGGGGCATCTCCGGAGCGATTGCCGCCATTGCCGTCAACATGGGACTCGTCACCTTGCTTCATTGGATCAGCGTCTCGCGGCTAACCGGCTTCCGCTTGCTGCCGATCGACTTTCTGAGGGTAATGTCCGCCGTGATCGTCACCGGCGCCATCGCGCTGTGGATCTGGAATACCGTCTCGCTGAGCGGAAGCACCATCAGATTGATTGCCTCCTCAGGCGCAGGCATTATGATCTACCTGCTGCTGCTCATCTGGATGAAGCTGATCGACCGCTTCGACGTCGAACGCATCCCTATCATCGGACGATGGTTCCGGTGATCCGTTAGCTTTTCCGATCGATGTACAATTGTCCCTTGTGATCCATGCTGCAGTAGAATACTTGGTCGAAGCTGCGGATGCCGCGCTCGCGAAGCTCGCTCATCAGCCAGAAGCGATTCTTGCCGATCTGCTCCAGACCGTCATCCTGCACCTTGCCGTCCATGACGAGCGCGACGGGCAATATCTCGTACCGGAACCTCGGAGCAGCTTCTTGCTTGGCTGGACGCTCGCCCTCCGATTGCGATTCGGCCCTGTCTCCTGCCTTCGGAATGACCGACAGCTTGCCGTTCGACTCCAGCACCGCCAGTTCTATATCCTTCACATTCGATATCTTATTCTCCCGGAGCTGCGTCAGGAGATCGTCGAGGTTGTAGCGCTGCCTGCGCATCTCCCGCCAATTCAGCTGTCCTTCGCGAATGAGTACACTCGGGTGGCCGTCGAACCACAGGCGGATCTTGCGATTGCGCAGCGTGATATAGGAGATGGCGAGCTGAATGGCTACGAGCACGACAATGGGACCGACAGTTGCCCACATGGAACGTTCGGTGCTCTCGATCGAGATGACCGCAATCTCCGCGATCATAATGGAGATCACCATATCGAAGACGGACAGCTTGCCGATCTCCCTCTTGCCCATTAGCCGAATGACCAGAAACACGAAGAGATACATGAACACCGTCCGCAACAAGATGACCGTCAGTTCCATGTTCCTGTCCCCCCACGGAATCGTTGTGTCGTAGCTAGAGCGCCTGTTAGTGTCACCCTGTCCATGGAAGCTCATTCAGCCCGACTCCAGTGGATAATTGGCATTCCTCGCGCCAAAGCAACGAAGTGGTACTAGCATCCTGTCAGACGCCATAGGCTGATACTAAACCATTTGGAAGTAAGGAGCGTGTATGATGAAGCCCATTCCACGAGTATCCGGTTTCCGAATCGCTTCTCCTCTGCTGTCCGGAGTCGTCTGGTCCATCATCTGGCTGGCGGCGGGAACGCTGCTGCTCTCGTTGCTGCTGTATGGAACCGCCATTAGCGAGCAAGAGGTTGTGCCCTGGGTATTCGGCATTCACGGGTTCGCGTCCCTATGCGGCGGATTCGTCTCCGCACGTAAATCCGGCCGCAAAGGATGGTCCGTCGGCATGACGACAGGGCTGTTCTATGCGGTAGCCGTCCTGCTCACCAGCTTCCTCGCGAACGATGTCGACTGGACGGTGCGGATTCCGATGCTGATCGTCCTCGCCGCTCTATTCGGCGCCATCGGGGGCATGTTCGGCGTCAATACGGGAGCTTCGAGAAGGCCGATGCGTTAACCGAACGATGCGTTAACCGATATTAGCTGCGCGTTTTCTCCGCTCAAATTTGATATACTATATCGGTGTATCTGATTGCAGTTGATTGAGGAGGAGAAGGTTTGGCCGTTTTTCATTCCATGGCGTCCATCTTGTGCTGCACGCTAATCGCCGTCATGGGACTACTGTGGTACGGAACCGGCAGACAGCCGTTAGCCGCAGTTTACGCTTTCGTGAAGTCGCTGGCGACATCGCCGAAGTATCTCGCGTTCTTCGCCGCCATGCTCGCTATTCTTCTGTTGAACAAATACGAGCTGAAGCTGGAAGCGTTCTTCCCCGTCCGCTACAACTTGACTTCCGCGCTTAGCGGGTGGGAGGGAAGCTGGCAGGGCCGGCTGCAGAGCTTGCTTCATTCGGACGCGCTTACGCTATTCTGCGCGTTCTTCTATTTGGTGATGTTCCAGGCTGTGATGATCGCTTCTGTCGGGATTTATACGTTTGAGAAGAATTTCAAGCTCTACTACGCCTTCTGCGTGGCCTTGCTGCTGAACTACTTGATTGCGGTGCCGTTCTTCTTGTTCGTGCCCGTCGATGAAGCCTGGTTCGTCTCGCCGCATATTCAGTTCTTGATGCTCGATGCGTTCCCAAGCTTCGAGACGCAATATCGGCACCTGTCCGGCCTCGACAACTGCTTCCCGAGCTTGCATACCTCCATCTCGGTCACGATGGCGCTGCTAGCCGCCAGGTCCGGGAACCGGCGTTGGGCGGTGTTCGCCGGCATTAACGCCGCCGTGATTCTGTTCTCGATCTTCTATCTCGGCATCCACTGGTTCACCGATATGATCGCCGGCTTGTGCTTGGCTTCGGTGTCAGCCGCTGTCGGCCTGAAGGTTGGCGATTGGGCAGATCGCCGGCAAGCCAGCCTTGGGGCTGACCAGAGCAAGCGCTCGCGCAAGCTTCTGCGGGCAGCCTCGCGCGCGAATGCGTTGGAGAAGGGCTGAGCTAGTCTATCGGAGGCTGGGGCAGGAGCGCGGTGCCGAACAACCCAATAAAAGCCCTTTCCCTCAGCGGATTTCGCTGGAGGAAAGGGCTTTGGGCAGGATCGGATTGCTTTGGCGCAGCGAATTAAGCTTCGCCCTCCGCCTTCGCTTCGGTCTTCTCATCGGACTTCGCTTCCGACTTGGATTCCGGCTTGCTGTCGGACTTGGATTCCGCACGAGCCGTTGCGTTGTTGATCGCGGAACGTTCGAACGTCAGCTTCGTCACGTCGTTCACCTTCAGCACGACGGTGTCGTCTGTGATCTCATGGATCGTGCCGTGAAGGCCGCCGATCGTCGTCACCTTATCCCCCTTCTTCAGGGAGCGGAGCATTGAATTGCGCTCCTTCGACTTCCGCTGTTGCGGGCGAATCAGCAAGAAGTAAAAGATAACAAACATAAGCACGAATGGCAGTAAGGTTGCCAGCATATTGCTATTTCCTCCTTCAAGTAACATAAATAGCTTGTCCCTCCTGTGTGTTAAAATCCGCTTTCGTTGTTCGCCATACCGTATTGCTCAAAGAATTCGTCCCTGAAATCGCGCAGCCGATCTTCCCGGATCGCTTCCCGCACCTTCTCCATCAGATGAGTCAGGAAGTGCAGGTTATGAATCGAAGTCAGGCGAAGACCGAACATCTCATCCGCCCTAATCAGATGGCGTATGTAAGCCCGGGAATAGTTGCGGCACGCGTAGCAGGAGCATTCCGGATCGAGCGGACCGAAGTCGCTCGTATACTTGGCGTTCTTGACCACCAGGCGGCCTTGGCTCGTCATGGCCGTGCCGTTGCGCGCGATACGCGTCGGCAGAACGCAGTCGAACATGTCGATACCGCGTATGCTGCCTTCCACCAAGGCATCCGGAGAACCGACACCCATCAAGTAACGAGGCTTCCCTGCCGGAAGCAGCGGGACCGTCTCTTCCAGCATCTCATACATGAGATGCTTCGGTTCGCCCACACTTAGTCCACCAATAGCATACCCCGGAAAATCAAGGGAAGTCAATTCCCGCGCGCTCTGCTGGCGAAGATCTTTGAACATGCCGCCCTGCACGATGCCGAACAGCCCTTGGTCGTGCGGACGCTCGTGCGCCTTCAGGCAGCGCTCCGCCCAGCGAGACGTCCGTTCGGTCGACTGCTTGACGTAATCGTACTCCGCCGGGAACGGAGGGCACTCGTCGAACGCCATGAAGATGTCCGCTCCGAGCGCGTTCTGCACTTGCGTCGCAATCTCGGGCGAGAGGAACAGCTTGTCGCCGTTCAGATGGGAGCGGAACTCAACGCCCTCTTCCCGGATCTTGCGCATCTCGCTCAGCGAGAACACCTGGAACCCGCCGCTGTCGGTTAGAATCGCGCGGTCCCAATTCATGAACTTGTGCAAGCCGCCTGCTTCGCGCACTAGCTCATGTCCGGGTCGCAGGAACAGGTGATACGTATTGCTGAGGATGATCTGCGCGTTCAGCTCCTTCAGCTCTTCCGGGCTGACCCCCTTCACCGACGCGAGCGTGCCGACAGGCATGAACGTCGGCGTGTCGATCACGCCGTGGGGGGTATGGACGCGGCCAAGCCGGGCTCCGGTCTGGGCGCATGTCTTGATTAGTTCATAGCGAATAGCTGACATAAGAGTAGCTTGCCTCCTGGCAGTCTAGTTAGTTGAAGCGGCCGGTATCTCAAGTAATAAACATGGCGTCGCCGAAGCTGAAGAACCGATATTCGCGCTCGACCGCTTCCTCGTAAGCGTTAAGGACGTTCTCCCGGCCCGCCAGCGCGCTGACGAGCATCACGAGCGTAGACTTCGGCAGGTGGAAGTTCGTCAGCAGCGAATCCACCAAGCGGAAGCGATACCCGGGATAGATGAAGATATCGGTCCACCCGCTGCAAGCCTCTACCTTCGAGCCCTCGAACCGCATGCCTACCGTCTCCAGCGTACGAGCGGACGTGGTGCCGACCGCTACGATCTTGCCGCCTTCGGCGCGCGTTCGGTTCAGCAGCTCTGCCGACTCCTCGCTGACCGAGTACCACTCCGAATGCATATCGTGCTCGTCTACATTGTCCACCGACACCGGCCGGAACGTTCCTAGCCCGACATGAAGCGTAATCCAGCACAGCCGGACGCCCATCTGCTGAAGTTCCTCGAGATACGACTCGGTAAAATGCAGCCCTGCCGTCGGCGCCGCCGCCGAGCCTTCATGCTTCGAATAGACGGTCTGGTAGCGTTCCCGATCGTCAAGTCTCTCCTTAATATAAGGAGGCAGCGGCATCTGGCCAAGGCGATCTAGCAGCTCATTAAATATCCCCTCGTACTCAAAGCGAACGCGTCTTGCGCCCATCTCCCCTTCTTCTTCTACGACGGCGGTTAGCAGTGGTTTCGCCGAATCTTCCGCCTCCGCGCCGAAATGAAGCACCGTGCCGGCGCGAATCTTCTTGCCCGGGCGAACGAGAGCTTCCCAAGCGTCGCCTTCCAGCCGCTTCAGCAGCAGAAGCTCCGCCTTGGCTCCCGTATCCGCTTTGACGCCGTAAAGACGGGCGGGGAGCACCCTGGTGTCGTTCAGCACCAGAGTGTCTCCCGGCCTCAAGTACATTTTCAGATCGGTAAAGGTCTTATGCTCGGTCCCGCCCGTCTCCTTGTGCAGGACGAGCAGCCTGGAAGCAGTCCGTTCCGCCAGCGGAGTCTGGGCGATTAGCCGTTCTGGCAAATCAAAATCAAAATCGCTTACGTTCATTCTCCGCCATCCTTCTCAATCTTTACGTTCTTGTAGTAGTATTGCAGGATCGATTGATAGTCATACCCTTGATCTGCCAGCCCTTTGGCGCCCCATTGGGACATGCCGAGGCCGTGGCCGAAGCCCTTGCCGGTGATGACGAATTCCGGATCCGTCGTCGCCGCTCGAAGCTCGCCGTCGCCATTCAGCACGAACAGATTGGAGCTTCCAGCCGTTACGGCAGCGCCGCTTGCGCCTTGAATCTGCAGGGACGATGCGCTGCCTTCCGTCGGGAAGTTCTTCTGCGCGCCGTTCGCCCCAACGACGGAGAAGCGGCCGGTCTCCTCGATGTCGAACAGCGTGCTCTTCAAGCTGCCGAGCGCGCCGCGAAGATTGTCCGGCACGCCGACGTCGACGGGCACTCCGTTCGCCTTGATCTCGCTGACGCGGCCGGACAGCCCCCGCTGCGACACTTCGAGCGTCTGCAGGCTGCCGATCTTCGACTTAGCCCGCTTGTTGATAGAGTTCGCCAGTTGATCGGCCGTGAACGTCTCAACCCAATTATAATTCGTGTACTCCAGAACCTTGTCCAGCACGACAACCTGATCGTTCTTATACAGCTTAGCGATGGGATTAGCACCGGCGCCTGCGGTCTGCGGACTTGGCCGCACCGATACGCCGTCGCCCGTTGAAGCATATAATGGAATGCCGGCTTCGTTCTTCGCACCGCTATAAACCAGGTAATCGCTGCGCACGTAGCCGATCTCGCCATCAGACAAGGCCACCTTGTACCACTCCAGCTTGCCTTCCTGCGGACCTGCGTCCGGACTTTGCGCTGCGCTGGCGAGGTAAGGCGTGCTGCTGCCCCAGATCTCGGTCGCATTGTCCGCCGTCACGCCGCCTGCGTTCGAAGAGAACACAGCGTCGATCACTTTGCCCTCGTAGGTCAACACTTCGCCGGCCGTCGCATTGACGCCGGCGACCGAATTCGCGTTCTCGGCGCCTATGCCGTTGTACGTCTGGCTTAGCGTCGTATCCACCACATCGGCAATCTGGAACCCGGTGCCGGAGAAGACCGCGTAGGAACGCGCGGCGACCGCCTGCGCCTTCTGCGTCTCCAGCGGCCAGCTGCCCGGCACCTCGGAGCCGACGACGGAGTACAGATATTGCTCAAGCGGCACATCGTTGACGAGCGCCAAATCGCCGTTCAGCACGCTCAGCTCCATGTTGCCGCGGTATGTACGTTTGCTCCGTTCCGTCACCAGAATGCCATTGCCAGCGTTCACAGGCGCAGCTAATAGCTTGGCGCTTGCGGACAGCGCATACAACGGGACAGCGGCGTCCGGTGTGCCGCTTGCGGTCAGATCATTGCGCAGGACGACATAGGCAGCGCTGGCATCCGGAATGAGAATCGGCACGCCGACAGAAGCGGCCTTGTTCTTCAGCTCGGCCAGCGCCGACGCATCGGACGCTTGTCCGATCCGCACGTAATACGACGGCGTGCTTCCGGTGAGCTTCTGCGAGACGAAGGCATCCAGACCGAGCGCGCCGAATGAAGCGACGGCTGCTGCTGCAGCGGCTTCATTCGCGTAAGGGCCGGCTTCCACCGCCCAAGGTCCAGCCACAACCGGCGCGCTGAGCGACTTCACGCCCGCCGCGACACCCGCGTTCGTCCACTTGGCGACAGCTGCGGCAGCCGCAGCGGCGTTCGCGTAATTGCCCTCCGTCACTTGATAGACGGTCTTGCCGTTCTTCGACAGCCGGATTAGCAGCGCCGCATTAGTCGATCTCTGTACGGTCTTCAGAACGGACGTTGCCGCAGCTAAGTCATCGGTCTCTAATATAATCGCACGGTATCCGTCCACGGCGAAGCGGACACTCTTGCCTGCGTTCACCGTTGCGATCGCGGCGCCATTCCAGGTCAGCTTCATGCCGCCGGCCGAGCTTAATGTCACGGCGGGTGTCAGCGCTTGATATTTGCTGCTCAGATCCAAGAACAGCGCAACCCGGATGTGATCGGGAACCGACACAGCATGGGCTGTGCTTCCGATCATGCCAAGCGAGACTGCTCCGAGCAGCGTGCCAATCATCGTTTTTCTACCGATCGTTAGAGTAGCGCTTGCCTTCATCATTCATTCCTCCTGTCGGGCGGTTGTGGTCGCGGTGCATTAGGACTTGTCCGGAACAGGCAGCCCGAGGTGCCTGTATGCCGCCGGCGTCACGACGCGCCCGCGCGGCGTTCGCTGCAAGAAGCCGATCTGCAGCAGGTACGGCTCGTAGACGTCTTCGATCGTCTGGCTCTCTTCGCCGATGGACGCCGCGATCGTATCGACGCCGACCGGTCCGCCGCGATAGTTCGCGATCATCGCCTGCAGCATCTTGTGGTCGACCGCGTCGAGGCCCATCGGGTCGACTTGGATGCGTTCCAGCGCTTCATGCGCGATATCTTCGGTAATGATGCCGTCGCCGCGCACTTGCGCGTAATCGCGCACCCGCTTCAGCAGGCGATTCGCGATCCGCGGCGTGCCGCGGGATCTGCGCGCGATCTCGCTCGACGCTTCGCCAATGATCCCGACACCGAGCAGATCCGAGGTACGGGAGACGATGTAGGCGAGCTCCTCTTCCGTATAGAACTCCAGACGGCTGACCACGCCGAAGCGGTCGCGCAGCGGCGCGGACAAGAGGCCGGCGCGCGTCGTCGCCCCGATCAGCGTGAACTTCGGCAGGTCAAGGCGCACCGACCGGGCGCTTGGGCCTTTGCCGATGATGAAGTCGAGCGCATAATCCTCCATCGCCGGATACAAGACTTCCTCGACGGTACGGTGAAGTCTATGAATCTCGTCGATGAAGAGGACGTCGTTCTCTTGCAGATTCGTCAAGATCGCCGCGAGATCTCCCGGCCGCTCGATCGCAGGTCCGCTCGTCGTGCGGATGTTGACGCCGAGCTCGTTGGCAATAATGTTCGATAGCGTCGTCTTGCCGAGACCCGGAGGGCCGTATAGCAGAACGTGGTCGAGCGCTTCCATCCGCTGCTTCGCCGCTTCGATATAGATCTTCAAATTGTCCTTCACTTGCGCCTGGCCGATATATTCCGCCAGGTATCGGGGACGCAGGCTGAGTTCAGCCGTCTGGTCCTCCATCATCAGATGAGCGGTGACGATTCTCTCTTCCATATGCGAGTCCTCCTCTCCGCTGCTCTGCTAGAGTCAATCTTGTATATCAACCTTCTATTCATCCTTGGAACAATTGCTGCAGCGCCTGCTTCATCAGCACATCCGGCGATTCGTCGCCGGTCACTTTGCCCTTCATGGCATGCCAAGCCTTGTCGAGCTCAGCATCGCGATAGCCGAGCCCAGCCAGCGCCTCGCGGGCAGCCGCCCAGTTGGATTCGCCGGCGTCTGCGGCCGGAGCCGCCTCCATCGCCAGCTGTACCGAAGAAGCCGCAGCCCATCGCTCGTCTACGGCGCCGAGCTTATCCTTCAGATCGAGGATCATGCGCTGCGCCGTCTTCTTGCCGATGCCGGGCAGCTTCGTCAAGAAGGCAACATTCTCAGACTGAATCGCAGAAGCGATCACTTCCGGCCTTCCGCCTGCCAATGCGGCCAGCGCCACTTTGGGACCGATGCCGGACACGTCAAGCAGACGCCGGAACATCGATTGCTCCTCGCGGGTCGGGAAGCCGAACAATTGAATCGCGTCTTCGCGCACATGGTGGTGTATGTACAGCACAATCGGTTCTTCGCTGCGCGCGAGCGCGTACGGGTTGGAGGTGAACACCCGGTACCCTACGTCCCTCACGTCGAGCACGACATATTCGGTCTCGATATGAACCACTTGTCCTCTAAGAAAATCGATCAAGATGGCGTCACTCCGTTCATTCTATCGTTCAGGGCAGCCGAATGGGCGTGACAGATCGCCACCGCGAGCGCGTCCGCCACATCGTCGGGCTTCGGCACGGCGGTCAGCTTGAGCAGCCGCTTCACCATCTCTTGCACCTGCTTCTTCTCGGCGCCGCCGTAGCCGACAACCGATTGCTTCACCTGCATCGGGGTATATTCGCCGATCGGAATGCCCCGCTGCGCCGCAGCCAAGATGAAGACGCCTCTCGCTTGCCCTACACTGAACGCGTTCGTGACGTTCTTGTTAAAGAACAGCTTCTCTACGCCTATCGTATCCGGCTTATATCGATCCAGAAGCTCGCAGGAAGCTTCATAGATTTGAACCAAACGCTGCTCCGTCGGCGTGTTCGCCTCTGTCTGGATGCTGCCGTATTGAACGGGAGTGATTCGGTGGCCGATCTTGTCGACGAACCCGAATCCCATAATCGCAATCCCGGGGTCGATTCCAAGAACCCGCATGTGTCGTCCCCGCTCTCTCATGAAGTTACAGAGTAGATTATAGCAAATGTTCGGGCATATGAGAACAAATAGCCGAACAAGTAGAAGAGCCCCTCAGCGAGGAGCTCTTGGTATGAGACGTAGAGTCTCTAAGTCTATTGAATGCGGTGAACCTGCAAGTAATTGTCGACCGTATCCGCCACATGAATGGTCGCTTGCGAAGTTTTGACGGTCCCATTGCTATACGTCACGGTAAAGGTGAAAATATAGTCTCCTTCTGGCAGCGTCACCAATTGGAAGCCCGCATCCGTACTGCCAAGCGTGCCGGACCATAGGTTGGATGCCGGCGCGTTCGCCGCGGCAAGCTGCTTGCGAAGCCCGCCGCCCGCATCAGCGACGACCTTCAACGCCTTGGTGGTTGAGGCGCCGGTATCCGTCGTCTGCGCGTCCAGCACGAACGCTTCGCCGGCCCAGAACCAATCCGCCGGCCGCTGATCGTCGGGATGCTTGTCATTATAGTGAAGCCGCTTCGCCTCCCAATCGTCCGTATGGCGAACCTGTCCGGAGATGCTGAGCGGCAGGATGTTGAGCGACTTGCTGACGGCCACCGTCGGCGCCTTGCCGTCGCTCACTTTGAGCGTGACCGTCCACACGCCGGGTTCCGGCATGGCTATCGACGGTCCGGAGGCGGAATAAGGATATGGCTTCGTATCTTGGTAGGAACGCTTCGCGCCGGAGGGTGAAGTTATCTCATACGTGAGCTGCAGTGTGTCTCGGTCGGGATCATGGACAGCGGGAATGAACTGAACGGTATCTCCTTCATAAACGAGATTCGGCGACCACTGGAAGTTCGCGGCCGGCGGTTTATTCGTCTCGATCCGGAAGTACTTCGGCGGGCTCCAGTCGCTCCAATCATAGCCGTCATAGACGCGGATCTGCGCATAATAGCTTGTATTGTCGTCCAGATTGGCTGTCGGCGTCCAGGTGAGATTGAATCCGCTCTTAGCGCCGCTGTCGCTTCGAACCGTACCGTCGTACTTGTGAATTTGAAGCTGCCACTGGCTCTGCGGATCGCCGTCTGGATCGGTGTACGTCCAATTGAATTCCGGACGCAGCTCCCGTACCAGCAACGGATTGTTCTGGTCCGCGCTGTTCGGAACGGTAATATCCGCGGTTGGCTTCCGGTTCACGATATTAATTGTCTTGTTCGCCTCCGCAGAGAGGCCGTAGCTGTTCGTCACCACTTGGCGCACATTGAAGAGACCGAGCGAGCTAAACAGCTTGTCCCAGCTCGTTCGAGCGCTCGATTGCAGCGACTCTGCTCCTCCATTGGTCAGATTCTTAATATAGTACGCGTGAGTCAAATTCTCGCGGCCGCCATCTTGCGAATCGCTCGCCGTCGAGTTGATCGTCACGGGAACGAAGCGGTAGCTGGGATTCGGCGAGAGCGCGAAGCCCGGAATCGGCGGCTGCCCCGTGATTCCTTGCACGTCGACGGTCTGCGTCGCCCAGTCGCTCCATGCACCATATTCGTCCCTGACCGCCAGCTCAATCGTGTATGTCCCGCTAGCCAACAGTTGGTTGGGCCGGCCATCTACGAAGCCGCTGCTCCCTAAGAGCATATAACGCCATTTGCGCTCCACAATGCCGCGCGTTGCCCGGTAGTCGATGCCGGTCGCTTCGGTTGAGAATGAGCCGTTCGACGGGTTGTAGCGGTCCGGGTCGTAGGACGTGTCGGATATCGTCACCGAATGATCGGTGTTAAGCGTCAGGTTAAATTGCGCTACCGGCTTGCGATGAACGCGGATCGTGCCGGTCACTTCATTGGACAGCTGCCGATAGCTGTCGAAGACGCTGCTCGGGTACCGATTCGCCGGATTCGGATCGTCCTTCGATCGGAACTTGAACGTGTACTCGCCGGGCTTATCGAAGCTCGTCACCGGCGTTGGTGTATGCCCTGTTCCCGTGCCATTCCAAAGCCCTTGCGGCTGCAGGAAGACGTTTGGGTTGTGCGAGTAGTCCCATGCCTCGAATTGCGTCAGGCGTGGGTCGCTCTCCGGATCGTCGAACGTGATATCGTAGGTGATCGGTTCGCCAACAAGCGCGACACCGGAGATCACTCCACCTGGTTCGCCTGAACTCGCAACGGTAGATGCGCCGAGGAACGATACCCCTTGCTGGCCGCGATTAATGATTCCGTACTTTCCGCTTGTCCAACCAGATTCCGATGCTGTGAACTGCAGAATCTTGTTCACATAGACACTGAAGCCTCCGCTTACAGGCTTGATCTCTACCGCGTACGTCTGATTCGTATTCATCGGATACGACTTGCTCTGTACGACCGATGCCGATCCGTTTACGGTTTTCTTCAACCGCAGCTCGTTGTTCTCCCATTCCAAGCTGTAGTAATTCCGATCATCTTGTATTCGGAAAGCAACGCCTGTTCCCTTCTCAGGGTCAGGAGCGGATGCTTTCAGACTAACTCTCAGTTCTTGACTGGAAGAGATCGAAGTTGTTCCCGTAATCAGATCAGGAGTATCGCTTCCAATCTCAATAAGACGCTGATTAGTCGGAGTGGCAGTAGATTTTAGAATATAAGATTTGTTCTGATAGGTTATTTTGGCAGTAGAAGGATTCTTGTATCTAAAGGCCGCTCTAAAAAGATAGGTTTGGTCTCCGAATGGCACAAACCCGCTGCTGTTAGTATTATCAAAAGTAAAATAAGATGTCCCAACTTGGTACCTATCCAAAATTCCGCTTATCTCGCCAGAAGTTACTATACTGAAATCCTTTGGATTGATCACGCTATAATATATTCGAGGCTTCGTGCTATCCGTAGTGCTGTCAATCCCAAATAGCGTAACTAATCCATCCGAAACAATCACAAAAGATTCTACATTGCTATAAGGTACTTGAGCATTGGCAAATGGATAGAAGGTCGATAGCACATTCCCATTAGTATCTTCTACTGCGATAGCGTTCTTCGCCGCGTCATTCCTATCGGTTGCTTGAACCCAAATATGATCATTGCTGTCCATCCCCAACACCTTCATGGCGGCATAACTGTATAAACCTCCCCCAGGATACGCGCCTGATCTAAATATTGACCATGAATTAATGAGTGATGATAAAGGTACTATGGCTCCCATTTTCGATGCCCTTGTTACAGTGCCATCTGGCGAGAGTTTAGCAAGTGCCTGATCCTTAACGCTGTCAACGCTCTGGGTCAGGTTTACCTGATTTATCGCGGCAAGATCCTTATCGTAGAAGATGAGATTACCCTCATGATCGGTACCCAAAAATTGATAGTACCCCATTTTATCCCTGCTGTTATTGCTAATCGGCAAATATGCGCATTTTGTCTGTGTCCTTGATTGCATATCCCAAATACAGATCTGTCCATTAGAAGTAGAAGTCACAGAAAAGTCAGTACTCGTTGTATCATCAAAACCAAAGAACATGTAGCGGGCCTCCATTGGCGTATCTCTGCCATAGCCCGATTCCCAAAAAGCTAACTGATTCAAATCCCAGTCGTACAGATATGAGGCATAACTGCTTTCAGCAGTTAAAGTGCTGCTATTTGGCGTAGTATCAATCCAGTCTGATGTTAAGAAATAGAAGCCTTGCGGGAATTCCCACAACCGTCCATCGAGACCATCAGAACCGTACCTTGTATGTGGTATATACACTTGCTTTATAGATCTTCCAGTGGAACGTTCTAATTTGTAAATATCAAGTCCGGATATATCACTTCGCTCGGCTAATAGGTAAATATAATCCCCATGTGTCAAAATGATCTCATCATAAGGATTGCTGTTGCTGCTTGAACTACTAGTAACAACGCCATTGGGCGGAGCAAAACTCCATTTCGTACTATTGTTTGAGTGATCTATTGCCAGAAGCGTACCTGATCTATCTGTTACATAGGTGTAAGTTTCATCCGCCACCCATCTGGACTTGTTGGCGTTATAACTTAGCAAACTCCCGATGGAGTCAGAATAAGAGCTTGCTGTTAGGCTGCCCTGCGGACTCAAAAATGGCGTATTCAAAATATTGGATAAACCAAAGCCCGACATATTGTACCAATAGATAGATAATATATTGCTTTTAGTGATGGTGTTAGTGTTGTTATACAATTGCTGTTTAACCTTTGACTTTAATACGCCGCCAACCAGCTCCCAACTAGATTTTTCACCAACGCTGCCAGAACTGAGATTATAAAAACGGCCATTATTGTACAGATCACTCATGCTGAGGATCGTCTCTTCCGGCGGTTCTTGCACAGTGGAGCTCGTCTGAACGTCGATGCTCGGCGCGAGGTTAATTACATTCACCGTGCGCTCCGATTCAGGCTGACCATCGCTATTGCCGCATTTGCCATAGTCCTCACAGACCGTCTCACGGAACAGGTACTTGCCCACCTTGTCCGGTGTAAAGTCATACGATGCGCTGTTCCCTGTTTGCAATACTGTCCAAGCGTCATTGGAGAAGCCGTCATTGGCAGCATCATATTTGCGTTCGAGTTGATGGCTTACGATGGTGTCACCGTCAAGACTATAGGCCGCACTTTGCACATGAACCGTACCGAGACGAGTTTCTTCTGGCGGGACGAACAACATCCCTATCGGTGCCTCATCGGGAACAACCGTCAAGTGATGCTCTGCGGTGTTCGACCATCTGCCCGCACTGTCTTGTACACGTAATGTAATAGTGTATTCGCCTGGGGTTGGATAGCTGTCCTGCTTTCCGGTCCATTCATAAGTTACGATCTCCGCACCAATAGGGCTATAGCTTCTGCTGCCATCGATTGGCGATGGCATCGGGCGCCCTTCTTTAATACGGGTCGGACCTGAGATCTTGGCAACTGGATCAGCGGATATAACGTCAACAGACGCCCAAGCCGTATATTCAGAGCCTTTGTTATCTGCGACTGTAAGAGAGACGTCGAACGTCCCTTCCTCTGTCATTTCAATACCGTTTAGGTTATAACCATTTGACGGATGAGCTGCGCGCCAGCTAGACAAAAAGTCTGAGCTGCTAAAATCCCATCCGACAATATGCACCGGATCACTGTCCGGATCGGATACCGGATAGGCTTTCAGGTTTAGCGTCTTGCCCAATTGTACTTGGGAGACGGGATCTCCTGTATCTGGATCGATCCAATTAATTTCTGCGTAAGGCGGTTGATTTTCGACTACCTTCACTGTTGCAGTAACCTTTTTAGTTGGATCTGGCTTATAGGTCGCTGTAATATGTGCGTCCGTGGTTGTAACTTTGGTGCCGATGACGAGTCCGCCGCTGCTTACTGGCGCATTACTGTTCTGATCGCTTGACCAAATGAGATTGCTATTCGGAATAACTTTCTCTCCCGAACTGTACTTGCCGTAAACGGTGAATTGCTGCTGCTCGCCGACGTTTAGCGTCTTGCTAGTTGGATCTATTCGAAGAGAAAGTAGGGGATTAGTATGGGATGTCTGCGTGATGGTCCCTTTAAAGGTAACATTTACGTCCATTGGGTACATAACCTGATCTTTACCTTTGCATCCACCTATTATCTTTTTTGCTTCATATGTGCCTTGTCCTACCCAAACCGAGACTTCAACTTTTCCATTAGATACATCAAACGATGGTTGACCGTGTTTATTTGTACTCATTGGCCTAATTGGTGTTATAGGCAAAATTGGAGTTGCTGTTCCACCGTCCAATTGGGATAGACTGAAACTTTGAGATGATTGATTATCAGGATCGATATAGTACGTTGATGGTGTTGCCAATGACAGCGCAGTTTTTACGTAAGTTAAATCAGGCCAGCCATTCTTATCGTCTGAAATAATCGTTTCAGTAGACCCACTGGTTAAATAACTGACGGATGCCCACCTGCCATCATCCTGCTGACACCAATAATAACCGGGGTGAAAATCCTGTTTCGCATAAACTGTAATACTATTCGCAGCTGATGCTATTTGTGTTGGCGGAAGTACGAATAAATTCCAAGTTAGAGAAATAAGGGCGACGAGCGCCCCCATGAGTTTCACGTTCTTATTCACTCTTGGTTACCCCCTTCTGTAATATAAGTGGGTATACATCGCCTTCGTTTACATAATTATTTTGAAATGAAATTGTCTTAGTATTGTCGTTATAGCTCGACCACATAGAGACTTCCGTCTTAACATTTTTCTTGATTGACTCGTTTAGAGGTAGGCTTTCAGCTGTAGAATATCCAAACTTGTCTGCCATATTACTATAAAATGGGCGTATTTCAGGGTTAAAGTAAGAGTTTGCTGACCAGTCTCTAGCGTATTTGAGATCGATGGATGATGTGAGACCTGCTACTCCGACGATAATTCCTTGATCACCATCGGATAAGTATTCATAAGAATACAAATAGTTCAGCATGTCTTTATCGATGAATTTCTGCTCAAACAAGCTGTGCTGACCACCCTTAATCGGGAGCACATAAAGACGCTTCATCACTAGCGTTCGGCTCGGATACGATACCTTTACGTGCCCATCATTGATCGTCGTAAGTACGTCCCAACCAAACAAATCTGCATTCGTACCCGTTTCTGCCACATCTTTTAGTTCCCTTAGCGCGAATGTATCGTCTGCATCCTTCTCCTTCATCGCCAGCATCCGTTCGATCATCGTCACAGCTTCGGCTCTAGTTGCTGTCATATCAAATCCAGCCGACAAGTCTTCATAACCTTCCACAATGCCACTACCCATCGTCAACGCGACAAGCGGAACGTCCTTCTGCGTCAGGCTGCGGAAGTCCGTATACGGAATGTCCCCGTTATAAAGACCATCAAAAGCAGTCAGACCATCGTTGTACGAGGGATTTGCCCCCGCCAACGCCCTCGCCGTCAGACGCATCACTTCCAGCCGCGTGATCGGCTGGTCGTAACCATCCTTGAAGTCGGTCTCATCATGAATGTTCATCGACACCGCCGCATCCACATATCCTCTCCACCACTTGCCGCCTGGTACGTCTTGATGCGGGTATCCGAGCGAGTCGACCAGCATCTTAATAAACTCCGCACGGGACACCGTATTGTTCGGCTTAAACGTTTCGTCTGGATAGCCTGTGACATAGCCCTTGGCAACCGCTTGCTCAATAGCCGACTTCGCCCAATGCTTCGCGATGTCGCTCAAATCCTTGGCTTGAACAGCTTCGGCTCGCACCGAAGCAAAGGTGACAATAGCTAAGATAAGTACAACAAATAGGCTCGTCCATCTTTTCAACATTCCAGATCTCTCCCCGTTATTTGAAATAGATAAGTCCTTATACTCATACCAGATCTCTACTGTCAGGCCGCGCACGACCCCGTTCTCTCGTCAACTCATCCTCTCTCCGCCTCAATTGCCGACAAAAAAAGAAGCACGCGCGACGCCAATCCTTCGTCTGCGGGTGCTTCCTCGCCATCGATGTTCAATATCCTGTTTTTGGATAATTTATTATAAAAGGTTTTTCCAATTCTCGTCAACTGTTGTCGAAAAAAATCAAGCTTCTATCCCGCATTCTCCTGCTTCAGAACACCAGTCGCCCTTGGCAGCGCGAATTCGCTGAAGGTAGACAGCACGCTGTTGAACTCATCCTTGTCGCTAACCCGAATGCCATTCGCCATCTCCTTCAGCCGCTCCTTGGAGAAGCTGCTCTCCAGTGATTTGACATCCAGTTGGAAAAAGGTGCGGATGACTCTCTTCTTCTGCGGCGGACCGTCAAAGATCGATAAGTAGCCGACCGGGTCGATCGCCATATAGGCGGACTTGCGGCATTCAGGAGAGAGGTCGTCGACGCTCTCCTCAATCATGACTTGCCCGTCCTTGTCGAACGTCGCGCTCCATTCCCGATGAGCTTTGATCAGGTCCATCGCTTCCGTCGTCGTATGTTTGCCAAGCCTTCGCGTCTCATCTCCGCACAGATAAGCGCGATGCAGCGTAATCTCCACCTCGCCTTGCCAGCGGGAGATCGCCGCTAGCGTCTCCCCCCGTTCCGACGTATCGGGATCGTACGAGACCGGGAGGCTGTCCGACCATACGGGCAAAGAATCGCCCCTAAGAGGGGCGGTCTTGAACCAACGGTCCACATAATAATGGGAGACAAGCGTACCCGAGAGCACGGCTCCCGCGAGTAAAGCCGCCCACATGCCCAATGACCAGACCGGCTTGCGGCTGCGCTTGATCCGTTTCTTGATATCCTTGATGCGTAAACCGAACACCGGAATCCCCTTCTCTGCTTTTTTTCTATTGTTGCCCGGGGATTCCAGCGTTATGCGTACTTGTTACCATTTCACCCAAGGAAGGCTTTGCTTGCGTCTTGGTTTAGACGGGCGGGAAGGCGCTCGCGATTTGATCTTGGCTTTCGCTTTGGAAGCGGACTTCTTCGGAGCAGCGGCCGAGGATGGAGCAGCCGCAATGCCGGCTTCCGGAGCTGAGTCCTCTCCTTCATCCGACGCTTCGCGAGTGCCATCCAGCATGGAACCCATCGGCCCGAGAGGTCCGAAGCCCGGCATGTTCGGATTCGTGCCGAGCGATGCGTACGGATAACCCATTGTGCTAGGGAGTGTCGTGCCTACATTACCGGTCGTGCCGCCCGTTAATCCTGGAAATCCGCCAGTGGCTGGGAAGCCGCCAGTCGTGGGGAAGCCGCCAGTTGTCGGGAAACCGCCAATTGCAGGGAAACCGCCAGTTGCAGGGAAACCGCCCGTTGCAGGGAAGCCGCCCGTCGTTGGGAATCCGCCAGTCATCGGAAGTCCGGCGCCAAGCCCACCGCCAAGACCTGTGCCTAAGCCAGAGCCGAGACCCGTTCCGAGGCCAGTGCCGCTTCCAAGCCCCGTGCCGAGACCTGTTCCCGATCCGATTCCCGGCATGCCCTGCAGCGGGAACCCGGTCGGGCTAACCGAAGACGCCGTGAACGGACCCGGAGATGTCATCGTCGGGGCGAACGATCCCGGATATCCGGGCATTCCCGTATAGGGCACAGAGCCGGCATTCATTCCAGGATAACCGTAGCCCTCATAGCCAGCGACTCCCGGCGCGGGATCGGGATCGTCTGCCGCAGGGGATACCATAGACCCGGGCCATGCCGGCGCCGGAGCCGCCGTCCAAGGGTTATGCCACATCGGCGTCCCGGTGCAGGTATGACAGCCGCTCGTATATGCTGGCCATACCTGCGCCGGAGTCACCGGGGCTGGCCCCATCGCTGCCGGCGACGCCATCGTCGGAGCCGGAGCTGCGAACGGGGCTGTCAGCTTCTTGCCGTACCCGTGTCCATAACCCGCGTCAGCCGCAGGGCTCACCGCTTCGCCAGCCGGCTCCGAATAGGTCCAGCCGGTGCCACCGTCAGGCGTCACATAGCTCTGCGCCAACTCTTCGGTCGGGAATGCGCCTTCGAGTCCGCCAACCGCCGCCGGGGATTGACCGTATCCGTACCCGTGTCCATATCCATGACCGTAGCCTTCATGTCCATACCCATGCCCATGATGCCCGTAGTGACCATAGCCATGATGATGGTGAACCACATGTTGCTCCTGAATCGGAGCTGCGGCTTCAACAGCCGGCACCGGATACTGCTTGAACAGATCGATATGCTCATAATGAATATTGATCGGGGGCAAGTGAACCTCAGGCGCTGGCGCCGGAATCTCAGGCACCACTGGCGCTTCCGGCACCGGAGCAGGCAGCGGCATCGGCTTCACTTCCGTACCCGGCTTCACGCCAGTACCTTTGCCCATCTCGGGCATCGCGACCGGCGTCTCGCCCATTCCCGGCATGACAGCCGTGTTCGCCTTGCCGGCCGGCGGCGTCCAACCGCCCACGCCTTCGATCACTTGCCCATGGATCGCCGCAGCCGAAGGTCCTTCCGTCGCGCCGGCAGACGCCAGCTTCGGGATATTGACCATCTCTCCCGTCAGCAGCGCGTTCGGATTTTTCAACTGGGGATTGGCCTTGATCATCGTCTCCAACGGGATTCCCCACGCCTTCGACAGCTTCCACAACGTATCGCCTTGCTGCACCTTATGTTGATGCATGACTTCGTAAGCCGGCATAGCGGGCATCGGAATCTTGACCTTCATCCCTACGTCGATGACGTCCGGATTGGTGATTTCCGGATTCGCCTGAAGCAATTCCTCCAGGGAGATGCTGTACTTCTGGGCGATCGCATACAACGAATCTCCCTTCTTGACCACATGGATCTTCAAGCCATTCCCTCCTGATCGCTCATGTTCACGTGCGGGCGAATGCCCTCACACAATCAATTACATCCTATGCAGGAGGTAGGCAAATGACATCCGTAAGTCAAAAAATCCACCCCTTCCCTCGGCAACTCCGCTGCAAACGCCAAAAAAGGCGCCGTCTCCGAAGAGACAACGCCTAAAGCCCATGCAGTTTCATGCCATAACGGAAGCTGGTTCCGCTATCTGGCCGCAAATACTTGCTCGTAAATGCAATAGAGGAACGCTGTTCCTTTATTCTCGGCATTCGTTCGAGCAGCCCCCCTGAAACGCGGAAATAACGGAACGCTGTTCCGTTACTTCGTGGAGATCGCACTGCAGCTCGCCAATAACGGAATCACGTTCCGTTATGCTGTCGAAAAGTTCTCGACGGTCTGAGGGCCCGCCCTTAAGGCTCGAATACCCGCACGCCCTCGACCGTGACGATCTTGCGGAACTCCTGCAGCAGATGCGTCGTGACAGGTCCCGCCTTGCCCGATCCGATGACGCGCCCATCCACCTCGCGGACAGCGATAACCTCGGCGGCGGTGCCGGTGAAGAACACTTCATCCGCCGTATATACGTCATGCAGCGTGAAAGGCTCTTCCTTCAGCTTGTAGCCGAGCCGATCGCACAAGTCCATGATCGCGCCGCGCGTAATGCCCTCCAGAGCGCCGATGTAGCATGGAGGCGTGAAGACAACACCCTTTTTGACGATAAAAATGTTGTCGCTCGACCCCTCCGCCACGTAGCCCTGCGAGTTCAGCATGATCGCTTCGCCGACGCCCGCGAGATTGGACTGGATCTTAACCAGAATGTTGTTCAGATAGTTCAGCGATTTGATCTTCGGATTAAGCGCGTCCGGCAAGTTGCGGCGCGGGCTGACCGACACAGAGCGCAGTCCCTCGCGGTATGCCTCCTCCGGATAGATCGCCAGCTCTTCGACGATGATGATGACGAACGCCGCCGGGCAGCGCGTCGGATCGAGGCCCAAATTGCCCGGGCCGCGCGAGACGACGAGGCGGATATAACCGCTGCGAAGCCCGTTCTTGCGAAGTGTCTCGACGAGAGCCGCCTGCATCTCTTCGTACGAGAGCGGGATGTCCAGCATGATGGACTTGGCGGAATCGTACAGCCGGTCCAAGTGCTCCTTGCATCGGAAGATGTTCCCGTCATAGATCCGAATCCCTTCGAAGATTCCGTCTCCGTACAAGAACCCGTGATCGTATACGGAGATTTTTGCATTTTCCTTCGTGACGTATTCGCCATTCAGATAAATCCATTGCTCCGCCATTCTGCTGGCACCTCCTGCAATTTACCCTACATAAGGATAGCTCGGGTATGAACCCAATATGCGAACCTGGCAGCCGATCGCTTCGATCTCCGCGATAGCCGCAGGAAGCAGCACCGTGTCAAGCGACATCTCGATATCGATAAAGAAGTAGTACGTCCCGAGCTTCTTCTTCGTTGGACGCGATTCGATCTTCGACAGGTTGATCCGTCTCCACGAGAAGGCCGACAGCACTTGATGCAGCGCGCCCGGATAGTCCTCCGGCGGCGTGATCAGAATGCTTGTCTTGTGCGTCGCCGCTCCCGGCTTGTCGAACGGCTTGCTGCCGACGAGCAGGAACCTCGTGTAGTTGTTGTCGTGGTCGGTCACGCTCTCCTCAAGCACGTCGAGCCCGAAGTTCATCGCCGCCGTCCGCGTCCCGATCGCGACCCAGCCGCGTCCCGGGTTCTCGTGCACCGAACGGATCGCCTCCGCGGTGCTTCCCAACGTCTCCAGCTCGGCGTGCGGCAGACGGGCGCGGAGGAACTCATAGCACTGCGCCATGGCGACTGGATGGCTGAGCACCTTCGTAATCTTCTGCGGATCCCAGCCCCCGGCATCGCTCGCGCTATCGGGGCCGGCAAGCTCGGATCTGCGCCCGACCAAATTCTGCACCGCCGGGAACACCCATTCCGCGCGGATCGGCAGGTCGACCTCATGCACGAGCCAATCCATGTGCAGGCTGACAGAGCCGTCGATCGTATTCTCGATCGGCACGACGCTCCAGTCCGTGTCGCCGCGGTCTGTCGACTTGAACACGTCGGCAATCATCTTCTGATACTTCAGTTCAACCGGTACGCCTTGGAAAAAATAGTGCGCCGCCTCGTCCGAGAACGTCCCTCTCGGCAGTACAGCCGCTGTCGGCAGCTTGCTCACGCGCCCACCTCCCCTGCCTGCGCCGCAAGCACCAAGTCGGGCTCGAGGGCAAAGTCCGGCTGGCCAGCGGCTATTGCGACTGCTTCCGCTCCGACAGACCACGGCTTCATCCAGCGCGTCGTTACGTCGATGCCTTCGGCCGCCATTACGCTGGCGACGAAGCGTTCCACCCGCTCCCGGTCGCAGCTCTCCTCCGCCAGAAGCAGCAGCGTCGGCCCCGCGCCGGACAGCACGGCGCCAAGCGCGCCGTGGTCGCCCGCTTCGCGCAGAATCGTCTCCATGCCGGGGATCAGCGGCGCCCGGTAAGGCTGGTGCAGCCGATCGCGCATCGCCCGGCGCAGCACGCCGAATTGACCCGCCGCCAGAGCGGCGGTGAGCAGCGAGCTGTGGCTGACGTTGAACACCGCGTCCGCCATCGAGACGCTTGCCGGCAGCACGCCGCGCGCCTTCTTCGTCGCCAGCTCGAACGCCGGAACGACGACGAGCGCCGTCAAGCCCGCCGGCGGATCAAGCCGCACCGCCTCCGCCCGCTCGCCGTCCCAGGCGGCGGCGACGATGCCGCCGAAGATCGAGGCGCCGACGTTGTCGGGATGATTCTCCAGCTCGCTTGCCAGCTGGAACAGCTCGTCTCGCGTTAACGGCTCGCCGATAAGCGCGTTAGCGGCAACCAGTGCGCCGACGATAGCGGACGCACTGCTGCCAAGCCCCCGCGTCAGCGGAATGTCGCTTCGAATCGCGATATGCAGCTCCGGCAACTCGACGCCTGCGCGCGCGAACACCATCTGCGCCACCTCGTACACGAGATTGGACTTATCCGTCGGCAGGCCGTCCAAGGAATCGCCCAGCAAGGTGACTGTCGTCCCCTCTTCCGGCGTGGACGGCTTGAGATCGACCCATCCGAACAGCGGCAGCGCCATGCCGAGCGAATCGAAGCCCGGCCCCAGGTTGGCAGTGCTCGCCGGTGTCCGCGCAACCACCCGGTCCCGCAGAACGGCCGGCTTCTTAAGCAACATGTCTGTCTCCGTCTTCATGTGCTCTGCTCCTCAGCTTTCTAACCGGTAGACGCTCTTGATACGGCGGATTGCCGGCAGTCCTTCGAATTCCGCTAGCGCCCGGTTCAGAGTGGCTTTGCTCGCCATATGGGTCGTAATAAGCAGCTCCACGACGTTCTGATCCGGCATCGCCGGCTGCATGACCGATTCGATGCTCATCTCATGACGGGAGAAGACTTGCGCGATCTGCGCGAGCACGCCGGAGCGGTCCTCCACGTGCAGCAGCAGGAAGAATCGCGACGCGATCTGCTCGTCGGTCTTCAGCCTCTTCTCCTTGTAAGAGAGCGACGCCTGGCGGCCGTTCACGCCGAGCTTCGAATTCTTGACGACCGCGACGAGGTCCGAGACGACGGACGTCGCCGTCGGCATCTCGCCTGCGCCCGGGCCGTAGAACATCGTCTCTCCCACCGCTTCGCCGTAAACATACACAGCGTTGAATACGCCGGATACCGCAGCGATCGGGTGGCTCTTCTTCACCATCGTCGGCTGCACGCTGATGCTGATACAGTCGTCTTGCCGTTCCGCGATGCCAAGCAGCTTCACTTCATACCCGAGCTGCTGCGCGTAGCGGATGTCCTGTTGGCTGACGGAGCTGATACCCTTGACGTCGACGTCCTCCAGCGCAACCTTGGCGCGGAAGCCGAGCGTCGCCAGAATCGTCATCTTGCGCGCGGCGTCAAGCCCCTCGACGTCCGACGTCGGATCCGCTTCGGCGTAGCCAAGCGCCTGCGCTTCCTTCAAGACGTCCTCGTAGGCGGCGCCTTCCTGGCTCATTTTCGTCAGGATATAGTTTGTCGTGCCGTTGACGATCCCCATGATCTTGGTAATCCGATCGGAGGAGAAGCCTTCAATGAGCGTCCGGATGATCGGGATGCCGCCGGCGACGCTCGCTTCGTAGAAGACATCGCAGCCCTTCTCGCTTGCCTTGGCCAGTATCTCCTGTCCGTGCAGCGCCATCAGATCCTTGTTGGCGGTGACGATATGCTTGCCCCGCTCCAGCGCCTCCAGAATATACTCCTTCGTATTCCCAATGCCGCCCATCACTTCGACGATGACGTCGATCTCCGGATCGCGCACGATCTCCCATGGATCCTCCGTCAGCTTGGATGAATCGATGTGGATGCTGCGCGCCTTGCTGCGATCCTTCACGAGAATCTTGGAGATCGCGATCGGGGAGCCGACCTGGCTCTGCAGATCCTCTTGGTGCCCTTCGACGATCCGGACGACGCCTGTTCCGACGGTTCCGAGACCGAACAATCCTACTTTCACCGGCTTCATCTGTACAATTCCTCCCCCATTAGCTCCGCCCGACGACAGTCGTTCTCTTGACGCCGTCCATCGCTTTCAATTGGTCGACCAGCTCGGTCAGCGATCCGGTTAATCCGGCAATATCCAAAGTAACGACGACGTTAGCCATTCCTTGCAGCGGGATCGACTGAGACATGGTGAGCACGTTGCCGCCGCTCTGCGCCAGCGTTCCGAGCACTTGCGACAACACGCCGGAGCGATGCTCCAGATCCATGGACAACGTCGCGATCCGCTCTCGCGTCATCTGCTCCAATGGATAGACGCCATCCTTGTACTTGTAAAAAGCGCTGCGGCTAAGCCCGACCCGCTCTGCCGCCTCGTGAACCGTAGAAGCTTCTCCCCTCCGGAGCAGCTCTTTGGCCAGCTCGGTCTTGAGAATGCCTTCCGGCAGCAGATCCTCTCGGACGACGTAGTAGCGTTCAACCATCTTCCGTCCTCCCAAGATAGACGAATGTTTGTATATAGTGGACATTATATCGGATTGATAAGCCGGCGGCAATAGGTTTGACGCGTGAAAATGACGTCTTTCGGCTTATTCCCGCATATAAATTACCGCAAACAAAAGAACCAACCGCGCTCGAACGGTTGGTTCTCTCTTCGTCATGCGGCTCAACGACATGTTCAGCGGCGCTCAGCGGTACTCAGCGGTCGTCGAACAAGTAATCGTCCGCCCCGCCTTCGAAGAATTCGAATTCGAAGTCCCCGATGCGGATCGTATCGCCGTCTCTGGCGCCGCGCTTGCGCAGCTCGGCATCGACGCCGATATTGCGCAGGATGCGGCCGAACCGCAGCACCGCTTCGTGCGAAGCGAACTGCGTGCGTCTTAGCAGCTTCTCAATGGACTCGCCCTCGACGACGTACACCTCATTGTCGCGAGTAATCCGGAAGTCGTTATCGGACGGACGTTCCTCCATCCGATAGACGACATGCTCTTCTTCTTGCGCTTCCTCTTCCGGAACCTCCGAAGGATCCGGCAGCGAATCGAGCACATCCGCCACGCGGAAGAGAAGCTCCGAGATGCCTTGCCGGGTCAGCGAGGAGATCGCCATAATCTCGATATCCGGACGCAATGCTGCGATCTTCTCGCGGAAGCTGGCCAGATTCTCCTCCGATTCCGGCATATCCATCTTGTTCGCCGCGACGATCTGCGGCCGCTCCGCCAGCTTGACGTTGTAGAGCCGCAGCTCGTCGTTGATCTTCTCCCAATCGTCGAACGGGTCGCGTCCTTCCATGCCGGACATGTCCACGACATGGACGATAACCCGCGTGCGCTCCACGTGGCGAAGGAATTCATGCCCGAGGCCGACGCCGGTATGCGCGCCTTCGATAAGGCCCGGCAAGTCTGCCATGACGAAGCTGCGCTCTTCGTCCACCTTCACGACGCCCAGGTTCGGCGTGATCGTCGTGAAGTGGTACGCGCCTATCTTCGGCTGCGCCGCCGACACGACGGACAGCAGCGTCGACTTGCCGACGCTTGGGAAGCCAACGAGGCCGACGTCCGCCATCACCTTCAGCTCCAGCGTCACCCAGCGTTCCTGGCCTTCTTCGCCGTTCTCGGCGATGGCCGGAGCCGTGTTCGCCGGGCTCTTGAACCGCGTATTGCCGCGGCCGCCGCGCCCGCCCTTCGCGATGACCACCTCTTGGCCGTGGCGGGTCAAATCGGCCAGCATCTCGCCGGTATCGTCGTCATAGACGATGGTGCCCGGCGGCACGCGAACGATCATGTCCTCCGCATTGGCCCCATGCTGCGTCTTGTTGCGCCCCTTCTCGCCGCGCGGCGCCTTGAAGTGCTTCTGGTAGCGGAAGTCCATCAGCGTCCGAAGCCCTTCGTCGACGCGGAAGATCACGTCTCCGCCTTTGCCGCCGTCGCCGCCGGCGGGACCGCCTTCGGGGACATACAGCTCCCGCCGGAACGCAACCAGGCCATCGCCGCCGTCGCCGCCCTTCACGTAAATTTTCGCTTTGTCTACAAACATGATGAGTTCACTCCGTTCAGCCGTTACACGGCTCTCTCTTCACGTGGAAAGGCGACGACGAGCCGGCGGTGCTCCGCCGCCAATTCTGCTGTCTGCTCCGTCTCGGACAGTTGCCCGAAGCCGCTTAGCAGCCGCTCGATATCGGCTCTGAGCCCGCCCATCGCCGTCAGCTTGCCTTCGTATGTCATGGACAGCAACACCTTCCGCTCATCGGAACGGAAGTTCAGCCGAAGCACGTTCTCCTCCTCCGCAGGGGAAGCCGCGCGAATGCGCACTGCATTCACCAATCCGATGACGGCCGCCGTCAACCGTTCTGCGTAAGGTCCATCGCTTCGAACGCCGAACCCTTCCTCCACTTCGATCTCCAGACGCATGGCGTCTTTAGCCGCGGAGAATGAGAGCAAGTAAGCAGCCAGCCGCGGCACGCCCAGTCGGGAGATCCGGCTGTCCTGCTCCATCTTCGCTCTTATTCTTTCCACAACGGCGATCGCTTTATCGGGTTTGCCGAGCCTTAGGTATCCATACAATATCTGCATCTCATTCATCCAGTCGTGCCGATGCTGGCTGAGTGTCTCCAGAGCGGATACATGCATCTGGTCGATCATTCGGTTGTGATACTGCCGCTCGTACCGGCGTTCCGCCAACATGACGGACGCTGCTCCTATTGCCGTCCACAAGACGAACAATGCCAGCGGCCACCACTGCTCGCGCCAGACGAATATCCCCGCCGCCGGAATCAAGAGCGATACCGCCGCCGAGACAGCCCATACCATCGATTTTCTCGACATAATGATGACTTCTCCGTTTCCTTCTGGGACCGATTGGCAGTTGAATCTGCATGCAGTATGCTCTCAAACGCATCCCGGACGCTTAATCTCTTATTGGTTAAGTATAGCATGGATATCGAACGACCTGTTAACCCAATCGTCCGATAACCAGGAAATAAGTTCCTCCACACACATGATTAGCCTATCAATTAGTCAAGCAAAAAACCCCGGCCTCACGTGATGGCCGGGGTTCTGGGGTGTGTCGTCGTATTAGCCTTCGACAGTCGCCGCTACAGGCGCTTGCGCAGCCGGATACACGCTCACTTTCTTGCGATCGCGTCCCCAACGCTCGAACTTCACGACGCCTTCCGTCAGCGCGAACAGCGTATCGTCTTTGCCGATGCCGACGTTCGTGCCCGGATGGATCTTCGTGCCGCGTTGACGAACGAGGATCGTGCCGCCGCGTACGGCTTGGCCGTCAGCGCGCTTCGCGCCGAGGCGCTTCGAATGGCTGTCGCGTCCGTTCTTCGTGGAGCCTACGCCCTTCTTCGAAGCGAACAACTGAAGATTTAATTTCAACATGGATGCCAACCTCCTTCTTTAGTTGATGCGTTCCTTTATTCTCACGAACTTGCCGTATTCATCCACGATGGATTCAAGAGCGGCGATCATGCCTTCCAGCAGAAGCTGCACTTGACCGTCTCTTGCCGGATCTTCGGTCTCCGGCGCGATAGCCGACAGCCAGCCGGATTCCATCTTGGCTTCGGGAACAAGTCCCGTCAGCTTCTCAATGGCGTTCACGGCGCCTATCGTGACGGCCGAGACGCCGGCGCAGACGATGTCCTTGCCGGGATCGGCGTACCTCGCATGTCCGGAAACGGCGAATCGCCGGATCCTCCCGTCTAGTCCACGAATGATCGTTATCGTAACCATCTCGGCAGACCTCTTATGCCTTGATGCTCTCGATCGTCACCTTCGTGTACGGTTGACGGTGGCCTTGCTTCTTGCGCTCGTTCTTCTTCGGCTTATACTTGAAGACGATGACCTTCTCGCCTTTAACGTGCTTCTCGACCTTTGCCGTTACGGATGCGCCGGCTACGAGCGGAGCTCCCGTTACGAAGCCCTTGTCGGAAGATACCGCCAGGACCTTGTCGAACGTGACGCTGTCGCCAACGTTAGCGGAGAGCTTCTCGATGAACAGAACGTCGCCCGCTTGAACTTTGTACTGCTTGCCGCCAGTCTCGATAATTGCGTACATGTGTGTGCACCTCCTTATGTCTAAGACTCGCCTCGTCGGGTGCCGAGCGCCTGCGCTTGAAGCTTAGGCAGCAAAGGTCTTCCATACCCGTGAAAGTGCGGTTGTAGCATGCAGCGCTGAATGAACACTTTGCACGCACCATAGTATTCTATCACAGAGAAGCGGCGAGCACAACCTCATAATTCCGATCATATTCGGGTATAAATTTTGCCTCGTCCCTTGCAGGACGCGCAATTCTCATAGAAGTAACTCTCGACGTTCGCGCGCGCCTTCTTGCGGGTTATCTCCAGCAGTCCGAGCCGCGTCCAGCCAAGCACCTGACTCTTCGTTCGGTCCATCTTCATCGTGGCTTCCAGCTGCTGAACGACCCGATGCCGGTGCTCCTCGCTCTCCATATCAATGAAGTCGACGATGACAATGCCGCCCACGTCCCTCAGCCGGAGCAGGCGGGCAATCTCCTCGGCAGCTTCCATGTTCGTCCGGAACACCGTCTCCTCGAGGCCGACCGTCCCCGTATATTTGCCGGTGTTCACGTCGATCACCGTCAGCGCTTCCGTCCGGTCCCATACGAGGTAGCCACCGCTGGCCAGCCAGATGCGCGGCTGGAATGCCTTGTCGAGCTGCTCGCTGATCCCGTATTTGTCATACAACGGCGTCTGCTCCTTGTACAGCCGAAGCCGGCTCTCAAGCGCCGGCGCGGTCTGGCGCAAATAGGCTGCCGCTTCCCGGCAAGCATTCTCGTCGTCCACGACAAGCTCTTCCGTATCCGGCGTGAATACGTCGCGGATCATCCGCTGCACGAGGCCGATATCGCGATGAAGCTCCGCAGGCGCAGCCGCGTGCCTCCCTCTCGCTTGGACACCGGTCCATGTCGCCCGAAGCGAGGACAGATCCTCCGCCAGCGATTCCGGTCCTTCGCCTTCAGCGTTCGTACGCAGAATAACGCCCTCTCCCGGTCGTCTCAGCTCCTCGGCCAGGAGCCGAAGGCGGGTCCGTTCCTGCTCCAGCTCAATCTTCTTCGAGATGCCGATATAATCCGCATTAGGCATATAGACCAGCCACCGGCCCGGCAAGGAGTAATGGGTCGTCACCCGCGCTCCCTTGCCGCCGAGCGGCTCCTTCATCATCTGCACGACCAGCTCGTCCCCGGGCTTCAGCAGCTCGGCGATCTGCGGCTTGTCCTTCGGCTGTTTGTCCAGATGCGGGTGAAGCACATCGTCCACGTATAGAAAAGCGTTCTTGGACAGGCCGATGTCGACGAAAGCGGCCTGCATGCCGGGCAGCACGTTCACGACCCGCCCTTTGTAAATATTGCCGACGAGCGTTGAGCCTTCCGAGCGTTCCACGCTGAATTCCGTCAATCGTCCGTTCTCCAGGAGTGCCGATTGTGTATCTTTGGGCGAGCAATGGATGAACAGCTGCTTCATGGCTACCTCCGACTACTACCTCTTTATCTCCATCTTACATGAAAAATCGCAAGTCCGCATTCCCTCCGGTCAAGGAAGCGAGGAACCCGTCAATCATCTGGCCTTCAGGCACCACTCTTCTAATCTTCCCTTGCCTCATCACATAGACCAGATGGTAGCGTTCCCTCATGAGCAGCTTCACGACGGACGCAGGCGTCCGGTTCTCCGAGATGACGATCGGCTGCGCCAGCGTCCCCCCATCGACGCGATGGTCAGCTCTTCTCGACCGATGGACGAGGAATCGGAGGAATACGAATGGTACGTTGCGGCGATACGTCCAGTTGGACGCCGCCAGGAACAAGCCGGTCATGAGCAGGTTCAAGTGCACATGCCCGCCCCGAAGCAGCGGATAGAGCGAAGCGGCGACAGCTGCGAAGCTGAACAGCAGGCTGATCCGCATGCTCCAGAGCAGCGTGCGATGATAAGGAATGCGGAGGCTCATCCACGTCTGCATCAGCTTGCCTCCGTCGAGCGGCATAACCGGCAACAGGTTGAAAAGCGCGATGATCGCATTAGCTTGAACGAATCCGTCCGCCCAGCGCGAATCCACCCATCCGAACGCAGTCGCCAGCCAGGCGAATGCGGCCAGAATGACGTTCTGCAGCGGTCCCGCAATGGCAACCAGCGCCTCTTCGCGTGCGGGCACGCCCCCCGCATCCTCCACCTCGAGGACGCCTCCGAACGGGAGAAGCTTGATCTCCCGCACCGTCCAGCCGAAGCGCAGCGCCATCGCCAGGTGTCCCAATTCATGCAACAGCACGATGCCGAACAGCGTCGCGATCTGCGCGATCTGTCCGGCCGCGATGGACAGCAGCATGAGCAGGACGAATAACGGATGAAGCTTGATCCTCGTGCCCC
This sequence comes from Cohnella lubricantis, assembly GCF_014212015.1. Lineage (GTDB taxonomy): Bacteria > Bacillota > Bacilli > Paenibacillales > Paenibacillaceae > Cohnella > Cohnella lubricantis. The sequence goes on along the minus strand of NZ_JACJVN010000033.1, from coordinate 170,294 downwards.
GCCATTTAATCAAGCGGCACCACTTCCGACGGATCGATTGGCTTGCCATTCTGCTGTACGGCGAATTCAAGCATTCCCTCGCCGCCATCGCCTTCAATTGAGGACACCACGCCAATCGGACGGCCGGCTTCCACCCAATCATTCGTCTTAACAGCCGGCTTCGCGACGCGGCTGTAGATGGAGACGACGTTGTTCTCGTGCTGAATCTTGATCGTTGCCAGACCTTGATCGTCGATCGCCACTTGCGCCACCCGGCCGGTATGAACCGCTTGAACCGGCGTTCCGTCCAAAGCAGCCAGTTGTACTCCTTCGCCGCTCTGCGCGAAGGATTGCAGAATTCGTCCGGACAGCGGCGGAGCGGTCTCTGCACTGTTCCAGCCGGCGGAGACCGCCTGCGTTCCGTCCTCATCCTCGAAGATCGGCAGGAAGGAAGGCGTCCCGCCGAACGTCCGCTCATACCAAGCTTCGACTGCCGCGAAGTTCATATCTTCAGTAACCGTCCGAATCGTCCAGCCTTGGACTTCATTGCTCCCCGGAAGCTCATAGATCGTCCACGCCCATACCGTGCCGAACAGGGCTGCGGCAACAGCTGCCCGGGCGATGAAGCCTTTGACGAACCGGCCCAAGACGCTGCCTTCCTCGGGGTAAGGCGGCGTATTGTCCCATCCCGGCCGGCCGGACAATCCTCCATAGGGGCTGAGGCCGGACAAGGAGCCGATCGAGCCCGAACCGGTCGGTCTGGCGCTTCCGTTCGGGCCGAGTCCAGTTGGCCTCGCGCTGTTGTTCGGACCGAGTCCAGGCGATCCCGGATGCGGCTCCTGCTTGCGTCCGCCGAAGCCGCCTCGTTCTTGCCGCTGCTTCTCCTTCCACCACCGTTCCGGATCCGGCTCTCCTTGAGGGGGCTCGAACAAACTGTAATCCGATGCGGCGAATGAAGACGCCGTAGGCACGGCCGGCTCCGGCGAAGCTGCCTGACGGTCCTCCCGCGACGGCGGATACGAATCCAGGGACTCCTCAGGCGGCACATGCTCCCAGACGTCCTCATCGCTTGCTATGCCCTGAACTTGTTCTCGCCCCAGCGGTATGCCCGTCTCGTCCTCTTCTAGCCAACGTCTCTCCCGCTCGTTATTCTCCCAGCCCGCCGAACGGGCGCCTGTCAACTGCTGTATCCTCTCCCGCCGCCGCTGGCGGACATTGTTCCGCACTTCCATGGCCGCTCCCCCCTTGTCCGCGCTTTGTATCACGATATGGCAAGCTGTCCCGGTTTAGACCAGATGGCGGTGTGGAAGAGGGTCATGCCTGTAATGGGAGGGCTAGCGTGCCGGAGTCACGAAGGATGCAGATTGCATTCGCATTCGGAACTTCAGTCAAAAAAAGCGGCCTCTCGGCCGCTGCTGACGTTCAATTACCCTTTCTACGTATCCATCGTGTACTTCTCTTGATGCGCCCGGATGCTGAACACAATGCCGATACACAGCATGTTGAGCAGCAGCGAGGTGCCTCCGTAGCTGATGAACGGCAGCGTGATGCCGGTGATGGGCATCAGACCGATCATCATGCCGATGTTCTGGAAGATCTGGAACACCAGCATCGCCGCGATTCCTATAATGATGAACGACCCTCGCAAGTCGTAGCACTGGTAGGCGATCAAGATCATCCGATAGATGAAAATAAAGTAGATCAGAAGGAGCACCGCCGCTCCTTGGAAGCCGAACTCCTCGCCGATGACGACGAAGATCGAGTCCGAATACGGATACGGAATGAACTTGCGGTTCTTGGACTCCCCTTGCATGTAGCCGTCTCCGGCCAAGCCGCCGGAGCCGATGGCGATCTTCGCGTATTCCGCTTGCCGCCGTTCGTCCATGGTCGCTTCTTCGGGGTGAATGTACGTGTTAATCCGTTGATACCAGTGCGGCTTATGAAGGTCGTCCTCCATGAACTGCTTGATCTCCGCATTGTATGCGTTGAACAGCGTGACGAACAGCACGAGGCCGCCGACCACAACCGCCAAGCCTATCGTGACATAGGTGTATCGAATGTTCCCGATCCACAGCATGCCGAGCACGATGAACACATAGATCATGGCGTTGCCAAGGTCCGGCTGGATCATGCACAGAATGAACGGCACGAACGAGACGACCGCAATGGCCAAGACATCGGTGCGCATCCGCAGCGGATCCCCTTGCCTTCGGCCGAGAACGGCCGCCACGGCAATAATGAGGAACAGCTTCATGACTTCCGCCGGCTGGATATTCAGCCCCCCCGCGATCGGGAACCAGCTGCGCGCTCCGTTGATCTTCGGCGCGAACAGCAGCACGGCAACCAGCGAGCCAATGCCGATGATGTACCAGACGTACCACGTCTTGAGCAGCAGCCGGTAGTCGAACATGACGCACAGCAAGATCACGACGAAGCCGGCAGCGTAGAACTCAATCGTCTTAATATCATAATTGTGATACCCGGAGTCGTTGTGGGTCGCGCTTCGCACGACAAGCGCGCTGGCAACCATGAGCAGCCCCAGGATCAGCATCATGATCCAATCTATCTTCTTAAATCGGTTAAGCAAGCCGAATCATCCCATTCCGAGAAACTTCTTCATTCGGCCGAACATTCCGCTTCTCTCTTCCAGATTCATAAGCGGAACGGTCTCGCCGAGTATGCGGCGGGCAACGTTGCGATAGGCGATAGCGGCTCGGGAGGAAGGATTGAGCACGGTCGGCTCTCCCTGGTTGGCGGCTTTGATGACAATCTCGTCATCCGGAACGATGCCGATCAGATCGATCGAGAGCACTTGGCAGATGTCGTCGATCTCAAGCATGTCGCCGCTGCGAAGCATATTCGGACGAATCCGATTGATCACGAGCTTCGGCGACTTGAAGCCGCGCTGCTCCAAGATGCCGATGACCCGGTCGGCGTCGCGGACGGCCGCATTCTCCGGCGTCGTCACAACGATCGCTTGATCCGCGCCGGCTACCGCATTGTCGAAGCCCTGCTCAATGCCGGCCGGACAGTCGATGATGACATAATCGTATTCAGCTTTCAATTCCTCTACGATCTTGCGGACTTGTTCCGGCTTGATATCATGCTTGTCCTTCGTCTGTGCAGCCGGCAGCATGTACAGCTCATCGAACCGCTTGTCCTTAATGAGCGCCTGATTCAATCGGCAGCGGCCATCCGCTACGTCGATCAAATCGTAGATAATCCGATTCTCGAGACCCATGACGACATCCAGATTGCGCAGCCCGATGTCGGTATCGACCATACATACCTTACGGCCCAGCAGTGCAAGCGCCGTTCCCAAGTTTGCGGAGGTTGTCGTCTTCCCCACTCCGCCTTTGCCGGACGTAATGACAATCGCTTCTCCCATCGATCTACACTCCTTTGAATGGCATGTGTTCACTGCGGCGATGATGCAAGTGAGTCAGTTTATCGATCTCCATGACCCCGTCCCGCAAATAAGCGAATTCCATGACCGGTTCGGCGGACGTCCATTCCTCCGGCGGCCGGCTGATCACTTCGGCGATTCTCAGTTGAGTCGGCGTCATGAGCGAAGCGGCGATGACCGCCTCCTCGTTGCCGTCGCAGCCTGCATGAGCGGTTCCCCGCAGCGCGCCCATAATATAAATATCACCGGAACAGATGACGGTGCCGCCGGGATTCACATCGCCCAGCAGCAGCAAATGTCCCTGATGATGGACGGTCTGTCCTGAACGGACAATGCCTGCGATCGTCTTGACGGCGTTCTTCTCCGCCTCCAGCTCTTCGGGCGTCTTGTCGCTCTCCATGCTCTGGATAAGGAAGTTGCCTTGCTTGCGGATGATGTACCGAAGCCGTTCCTTGTCCTCCTCGTTCAACCGACGCGAGCCCAGCTTCACGAAGACGTGGACGAGCGGGCCGGACAGCTGCTGTTCGTGCTTGTCCAGCTTCTCGTGAAGCTCATCCAGAAGCGACGTGAAGTCGCACTGGTCATCAAGCAGGAAGACGAGGCCATCCTTGGTTCCTTTGATCGTAATAGCCGATTTGACGCTCACCATGTCGCTCCTCCCTACGATAACTACAATTCTGCCAGGCGAGCCTATTTTCCTGCCGGCAACATCCCTAGCGCATTGCGGATCGTGTTAAGCAGCGTTCTCATCGCCGGCAGCAGGAGCATTCTTCATCAGCCAACGCCGAACCGGAACATAGATGAGCAGCGTAATCATCAGCTCAAGAAGCAGGGTAGGCACGATCTGCCAATACGCCGCGAATCCGTACGTCAGATCCGTCAGTTGGAACATCTTGTAGACGAAGTAGATGATAGAGTTCAGAATCCCGCTTCCGATGACCGTGGCAACCGCCGTATCCGCCAGCGTGCGCGGTCTTCTGTCGCTAACAAGTCCAATCATATAGCCTATCAGCGCCATGCCGAACCCGTAAGCCCCCATGAGATGGCCGTAGAACAACACGTCCTCCAGCAGTCCGAAGCCTAGTCCAAACAGGAAGCCCCGGTGCCGGCCGGCGAACAAGGCGACATACACCGTGATCACGAAAGGCAGATTCGGCAGCAGCCTGTCGCTCCATGCGTCCGGCACAAGCCAAGGGATCAGCGACGTCTGAACGATCAGGAGCAGAATCGTCAGCAGAATCGTGCGGTTCATGAGCATCTTCACGGCGTATCCACATCCGGCGCCACCACGACGAACACTTCGGTCAAATGATCGAATTTGGCCGATGGCTTAATAGTAGCCGTGTGCGTCAGACCGAAATCCCCTACCTGACTTGTGACGACAGTGCCGATGATGAGTCCCTTCGGAAGCACATTGCCGAGGCCGGACGTGATGATTAGATCGCCTTCCTCAATCGTGGCGCTCTCATCAATCTTGCTCATCTGCAGCATGTTGTTCTCTTTGTCGAAATCTACGATTCCGAATGCCTGATCCTCGCGGCCGAGCACAGTCGCAGAGATCGAGATCTGATCGCTGTCGGTCGGGTCCAGCTCCGTAATCGGCGTGACCGTCGAAGTGAATTCCGATACTTTGCTGACAAGCCCAACCAGTCCATCGACCGTCGTGACCGCCATCCTCGGCTTAATGCCGTCATGGGCTCCCAGATTGATCTTAATCGTCTTGTCATACGGATTGGAGCCTCCCGCCACGACTTGAGCGATCAAATACTGATAATCGTATAATTGCTTCTGGCGTTTCGTAAAATTAAGGTCTTCCTGCAGTCTCTTATTCTCATTCTCAATCATATTATAGCGAATCTTGTCTTGCGTGTACCTAGCTACCGTCTGCCTGAGCTGTTCGTTCTCCTCGTATACGTCGGAAAGCCGGCCGAGGTCGCGGAAGAATTCCGACACAGCCCCGACCGGCCGGTACAATGCTCCTTGCACGGCGCCGAACGCATCGTTCACGAAGCGTTCGGGCCAACTGAGACCGGTGCGTCCCGACGTGAAGCCCAGCGTAGCGATGACCAGGATCAGCCCGATCATGAGAATGAACAGACGTTTGTTGCGCATCATCTTAAAAATATCCGATCACCTGCTTCCTTCCCCACCGGGCCTCCATCTTCTGTTCCGGCTTAGCCTTTGCGGGAACCGGAGCTCTTCGAAGACTTGAACAAATGGATGTTCTCCAGCGCGCGGCCCGTTCCGATCGCCACGCAGTCAAGCGGGTTCTCCGCGACGAGCACCGGCATGCCCGTCTCGCGGGCCAGCATCTTGTCCAGGTTGCGAAGCAGAGCGCCGCCGCCGGTCAGCACGATGCCGCGGTCCATAATGTCGGCGGACAGCTCCGGAGGGCACTTCTCCAGCGTTACCTTCACGGCTTCCACGATCGCGTTCACCGTATCGGAGAGCGCTTCGGTAATCTCATCAGACGTGATCGCGAGCGTCTTCGGAAGTCCCGAGACGAGATCGCGGCCGCGGATCTCGATCGATTCGACCTTGTCCAGCGGCGTCGCCGAGCCGATCTCCATCTTGAGCTGCTCCGCCGTGCGCTCGCCGATCATCAAGTTGTACAAGCGCTTGATGTACTGAATGATCGCCTCGTCCATCTCGTCGCCGGCCACGCGGATCGAGCGGCTCGTCACGATGCCTCCGAGCGAGATAACAGCCACTTCCGTCGTGCCGCCGCCGATGTCGACGACCATCGATCCGGTCGGTTCCCATACCGGGAGATCAGCGCCGATCGCAGCCGCGAACGGCTCTTCGATCGTGTACGCTTCGCGTGCGCCAGCTTGCTTGGTGGCATCTTCGACAGCGCGCTTCTCGACGGCGGTAATGCCAGACGGCACGCACACCATCACATTCGGATGGCGCGGCGGGAACGAACGCTCCTTCTGCGCCCGGCGGATGAAATACTTAATCATCGTGGCCGTCGTGTCAAAGTCGGCGATGACGCCGTCCTTCATCGGGCGAATCGCCCGGATGTTGCCCGGCGTGCGGCCGATCATCTTCTTGGCGGCCTCGCCAACGGCTTCGATTTTCTTCGTATCGGTACGCAGGGCAACCACGGAAGGCTCCCTTACGGCGATTCCTTTGCCTTTGACATAAACAAGCGTATTCGCTGTTCCTAAATCAATTCCTAAATCACGCGTGAATCCACCAAACATATGCTGCTACCTCCTGTTGGGACAATCCTTCTTATTATATTACAGACATCCACTTTCCTTCAAACTAATATAGCGATTGTCACCGATTACCAGGTGGTCGAGCAGCTCGATCCCGATCAATTCCCCGGCCTCCGCCAGACGGCGCGTCAGCGCGATATCTTCCTTGCTCGGCGTCGGATCGCCGCTTGGATGATTATGGGCGCATAGAATCGATGCGCTGCTTCGTCTGATGGCGGCACGGAACACCTCGCGAGGGTGAACGACGGAAGCGTTCAAGCTGCCGATCGAGAGCGTCTGCCGGCCGATGACCTGATTCTTCGTGTTCAGGAACAGGCAGACGAAGTGCTCCTCGCGCAGATGCCGCAGCTCCTCCATGAGCAGGTCGGCAGCGTCCTGCGGCCTTGCGATGCGAACCGTCTCCGGCAGCCGCGAGCGCGCGACCCGCCTGCCCAGCTCGATCGACGCCTGGAGCTGGAGCGCCTTCGCCGGGCCAATGCCGCGGATATGCGTCAGCTCGTCCCAGCTGCGCTCGGCGAGCCGCTTCAGCCCTCCGCAATCGGTCAGAATCCGTTCCGCCAGCCGAATGGCCGATTCATTGCGGGTGCCTGTTCTCAGCAGAATCGCCAGCAGCTCCGCGTGGCTGAGCGCGCTGGCGCCGTGCCGCTGCATCCGCTCCCGCGGACGCTCGTCCGCGGGCAGCTCGCGCAGCATGTAAGCGCGTTGTTCCATCATGATCCCTCTTCCATCTATTCCGCGTCGGCCGCGGGTATCGGCTGGGGTCATCGGGTGAGCGGGCGGAGACAGGTCAGGGCAATTCGACGCCGAACGGCTCCAGCATCTGCGCGAGCAGCGAGAGCGGGAGACCGACGACGGTGAAGAAGCACCCTTCGATCGCTTCCACGAGCAGCGCGCCTTTGTCCTGAATGCCGTAAGCGCCGGCTTTGTCCATGGGCTCCCCAGTGGCGACATAGCGATCGATCTGCGCTTCCGTCAGCGACCTGAACTGGACTCGCGTCACCCGGTGGGATGTCGCTGTTCGGCCGCCGGAGCCCGCTTCCATGCACGTCACGCCCGTATACACTTCATGGGTGCGGCCGGACAGAAGGCGCAGCATGCGCTTCGCGTCTTCGGCATCCTTGGGCTTGCCCATGATCTCGCCTGCCAGCGCCACGATCGTGTCGCTTCCGATCACGATCCGCCGCTTGCCTTCGGCGGGCTCAAGCGCCGCCGCGACCGCCTGGGCTTTGCGCAGCGACAATTGCTCGACGACCAGCGCCGGAGTCCAATCGGGCGGGGTGGACTCGTCTGCGTCGCTGGGCTTGATATGTACCGGTAATCCGAGCGTGGCGATCAGCTCCCGTCTCCGCGGAGAGGAGGAGGCTAACACCAGCGTAATCGGGGATAACGAGTTAGACGTCGCAGCCATCGTTCAAGTTCCTCGCGTTTCAACATTTTTTTCATTAGAAAAATTACATTTTTCGATAAACCCAAATGGCGATGGCGGCTCCGACGATGCTCAGCAAGCTCACGCTCAAGCCGAGATGAAGGCTGAAGTTGATGACCATTAGATCGAAGGAAGGCGACCAATCGATCTTGTAGGCGTCGGTCAAGAAGTCTAATCCCGGAACCTTCGCCAGCCAGTTAGAGACCATAGCGCCGGCCAGAAGGCCGATAATGACGAGCAGCAGCAGAATCCATCCGTTTTTCTTCACGTTTCAACGTCTCCCACCATTTTTTGACACTTGTGTGTTCATTATACGCCCCCTTGGCTAACCTGCCAACGCATATTTCGGACGGAATGGGCAGGATTGGGAAAAGGAGATCGATTCGCAGCCGCCCGAACGCGGCCCCCTTGGCAGTCTGCCCGGCAGACCGCCCGCGACAAGAACAAAAGAGCCGACCGGATGGTCCGGTCAAGCTCTTAGAGAGTCGAACGAAGCTGACGGCGAGATGGATCCGCAACGCCTGCCCGATCGGTTAATTGCCAGTCTGCACAGCTTCACGAAGCTGCAGATCCGCGAGCGCCGCACTCATCGCCGCCGACTGCGCGCTCCACAGTTCCGAGCTCGACGGCTCGTCGCTGTATTCGTTCAGCGCGTTGATCGCGGCGTTCAGCTGTTCAATCTCGGCTTGCGCCGCTTGCTTAGCCGCTCCCTCCCAGCTGTCAGCCGCCTTCGACTGCTCGAGCCACAGCTGGTGCGCCGTTCGGATCGATTGGATGTCTTCTCCGGCAGAAGGCGATTCGCCGGAGAGCGATGCCGCCGTGAAGCCCGCGATCTTGCCGATGAGCGCTGCGCTTGATTGCAAATAATCTGCGAATGCTGCTGAGAGGTCGGAGCTTGCCAGTTGAACCTCTCCGCTGTCCAGCGCCTTAACGTAAACTTGTGTGCCGGCAAGGCTGGAGGCGAGCGTATCGGCTTCCGATTTGGACGGCGTTATGCCGGCATACACTCGGTAACCCTCGGCCCCTTGGTCGGTCGCCGCGGCGATTCCTCTGTCGCGCAGCTGCTGAGCAGCTTCGTTCATGCCGGCTTCCGTCTGGAACACGCCGTACTGAAGCACATAGAACGCGAGTTCGGGCACGGCGATCGCTTGGCCGGATGCGGCTTGCTGCCCTTGCGTCGCTTGGCCGTTGGGAGCCGATCCGTTCTCGAACGCAGTGACTGTTCCGCTTGACTCGGAGGACGGGCTCGCGCCATTCGCATCTTCGTAGGGGACGCCTGCAGCCGGAAGCGCGTCCCCTTGGGCAGAGCCAATCCTCGGGAACATCGGCTCGCCTGTGAACAGGGTTAGCAGCAAGTAACCGAACAACCCGCCGGTGGCGATCGCTCCGATGACGGTCACGAACACGCGAAGCCACGACGGGCCGTCTCTTCGGCTGTAACGATCGTTCGAGATCCAGCTATGCTCCAGCTCGTCCGGCAAGTCATGCAAGCCAGCCTCATCCGGCAATTCTGGAGAGAGAGGCTCCGCCTCCCGCCGATACGGCTTCTCCTCACGGCCATATGGGAGGTTGGGGAATAACTCCTCTTCTCGGTCGCTGCGGCGATTCGTTCCGGGGAACGGGATCGTCTGCGTTCTCGACGTCGGCAGCTTAGCCGGCGGCTGCGGCGCTGTCTCTGAAGGCTGCGTCCGAACCGGCAGGGGAGCTATCGTATCCGCAGGCGTACGCCGCTTCTCTTCAGCTCTCTCAACCTTCTTGCTAAAGCCCGAGATCGCCGCGCGATCCGATCCTCGAATCATCTCTTCAAGCGCTTGTATATCTTCTTGATAGGAACTCGCCCATGCTTCGCTGGCTCCGGTGTCTGCGCTTCCCGCGCTGACCTCCGGCACAGGAGCTGGAATTGGCTGCTTCGTATCGGTTATCGCCTTGCCGGGAACTGTCCCGTCGAATCGGAACGTCATTCTCGCTTTGGTTGGCTGCATGAGATGGTCTCTCCTTGTCCATAATCTATTAAAGTCTATGGCCCGAAGAATCCAAATATGATAGAGACCGAACAAAACCTTCGACGCCTAGTAAGAATAGCTCCGATGATCATATCCCCGCTACATGGCAAAGCCGCTTCTCAGGCGCCGTCAAGCGCCTAAAGAAACGGCTTTAGCTTCTATCTATCGGTTAAGGTTAATCGTTACACATTAGGCGGAGCCTTCCTCGCGATCGCGCAGCAATCGGGCGAGGCTGTCAGCCGTCTTCCAGATGTCTCCCGCGCCCATCGTCAGCACCAAATCGCCGGGAGTTACCTTCGCAGCCAGCAGATCGAGAACCTCTTCCTTCGTCGGAATGTAGGCGACGTTCGGATTGCTGTTCTCCGCGATGAGCTCAACGAGCCGCTGGGACGTCACGCCTTCGATCCGCTGCTCGCCTGCAGGCGAATAGATATCGGTGATGATGACCTCATCTGCGTCCTTGAACGCCCGGCTGAACGCGTCGAGCAGGAAGAACGTGCGCGTATACCGCTGCGGCTGGAATACCGCGATGATACGCTTGTGCGTCGCCTTCGCTGCCTGAATCGTCGCTTCGATCTCGGTCGGATGATGCGCATAGTCGTCCACGACCAGCATGTCCTTCACTTCGCCCAGCACTTGGAACCGGCGTTTAGCGCCTCGGAACTCCAAGATCGCTGCGGCGACCTTCTCGAATGCGATACCCGCTTCCAGACAGACGACGACGGTCGCCAGCGCATTATAGACATTGTGCAGCCCGGGAACGGATAGGCGAACTGTGCCTAGCGTTTGTCCATCTTGGCGTACGTCGAAGGACGCATAGCGGTCACCAAGCTCCACGTTCGCAGCCGTATAATCCGCCTCTTGCTCAATTCCATAAGTAATGGCCCGCGTCTGAGCCGCTTGCGGCAGAATGGCGCGAACATTCTCGTCGTCCGCGCAGACGACCGCGCAGCCGCCTGTCCGCACGTTGCCCAGAAACTTCACATAAGCCTCTTTGAGCTTATTGAAGTCTCCCTCGTAATTCTCGAGATGGTCGGGTTCGATATTGGTCACGACGGCGACCGCGGGATGGTACTGCAGGAAGGAGCCGTCGCTCTCATCCGCCTCGGCGACGACGTAATCCCCTTTGCCGGCCTTGGCGTTCGTGCCGACGTTAACGATCTCCCCGCCGATAATATAAGTCGGGTCCTCCCCGCATGTCTCCATGACAAGTGCGATCATGGAAGATGTCGTCGTCTTGCCGTGCGCACCGGCGACGGCTACGCCCTTGCGGTCGTTCAACAGCCGAGCCAGCATCTGGGCCCGGTGCAGCGTCGGTATGTTTAACAGCTCTGCTTCCTTGCGTTCTACGTTGTCCTTCGGCAACGCGGTCGAATAGACAACCAGATTGGCTCCCCTGACATGCTCCGGCTCATGGCCGATATAGATGCGGGCACCCTTAGCCGCAAGCTTCTCCGTCAGCTCCTGCCGAGCGACATCCGAACCTGTAACCTCGTATCCCATCTCCAACATGACACGGGCGATCGCGCTCATGCCGTAACCGCCGATGCCTATAAAATGTACGCGCTCTGCCGTTCGCAACGAAGTTTCACCAGCCTTTTTCTGAATTCGTATGATGGAGCAGCCACGACCGTACATCGGCGATGAGGTACAAGGTCCCGGTGACGACAGACAGCGTCCGCTCGGATCCATCCCCGGCCATCCCCTGCAATCGTTCCAGGGCACGCCGCCAATCCGGTTCGACGATGATGCTCCGGGGACCGCCGACTTGATCCTGGAGCCGCCTCACGACAGCAGCCAAATCTTCGGCGTTCATTCTCTTATGGAAATCCGGTTCTGTCACGATAAGCGAGTTCACCATTGGTAGTATATGCCGGAGCGCTTCTTCGTGATTCTTATTCGGCATCATTGCCATCATGATATTCAGCGAATCGTAGGAGTAGATATCGCGAAGTGCCGACGCCAGCGCCTGCATGCCTTCCGGGTTATGCGCGCCATCGATCAAGATACGCGGCTGCTCAGACACCATCTCCAGCCGTCCGGGCCATGCCGTCCTCCTTAGCCCCTCGGCAAGAACGTCGTCGTCCACGATAAGCGCGTAGTATTGCCGAAGCACTTCAATCGTCATGACAGCTACGGCGGCGTTCTCGATCTGATGCGCGCCGCTGAGCGTCACGGGCAAGGACTCCAAGGATCGGTGCGGTCCGGCCCAAGAAAAGGCAGACTCTCGTTCGGAGATCGACAGTATCTCATAGCGGAAGCTGTCTCCGAGGCGATAAAGGGACGCCTTCTTCTCCTTGGCCGTTCGCTCGATCACTTCGACGGCTTCCGGTTGGGAAGCGCCCGTCACGACGGGGACGCCCGATTTGATAATGCCTGCCTTCTCCGACGCGATATCCGCGATCGTCGGGCCGAGCAGATCCATATGGTCGTGTCCGATGTTCGTGATGACGCTGACGATCGGGATAACGACATTCGTCACATCCAGCCTGCCGCCCAGCCCAGTCTCCCATACGACGTAATCCGGGAACGTTACGGTGCCGTAATAGAGAATCGCGAGCGCCGTCGTCACCTCGAACATCGTGAGCGGCCCCCACTCGGTTGCAGCCATCTCTTCGCATAACGGCTTGAGCCGATTGGCCAGCTTCACCAGATCAGCATCCGCGATATCCTCTCCGTTATACTGGAACCGGTTCGAATAAGAAGTAATATAGGGGGACGTGAACGTCCCCACGTCGTAGCCGGCGTCCCGCAGCACGGTCGTCAGGTATGCGCAGACCGAGCCTTTGCCGTTCGTGCCGGCCACGTGTATGAACTTCAATCTGCGATGGGGATGATTCAGCTTCTCCATGAGCAGGTTCATCCGCTCGAGTCCGGGCCGGATGCCGACGGTCGGCATCAGACCCGTAATCCAGGCGACTGCCTCAGCCGCTGTTTGCAATTCCCCTTGTACAGCTTCCTCTGCCATGTTGTTACGCCTCCGTTAGCCGCGAAGCTCGGCGATGCGCGCCAGCACCTTGTCTCGCTTGTCGCGGTAATCCTCGCCTTTGGCCCGCTCTTGCTCGACTACATGAGCAGGGGCCTTCGCGATATAGCCTTCGTTCGCCAGCTTCTTCTCCACCCGCTCGACTTCCGCGTTCAAGGTAGCGAGTTCCTTCTCAAGACGCGCGATCTCCTGCGCGATGTCGATTAGGCCGGCGAGCGGCAAGTACAGCTCGGCGCCAGTCACGATCGCCGTCATCGCCTTGTCCGGCGGCGTCAGCCCTTCGTCCAGCGTCAGCTCGGACGTATTGCAGAACCGGCGGAGATACTCCTCGTTGCGGCGCAGAATATCGCCCGTCTCCGCGCTCGTCGGCTTGACGATCAGCTCGACCTTCTTGCCCGGCGTGACGCCCACTTCGGCGCGAACGTTGCGCACCGCGCGGATCGCGTCCATCAGCAGCGACATCTCGCTTACCGCTTCCGGCGCTTCGAACTTGGCGTCGTAGACCGGCCACGAAGCCAGCGTAATCGTCTCGCCAGGTTCATGCGGCAGGTGCTGCCAGATCTCTTCGGACAGGAACGGCATGAACGGGTGAAGCAGCCGCAGCGTGCGGTCCAGCACATAGGCCAGAACCGATTGGGTACTGCGCTTCTCCTCGGCGTCCGCGCCGTACAGCGACAGCTTGGCGAATTCGATATACCAGTCGCACAAGTCGTCCCAGATGAAGTTGTAGAGCAACCGTCCCGTCTCTCCGAAGTCGTACGACTCCATCATGCGCGTAATGTCTCGCGCGGTCTCGCCCAAGCGGTGCAGAATCCAGCGGTCCGCCGTCGACAAGCTGCCGGTCAGGTCGATATCCTCGGCCTTGAAGCCGTCCAGATTCATCAGCGTGAAGCGTGAAGCATTCCAGATCTTGTTCGCGAAGTTGCGCGCCTGCTCGACCTTCTCGATGCGGAAGCGAAGGTCTTGGCCCGGCGTGCTGCCGGTCGAGATCATGTAGCGCAGCGCGTCCGCGCCGTACTTCTCGATCACCTCGAGCGGATCGACGCCGTTGCCGAGCGACTTGGACATCTTGCGCCCTTCGGCGTCGCGGACGAGACCGTGGATGAGCACATCCTTAAACGGAACCTGATCCGTAAACTCGAGCGCGGTGAAGATCATTCGGGCTACCCAGAAGTAAATAATGTCGTAGCCGGTAACCAGCGCATCCGTCGGATAGTAGCGCTTCAGGTCCTCGCTCTCGAGATCCGGCCAGCCGAGCGTCGAGAACGGCCAGAGCGCGGAGCTGAACCACGTGTCCAGCACGTCCTCGTCCTGCCGCCATGGCGTGCCTTCCGCATCTGCGCCTTCCGGCGCTTCCATGCCGACATAAATCTCGCCGGTCTGCTCATGGTACCACGCGGGAATGCGATGTCCCCACCACAGCTGTCGGGAGATGCACCAGTCTCGAACGTTCTCGATCCATTGCAGGTACACCTTCTCGAAGCGTTCCGGCACGAAGTTAACGCCCTTGCCGCACTTCTGCGATTCAATCGCTCTCTCCGCCAGCGGCTTCATCGAGACGAACCATTGCGTCGACAGATAAGGCTCGACGACAGCGCCGGAGCGCTCGCTGTGGCCGACTTGATGCACGTGGTCCTCGATCTTCATGCAGACGCCTTGCTCCTGCAGATCCTTCACGATCGCCTTGCGGCATTCCGCGCGGTCCATGCCTTGGTAAGGGCCTGCGTTCTCGTTCATCGTGCCGCTCTCGTCCATGACGATGATCTGCGGCAGATCGTGGCGGCTGCCGACCTCGAAGTCGTTCGGGTCGTGCGCGGGCGTGATCTTGACCGCGCCGCTGCCGAACTCGCGGTCGACGTATTCGTCTCCGACGATCGGAATCTCGCGGCCGACGATCGGCAGCTTCAACATTTTCCCAATCAAATGCTTGTAACGCTCATCCTTCGGATGAACCGCAACGGCCGTATCGCCCAGCATCGTCTCCGGACGGGTCGTCGCCACCGTGATCGTTCCGCTTCCGTCCGCCAGCGGATATTGCAGATGATACAGATGGCCGTTAACTTCCTTGTATTCAACCTCGATATCGGACAGCGCCGTGCGTGCCGCAGGGTCCCAGTTAATGATCCGCTTGCCGCGGTAGATCAGCCCCTTCTCGTACAGGCGGACGAACACTTCGCGAACCGCGCGGGACAGCCCTTCGTCCAGCGTGAACCGCTCGCGGGAATAGTCCAGGCTAAGGCCCAGCTTCGACCACTGGCTGCGGATCGTATTCGCATACGTCTCTTTCCATTCCCATACCTTCTCCAGGAACGCTTCGCGGCCCAGATCGTACCGGCTCTTGCCTTCCTCGCGCAGCTTCTGCTCGACCTTCGTCTGCGTGGCGATGCCCGCATGGTCCGTGCCCGGCAACCAGAGTGCGTCGAAGCCCTGCATCCGCTTGAAGCGAATGAGGATATCCTGCAGCGTGAAGTCCAGCGCATGGCCGATGTGCAGCATGCCTGTGACGTTCGGCGGCGGAATGACAATCGTGTATTTCGGCGCGTCCGGACGCTGTCCCGCCTTGAAGTAGCCGCCTTGAATCCAAGCGTCGTACCATTTCTGCTCAGCGCTTGTCGGATCATAGGTCGTCGGCATTTCGACGGTATTCGTTGCACGTGTATCGCTCATGTAAGCAACAACCTCCATTTAGGGGACAAAAAATATAAAAACCTCCCGTCGCAAAGGACGAAAGGTTCGCTTCCGTGGTACCACCTTCGTTCCGAACGGCTCCGTCGCACACGCGATCGTGAGAATAGTTCGGCACTCTTGACGCATGTTAACGGCTGCCGCCGTCCCATTCTACAAGCGAGTTGCGTTCAAACGGGAAACTCCAGGGCGACTTCGGCAACGGCCATCCTGCGGGACCTTCCAGCGCTGCCGGACGGGCAGCGGTCTCGCTCTCTGAAGGGGCGCGAATTGCGTACTCTTCCCTATCTTCGTCTTATTTCCCTATGATACCCTTCTCGCTTGTTACAGTCAATATGGACGGCAAAGAGCCGCCCCCGAAGCTTGATGCTCCTCCTAGGGCGGCCCTGCCGCATGCAGCCGCAACGAACTATTCGCCGCGGTATTAGGGGATGTAGATGATCTGGCCTTCCGATACATGCGGTTCGCTCATGCGATTATACAGCTGAAGCTCTCTTGGCTGGACGTTGTATCTAATCGCAATGGCTTCAAGCGTGTCCTCCCGCTGGACGATGCACAGCTTAACCTTGCGGAACGATTGGCCCTCCGTCTCTTGGGACAAGAACAGCCGCGCCCATTCGATCTCGTCGCCTGACGTCTCTCTGGATAGAGCGCCCTGCGCTTCCTGCTCCGCTTCGGCTTCAGTCAGCGCCTCTTCAGCCGCCTGCAACTCCGCTTCTCTCCTTCCGCCTCGCTCGCCAAGCTGCGACAGGAGCCCGACGCCGAAGGCGGGGGAGGATGCCGGCGGCTCGGAAGCTTGCCTTGGGGCGAAGCCGACCTTCACTTCCGTCTTGTCCGGCGGTTGCGGAGACGGCTCCTGCGCAGGCGGAAGCTCTCTGGAAGCGTCCAGCCGATCGATCGTCACGTCGCCCCAGGAGGTATCGGCGTAATCGGCGTTCAGCAGATTGAATTCCGGAATCGCCTGCTGTGCCGGCTGTTCCTCCTCCGGTTCGGCAGGCTGATACGACACCTGAACCGTCTGATCCCGAACAGGCTCTTGCGAAGCAGCCTCCGAAGCCTCGTTGTTCAGACGAACCTCGTACTCCGGCTCCTCCTGCGATTCGGTATGGCGATAGGCCGCTTCTCCTTCAGCCTGTTCTTGTTCGGGCTGAGCCTGCGCCAGCCCGTCAATCGCCGCCGGCTCGGCTCCTTCATCCAGCTCCGGCGATGCCGGGAAGCTGTTCTGAGCTTGGTGTACGACCGTGAAGCCGTCCTCTTGCCAAATCGGCGCAGACGCCTGTGTCGCCGTCATCTGAACCCCTCGCAAGCCGAGCACGCCCGTCACGTTAAGCGACCGGGACGAGAGCAGATCCACGTCGAAGTTATCGATCTCGACCGATAGATTCTCCAGCTTCTCTACGCGGCTCGGCGGCAGCGAGATCTCAACCGGTATCCAGTGCTCCATCCGGCTGGGGGCTTCCGACCGTTCGTCCGCCGATCGGTATGAACCGGTCAGCAGCAGATGCCCCTTCAGCAGCACTTGGCCGCCGCTGGGTATCGCCTGAATATGCGGAATGAGCTCAATCTCTTCCAATTCTTCAATGGCGGACGCATCCTCCGGCAGATGGACCCTCTCATAAATATCGAATCGCAATCCGTTCACCGATTCTGTCAAGTTTATTGTCCTCCTTTCAGTTGGATGCCCTTGATGCGCGAAGGGCAGGTACAGCCTACTACCTATCTATATGCCGAGGCGGGTCAGGCATGCCTACTAACCGCGCTAGCGGAAGCTTGTCTAAAGCGCCGCCGAGGAGGCCAATGCCTTGAGTTGCAGCTTAGTTATTGCGATCTCTTGTAATAACTGTTATATATAATATATAACAGTTTGATCACAGACCATTAAGCAAAAGCCTACAGGCTATCTCTACATTCAACCGCAAGGAGGGATTCGAATGTTCATCGAGATGGATTTGCAATCGGAGGTGCCGCTATATGCGCAGCTGGTCGATCAATTGATCGAAGGCATCGCTTCCGGCGCATTGCATCCGGGAGACCCTCTGCCTTCAGTCCGCAGCCTCGCTGCCGATCTGGGCATCAATCTGCATACGGTGAACAAAGCTTACACGCTATTGAAGCAGGAAGGATTCCTTCAGGTTCACCGCAAGCAGGGGGTTGTCGTGAATGCCGAAGGCATGCCGGGCGTTACGGAAGCGTTCGAGCGGAAGCTCGACGCCCAGCTCAAGACGCTGGCGGCTGAAGCCGCGGTGCGCGGCTTGTCTGCGGAGGCATTCGCCGAGAAGTGCGCAGGCGCGTATCGCTCGGCTATAACAGGGGGAGGCGAATCGCTATGACCATTCAAGATTGGAGTTGGACGACGCTTACGATATTTGGACTGACGCTCCTGCTATCGGCTCTCGTCTTCAGCTTGACGGCTAATTATGGCTTGAGAGCTCTTCTCTTCGGCGTCTATGTGCCTGAGGAAGAACGGCAGCTCCCGTCGATTGCGGCGCTTCGCAGGCGATATCAGCTTCGCGTCTGGATTGCCGCCGCGGTCATCTTCGCCGCCGGCGCCGCGTGGATTCTGGCTGTGAACGACGAAGCGGCCCTCTACACGCCGCTTGCGGCTCTGCTCCAAATCGCGGTTTGCGGCGCCTTGTTCTTTAGCAGCAGGCGAGAGGCTTTGCGGCTCAAGGCCGAGCGAGGATGGGGCGTTGAAGCTTCGGGCAAGAGGGTGGCCGGCCTTCATTCCCGCTTGGGGAACTTAACGGTCAGCGACAAGTGGTTTGCTGTTCACGGCGTTGTTGTCGCAGCCTGTGTCGTGTGCGCAATCGTATTCTGGGATCGAATTCCCGATTCGCTAGCTACGCATTATGGCATCAACGGGGAACCGGATCGTATCTCGAATAAGTCGATCGGCACTGTGTTCTTGATGAATTTCTTCCAGCTCTTCCTCATCGGCCTGTTCTGGTTCGTCCAGTACTCGATTCGAGCAAGCAAGCTGCAGCTCGACCCGAGACAGCCGAACAGGTCGCTGGAGAAGCAGCGCCGCTTCCGCAAAGTGAACTCCGCTTTTCTGATGGGCTTCTCGCTCTTGCTCATCCTATTCTTCGGCGTCCTGCAAGGGTTTATGATCTACGAGTGGCCGCAGCAAGCGATGAACATCGTCCTCGTTGCGTTTCTTATCGTGCTGATCGGCTCCATCCTTGTTCTAGTCGTTTATTTGTCCAGAAAGGGGCTGGACCCGCAACCCAACACGCCGCCGGATGAGCGCCACTGGAGAGCGGGGGGATTATTCTATTACAATCCCGATGACGCGGCATTGTTCGTCCACAAGCAATTTGGCGTCGGATGGACGTTCAACATGGCGCGCCCGATGGCCTGGGTCATCCTCAGCGGCGTGATTGCGGTTCCGCTGCTGCTCGTGCTGATCAGTGTGTTGCTGACCTGACAGCCAATATTCCCTGAACACGAACAAACGGCCTTAACCGCTCCGTGAAGCACGCTTCACAAGCGGTTAAGGCCGTTTGGGTATGGCAGCATCGACGCCGCCGATGTTGCCGTTTAACCTTTTCCAACTTACAGCTTGGACAATGCCGTGCGGAACCCTTCGATGGATGCGTCGATATCCGCTTCGGTGTGAGCCGTCGACAGGAACCAGCCTTCGAACTGCGAAGGCGGAAGGTTGACGCCGGCATCGAGCATCCGGGTGAAAATCGTCTTGAACCGCTCCACATTGGAGCTGCGCGCGGTCTCGAAGTTAATAACCTGCTTATCCGTCAGGAACGGGCACACCATGGAGCCTACGCGGTTCACTGTCAGCTCGACGCCGAATTCGGACGCGCTGCGCTCCAGCCCGGCTTGCAGGCGCACCGCCAGCCGTTCAAGCATCGCATATTGCGATTCGGTCATCAGCTTCAGTGTCGTCAGTCCGGCGGTCATAGCCAGCGGATTGCCCGAGAGCGTTCCCGCTTGGTAGATCGGACCGACAGGCGCGACTTTGTCCATGATGTCCCGGCGTCCGCCGTAAGCGCCGACCGGAAGGCCGCCGCCGATGACTTTGCCCATGCACGTCAGGTCCGGCGTCACCTTATACAGTCCTTGAGCGCTGTAGTAGCCAACGCGGAAGCCCGTCATCACCTCGTCGAAAATAAGCAAAGCGCCATACTTCGCCGTCACGTCGCGCAAGCCTTGCAGGAATCCCGGCAGCGGCGGCACGACGCCCATGTTGCCGGCGACCGGCTCGACGATAACGGCGGCGATCTCTTCGCCGAACTTCTCGAACGCCAGCTTGACGGACTCGATATCGTTGTAAGGAACGGCGATCGTATGCGTGGCGACGCTCTCCGGTATGCCCGGGCTGTCCGGCAGGCCGAGGGTAGCGACGCCTGAGCCCGCCTTGATGAGCAGGCTGTCCGCATGGCCATGGTACGAGCCTTCGAACTTCAGAATCTTGCTGCGTCCGGTGAACCCGCGGGCAAGACGCAGCGCGCTCATCGTCGCTTCGGTGCCGGAGTTAACCATCCGCACCACTTCCACGGAAGGCATGCGCTCGCAGACGAGCTCGGCCATCTCCGTCTCCAGTTCGGTCGGCGCGCCGAAGCTCGTTCCTCTCTCCGCTGCGCGCTTGATCGCCTCAACGACCTCCGGATGCGCATGTCCCGCAATGAGAGGGCCCCAAGACAGCACATAATCAATATAGGTTTGACCGTCGATGTCGGTAATTCGGCTGCCGGCCGCGCGCTCGATGACGAGCGGGGTCAGGCCGACCGATTTGAAGGCGCGTACCGGGCTGTTCACGCCGCCTGGGATCGAGCGCTTCGCCCTTTCAAAAGCGGCTTTGGATCTGGAATCCGTACGTTTGCCGCGAATATCCGTCATGATCAGCACATCCTTTTGTCAGCTTCAAAAAAATTATTGTTCCTTCAGCCAGCGAGCGGCGTCTTTGGCATGATACGTAATAATAACGTCCGCGCCGGCTCGCTTCATGCCGATGAGCGTCTCCATGACGATCGCGCGCTCGTCGATCCAGCCTTGCATCGCCGCCGCCTTCACCATCGCATACTCCGCGCTGACGTTATAGACGACAACCGGAAGGTCGAAGCGGTCGCGGATTTGGCGGACCAGGTCCAGATAAGCAAGGCCCGGCTTCACCATCAGCATATCTGCGCCTTCCTCTACGTCGGTCTGCGCTTCCCGCAGCGCCTCGCGGCCATTCGCCGGATCCATCTGGTACGTCTTGCGGTCTCCGAACTGAGGCGCGGATTGCGCGGCAACGCGGAATGGCCCGTAATAAGCCGAAGCGTATTTGACCGAGTACGACATGATCGGAATGTCCTCGAAGCCCGCCTCGTCGAGTCCTTGGCGGATCGCCGCCACGAACCCGTCCATCATATTGGACGGCGCGATGATGTCTGCGCCCGCTTTGGCTTGAGAGACAGCCGTCTTCACGAGCAGATCCAACGATTCGTCATTGTCCACGATCGCCTCGTCGCCCTGCCGATGCACGACGCCGCAATGGCCGTGATCGGTATACTCGCACAGGCAAGTGTCGGCGACGACGAGCATATTCGGCGCGAGCTCCTTGATGCGGCGCGTCGCCTGCTGCACGATGCCGTCGTCAATGAAGGCGCCGGTGCCGACGCTGTCCTTATGCTCCGGAATGCCGAACAGCAGCACAGCGTTAACGCCTGCCTCCTGAAGCTCCGCTACCTCTTCGTGCAGCCGGTCGACCGAATACTGGTATACGCCCGGCATCGTCGAGATCTCAGCTTTGACATTCTGGCCGTAGATGATGTAGATGGGCGCGATCAGATCGTCCGCGTGCAGCCGAGTCTCGCGGATCATGCTGCGCAGCGCAGACGTCCGGCGAAGCCGACGATGTCTCGTAATGGGATAAGCCATGGTGATTCTCCCCCTCTATAGTTGGGTCAAATATGGTTGAGTCAACGCTTATGCTTGCGATTGAATATCGAGTAAGGTTTGGATGAGACCTTCAATGGTGGCGTTCTGCGCCGTCGCGGTTACGCGCAAACCGTTCTCCCCGGCCGTCTTGGCCGTGATCGGCCCGATGCAGACGATATCGACGCCATGCAGCAGGTCTTGCGGCCGCTCCGCCCCCATCTTGCGCAGCGCCTCGAGCAGATTCGTCACCGTTGACGAGCTCGTGAACGTTACGGCATGGATTCCGCCCTCTAACAGCATCTCCATCAACATGCGATCCTGCGGCGCAGCCGCGATCGTCTCGTAGACGTCGAGCTCGACGGCCTCAACGCCGAGCTTGCGAAGCTCCTCAGGCAGCCAGCGGCGGGCTAGATCGCCTCTCGGCAAGAGAGCACGCTGTCCAGGCTGGAGTCGCGAAGCCAGGCTGTCCATGAGCCCTTCGGCTTGGAATGTCTCCGGCAGTTGGCTTGCCAAGATGCCGCGTGCTTTGAGCACGGCGGCTGTCGCAGGACCAACGGCTGCGAATTCCGCCTTATGCAGCCTGCGGATATCGACGCCGAATTCCTCCAGCCAGCGGAAGAAGAAGTCGACTCCGTTCACGCTGGTTAACATGACCCAGTCATACGATTCCGGCTCCGCCAGCGCGTTCCTGATAGCACCAACAGCAGCCGGAGCGTCCGTCATCCTCGTCTCGATGACCGGATATTCGTACGGCTCGCCGCCCAGCTCATCGATGCGCGCTGACAGCTCGCTCGCCTGCGATCGGGCGCGAGTCACGAGAATGCGCCGGCCGAACAGCGGCTTGTCCTCTACCCAGCGCAGCGCATCGCGCTGGTTCACGACCTCGCCGACGACAATGACCGCCGGCGGCTGGAAGTCCGCTTCCAGCACCTTCGCCTCAATGTCCGCCAACGTGCCGACGAGCGTATCCTGCTCGGCGCGGGTGCCCCAGCGGACGAGCGCAACCGGCGTAGACGGCGGACGGCCGTGCTTCATCAGCTGGTCGCTGATATAGCCGATCTTGGAGACCCCCATCAGGAAGACGAGCGTACCGGTCGCGTTCGTCACTTTATCCCATTGGATCGAACGGTCGAGCTTGTCCGGGCTCTCGTGTCCAGTAATAACGGAGAAGGAGGAGGCCAGGTCGCGATGGGTTACCGGGATGCCGGCATAAGCCGGCACGGAGATCGCGGAAGTAATGCCCGGCACGATCTCATAAGGGACGCCGTTCTTCTTCAGCAGCTCCGCCTCTTCCCCGACGCGGCCGAATACGGTCGGGTCGCCGCCCTTCAAGCGGCAGACTGTCTTGCCTTGCAGCGCCAGATCCACAAGCAGTTGATTGATCTCTTCCTGCTTCATCGTGTGGCGGTCCGGCCGCTTGCCGACATAGATTCGCTCCGCCGCAGGCGAGATCTCGCCGAGCAGCTGCGGTCCGGCCAGCCGGTCGAATACGACCGCATCCGACTTCTTGAGCGCCTCCAAGCCGCGAACCGTGATCAGCTTCGGATCTCCCGGTCCCGCGCCAACCAGATACACCTTCCCCTTGGACATCGATTACTCCCTCGTTTCGTCCAGGATTTGCTTCGCTCCCCGTGCCAGCAGCTCCTCGGCTGCCGCCGTCCCGACCTGCACCGGATCGGTGCCGCTCGAATCCGCGCGAAGGAAGACGCTCCCGTCCGGCTTCGCCACCATCGCCGTCAGCCGAATCGGCGCGTGATCATCTCCGGAATCCGTCTCGGCATAAGCGCCGATCGGCACTTGGCATCCTCCGTTCAGCATGCCGAGGAACCGGCGTTCCGCCCGTACGGCCCGCTCCGTCTTCGCATCGTTCAGCCGCGCGAGCAGATCGAGCACTTCCGTGTCGTCCTCGCGGCACTCAATCGCAAGAGCGCCTTGGCCGACAGCCGGCAGACATTCCTGCGGCTCGAGATAATTCGTGATTTTGTCCGCCCAGCCCATACGCCGCATGCCTGCAGCTGCGAGCAGAATGGCATCGAAGCCTTCCGTCTCTAGCTTCTTCAGGCGCGTGTCGATGTTGCCCCGCACCGATTCGATCTGCAGGTCGGGACGCTGCGCCTTCAGCTGCGCGGCGCGGCGCAGGCTGCTCGTACCTACCTTGGCGTTCGGCGGCAGGCTCGCCAGGTCGTATCCGTTCAAGCTGATCAACACGTCGCGCGGATCCTCGCGCTTCGGAACGGCGCCGATAACGAGCCCTTCCGGCAAGTCGAACGGCATGTCCTTCATGCTATGGACGGCGAAGTCGATCTCCCCGTCCAACAGCGCTTGCTCGATCTCCTTCACGAACAAGCCCTTGCCGCCGACCTTGGACAGCGTAACGTCCAGTATGCGATCCCCGCGGGTCACGATCGTCTTCACTTCGAATGCAAGAGATAATCCGGCTTCGGCGCAGATGGACTTCAGCAGATCGATCGTCTGTCCCGTCTGCGTCATGGCAAGCGCGCTCTGGCGGCTTCCGACAATAATGGTGCGCATGGCGTCCTCCCGTATGCAGCTTGTAGCTGATGTGATGTCCTATCGATTATACCATTTCTACCCTTCGGCATGCCCCGGCAGCTGCCGCAGCCGCTCTACCAGCCGCTCCGGCGGCTCATCCGGACTCGCCTCCCGCCACATGGCGAGCGCTTCGTCCGTCGCCGACGCCGCAAGCAGCCGTCGACGCTCCGCGGCGTCTCCTACGCAGGCCTTGGCTGCGCGGCGAACCGCCCGCAGCACCGCGGCCGCATGCGCATAGTCCGGGCCGTACCTCTGCCCCAGCTCGCGCGCCACCCTGGCCGCCAGCGCAGGACCTGCGGCCGACGCGCTGACGGCCAAGACCAGATCGCCGCGCCGCACGACGGCCGGCGTCACGAAATCGCCTGCTTCGCCGTCTGTCCCTACGTTCGTCCAGACGCCTCGCGCCCGCGCCGCTTCCGCCAGCCTGCGATTCGCCTCCGCATCGTCCGTCGCCGCGAAGAAGAGAGCGGCGCCTGCCAGATCCTCCTCGCGCGCTTCCCGCTCGGCCAAGCGAATCCGCCCGCGATCCGCCCATTCGCGCAGCCGCGGCGACACGCTCGGGGCGACGACGGTCACGTCGCCCCCGGCCTCCAGCAGCGCGGCTGCCTTCCGCTCCGCGACAGCTCCTCCGCCGGCGATCAGCACCGGCTTATCCTTCAAATCGAGCATGATCGGATAACCGTTCATCACCAATCCCCTCCTCGTATTCCGTGGTTTCCGGGGGCTCCCCCAAAAGTAATCGGACTATGCACCGAAGGATCACTTCACTTCTAGGGGAGTTTTCTACACCCAGCGGTGAAAGGAAGAGAACCAATTGGCGAAGAAGTCGATAACCAGCAGAATGTAGGCGGCCAGATGCCAGCGAGAGAGCTGCGGGATGTCCCCCTTGTTCGCCATTCTTCTCAGCAAGAAGAACAGATAAACGGCAGCCGACGCGAAAGCCAGCAGCACCTTCTCGTCGGCCAGATCGGCGTAATTGCCTTCGATGATCAACGCCGCCGTGCCCGTAGACAAGGAGAGCAGCAACAGCGGCGCCCCAATGACGGCGGAGAAGTACGCATAGCGGTCAATCGACGTAAGACTCGGCATTCGGCTCATGATCGAGCCCCACTTCTTCCGCTTGAGCCTATCGTTCAAGAAGAGAAGCATGGCGCACAGCAGACCAGCCACCGTCAACAAGACAAATGCAACCGTAATGAGCGCGATATGCGCGATCAGCAGCCGGTGGGCTGCTTCGCCCGGCGCAAGCGGAAGATGCTGCTTCGGGCGCTCCATCAGCGTGACGCTTAGAATCGCGAATCCGACCACATTAACAAGCAAGACAAGCAGCTCCGCCCGAACGAACAGATTAAGAACAAGCGAGAAGCTGACGAATACCCATGCGATGAAGAATATGTAGTCCTGAAGCGTCACCTGGGGAATGAAGAACCGGGTGAGCAGCAGATCCAGGAGAAATCCGGTCTGAAGAATCCATACGAAAACAAGCAGCCCTGTTCCTATGCGCTTCCCGTTCCGCTTGCCGTACGCGGCGTCGGATACGAAAAACAGCAGGCTCAGGGCATAAATATACAATACGGCATCGCTCAGCCAATCGTTCGTTAACATAAGAGCGCCCCCTCCCGAAATCCCTCGCGGGACGTTCGCGCGCGGCGATCAGCGAAACGCGCCGGCCAATTGGGAGAGAATCGCGGAAGCGTTCGACGGTTTCTCAGCTGGTCTGCTCTCGGCCGGTCTGCTCTCAGCCGCCAGCGCCGCCGCCCGAGCGCTCTCCTCGGCGTTCATCTCCGCTTGAATGCGCTCTACGTCATCCTGAAGCGCGAACAGCTCCACGAACAGCCCTAAAGCCGCTTCGCCGCGCTTCTCGGCGGACAGCTCCTTGATGCGCAGAATCGGATCGTGAACGATCTGATTCATCATGCTCTTCGTCAGCTTGCGAATGACCTTGATCTCGCGCTCGTCCAGATCCGGCAGCTTGCGCAGCAAGCTCTCCATCGTCTGCTCATGAACGGAAGCAGCCTTCTCTTGCAGCCCGCGAATAAGCGGAGCGACGCCTAACGTCTTGTACCACTCCAGATAAGCTTCGCGCTCGTCGGCGATCATCTTCTCGATCAGAACCGCCTCCTTGCGGCGATTCTCCATATTGGTCTCCACGATGCCTTCCAGATCGTCAATATCATAGAGATAGACGTTGCTCAGGCTCGCGCATATGGGATCGATGTCCCGCGGCACCGCGATGTCGATCAGGAACATCGGCCGTTGCTTGCGGCGGGCCAGCGCGGCTTCCAGCTTATCGCGCGTCAGCACGAATCCGTTGGCGCCCGTGCTGCTAATGATAATGTCCGCTTCATGAAGGCGGTTCATCGCCTCATCCATCGACAGCGCGACGCCGTCGAACTTCTTCGCCAGCTCTTCGGCTCTCGACACGGTGCGGTTGACGACCAGCACTTCCTTGGCCCCGTTGGCGTTCAGGTGCTTCGCGGTCAGCTCGCTCATCTTGCCTGCGCCGAGAATCATGATCTTCTTGTGATCGAACCGTCCGAAAATACGCTTGCCCAGCTCAACAGCCGCATAGCTGACCGAGACGGCGCTCTCGCCGATCGAAGTCTCGCTGTGCGCCCGCTTCGCCACCGTAATGGCTTGTTTGAACAGCTTGTTGAACAACGTGCCGGTCACGCCAAGCTTCTGCGAGAGCAGGAACGCGTCCCGCACCTGCCCCAAGATCTGCGTCTCGCCGATGACCATCGAATCCAATCCGCATGCGACACGGAACAGATGCTCGATGGCTCGATTGTCCTCATGCATATAGAGATAAGGATTAAATTCAATACGCGGAATCTTGAACCATTGCTCCATGAAAGAACGAATAAAGTGCCCGCACAAGGTAGGCCGGTCGACAACCGCATATATTTCCGTACGGTTGCAGGTCGCTACAACGACGCCTTCTAGTATGCCTGTCGTGTTCTTCAGCGCCTGCAGCGCGAGCGGAAGCTCCTGATCCGACAGCGCAAACCGCTCCCGCACTTCGACGGGCGCCGTCCGGTAATTCAATCCGACAACGATCAGATGCATGAGCCTTCACCTGCCTCTCCGTATGAATAATAGGCTCGCCAGCAATTTACGATTAATTATAGCACAGTTGGCCAAAGCATTCGGAATCGAATTCTTGAAAATTGTGCGAACAAGGGCAAATTCCGCCCCATTATTACCTTATTGTGGTCGGAATGCCAGACTCCTATTCCGATCGCGCCGAATGCGCATTGAAAAAGCCATGGGGCCGCCCATGGCTTGATAACGATTCATTTCCAGTTAGGCAATCCTTCAACCGGTATTAAACCAGTTCGGCTTGCTTCATGACCGGCTCTTCGACCTTCAGTTCGCCCATGCCGCGTACGAGCTTCTTCGCATAGAAGCGCTCCGGCTTGAGCACGTTAACCATGTAGTCGATCGCGAGCTGAGGGTCAACCGTCTCGCCGCACGTGTAGCAATCGATCGCGGCGAATCCTCTCTCAGGATACGTGTGAATCGAGAGATGGCTCTCCGACAACATCACAAGAACAGTTGCTCCTTGCGGTTCGAATTGTTTGGCTTGAACCGAGAGAACGGTCGCGCCGCAAGCTTCGGCTGCTTCCACCATGTGCGATTGGAGAAGCTCCGAGTTGTTCAGAACATCGAAATCGACACCCCAAACATCAACCGCAACGTGTCGTCCGAAAGTAGAGTATTCCACCTTTCGGTTCCCCCTTCCTAGGAATAAAATTGTGAAAACTGATTTCATCCGCTAGGACCTACGTCATTCACTTCTCGAGGGAATTTGCACTCTCTTCGCAATCCGTTCCTGAGTGAATCCTGGTTCCTATTGTGTTGTCAACGAAAATAAAAATAACATCTATCCGCCTGAAATGCAACAGTTTTTTTCCACTTGAAAAAGCAGGATAATGTTGGATTTGACATGGTTTCTTATTCATTTGATTTAGGCGGGGCCGACTCTTCTGCTTGCTTCTCCAAAGTCGCCTGATCGAGCGCCGCCTGCGCTTTGTCTTGCAACGACCGCAGCGCTTCGTCGACACTCTCGTCACCGGCGATTAGCTTGTCCATCTCATCCGACAACAGCTCGACGAGCTGCATTTGAAAGCTATCCGGCGTGTTCTCTAGTCCGGTTGACGCTGGATCGGCCGGCGCCAGCTTGTAGAACGGCTCCAGGCTGACGCCGTCCGAATCCCGAATATACGCCGTTCTCGCCAGAAGTTCTCCGGAAGGCGAAGATTTGGCGTTGACTCTGGCATAATCGTCACCAGTTATATACTTTATGAATTCCCATGCCGCTCTTATGTGAGGCGATTGTGCATTGACGGCGAAGATATCGTTCACGGTGACGTACACGCTCTCATTCCGAGCGCTGGCGCTTACCGGCGCCGTCGTGATCCCCCAGTTGAAGGGCTGTTTGTTGGCGGTGTATCTCTTGGAGCCCAATATATCCTGGACTTCATACGTATTATCGATCATCATGGCCGCCTTGCCTGAGAGGAAGGGATCCTGATTGTAGTAGTCCTGAAGGAACACGGCCCCTGCCTGAGCGCTCGGATCTGGAATGAGAATCGCTTCCGAGCGGATCGCATCCGCCGCAGACTGGAACGCCCGCTTCCATCCGTCGCCTGTCAGGGTCACTTGGGTCGCATCAGCATCAACGAACCGCAGCCCTTCCGTTCTAGCAATGGACAACGCCAGTTGAACCGGAGGAGTATAGAACGAGAAGCTGATGCCGTACACGCGGTTGTCTTTGTCTCCCTCTGCCGGGAACCTTTCGGCCAGCGCGAGAATCTCCTCCCAGGTCATCGCGTCACGGGGCGGCTCCACGCCGTATTTTTGAAACAGATCTATATTATAAAATAGCGCTTCGCTCTGGAATGTCGGACTTAGGCCATATAGATTACCGTTACCTTTGGTTCGGAGAAGATTCAAGATCGAGGGCTGAATGCCTTGCAGATCATACTTGTCCTGAACAATCACCGAATCGAGCGCGAATAGCTTGCCGGTCTGGGCCATCTGCTCGTATTGATCCGCATTCAGCAACAGAACGTCGGGTTCGTTGTCTTCGACGAATTGCTGGAGCGACTCTTGAGTAGATCCCTGGCTGAACAAAGGCTGCATGTTCGCGACCTCCACGTCGACGTTCGGGAACTGACTGATGAACAGACTGCCGTATGTTTGGAAAAAATAGTTCTCGTCCGGAGCCATGACCTTCAAGGTCACCTGCTCTTCCGGATCGAGCTTCTCCAGCTTGTCCTTGCCGTTCCCGCCCCCGGCACAAGCTGTCAGCAAGCATAAGATGAACCATCCGACAATGGATATCGTCAATCCTCGCTTCAACTGGTTCTCCTCCTCTAATCGACTCACGCCCGCATGAATCAGTCGGAAGCTGCGGGCGAGTTGCTTGATTCGGCTTTGCTTAGTTTATCTCGCTCCCAGGCTTCGTCCAACGTCGCTTGCGCACCGCTCTGAATGGCGTTCATCGCCTCATCCAGAGATATAGCGCCGCTGGCGACCTGACTTAACTCGTCGTTAAGCAAGCTGAATAATGAGCTGTTAAATTCGATTGGCGCCTTGTTCAGACCAAGGGTCTTCTCCGGTCCCGACTGGAGCTTGTAGAACGCCTCGTAGCCTCTTCCTTCCGAATCCCGGATCGCGTCGGTGCGGGATAATAATTGACCTGCCGTGAGCGCGTGCGACTTGGCTCGAGCATAATCTTCCCCGCTCACGTACTTGATGAATTCCCAAGCTGCGCGGGGATTCGCCGAATGAGCATTCACGGCGAACACCGTATCGACGCTGAAGGAGTCTCCGGTCGTGCGATCGTTCGATCCGACCGGTTCGGTGACGAGATGCCAATCGAACGGCTTGTCCGTGGTTAAGACTTCTTGGGATTGAGCGATGATTTGAATCAAATTGGAACTGTCCAGCGTCATCGCCGACCGTCCCGCCGCGAACGCATTCTCGTTCGAGAGATTATCCGCCGTTGCAGGCGTTCCAGCGTCCGGCTGCGGTTCGTCAGCCAAATTCACCGCTCGCGAACGGAAAGCGCCGATTGCTATCTCGAACACCCGCTTCCACGCGCCGCTCGTCACCGTCGCTGTCTTGCCGTCAGGAGACACGGCGAGCAGATTCTCCGTCATGGCTATCTGATAGACGATCGTGATCAGGGTGGAGGATCCTTCGAACGTAAATCCGTAAAGCCGCTTGCCCTTTTCATTCTCCGTCGGAAACCGCTCGGCTAAAAGCAGCAGTTCGCTCCAGCTCATCGAATCGCTTGGCGGCTCCACGCCGTATTGGCGGAACAGATCCGCGTTGTAGAACAGTGCCTGACTGCGGAATTGGGGACTTAAGCCGTACAAAGCGCCGTTGCCTTTGTCCCGGAGCAGCTGCAGGACTGCAGGATGAATGCTCTCCGTATCGAATTGGTCCTGCTTAATGACAGGTTCAAGATTGAGCAGTCTGCCCTCCGCCGTGAATTGCGCATACTGATCGGCCGACAATTCCAGAACATCGGGCTGTTGCTCGTCGATGAATGTTCGAACCGCTTCATCGTATCCCTTCAAGCTGAAGACGCCTCCAACCGGCTGATGAAGCGATTGCGTATCGGCGACTTCGACGTCGATATTCGGGTATCGCCCCATAAAGAGGCGGCCGTATTCTTGGTAGAAATAGTTCTCGCCGGAGAACATGACCTTGATCGCCGCTTTGTCATTCTTGCCCAGCGGCTTCAGTTCGCCCGGTTTAGTTGCATCTTGACAGCCGGTCACCGCCATTGCCGTTATCGCCGTTGCAGCCGCAATCACGAACCATTTGCCCACCTTCGCACCCCCTCTTTCTCTCTGAACCATCTACAAATAAGAAAACGCCGATAGGAGAGAGTTAGTTGCCATTTTCAGTCATATTTAGTCGAAGGAGGCGAAAAATAAAAAGAGCCTGCCGGCTATAATTGCCGACAGACTCTTCATAATGAAGGAGGATATATATTGTTGCGTCATTAAGCTTCCAAAGCGAACAGCAAGCGGCTGTGGTGCTGCAATCTCTCGTCAATATCCGCGATCTCCGCGGCGGCCGACGTTTGGTTGCGCAGATCGAGCAGTTCGTTCACCGCGCGGCGCAGGATGCCGATCTCTTCCTCCACCGTCTGGCGCCTGAACTGGGCTTCCATCCTTCCGATCGTATCGCGATGCTCGAAGACCGTCTTGTGCTGGTCACCCTTCACTTCGACGATCCGGATAACCTTGCCCTCCAGATAGTGATACACCATCGTGAAGCCTTGGTAGATTCGGTTGACGACTGCATCTCCCTTAAACGCGGAGATCAGCTTGCGAAGAACGTTCGTCAGCTTCAGCTGTTCGACGCGGCAGGACAGAACGCATACATAATGGCCGTGAATCCGTTCGAAGGTGAGGCGGATCGCTTCCCCGCCGGCCTCGTCTTGAAGTACAACCTCATGATTACCGTTATCGAGCACGAACACTTGCAGACGCAGCTGCTGGGCTTCGCACAGAGACATGAGAATAGGCATTTCGGCTTCCGTCACTTGGATACTCGCATTGACATACTCCGTGGCTACTCTTTGAGCCATAGAAATCTCCTCAATTCCATTTTGTTGCGAAGGTGACTGCTTAGCTTCTTCTTCATTATACGATAACTCCGAGGATGATTTCTTGCGAGCCAATCGCGATATTCAAGGATAAACCGGAAAAAAACGATTCCTGCCGGAATCTTCTCAAGCTTTTACTCAGTATCCTCGCTTTCCTGCGGGTCATTCTGCGGTTCCTGGGGGGAGTTTGCGGTCAATTCGGCCGCTTGCTCGATAATGCTCCATAATTCGTCCCTTCCCATCCCGGTCTCCGAGGAGAAGAGGACAAGCGGCTGTCCCTTGGGCATGCCCAGCGTCTCGCGAACCTGCTTCGCATGCTTCGGAAGCTGGTTCTTGCTCAGCTTATCGGCCTTCGTGCCGACCACGCAGATCGGAATATCGTAATGGGACAGCCACTCGTACATCGAGACGTCCAAGGCGGTCGGCGGATGGCGCAGATCGACCAGCAGAATGACGAGCCGCAGCGGCTCGCGATTGCGCAGGTAGTTCTCGATCATCTTGCCCCACGCTTCGCGCTCGGTCTTCGATACCCGGGCGTAACCGTAGCCGGGAACGTCGACGAAGAACAGCTCGTCGTTAATGCGGTAATAGTTCAGCTGCTGCGTCTTGCCCGGCTGTGAACTGGTTCGGGCAAGATTCTTGCGCAGCAACAAGCGGTTGATCAGCGAGGATTTGCCGACGTTCGACCGGCCCGCAAGCGCTACCTCGGGAAAGCCGTCCTCGGGGTATTGCTTGGGGCCGACGGCGCTAATGACAAATTCGCTGGTTTTGATCTTCATAAGGTATATTCTGCTCCTGTCAATGTGTGCCGAGCGGCGGAGCGTCTTTGCCATCGCTCTCTACCGCCGGCGGAATAGCGGCGTTGCCTTCGGCGAACGCCGGTTCGTCCTCATCCCGGCCGCTGCGCTCCGGCAGCGGGTCGGACAGCGCATGCTGAAGCACTTCGTCTAGATGAGAGACGGGCACGAACGTCATATCCGCCTTCACGCTATCCGGAATGTCTCGCAGATCTCGCTCGTTATCCTTCGGGATGAGCACCTTCTTAATGCCGGCCCGGTGAGCCGCAAGCGACTTCTCCTTCAGCCCGCCGATCGGCAGCACGCGGCCGCGCAGCGTGATCTCTCCGGTCATCGCCACCTCGCGGTTGACGCGCAGCCCGGCGAGCGCAGAGACGAGCGCCGTCGCCATCGTAATGCCGGCAGAAGGACCGTCCTTCGGAATTGCCCCTTCGGGGATATGAATATGAATGTCGTTCTTCTCGTGGAAAGCCGGGTCGATGCCCCATTCCTTCGCGCGGCTGCGAATGTAGCTGAACGCGGCTTGGGCGGATTCCTTCATGACATCGCCCAGCTTGCCCGTCAGCGTCAGCTTGCCGCTGCCCGGCATGACGCTCACCTCGATGACCAGCGTATCGCCGCCGACCTCCGTCCAGGCTAGGCCGGTAACGGCGCCGATCTGGTCTTCGAGCTCCGCCATCCCGTACCGGAACTTGGCCGGGCCGAGGAATTCCTTCAGCTTCGCGCTGTCTACAACGATCGGCGCCGCTTCGGGATTGGCGACGATGAGCTTCGCCGCCTTGCGGCTAATCGCCGCCAACTGCTGCTCCAGGTTGCGGACGCCGGATTCGCGCGTGTAATCGCGAATCAGCTGCAGCAATATCTCATCCTTGATGGCCAATTGCTCGTCGGCCAAGCCATGGTCGCGCTTCTGCTTCGGCAGCAGATGCTTGCGCGCGATCTCCAGCTTCTCCAGCTCGGTGTAGCCCGGGATGTACAGCACTTCCATCCGGTCCAGCAGCGGCCGCGGAATCTGGTGAACGGCGTTCGCCGTCGTGATGAACATCACTTTGGACAGATCGAACGGCATCTCGATATAGTGGTCGCTGAACGTCGCGTTCTGCTCCGGATCGAGCACCTCCAACATAGCCGATGCCGGATCGCCGCGGAAGTCCATCGCCATCTTGTCGATCTCGTCGAGCAGGAAGACCGGATTCGATGTCCCCGCATTGCGCATGCCTTGGATAATGCGTCCCGGCATCGCGCCGACATACGTCCTGCGATGGCCGCGAATCTCCGCCTCATCGCGCACGCCGCCTAGCGAGACGCGCACGAACTCGCGGCCGAGCGACTTGGCGATCGAGCGGCCAAGCGACGTCTTGCCGACGCCGGGAGGTCCGGCGAGGCACAGGATCGGCCCCTTGAGCTTCTGAACGAGCTGCTGCACGGCTAAATATTCAAGCACGCGCTCCTTCGGCTTCTCCAGGCCGAAGTGCTCTTCATTGAGCAGTTCCTCTGCTTTGGCGATATCCAAGTGATCCTCCGTCGCCTTGTTCCACGGCAGCGCAAGCAGCCATTCCACGTACGTTCGGATAACTGCGCCCTCTGCAGAAGAGGCAGGCATCTTCTCCAGCCGGTCGATCTCCTTCTCGACCTTCGCCTCCACCTTCTCCGGCAGCTTCGCTTCCGCGAGCTGATTGCGCAGCTCTTCGGCTTCGCCGGCCCGGCCTTCCTTGTCGCCGAGCTCCTTCTGAATCGCCTTCATCTGCTCGCGAAGATAATACTCCTTCTGCGTCTTCTCCATCTGCTTCTTGACCCGCTGGCTGATCTTGCGTTCCAGCTCCAGCACTTCGCGTTCGTTGTTCAAGAAGTCGAGCAGCTTCTCCAGCCTCTCGCGAACGTCCAGCGTCTCGAGTATCTCCTGCTTGTCTTTGATCTTCAGCGACAGATGGCTCGTGATGACGTCGGCGAGGCGCCCCGGCTCTTCGATGTCCGATACGGCTGCTAACGTCTCGGGGGTCACCTTCTTGGACAGGTTGATGTAATGCTCGAATTGGCTAAGGACGGCTCGCATGAGCGCATCCAGCTCCGAATCCCCGTCTAACCGCTCCGGAAGCTCGCGCGCGACGACCTCGTAGTAATTATCGTTAGGCAAATATTGATCGATCTCCGCGCGGACGACCCCTTCGACCAGCACGCGAATCGTTCCATTGGGCAGCTTCAGCATTTGACGGACTTTCGCAATCGTTCCGACCCGGTAAATATCATCTTGCGTCGGCTCTTCGATGTTCACTTCCGATTGCGAGCACAGCAGGATCATGTGATCGTCGATCATGCACTGTTCGAGCGCCTTGACCGACTTCTCCCGGCCAACGTCCAGATGGAGCACCATGCTCGGGTACACCAGGAGCCCTCTCAAGGGCAATAGAGGCAGAGAGCGGCTTTTCGATTTGTTCGATCCCATGATCCGGCACCTCCAAGGATGTCTTAAGTCGTCTAACAGGTACTCCAGTCATTGTATCAAATGTTGTTCCCTGCCGCAAAATGGACACAAAAAGAGCGCCGCCCCGAAGGGAAGCGCCCAGGGTGTCCGGTTGCCGCCGCCGGCATTAACCCGGCACCGGAGCGCCGGTGCCGCCAGCGCCGTGGCCGGTCTGCGGGTAGTGAGCCTTCGGCTGCGTCTGCTGCTGCGGAGGCGGCTCTATCCCCATGCTGCCGGCGTGAAGCACGGCCACCGGAGCGGCGGCGAACGCATCCGCGGCGATCGGCCGTTCCGCCGCATCGACTTCGCTCTGTTCGGTCAGCTGTTCGCCGAAGATTCGGGCGAACACTTCCTCGATGCTCTCGACGGCGACCACCGAGACGCCTTCCAGCCCTTCGAAGATCGCCTGCCAGTTCTCCTTCGGAATAATGACCGTATCCGCTCCTGCCTGGAAAGCCGCTTCGACTTTGGCGACGACACCGCCGACCGGCTTCACTTTGCCATGGATGCTGATCTCGCCGGTCATCGCCAGCTTGTTGTCCACCGGACGGCCTGTGATGGCCGATGCGATGGCGACGGCCATCGCCACGCCGGCGGAAGGTCCGTCAACCGGCGAACCGCCCGGAAAGTTGATGTGCAGATCGAAGTTCTCCGGATGCAGGCCGTATCGGCGCAGCACCGTCGCGACGTTCTCGACCGAGCCCTTCGCCATGCTCTTGCGGCGCAGCGTCCGCTGGCCTCCGCCAAGCTCTTCCTCTTCTACAACGCCGGTGATGGTGAAGGTGCCTTTGCCTTGCGCTGCCGGAATAGCGGTCACTTC
This sequence comes from Cohnella lubricantis, assembly GCF_014212015.1. GTDB lineage: Bacteria > Bacillota > Bacilli > Paenibacillales > Paenibacillaceae > Cohnella > Cohnella lubricantis. The sequence goes on along the minus strand of NZ_JACJVN010000033.1, from coordinate 134,441 downwards.
GATCTCGAGCAGCGCGCCCATGCTCGGGCCATAGACGGCGAGGCCGTTGACTAAGCCAACCTTCGGCTCCGCCGGCACCTTGCGGTCCGGACGCGGCGGCAGCTGGCTGCTGTTCGCCACCCATTCGACGTCGGCGGCGCTTAGATGCTGCCGATTCTCAGACAGTGCGAGGCCTGCCGCCAACTGCACCATGTTGACCGCTTCACGGCCGTTCGTCGCGTAACGCTTGACGACTTCAACCGCTTCCGGCTGCGGCTGGAAGCCGATCTTCGCGATCGCGTTCTCGGCGATCTGCCCGATCTCGTCGGGCAGCAGCGGCCGGAAATATACTTCCATGCATCGGCTTCGAAGAGCGGGCGGCAGATCGTTCGGCGACCGTGTCGTCGCGCCGACGAGCCGGAAGTCGGCTGGCAAGCCATTCTGGAATATATCGTGTATATACATGGGAATGTTCGGATCTTCCGCGTGATAATAGGCGCTCTCGAGGAATACCTTGCGGTCCTCGAGCACCTTCAGCAGCTTATTCAGTTGGATCGGATGAAGCTCGCCGATCTCGTCGATGAACAGAATGCCGCCATGCGCCTTCGTCACCGCGCCGGGCTTCGGCTGCGGAATGCCCGCCACGCCCATCGCGCCTGCGCCCTGATAGATCGGATCGTGAACCGATCCGATGAGGGGATCCGCGATGCCCCGTTCGTCGAAGCGCGCCGTCGTGGCGTCGATCTCCGTGAACTTGGCGTCCAGGCGGAACGGCGATGCCGGATTGCGCTTCGCTTCTTCCAGAATGACGCGGGCAGCTGCCGTCTTGCCGACGCCGGGAGGGCCGTAGACGATGACGTGCTGCGGATTGCTGCTGCAGAGCGCGGCTTTAAGCGCGCGCAAGCCTTCCTTCTGACCCACAATGTCAGACATCGAAGCCGGCCGGGTCTTCTCGGCGAGCGGCTTCGTCAGCGAGATTGAGCGAAGCTTCCTGAGTTTGTCCATCTCCTTGCGCGATTCCCGGTCGACGGCGGTACGGTTGCTCTTCTGATTGCGCAGTAGGTTCCAGAAATAAACGCCGATTACCACGGCAAAAAATACTTGCACGAACATCAACAAAGTGCTCAGAGTCATTGGATCCATCCTTTCCGTACCCTCGTAACCGTACAACGCAAATCGGCATAAAAAAGCCGGGCTTATACTAGTTAGTATTGCCCGGTTAGCGAAGGATATAGTCATGATGGATCTTTTTCTTAAGCGTTCGGCATCGGGGTGTCCGTCGGTGCCGCGTAGCCTTCGCCGTACGTCTCGTCGACGAATTGGCGAATCTCCAAGTCGGAACGGCCTTCTTGCTTCAGCTTGGCCGCTTGCAGCGCAATCTGCTGGCAGACGCCGCAGCCCGTGCCATGATCGTCCCAGATGACGGCGCCGTCCTCCCGAACGCCTGCGATGAAGCAGTCCAGATTGCTCCTGTGACCCGCGGATAGTCCGCAGCCGCAATAGCAAGGAATGAACTGCAGCGTGTCCATCAGTTTGGCCGCAGCGGTGTATGCGAGCCGTACAGTCTCAGACTCTTCGCTCAGGAACGCCGGCATAACCGACGTCGATGCGGTCTTCTCCTGGAGGTCGCCGTTCGGCTGCATCTGAATGGCGGAGGCTGTCTCGTTCTCATTGTCAGAAGCCTTCCCGCAGGCAGCGAGAACAAGGATAAGAGCGAGCCCGGACAGCAGCCAGAATAGCTTCTTCCTCATCGGAGACTCCTCCTACGCATGCTGCTTGCGGCCCGGAATGACGCCGGTCTCGTTATAGACGGCCACGATGTGATCGATCTCTCTCTTCAGCTCGCTCACCAATTCCGCCTCCGGCACTTTGCGAACCATCTCGCCGTAACGGAACAGCATGCCTTCGCCGCGCGCGCCGGCGATGCCGATATCGGCCTCCCGCGCTTCGCCAGGTCCGTTCACGGCGCAGCCGAGCACGGACACCTTCATCGGCACCTTCAGCTTGGACAGATACTCTTCGACTTCGTTCGCGACCGCGAACAGGTCGATGTCGAGACGGCCGCAAGTCGGGCAAGAGACGAGCGTCGGCGCGTCGGTGATCAGCCCGAACGTCTTGAGCAGCTCGCGAGCGACCTTGATCTCCTCAACCGGGTCGGCGCTAAGCGAGATCCGCATCGTGTTGCCGATGCCGGCGTTCAGCAGGACGCCAAGGCCCGCGGCGCTCTTCACCGTGCCGGAGAACAACGTGCCGGCTTCGGTAATGCCCAAGTGCAGCGGATATTTTATGACCTCCGCAGCCTTCGTATAGGCGGCGATCGCCATCGGAACGTCCGAAGCTTTCAGAGAGACGATGATATCGTGAAAATCGAGCTCTTCAAGAATGCCGATATGGAACAGCGCGCTCTCAACCATCGCTTCCGGCGTCGGATAGCCGTACTTCTCGAGCAGATGATTCTCCAAGGATCCGGCGTTGACGCCGATCCGGATCGGAATGCCCTTCTCCTTGCACGCCTTCACGACCGCTTCCACCTTCTCGCGGCGGCCGATGTTCCCCGGGTTAATCCGGACCTTGTCAATGCCGTTCTCGATCGCTAACAAAGCGAGGCGGTAGTCGAAGTGGATATCGGCCACCAGCGGAATGGAGATCTGCTTCTTGATCTCCTTGATCGCTTCAGCCGCTTCCTTGTTGTTAACCGTGACGCGGACTAGCTGGCAGCCGGCTTCTTCGAGCCGCTTGATCTCGGCTACGGTTGCCGCGACGTCCGCCGTCTTGGTCGTGCACATGCTCTGCAGAATGACCTGATTGTTCCCGCCGATCGTCAGATTCCCCACACGAACGGGAACGGTATCGGTGCGCAAATACATATCTCCCAATCTCCCCGTATACGCCAAGTCCACCCTGCTTCCGCTGAGGCGGGAACAGGGTGGAACCGGCTGCTTCTTAAGCGGCAAGCCATCGACTATCGGATGAACGCCCAGTCCGTGCTTACGCGCTTTCTTCTTTTTTCTTGCCCTTCTTGGTGGTCAGTTCAGGAGCGACCTTCTCCTTGACTACCTTCTCGGTAATGACGCAGCTGGTCACGTCGTCGCGCGAAGGCACTTCGTACATGACGTCCAGCATGATGCTCTCGATGATCGCGCGAAGACCGCGTGCGCCCGTATTGCGCTTGATCGCTTCGCGAGCGATCTCTTCCAGCGCGCCAGGCTCGAACTCGAGCTTGACGTTGTCCATCTCCAGCATCTTCTGGTATTGCTTGACGAGCGCATTCTTCGGCTCCGCCAGAATCCGTACGAGAGCCGGCTCGTCGAGCGGTTCAAGCGCGGAGATGACCGGCAGACGGCCGACGAACTCCGGAATGAGGCCGAACTTCAGCAAGTCTTCCGGTTGAACCATCGACAGGTATTCGCCCGGCTTCAGTTCCTTCTGGCCTTCCAGCGCGGCGTTGAAGCCGATCACTTTCTTGCCGATCCGGCGCTTGATGAGCTGCTCCAAGCCGTCGAACGCGCCGCCGCAGATGAACAGGATGTTCGTCGTATCGATCTGAATGAACTCCTGATGCGGATGCTTGCGGCCGCCTTGCGGAGGAACGGAGGCAACCGTGCCTTCCAGAATCTTCAGCAGCGCCTGCTGAACGCCTTCGCCCGATACGTCGCGCGTGATGGATGGGTTCTCGGATTTGCGGGCCACCTTATCGATCTCATCGATGTAGATGATGCCGCGCTCGGCCTTCTCCACGTCAGAATCAGCCGCTTGAATGAGCTTGAGCAGGATATTCTCGACGTCTTCGCCGACATAGCCGGCTTCCGTCAAAGATGTCGCATCCGCAATCGCGAACGGAACGTTCAGAATCTTGGCCATCGTCTGCGCCAGCAGCGTCTTGCCGGAGCCCGTTGGGCCAACTAGCATGATGTTGCTCTTCTGAAGCTCCACGTCCTCGATCTTGTTCTGCGAGTTGATTCGCTTGTAGTGGTTGTAAACGGCGACGGACAGCGACTTCTTCGCTTGCTCCTGGCCGATCACGTATTGATCCAGAATGTTGCGGATGTCTCTGGGCTTCGGAATATCCTTCAGATCCAGCTCTTCCTCGTGGCCCAGCTCCTCCTCCACGATCTCGGTGCACAACTCAATGCATTCATCGCAAATATAAACGCCGGGACCGGCGACGAGTTTCCGCACTTGATCTTGGGACTTGCCGCAGAAAGAGCACTTCAATTGCCCTTTCTCATCATTAAATTTGAACCCCATGGGATCACTCCTTATCCGTTAATGGGAGAAGCGATGACCTTGTCGACGAGACCGTAAGCGCAAGCTTCTTCCGCGCTCATGAAATTGTCGCGGTCCGTATCGCGCTCGATCTTCTCGTAAGACTGTCCAGTACGCTCCACGTAAATCTTGTTGAGCTTCTCTTTGGTCTTGATAATCCAGTCGGCATGAATCTTGATATCGGTCGCTTGCCCGCGAACCCCGCCAAGAGGCTGGTGGATCATGATCTCGCTGTTCGGCAGCGCGAAGCGTTTGCCCTTAGCGCCTGCAGTCAACAGCAGCGAACCCATGCTCGCCGCCATGCCGACACAGATCGTGCTGACGTCCGGCTTAATGAACTGCATGGTATCATATATCCCCATTCCGGCCGTAACTGAACCGCCGGGCGAATTAATATACAAACTGATGTCTTTCTCAGGATCATCCGCAGCCAAGAAAAGCAGTTGAGCGATGATCGAATTGGCCACATCGTCATCAATAGCGCTGCCTAGAAAGATAATGCGGTCTTTCAACAACCGGGAGTAGATGTCGTACGAGCGTTCTCCCCGGTTCGTCTGTTCAACGACGATAGGTACCAAGTTCATGTGACCAACCTCTTTTCTTTAATGGACTTTCGAGCATCGGTAATATTCTAACACGTTCAAACCTCAATGTCATGTTGGCGGATATCCGGCTTGCGCGCGCGCTTATCCCCCGATTATGTAGAGTGAAAAACAAGGCACGCAGCATGCGTGCCTTGATATTATAAGTTTGCAGCCATTCTAAGGTGCTAAGTCAATTAAGCGGCTTTGCTCTGCTCCACCAGGAACTTAACGGCTTTGCGGACCTTCAGATCGGCGGTCAGCGTGCTCAGGTAACCGTTAGCGGAGAAAATGGAACGAAGCTCTTCTGCCGGACGGTTGTACATCTGAGACAGGTTGGCCAGCTCTTCTTCGACATCCGCCTCGGAGACTTCCATCTTCTCGGCATCGGCAATCGCTTCGAGAACCAGATTGTTCCGAACGCGCTTCTCGGCGTCTGCCTTCATCTGGCCCTTCAACGCTGCTTCGTCTTGGCCGCTGAACTGGTAGTACAGCTCAAGCGTCATGCCTTGCATACGAATGCGGCTCTCGAAATCCTTCAGCATGTTCTCGACTTCATTGTCGATCATCACTTCCGGGATCTCCACTTCGGCGTTCGCAGCCGCTTGATCGATGACGGCGTTCTCGCGAGCGGCTTCCGCTTCTTTAGCTTTGCGCTCCTTCAGCTTGCTCGCCAAATCTTGTTTGTATTCATCCAGCGTATCGAATTCGCTGACATCCTTCGCGAACTCATCGTCAAGCGCCGGCAGATTCTTGCGCTTGATCTCGTGCAGCTTCACTTTGAACACAACCGGCTTGCCGGCCAGGTTCTCCGCATGGTAGTTCTCCGGGAAGGTAACCTCGATGTCCTTCTCTTCGGCGATGTTCAGGCCCACGACTTGCTCTTCGAAGCCCGGGATGAATGATCCGGAGCCAAGCTCGAGCTGATAACGCTCGCCCTTGCCGCCTTCGAACGGAACGCCGCTCTCGAAGCCTTCGAAGTCGATGATCGTGATGTCGCCCATTTGCGCAGGGCCTTCATCAACGACAACAAGCTCGGCATGGCGTTGCTGAAGACGCTCCAGCTCTTGGTTGATCTCTTCTTCCGTCACTTCCGCTTCCGCAGCCGGAACGGCCAGGCCTTTGTACTCGCCAAGCTTCACTTCAGGCTTCACCGTTACCTTCGCCTTGAACTTGAACGTCTGGCCCTTGGCGAATTGCTCGACGTCCACTTCCGGACGATCAACCGGCGTAATGCCAGCTTGTTCGACTGCATTGGTGTATGCGTCCGGGAGCAGAATATCGATTGCGTCTTGGTACAGGCTCTCGACGCCGAAGCGCGCTTCGAAAATCTTGCGAGGCACTTTGCCTTTGCGGAATCCTGGAACGTTCACTTTAGCTGCTACTTTGCGGAACGCCTTGTCGAGCGCTTCCGTCACTTGCTGCTCGTCGATCTCAACCTCGAGAAGACCGACATTCTTCTCTATCTTTTCCCAATTTGCCTTCATGATTAGCCATTCCCCTCCGAAACCGCTTGCCGTCTCTTGCTCGGCAGCTTAACATAAACCATTCCATTATAATCAACCCTAGGTGCCAATTCAAGTGCGAATCAGACAGCCCTCTCAAGAGCCTGGCTGCAGGTCTCCCGCATACTGGCGAAGCCAGCGAAGAGCTTGTTCATAGCGGAAGCGCATCGCATCCGTAATGCCGTACTGATCGCGGATCGACTCATCGCCGCCCAGTCCATGCAATTTCTCCATCAAAAATTGGTGCAGCGCCGCCGACCACAGATCCGTCGAGCTCTCGTCGTCTTCTGCCATTTGTTGGTATATAGAAGTCCCGTAGGCAGCTTGCACGCATTCCTTCCACATCTCTTCGGCGAAATAAGCCAGCGTAGGATCGGATACTTCCGAAGCTTGACGGACCCTGATCAGCACATTCTGTATGGATGGCGGGAAGTCCTCGAACTTCATCGGCGTCGCTTCGGCGTCTATGCTTAACGTCTCGCCTTCCCTCAGGAGCAGCACAGGCCCTTCTGCGCCGAGCTTATTCAGCAATTGAAGCGCGCGGAATTGCACGGACGGATGATGCTCGCTCTCCTCGAGCCAAGCGCGGATCTTCGGCTCAATCTCGGGATGCTCCAAATAGAACAGCTGCCCGAGCGACAGCATTTGCTGTTCTGGATCCTCGCCTTCCCTGAGCTTGGACAGCAGTCTCGGTATGTAGTCCGCATCCTGGACGGAACGGTCGCTTAATTTGCGTTGAAGCGTCTCTTCGGCGTCTTCCTCCTCTTCCTCGTCCATGCCGCCATCGGAGAAATCGGCGTCCTGCGCGTAAGGAAAAGCGGCCTCCAGCCACCCGAGAAGCGTCTCCCACTCGACATGATGCTTCTCGGCCTCGCCGCCGCACTGCAGGAGAAATCTCAGCAGCGACTTGGCTTCGCCGTAGCGCTCTGTCTCCAACATTCTCGTCAATTGAATTTGATAATAATCCAGCGTCTTCGGGAACAAGACCAAATTATCTCTCGCGTTATCTTTCGTCGAATCTGTCACTAGGTGAACCCCTTCCTGTCAGCGAGGCGGCCTCGGTTGCCGATTCACCCGCATTATATCACGAACGTGAATGCGAATGGAAAATGGAGCCTGAATTGCCCAGCCGGCGGCCGTTTAAGTTGATTTTCCCGGACGGATTATGGTATATTTCTTATTGCTTCACTTCTAATCTTGCGGGTGTAGTTCAATGGTAGAACGCCAGCTTCCCAAGCTTGAGGCGAGGGTTCGATTCCCTTCACCCGCTCCATATTGAATATAGTAAAAACCCTTGCGGCGCAAGGGTTTTTTTGATGCATTGTGTTCGACGTACGATGGATTGCCAAGTGAAGCATTAAGATGCGCGGACGATGAAGGGTACCGCCGTCACGATCCGTTCTACCGCGAGCGTCCGCAAGGACTTGCTCCTCCAGTCAAGCACTCTCGCCTTGCCGTTGCGCACTGAATAGACCGTCACTACTGTCCGCGTAGTAAGTCCGTTGCTGTCTTGATATACAATCTCGACAGGCCATTTGCGAATCGATCTCCGGATGGTCACGAACATCGCCTCCCATAACCAAACATTTGTTCTCATTATAATGAATCGCGGCTAACGTGACAAGCCTAGTATGTCGGCCGCCGCATGAGGCCACCCAGTGACCTGCAGGCCGCCGTGTGTCAAACTCGCTCGTCTAGGCATAGGCTGAACCATCAACTGAAGGGGGAATTCTGATGGCAATCGGCCCATTCGGACCGCTCGGCCCGATCGTGAACAGCGTGCTGCAGCCTTACTCGACGTACCCATATTCGCCGTATCCGGCATATCCTTATTACCCTTCGTACCCTGCCGGACCTTACCCGTACTATCCTCCCGGCACCTTCTATCCCGGCTATCCCGGTTCCGGATTCCCTGGCCCTTATCCTGGTCAAGGACCGGGATTCCACGGCCCCGGCGGCGGACCGGGCTTTCATGGACCTGGCCCAGGCGGGCCTGGCTTCGGCGGTCAAAGTACCGGTCCGGGCACCCACGGACCAGGCCTTAGCGGGCATGGCCCCGGTTCGGGCGGCCCCGGACCGCATCGAACCGGCGTATAAGAAGCGTTAACCGCAAGGAGCCTCCGTCCGGGAGGCTTCTTCGCGCTGCCGCTTATATTAAAATCCCCGAAAGCCTTGATCTTCAAGGACTTCGGGGATTATCTGCCGTATCTTAAGAGGTCTGATTGGAGTTGTAATGGCGTCCCAAGAGGGATTCGAACCCCCGACCGCACGCTTAGAAGGCGTGTGCTCTATCCAGCTGAGCTATTGGGACGCAGCCTGATTATATTAACACATTCGACACGTTCGTCTCAAGTACAAATTTGGGAAAAACCAACGTTCGAATCCATCGCATATTTCCGGACGATTCACGCAATCTAAGGCTAAAATCCGAAGGAGTCCTAACCATGGAACAGAAGAGCAAAGTGCTGCAGGAGCTGAAAACCGAGCAAACAGGCATAACCGACCAACATCGGACAAGAGTCACGAGAAAGCCGGTCCAAATCGATCCCCCGGACGCAAGTCCCGGACCTTACACCAGAAGCTACTTGGAAGACAACAATTGATCCTTTAGCAGACGCAACATAGCAATTCGCAAGACGGCGGGGCGCAGCCCCGCCTTTTTCTATATTGTGAAGATGCCTATAATGCGCTTCCGCTGCCTAGTTCCCTGTTATAATCAAGCTGTAAATACCAATCCTATCCATACTATTACGAAAACGGAGTTCCTCGCATGGCCATGGATGGATTCCATTTAGGCAATCTGTAAAGGATAACCGTATCCATCCATAGGGAGAGATGACTCATCATGTGGCTAATCTACGCACTCTTATCAGCCGTAACGGCCGCCCTTGTCGCCGTCTTCGGCAAGATCGGCCTGAAAGGCATCGACGCCAACTCGGCGACGGCGCTCCGGTCCGTCATTATGGCTGTATTCCTGATCATCGTCGTTGCCGTTCAAGGGAAGCTTAGCCAGCTCGGCGAGATTATGGCGCACCGCAAGGCGCTGGCTTTCATCGCGCTAAGCGGCATTGCCGGCGCGATGTCTTGGCTCTTCTACTTCCTCGCGCTGAAATGCGGCAAAGTCGCGCAAGTCGGCCCGATCGACAAGCTGAGCGTCGTCATTGCCGTCCTGCTCGCGTTCTTGTTCCTCGGCGAGAAGATCTCCCTGAAGAACGGCATCGGCGTCGGCCTTATTGCCGTTGGAGCCGTCCTCGCCGCGCTCAAATAGAAGCCGGAGGAATTCTATGCTGCTTCTCAAGCTTTTTTTTCGAAAGCCGATTGCCTTGATCCGCTCCTTAGTCATTCGCTTGAGAGAGGACGACTTGCCATCGCTGGCCGCCCAATTGTCCTACTATCTGCTGCTGGCGTTCTTCCCGTTCCTCATCTTCATGTTCAGCCTGCTTGGCTTCGTCAAGCTGTCCGAGGAGGACCTCATGGACCGCATCGTTCTCCTGCTGCCGATGGATGCGGCGAAGGCGGTCCGGTCGATCGTGCGCGAAGTCACGTCAAGCCCCAGCGGCGCCCTGCTGTCCTTCGGCCTCATCGGCTCCGTCTGGACCGCTTCCGGCGGCATCAACGCCATGATCAAAGGGCTGAACAAAGCTTACGAGGAATCGGAGACGCGCCGGTTCTGGATTCGACGGCTCATCTCGATCGCGGCCATGCTCGTGCTGGCGCTCGTCATTATGCTGTCGATGGCTCTGCTTGTGTTCGGGCAAACGATCCAAAGCCGCCTGTTCCCCCTGCTCGGCATTACGGATCCGTGGTCTTCCATGTGGGACATGCTGCAATGGATCGTTCCGCTGCTCGCGCTGTTCTTCGTGTTCCTGCTGCTGTACCGGATCGCGCCTAACCGCAGGATCCGCTGGCGTTCCGTCGTTCCGGGCTCCGTCTTCGCAACCGTCGCCTGGATTGCCAGCTCCCTTCTGTTCGCCTTCTACGTCAACAACTTCGGGCATTACTCCCGCACCTACGGCAGTCTGGGCGGCATCATCATTCTGCTGATCTGGCTGTATATCAGCTCCATGATCGTGCTGATCGGCGGGGAATTGAACGCCTTCGTCGCTCGTCGCAAATAAAGCCCCGCCAAGAGCCGGTCGGCTCCTTGCGGGGCTTGCGCTGTCTCTATATAGCCAGGTTTACCGGTTATGAGGCGTAGCCGGCGCGTTCTGCGCAGGATGCGGCTCGCTCTCGCTTGTCTTGATCGTCTGCTCCGCGAATTCCTCTCCGCGTTTGGCATACATGTTGCCTTTGTTCTTCTTGAACTTCTCGCCCATCTCTCATTTCCTCCTCTACAGATGATGGTCCAACTGCTCGCGAATATCGCCAAATTCGACGATCCGGCGTCCGAATTGCGCCCGGTCATCCTCGCCTCCATGGCTCGGACCGGAGAATATCTGCGCTGCGAGGTCTTCTCCCGCAGCCGCATACAGCACGCCGCTCCCAGCCTCCGGCTCCGCTTGCTCTTCCGCGATGACTCGAACGAGCTGATAATGCCCGTTGCCTTCCCGCCGGAAGTAGGCGAGCAGCCGAGGCTCGGAACGCCGGTCCGTCTCCACTTCCACTTCGGCATAACGGCGGCCGCCTCTCTCCAGCACTTGGCGGAACGACGCCTGGCGAATGGTCATCATGCCGCTCCACGCCCCATTAATCGAGAATATGATTGGCTTCGATATGCCGTTTGGTCTCGTCCGTCCCCAATTCATACAGGTAGGCGTAGATATTCTTCAGCTGCGATTCATAATCCTCGTTCGCTCGTTCGAGGTTCGCGTGGATATGGCTGTTCGTGAAGTGAACCATCGATGCTTCGTCTACGCTGGACAGCTCTTCGAATTTCTCCTGCAGCTTGTTCAATTCCTCATCGTTGGCCCTTATGGCGAATTCGAACGGAGCGGCTTCTTTGTCCTCCAGCACCTGACCCGCTCCAACGGCCACATAGTATGTCTTGCGCTCGTCCCCGATCGCAGTTCCCTCCTTTGCCGGTCTCCGGTTCAGCGCCCGTCCCGCCATATATTCTCCAGTGATTCCGTATCTTATGTCGAATTCGGATCGCGCCGTCGCAATTGACACCCGTCCGGGAGAGTCAAAACAGACTCGAGCCGAATATGGTGAATTCGGGGCATCTATCCCGGTGCCCGTAAGGAGGAATAGACGATGTGCGGAATTACAGGATGGGTAGATTGGCAGCAGGACTTGACGACGCAAGCGAATCTATTGGAGAAAATGACAGAGACGCTGGCGCTCCGGGGGCCCGACGCCTCCGGCACTTGGCTGTCGCGGCATTGCGCATTCGGCCACCGGCGCCTTAGCGTCATCGATCCCTTGAACGGCGCGCAGCCCATGGTGCGGCCCGCCAAATATGCTGAAGACAAGGATTGCGTCGTTGTCTATAACGGCGAGCTCTACAACGCGCAGGAGCTCAGAATAGAGCTGGAGAAGCTCGGGCATACGTTCCGCACCACTTGCGATACCGAGGTGCTTCTGCTCGCTTACGTAGAGTGGGGGCCGGCCTGCGTAGACAAATTCAACGGCATCTTCGCATTCGCGATCTGGGAGACGGAGCATGAGCGGCTGTTCATGGCCCGCGACCGGTTAGGCGTCAAGCCGCTATTCTACCGGCGGGAGGAAGGTCGGCTGTTCTTCGGCTCCGAACCGAAGGCGATCCTCGCGCACCCGGACGTGCCGGCGGAGATCGATTCGGAAGGGCTCGCCGAGCTGTTCATCATCGGCCCGGCGCGCACGCCCGGGCATGGCGTCTGGCGCGGCATGTCGGAGCTCAAGCCCGGCCATTGCCTGACATACGACCGCGACGGCATGCGGCTGTCGGCTTACTGGAAGCTGGAGAGCAAGCCGCACGAGGACGATGAGCAGACGACGGCCGAGAAGGTTCGCGAGCTGCTGGCGGATACGGTCGAGCGGCAGCTCGTCTCCGACGTGCCGATCGGCACGCTGCTGTCCGGCGGCCTCGACTCGAGCGCGCTCACATCTCTGGCCGTCCGCTACTATGAGAGAACGGGGCAAGGGCGGGTGAACACGTTCTCCGTGGACTACGTCGACAACGACAAATATTTCACGGCGCACGACTTCCAGCCGAATCCGGACGCGCCTTGGATTCAGCGGATGGTGGAGCATCTGGATACCGAGCACCACCCGATCAAGTTCGATACGCCGGAGCTGATCGAATCGCTCGAAGCGGCGGTGACCGCGAAGGATTCGCCGGGCATGGCGGATATCGACGGATCGCTCTACTTGTTCAGCCGCGAGATTAAGAAGGGCGTGACGGTCGCCCTCTCCGGAGAAGCCGCGGACGAAGTGTTCGGCGGATATCCATGGTTCCACCGGAGGGAAGCGCTGGAGGCGAATACGTTCCCTTGGTCGCTTGCGCCCGAGCTGCGGGAGAGCGTCGTCTCCGCCGAGGTTCGCTCCGCGACACGCGCCCGTGAATACTTAGCCGATCGCTATTCGCAGGCGCTGGCTGAAGTGCCGGAGCTGCCTGGCGAGGATGAGAGCGCCAAGCGCATGCGGCGGATGTCGTACCTGAACATCACGAGATTCATGCCAACGCTGCTCGACCGCAAAGACCGGATGAGCATGGCAGTCGGCCTCGAAGTCCGAGTGCCGTTCTGCGATCATCGGCTGGTCGAGTACGTGTTCAACATTCCGTGGGAGCTTAAGATGGCCGGCGGACGGGAGAAAGGTATTCTGCGCAAGGCGCTGGAAGGCTATCTTCCTTATGAGGTGCTGTACCGCAAGAAGAGCCCGTATCCGAAGACGCACAACCCCGGCTACCTGAACGCCGTACGTTCCCTGCTGCTTGAGCGGCTGGATGACACCTCGTCTCCGCTGCTGCCGCTGATCGATGTGAGCCAAGTGCGGGAGCTCGCCCAGAAGGCCGATCCGCATTCGCACTTGCCGTGGTTCGGGCAGCTCATGAGCGCTCCGCAGCTGTTCGCTTACTTGCTCCAGTTCGACTTCTGGCTGCGCAAGTACAAGGTCAGCATCGTTTGACCGCAGCAACGCGCGGCGCAGCGCTCCCTTTGGGCGCGTGTCGGCGTCCCCCCCGCGATACGCAAGAACCCCAGAATCCACTTCAAGTGGATTTTGGGGTTCTTATCGACGAGCTATCCGCTGCCGCGCCGTCTACTCCCGCTTCAGCTTCGCCAGCAGCTCCCGGAGCGCTTGCCCGCGGTGGCTGATCGCGTTCTTCTCCTCGATCGAGATCTCAGCCATCGTCTTGCCATGCTTCGGCAGGTAGAACAGCGGATCGTAGCCGAAGCCGCCGCTGCCGCTTGCCCGATCGGCAACGAAGCCGTGGATTGCGCCCTCGGCTTCAACCCTCTCGCCTGTCCGCGGATCGTATAGGACGAGCGAGCATACGAACTTCGCCGGACTAAGCAGCTTCGCGCTCCCCGAAGCTTCCGGCATACCCGCCGGCACGGCTTCTAGTGCCGCTAAAGACGCGAGCAGCTTCGCATTGTTCGCCGCGTCTCCTGCGCCTTCGCCGGCGTAGCGGGCCGAATAGACGCCCGGCGCGCCGCCCAGCGCGTCGACGCACAAGCCGGAGTCGTCGGCGAGCGCCGGCAAGCCGGCCGCCTCCGACGCAGCCTTCGCTTTGATGAACGCGTTCTCCGCGAACGTCGTTCCGGTCTCCTCGATCTCGGGCACGCCGCTAACCTCGTTCAGATCCTTCACTTGAACGCCAATAGCGGCGAACGCTTCGCGGAACTCCTTCGTCTTGCCTGCGTTCCGAGTAGCAATGAGCAGCGTATCTCCCGGTGCGATCATGCTTGGAAGACCCCGATTCGCTTGCCGGCCTCTCCCAGCGCATCACGCTGCAGCGCGATCAGACGGCCGATGCCTTCCTCCGCGAGCTCCAGCATCTCGCTGAGTTCAGCTCGCGAGAACGGAGATTCTTCTCCGGTCCCTTGCACTTCGACGAACGCGCCCGCGCCGGTCATGACGACGTTCATGTCCACCTTCGCCTTCGAGTCTTCCTCGTAGTTCAAATCCAGCAGCGCATTGCCTTGCAGAACGCCGACGCTGATCGAAGCAAGATAATCGGTCAGCGGGTACTTGGCGAACTTCACCGTCTGGGAGAGCTTATGTATCGCGAGGGCAAGCGCAATGAACGACCCCGTGATGGATGTCGTCCGAGTGCCTCCGTCCGCCTGCAGCACGTCGCAATCGAGCGTGATCGTCCGCTCTCCGAGCGCCTGCAGATCAACGATGGAGCGCAGCGCGCGGCCGATCAACCGCTGAATCTCCATCGTGCGGCCGCCGAGCTTCCCCTTGATCGATTCGCGCTGGTTGCGCGTCTGCGTTGCGCGCGGCAGCATCGAATATTCCGCCGTAATCCAGCCCTTCCCCTGTCCCTTCAGGAACGGCGGAACCTTCTCGTCCACCGTCGCGGTGCACATCACCTTCGTATCGCCCATCTCGATGAGCACAGAGCCTTCCGCGTATTTATTCGGCTGAAGCGTAACGGCAAATGTCCGCAGCTCGCGGGCTTGCCTTCCGTCGGATCTCATGGTATTTCCTCCTGAACTGTCGGTTCTCGATAAATCCATCCTATTTTACCAGAGACGCACCGGAAAAGCACACTGTCTCCCCAAGGCAAGACAAGCCATATCCGGGATAACTTTCCTATGGAGCGGGCAATCTAGTTGGGACAGGACGGCTATAGGGAAGGAGGAAGAGCGTGATTGAGGAGGTCAAAGCCAAGCTCGGCAATCCCGCCGACCTGACGACTGAGATCATGGATAACGGCTATACGACAATGGAGCTTTGCTTCTTCCCCAGCATGTGCGACAGCCATCAAGTCAAAGACGGCATTCTGATCCCATTCTCCTATCGGTTCGATCCCGATGAATTCCGAAGAATGCTTCGCAGCGATCTGGACTTCACTTACGCGCCGAACCAAGACGAATGGATCGACTTGCTTCTTCAAGGCTGCGTGCTCCTTCAGTATGAAGGCAAGGTCTATTGCTTCGATGCCATCCGCAAGCTTCAAACCCAGCCGGAAGACACCGAGGTCGAAGCTTCCCTGCAAGGTCCGCAATCGGCGATGACCGAGGATCTGGACATGAACACCTACCTGATCCGGCTTCGCTACAATTCGCCGACTCTCGTGATCCGCAAGCTGCAGAAGGGAGAGATCTCCAGAACTCGCATCAATATTATCTACGATCGGGACAAGGTCAACCGGCAATCGCTCGAGGAGCTTGAGAAGCGCCTCGACAAAGTCAAGACGAAGCTTCTCCAAGCCTCCGGCCAGCTTGCCATGCTACTCGGCAATAACCGATACACCATATTCCCCGTCACGCTGCAGACGGAACGCCCGGACCGCGTCGCTCAATTCCTTAACAGAGGCAAGATCGGCTTATTAGTGGACGGCAGCCGGTTCGCCATCATGCTGCCCGTCCGGTTCTTCGACTTCATGCACGCGATGGACGACGATTACGAGCCGTTCTGGATGGGTAGAGTCATTATCCTGTTCCGATACATCGGCATGATGCTCTCCATGACGCTTCCCTCCCTCTATATTGCCGTCTCCATGTATAATCCGGAGTTCTTCCGGGTGCAGCTGGCGTTCTCCATCGACGGAAGCCGCGCCGCCGTTCCTTATCCGGCTTTCATTGAGGTATTCATCATGCTCTTCATGATCGAAGCGCTGATTGAAGCCAGCATCCGGCTCCCGCGGTTCGTCGGGTCAACCGCCGCGACCGTGGGAGGGCTTATTCTCGGCCAAGCCGCTCAGCAAGCCGGATTAGTGAGCAGCATTATGATCATCGTGACATCCGTCGTCGCGATCTCCAACTTCGTCATTCCGAACAGCTCGTTCAGCTATTCCATTCGGGCGTTGAAATACGTCTTCGTCGTGACTTCGATCTTCTACGGCATGGTCGGCATTATCGTTATGTCATTCATAACGGTTGTCTACTTGTGCAATCTGCGAAGCTTCGGCCAGCCCTATCTCGCGCTGTTCCTTCCGAATGACAAACAGCCTAGCCGAAGAACGGAGTGATGGCGTCTGAACCGTTATTTCTACTACCACTTCATCTATGTCGGGTTCATGAACATCATGCTGTTCGTGCCGCACATTCTAGTCAAAGATCGGTTTGACGGCGCAGTGATGAGCCTCCTGGCGGCCATTGCGATCGGTTCGCTCATCGCCATCGTCAACGCGTGGTGCTTCCAGCAATTCCCGCAGATGGGTCTGCCGGAGATTCTGGACCAGCATCTCCCGAAGGTGCTCTCTCTGCCGCTGATCGCGTTCACCGCCTTGACCTGGATGAGCGGCGGCATCTTTGTCGTTTACAGCTTCACGCGAACGATGGGCATCTTCTTTAACCCGGAGATGAACGAATACCTATTTCTGTTCATCATGGTCATGGCCTGCCTATTCGCCGGCTCCAGGTCCTCCCGTTCCGTTCAGTTCGCGCTTGAAGTCCTTCTGCTGCTGTGCGCACCGCTCGGTCTGTTCATTCTGTTCAAGACCACGACCGACAGGCTGGTGAGTTGGGATGCGATGAGGGTCATTGCAGGATACGTAAGGCACCCTCCTTCGTTCCGATCGGTTGCGGCCGCCACCTTTCTGTTCAGCGGATATCTCAACATGCAGATTTTCAATCGGTTAAACCCGCCCGGCTTCAGGCTGAAGCACCGCTGGCTCATCCCGCTGCTTGGCGCGAGCTTCGCCTTCTTCACCTTCTTCATTCCAATCGGCTTCCATGGGACGATCGGAGTCGACCAATACATGTATCTCTGGAGCGTTACGGCGGATTCCATGGTTCTGAAGTACGGCTTCGTCCAGCGGGTGGTTTATTTGTTCCTCTTGGTGTTCTCCATTCTGTCGCTCATGTTCGTCATGAACACGTACCATTGCGCGATGGAGATGTTCAAAGCGTGTTGGATCCAATATCAAGCAAAGGCTGAAGAGTCGCCCGTTCCCAAGTCCAACTGGATAATATGCGCCATCTTCGGAGCCTTGTCCTTCGCCTACGCTTCCTGGTCGAACGATCAGAAGAACCAATGGGCTACCGAATGGTGGCTGATAGGGCGATTCTGCGTAGAAATATTCGCGACATGCATCACCCTGATTATTGTTTATCTTGCGAGAAAAAAAACCAAGGTCCGCGCGCCGAGAGGGGGTACCGCCAATTATGGCAAATAGGGGAGGTGTTCGGCTTGTTCAAGGCGTTCGTTGTGCTGCTGATCTGCTCGCTCCTCGCAGGCTGCGGAATGAAGGATATCGACAAGCGGTTCTACGTCGTTACGACGGGAGTCGACTGGACCGGCAACCCGGAGAAGCCGTTCCGGGTATCTCTTAGGCTCGCCATCACGTCTAACAAAGTCGAGAGCGGATCGTCCCGAACACAAATCCAAACCGTCGAGGCGCCTTCCATCGCCGAGGCCGTGCGCCACTTGAAGGCATTCGTCGACAAAGAGCTGGATTTCGGCCACTGCCGCGTCTTTATCTTGGGCAAGGATCTGGTGGCGAACGGCAATCCGGATGCCATGAGCTGGTTCGCGAGACGCCGAGATATACAGAAGGTAGCCTTCGTCGGCGTCGGGGAGCCGGACGCCTTGTCGGTGCTCAAGGTCACCCCGGAATCCGAACGCTTCCCCGGCAACGCGCTGTTCTTGACGTTCGGCAACGAGGGCACCGAGTCTTCTTATACGGTGACGACTTATCTATTCGATCTGACTAGAAGGCATTTCGAAGAAGGAATGGATCCGGTGCTCCCCGTGATCCGAAGCCTGGACAAGACCTACCAGATTGACCGCGTTCTGTTGATGGACAAAGCAAGAATGCGCCTCATCCTGAATCCGGACGAGACGCAATTATATAATATGACGGCGAACGAGGCGGGCAAGTCCGAGGTGAAGATGCCGTATCGGGATGGCCGGATCGTGCTGACCGTGAATCAAATACGGACCCATACGGACATCGCCATAGGGGAAGTGCCGCTAGTGACGCTGAAGGTCTATATGTCCGGCATTCTGGAAGAGAGTCCTCCGGAAGCGCTGGAGAACGATTGGAACGGCATCGAACGCCAGCTGGGCAAGCGATTCTCCTCCGAGGTCGAGGATTTGCTCTACAAGATCCGCGACGCCGGGGTCGATCCATATGGCTTTGGGCTGCATTATCTGGCAACCACATTCGGGAACAAGCAGGATTTCGCTCATTGGAAGTCCGTGTATCCCGAAGTTCGCTTCAAAGTCGTGACTCATGTGAAAATCACTGGCCCGGGCGTCGTTCGCTAATGCGGCATGGCAGCCTAGGCGTCATTCGTCGGCGGAACAACGCGGACTAGGCGCCATTGGTCAGCGTGACAAGGCGTTAATGTACGTCGGGCGGTCGACCGGCTCGTCATAGGAACGGTTATCCGTATCCGTGAATTCGGCGGTGCCGTTAAATGTTATGCTCGCTTTGGGATCGCCCGAGGCTTCCGTCAGCGTCAGTACGAGAGCCTGCATCGTCTCGCTCGGAATCTCCATCTCCGGTTCCCAGCCCGGATCCAGCAGAGAAGCGACCACGGTGTCTTCCTTCGTCGTGATATTCTCCACCGTAACGCCTTCGGTCAGCACCGGCTGCAGCTTCTTCTCGTCAAGCGGACCCTTGATCAATTCCTGCAATGCGGCTTGGTTGCGGTCCGGCTGCCGATTGACCAGACGGGTAACGGGAACGAAGTAGCCTTCTCCCTGCTCGGATCGCGCCGAGAAGTACAGGGTGACTGCCATCGATTGGCTCACGGTAAGTCCGCTTGCCTGCTCCAGATTGATGCCCATATTGCGTGACAGCGTCTCCGGCAGCGGCAGTCCGGAAGCCGGCAGTTCGCGAAGCGCTTGTCCGTCAACGGTGATCTTCACATTCTCTACCCCTGGAAGCTCCGTCATCGTCCAGACGAGCGCTTCAATCATTTTCCGTTCTTGATTGGCCGGGACGGACGGGAATGGCGAGGCGAAGTCGATCGTGACCGTTCCATCTTCGGATTGAATCGACGTCACCTTCGTCGTCTCCGGCAGAAGCGGCGAGAATCCCGGCGGCAACTGGTCTGCCGATTCGGAATTGCTGGTCATCCAGGTTACTGCCGTCTCCTCGGGAGTACGATCGGCACTGTCCTCTGAACCGACCCGAAGCGTCATCGGAGCGATATATCCGTTGCGGTCTTGCAAGTAGACGGTCAATTCATCCTTATCCGACGAGTCCTGCTGCGTATCGGCGTCCGGCTGGGTTTGCGCTTGGACTGCTTGATCCGACTGGAGTTCGGTAGAGGCTGCATCATCCAGGTTCTGGGTCGAGGCGGACGCTGCGCCATCTGGGTTCTGGGCTGAAGTCGAGTGGAGCATCGACTCCGTCTCCTGCAGCATAGCCTGCTCGTACTCGGCCGGCGGAGGGTCGATCGGTTCGGCAGCGGTATTGGCGGTAGGTCCGGATTGCGCGCAGCCCGCGGCAAGCGGCAGCAACAGCAGAGCCGGGAATAGCTTGCGAACGAATTTGCGTCCGGCGGTTGGCTTCATGCTCATTCCTCCTGAATAGGATAATATCGCCGTCATTTTTACGGCGCTCTGGATTGTAGTAATATGTATACGAGCCCTGAGGGGAATGTATGAACGGTTTGTCCCGCCTTGCGGCGGACAACCGCAATTCGAACCGAAAGAGGTGTCTTCGTTGTCCGAATCGAACGCATATCGGCTGAACAGCAAGGAAGTAGCTAGAGCTACAGAGGAATGGATGACGAGAAGAGGCGTATCCAAAGGCCAGATCGGCCAATTGGTCATGCTGCTGCAGAAAGATTATTTCCCTGAGTTGACGCTCGATGAATGCATCGCCAACGTGGAAGCGGTGCTGTCTAAACGCGAAGTGCAAAATGCCGTCCTGACTGGCATTCAATTGGATATGCTGGCGGAAGAACGCAAGCTGCTGCCGCCGCTGCAGAACATGATCGAGAATGACGAAGGGCTGTACGGCTGCGACGAGGTGCTGGCGCTCAGCATCGTGAACGTGTACGGGAGCATCGGGTTCACCAACTTCGGCTTCATCGACAAGTTCAAACCCGGCGTGCTCAAGAAGCTGAATGAGAAGAACGGCAAGGACGTGCACACGTTCCTTGACGACATCGTCGGCGCCATTGCCGCAGCCGCATCCAGCCGTATCGCGCACCGCAAGCAGGCGGAGCGCGAGGAGAAGGAAGAGGCGGTGCTGCCAGGCGACGGATCTGGCGAGGAGTGATGCAGAAGGAACCTCCAAATCCACAACCGAGTGGATCGGAGGTTCTTTTATTCTAGTGAAGCGCTATCGCTCTATGCCGCGGCGGAGGCGCCGCTTCGCTTCCGCTCGCTTCGGCCTACTCGATAGCCGAAGGCGGCCGCCAGCAGCTGCTGGAACAGCATGCCGCTGATGACGGGCAGCGACACCGCCGGCGGGAAATACTGCACGGCGATGACCGCCCCGGCGCTCAGGTTGCGCATGCCCGAATTGAATTGTACCGCCACGGCATCCTGGTGGTTCCAGCGGAACAGCGCGGGCACGCCCCATCCGACGAGATAACCGAGAATGACCGTCCCGAACGTCACGACGACCAGCAGCGCCATCCGCGCGTCCGCATGCCGCAGGTCGTGGGCGATCGTGGAGCCGTTGATCGCGACGACGACGAACAGTCCCACCTTCACCAGCGGCGCGAGCGGCGGTCCCCACTTCCGGTTCACTTCCCCGCGAGTGCCTTGATTCAAGAGCATGCCGATGACAGAAGGAATGACAACCATCCAGAGCAGTCCCTTCATCATCTCCCGGGCTTGAATATCGACGGTCGAACCCATTAGCACATACAGGCTGGCCGGCACGACGAGCGGAGACAGCAGCGTATCGACCAGAATCAAGGCGAGCGTCAGCGCCAGATTGCCGCCGTAGATCGTCACCCAGACGACGCTGACGACGCCGGTCGGTATGACGAACAGCAGCACGTAGCCGGTCACCAGATACGGATCGTCCGGGAAGAACAGCCGTCCAGCCGTCCACCCAACCACCGGCATCAGCACATGGAGAATGACCATTAGCCAGACCAGCTTCTCCGGCCGGCGAAGCACGCGCAGCATATCGAGGAAGCTGATCTTCAAGCTGCCGATGAAGGTCATCACCGCGAACACCCAAGGCACCAAGCCTTCGAGAGAGGCCAGGCGCGAACCGCAGATCGCGCCGACGATGATCGCGGTCGGCGTCAGCAGCGGCATGACACGTTCAAGCGGTCCGTTCGCCTTCGCCAGAATGGATAATACGCTCATGCGGCTGCCCCCCTGATCCCTCGTCCATCTATTCGCTTCTATTCTATCAATCTATCATGCCGTTGCGTAACCTCGACATGTCAAGCAGCCTAGCCGCCAACCGCCACAAAATAAATAAGCTCGCGCCCGCCGATAGGCGACGACGGCTGCGCCGCGCGCCTGCTCGCCGTCCCCTCCAGCTCCATTCGCACCAAGTGTGCGATCGTCTCCGCCATCGCGAACCGCATATTGTGGGGATTCCCCTGCACCTTCGTGCCGAACAGCTTCTCGCACATCTGATAAGCTGTCATCGCCCCCGCTTCCGCGAGCAGCTCCTCCATCCTCCGCAGCCTGCGCTCATGGTGCGCCAGAATCTCGCCGATCCGCGTCGCCAAACCGGCGAACGGATCGCGATGCCCCGGGTACGCATACGCCTCGCCGAGAGGCAGCATCGCCCGCAGGCTCGATAGATAGGAGCCGAGCGGATCCGGATCCGACCCGGGCATCCAGCCGATATTCGGCGTAATCTGCGGCAGCACCTGATCGCCGCACAGGATGACCTCCCGCTCCGGATCATAGAAGGAGATATGCCCGAGCGCATGTCCCGAGCCGCCGACCAATAACCACTCGGCGCCGGCCATCGCGAATCTCTCGCCTGGCTCGGGAAGGAACCGGACATCCTTCGGATGCGGCAGCACCTGCGCGAACACTCCGCTCATATGAGCGTTCATGCCGTCCGTCTGTTCGTCCGGCAAGCCGTGCGCTTGGAACGCGGCGAGCAGCTGCGCGGAATACGTCTCGCCTTCGCTCCACAGCCGGACCGCGCAATCCTGCGTTATTTTCGACAGATAGACCGGCGCTCCCGTTCGCTGCTGGAACCATCCGGCCAAGCCGTAGTGATCCGGATGATAATGCGTCACGACGATCTTCCGGCAATCCGCCCAGTCCATGCCGAGCTCGGCGAGCCGTTCCTCCCAGAATGCCTCCGTCTCCTTCGATCGCAAGCCCGGGTCGATAACCGTCCAGCCTCCCTCCGATTCGGGAAGCAAGTAAGCGTTCACCCATCGCAGCGAGAACGGCAAAGGCACCTTCAGTTGAATCCATCCATTGGCATGTTGCGTAACGCTCTCCATCTCTCTCATGGCAATCCCCTTCTGCTAGCTCCCATTCGCTCGTCCAATCGGTCCATATCCGTCCTGATCCGCAATCGGTTTTAGTATAGCGGTTTTCCCCTGATGTGGCCAATCACCGATGGATAGATGTCCTCATATGATGGAGTATTCTCGCATGCCCCCGGGAGAGTAGCCTTATCCGGTCTACATCCAAGAAATTCGACACGGTGGAAGGAGAACAAAGCATGGCGACCCCGAAAATCGACGTCCAGGTCATCAGCTCCGGCATCTTGCCCGAAGACGTCCTCGCGCTGGGGGAATCCGTGATCAAGCAAGCCAAAATCCCGGTCCAGCAGCCGCTGTCGCTGCAGTTCGGATCTGCTCGGCAGACCGTATCGATCGTCTCCGTCTCACGTTACGACGGCATGCGCATCAGTCAGTCGTTGGCTGGAAAATGGGGCCTGCATTCCGGCGCCAGGCTGAGGCTCCAATACCGGTCCGGTTCGCGCACGCTCGCACTCGGCCCTCTGATCGGCGTTCTCGTCAGCCGCGACTATATCGACCAACCCGACAAGCCGTTCGGCAGCATAACGATGTTCTGCCGGGAGCTGACGGATACTTGCCGCAGTCAGGGAGCTTATGTGTATTTCTTCACGCCGTCCGCTATTCACAGCGATCTGAGATCTGTTGAAGGATGGGTATGGGGCGGCGGCAGCTGGTATCGAACGACGCTGCCCGCGCCGGATGTCGTCAACAACCGCCTAACGTCGCGCAAGCTGGAGAACCGCCCGATCGTGCAGCAATTTTTCCGCGAGATCAAGCAGCGATACGGCGCGGTCGTATTCAACGAGAAGTTCCTGGACAAATCGGAAGTGTTCGAAGCGCTCGCCGGCGATACCTCGCTGCAGCGATATTTGCCCGAATCGCATACGCTTCGCAATTACACGATGCTCAAAAGCATGTGCGCCCGTTACCCTGTCGTCTTCCTGAAGCCGGTCAGAGGCTCCTTGGGCAAAGGCATTATTCGGCTGTCGAGACAAGGAACGGAGGGCTGGCTGGCATCGTTCACGACTGTCGGGGGAACCCGGAGGGCGACGTATCCGAATCTACTCAAGTTCTTCTCTGCGATCTCCGGGAAGATGAAGACGGTTCGTTACCTGGTCCAGCAAGGCTTGACGCTAATCGAATCTTCGGGCCGCCCCGTCGACTTCCGGGCGCTTGCCCAGAAGAACGGATCCGGCGCATGGGTCGTGACATCTATCGTCGGGCGGACGGCGGGAAGCCAGCATTATGTCTCGAATCTGGCGCGCGGCGGCACGCTCGCCGGCGTCCGAGATTCGGTCGCAAAGTCTAATCTGCCCCAGATGTTCCGCGGAAGCGCCTACGCCCGACTGAAGCGGGCCGCATTAGATATCGCCAAAGGGGTCGATACCCGAATCCCGGCGCACTTCGGAGAACTTGGCATCGATCTGGCATTGGATACTGGAGGAAGAGTATGGCTTCTGGAGGTTAATTCCAAGCCATCCAAGAACGATAACACCCCATTAAACGAAGGGAAGATCCGCCCCTCGGTGCGGATGATGATACAATATGCCCGTTATCTGTCCGGCTTCTAAACCGCTGGTTGTACCTGTCGTCACGGCTTCGGGAACAAAGTTGATTCGCCGGGCGACCGAATCGCCCGTGCTAGGCATCGTGGTATGCGAGCGTTCCGGCTCGCCGCCCTTCGCTGAAGCTTCGTTCATTCGCCGCCTCATTCGAGACGGCGCTAAGCTGGGGCTTGATGTCTTCGCCTTCTCCCCGTCCACATGGGACGAAGCGCAGGACAGCGTTCTCGCCTGGACCTGGCGCGGCGGCTGGATTCGGGAGGCGCGGCCGGCCCCTTCGCTCGCCTACGATCGCGCATGGCCCAGAGACGGAGCCGCCTACGAACGGCACCGGACGTCTATGAACCGCATGAGAGCGTCCGGACGCTTGAGGCTGCTAAACAGCAAGCTGCCCGGCAAAGCCGCTGTGCTCCGAGCCTTGCTGCGCGCTCCGGAGCTGCGCCGATGGCTGCCGCCAACCGCGCTCTACCGCGGAGAAGCCTCGCTAACGGCATGGCTTGATCGCTGCGGAGGAGCCGCATTCTTGAAGCCTTCTAGCGGCTCGCAAGGCCGAAGGGTTATCGTCCTATCCCGGGACAGCGGGATGTCCGGCATCGTGACTGTCCGCGGCAGAACGAGCTCCAACCGTTCTTATCGATTAATCGGACAGCCCGAATCGGAAGCGATCGCCCGCATCCATCGATGGATCGGGAATCGCACTTATCTGATGCAGCCGGCGCTTGAATTGCAGGGGCTAGACGGCGAGCCGTTCGACTTGCGCATCTTGATGCAGCGGGACGGCGAAGGCCGATGGGCGAGAACGGGACTCGCGGCTCGCCGCGGCCGATCCGGGGCCGTCACGACCAATCTTCACGGCGGCGGCGAAGCTCGCAACGCGCAGCAATATTTGACGGACCTGTTCGGCGAACGAGAAGCCGATTCCCTTCTGGCAGAGCTTCAGGACGCCGCTGATGCTGTCCTGATTCGGATCGAAGAGTCGTTCGGCCCATTCGCGGAGCTCGGTCTTGACTTCGGGATCGACCGCACGGGCCAGTGTTGGTTCTTGGAGGCAAATTCCAAACCCGGGCGCGCCTCGATGGCGTGCGCCGGCGAAGCCGCGGCTGCGGAAGCCGCCGAGCGGCCGCTTGCTTATGCCCGTCATATCCTGCTTCGATCACCTTGGGAGGGTATTTCATGAGTTTGACCTTATGTAACGTCCACTTCACCCAGCGGCCGGAGAGAGTCGTCTGGTTATCCAGCCCGCTTGCGAAGCTTCTGAAGCTGAACGGACGTAAATCGATCAACGTCAAGCTCGGCCGGGATACCGTGCCGGCGTCGGTTCGCACGATCAACCGCAAAGGCCACCATGTGTACCTATCGTCCGGGCTGCGCCGTTCGGTCCGCATCCCCAATTCCGGCAACGTCTATCTCTTGGGGGACAGCGACACAGAAATAAAGCTCGGACCGTTAATCGGCATTTTGACAGACAGCTCCTACCGCTCTTCGGAGGCTCCATTCGGCCCCCGGACGACCTTTATCAAGCAGCTGCTGACCCTAGGCCGGAAGAAAGCCTACTTCTTCGCCTTCACGCCTCGGGACATCAACTGGCAGCAAGAGACGGTGCACGGCTGGTTCCTTGACGGCAGCGGCGGCTGGACGCGCAAAGTGGTTCCGCTGCCGGATGTCGTCTACAATCGGCTGCCAAGCCGCAGGGCCGAGACAGGATCGGAGATCGTCACGTTGCGCGAGCGATTCGTTCGGAAGAAGATCCCCTTCTTCAACTGGAGCTTCTTCAACAAGTCGGATGTGTATAATCTGCTGAGCAACGAACCCGAAGCGCTCAGCCATCTTCCGGAATCGATTAACAATCCGTCGCCGGCCAAGATCAAAGAAATGCTGGAGAAGCACCATTTCCTGTATTTCAAGCCGACAGGCGGCAGTCTCGGCAACGGCATCTACAGGCTCACCTATCATCCGCGCAGAGGCTATTACGCCAGATATCGGCGGAACGGCTCCAACGTGCTGCTGCGGTTCAATCAGTTCTCCAGCCTGGTCCGAATGCTGCGTGCGCGCCACGGCAGCACTCTCTCTCGCTACGTCGTGCAGCAGGGCATCCGGCTGGTGGAGATTGACAATTGCCCGATCGACTTCCGCTTCCACATGCATAAGGACGGCAGCAACAACTGGGTCGTCGCCGGCATCGGCGCTAAGAAAGCCGGACGCGGAAGCGTGACGACGCATATCAAGAACGGCGGGTCGCTGATGACGCCCGAGCAGGCGCTCAGCCGAACATTCGGCGACAAGGCGCAGGAGATACTCGGGAACGCGAAGCAGGTCGCCGTCCGGCTGTCGGAGGCGATCGAGCGCAATTACACGCATACGTTAGGAGAACTGGGGCTGGACATCGGCATCGACCGGGATGCCAACATTTGGATGTTCGAGGCCAACGCGAAGCCCGGGCGGTCGATCTTCAAGCATCCCGCCCTTAAGGCGCAAGGACGCGCTTCGATGGAGTACATTCTTGACCATTGCCTGTACTTGAGCAAATTCCGCAGGAAGGAAGAAACGTCATGATGCCGGGTATGAGTCTCATGGAACCGCAGATCCGAATCGAAGATGCTCCCGACAACAAGCCCGTTCTGGCGATCCTGACGATTGACGACGATATTCAAATCTTCCGAGGCAATCGCCTCAACTTCGCGGATCTGATCTCGACCGGAGAGAAGCTCGGATTCCTCTCTTACGTCGTGACCGTTAAGCACTTGAACCTGAACCGCCGGCATGTGGTCGGGTACACGTATCAGGCGAAGAGCGACAGCTGGGTCAAAGCCTACTTCCCTCGGCCGCATGTCATCTACAACCGGATTCCGCTCCGCGAGGACGAACGGCTCCCTCGGGTGCGAAGCAAACTCAAGGCGATCGCCAAGCGGCCGGACACTCTGCTGTTTAATCGCCGCTTCTTCAACAAATGGTCGCTGTTTCAATGGCTGAAGCAGTCGAAGGCAACGCGCGGCTTCGTTCCGGAGACCCGGAAGCTGACCGCACAGCCCGTTCTGACCAGCCTATTGAAGCGGCACTCGCTCCTGTATTTGAAGCCAATAAGGGGCAAAGCCGGCGTCGGCATCATGTCGGTTAAGGTGCAGCCGGAACGTAATTTGCCTTACAAGCTTCAGATTCAGGAGGAGAAAGGAAGCCGGACATATCGATGCTCCACCCTGCATCGGCTGTGGGAGCGCGTCGACAAGCAATCGAAGGCGATCGGGGAACCGTATATCGCTCAGCAAGGCATCGCCCTCGCGTCGCATAACGACCGTCCCTTCGACCTGCGCGCGCTGGTCCAGAAGAACGGCGCGGGCCGTTGGGAGCTGACCGGCATCGGCGCGAGAGTCGCCGGCAGCAAGAGCATCACCACGCATGTGCCGAGAGGCGGCTATATCGAGGATCCCGAGAAGGTGCTCATCTCGGTCTTCGGCCAGGACAAAGCGCGGCGCGTCATGATGAAGGTGAAGTCCACGACACTGCTGCTCGCGCGCCAGATCGAGCGATCGTCCAAAGGGCGGTTGGGCGAGATGTCGATGGATCTTGGCATAGACGAATCCGGCGAGATTTGGTTCTTCGAGGCCAATTCGAAGCCGATGAAGTTCGACGAACCGCATATCCGCCAGAAGTCGCTGGAGCAAATCTATCATTACAGCCAGTACTTGTACCAAACGTCCCTTCAAACCAAAGGGGGCTCTGCCCAATGAATGTCGAATTGTTGACAGCGGAGGAGTGGGAACGCAAGCGGCTCCCGCTGCTCCGATTCGTCCGCACGCATGGAGACCGGGGAATCGGCTCTGCCGCCTGGCTTCGGCTTGTGCGGCTGCAAGCGGCTGAACTGAACCTGCCCGGAACGGCGATTGCCGTCATGTTCACGGCAGGCGGCCAGCCGGCTGGCGTCGCATTCGCGGCAGGCTGCGGGGAAGAGGCGTGTCTTGCCGTCGTCCATCCCGCGCTGCGGGGACGCGGCATCTGCCGCAGCCTGCTGGCGCGGCTGGGCATGGAGTGGGGGCGGCTGAGCTGCCGCGTCCCCCTCGGCCAGACCGCGAGCCTCGCCGCGTGCTTCGCGGCCGGCTTCGTCGCCGTCGGCCTCGAGAGCTTGCCGGCAGGCAAGCCGGCGCTGCGCCTTGAATTCGGGCAGAGCCTCAGCAGCGTTAGGAGCGCCGGCAGCGTTAGCGGCGTCAGCGGCGTCAGCGGCGTCAAGGCTGAAGCAGCCGCAGGTTCGGCGGCTGCCGCTCGGGGGTGAGTCCGTTTGGCACAGCCTGAGCTTGGCATTCTCACTCTCTATCTGAACGACAACAAAGTGCTCGAAGAGAAAAGCGTCTATGAGAAGATGATCGCCGCCGGCGCCCGGATGGGGCTCAGCATATTCGTCTTCACGCCGGCCGACGTCGATGATAACGGACGCGTCAACGCGCTTTTCTACCGGACGAAATCCCGTGCCTGGTATCGCAGGAAAGTGCGGCTGCCCCAAATGATCTACGACCGCTGCCGCATCCAGCGTAGCAAGCGGTTCGAGCAACTGCTCGAATTCCGCAAGAAGTACGCGCACTTGTTGTTCCTGAACCGGCCGCTTCGGAACAAGTGGACGATCTACCGCACGCTGGGCAAAGTCTCTTCCTTCCGCGCGCATCTCCCCGCCACTCGCTTATATAGCGGTCCGGAGGACGTTCAATCGATGCTGTCGCGGTACTCGCTGCTCTATCTGAAGCCGATCAACGGAACGGGGGGCCGCGGCATTCTCCGCATCGAGAAGCTGAAGAACGGCACGCTGCTGCTGCAGGGACGCAATCATTCGCGTCGGATCGTCCAACCGAAGCGTATCTATCGAGAGCATCTGTCCGGCGAGCTGCGGTCTTGGGACATGAGAGGAGATCGCTACATCGTGCAGCAGGGGCTTCATATTCGGCTGCCGAACGGACGCGTGCACGATTATCGGCTGCTCGTTCAGAAGAACGGCCTCGGCGAATGGGAAGTGACCGGATGCGCGGGACGCGTCGGGCCGCCGCGGAGCATCACGTCCAATCTGCACGGCGGCGGAACAGCGGCTCCGATGAACTCGCTGCTGCGGCAATGGGTCGGCAGCGAGAGCAAGATCGCGCAGATTCGCCAGACGGCCGAGAGGCTCGGCATTGCGGTCGCGAAGCATCTGGAGGCGAACATCGGCGCATTGTGCGAGCTCGCGCTGGATTTGGCGATCGACCGAAGCGGCCGCGTCTGGCTGCTCGAGGTGAACCCGAAGCCCGCCCGCGAGGTGTTCATCCGCGCGGGGGAGCGGGACGTGTACCGGAAGGCGCTGACGAGGCCGCTCGAGTATGCTATGTGGCTGTACCGCGCGAAGCGAAGCGGACGAAGCGGGCTGGCCGACCAACGCACCCAAGGCGCGCAAGGGACGCAGGGGACGCAAGGGGTTCAGCGGACGCAAGGGACACAGGGGCAGGGGGCGGAGTCGGGGCGTTCCGGCATGCTGCTGCCTCCCGCTCTGCTGCAGGAGCACCGGGGTACGCCGTTGCCGGACTAATGGGGGCGGCCGCGCGTGCAGCCGAATCTCTATTCTCGAAAGCTATAGCCTCTAACGGCTGCCCGTGCCGTTATTCCGCGGATTTTTGCTCCTTTCGAATTCTAACGGAAGCGAGGGACGCTAATTGCCTCGTCTCGGTAGAATGCGGGCCATAACCGCCTTGCTAACGGCCGTAAGTTCCGTTAGAACATTTTACGCACCGCTTTGGCGCAAATAGCGGCTATGGTGACCGTAAGGAACGCAAGCGGCAGTATTCGAACAAATGGGTTGCCCTTGAGGGCAACCCATTTGTTCGCTTGCAGGTATAGCGGCAGCGCTCGCCGATCCTAACCCGGCTTCGCCGGCTTACAGCTCGTTCACGCGCCTTCCGTCGCTCCCTATCCCGGCTTCGCCGGCTTGCTAGCGTATCCATCCCGGCGACCTCGCGCTTCTGCGCCGCTGTCGCTGATCTGCTCGCTCACGCGCGCTGCGCGATCAGCTGCTCCAGATCTGCGAAGCTTCCGATGAGCGCGTCCGCGCCGTCAAGCTCGCCTTCGCGGCGGAAGCCCGCGTAATCGCAGCCGACGACGAAGAGGCCGTTCTGCTTGCCCGCCTCCACGTCAGATGAACGGTCGCCGACCATCCAAGCCGACCGGACCCCATGCTTCTCCAGTAGAATGCGTACCAGCTCCGCCTTCGTCTGCGTGGCGTATTCGCCAGCGCTGTAGAAGCCCTCGAACAGATCCGCGATGCCTCTAAGCCTCGGCACTTCCTTCACATATTGCTCGAGGCCATTGCTCGCCACGAACAACCGAATGCCCCGCTCCCGCAGCTTGCGCAGCGTCTCGGGAACGCCTGGGTACAATTCGCCGATCCCCTTCTCCAGCTCCTCA
Organism: Cohnella lubricantis; assembly: GCF_014212015.1. Classification (GTDB taxonomy): domain Bacteria; phylum Bacillota; class Bacilli; order Paenibacillales; family Paenibacillaceae; genus Cohnella; species Cohnella lubricantis. The sequence goes on along the minus strand of NZ_JACJVN010000033.1, from coordinate 103,677 downwards.
ATCTCATAGCGCAGCAATAGCTCATTAGCTCTCTCGTGCGCTTCCGGGGAACCGTCCGGCATGACCCGCTGCCAGATATGCTCGAGCAGCATGCCGAGCGAGCCCAGCAGCCGTTCCACCGGCGGCTCCTCCGACGTATATAACCCTTCCTCGCGCAGCGTCTCAAATACTCTGCGGTGTACCGTCTCCAGCAATGTCTCGGTGCGGAAGAGCGTTCCGTCCAAGTCAAATAGTACCGCTTCCGGCAATCCAGCGTTCGTCATGTCCAGCTCCTTGGGGATGATGAAGTACTTTTTCCCATCATAACGAATTCCTGTTTGGACAAGCAACCTTTACCGACAAATAACGTCAATTATTGCGGTGATTCTATCAAAGCTTATGCTACAATAGGGTCTCAACAATGACTAGCAGCAAGGAATTAGAGGTGAAGCAGTTACTATTATGAGTACGAACATGCCAGTGATCGCCAGCACCGAAGAGCGGCGAACGCGCCCCCGAACCAGACCGTCCATCCTCCCGTACATCGCGCTGTGGGTCGTGCTCATCGGAGCCGGCATCGCAGGAGCCATATGGTACACCGATCACGTGAAGCAGCAATTGTCCGCCGATCTCAGCGCCCAGACTGCCCGCCAGATCGAAGCCGTGCAAGCCGACTATACGAAGCAATTGCAAGAGATGCGCGCCAGCTACGAGAGCGAGATGGCGGAGCTCGAGTCCAAAGTCCAGTCACTCAACGAATTGCTGACGTTCAACAAGGATAACGCATCCGATAAGACCGACAGCAGCAACAAGCTGTATACCCAAATCAGCGAGCTCAAGCAGCAACTGGATCAATTAAAGAAAAATCTGGACGTGTTGAAATGACCTTGTCACCTATCCAACGGTTGAACCGGACCGTCCTGCTCGCCTGCGCTCCGTTCATCGGATTGATGATATGGTTATCAATTACGAACTTCAGCATTACGTTGGTTGACAGCGGAGCAAGCCAGGCGTCTCTTCCGGACGCGCCTCGTCTCTCCCAATATTCGAGCGGCACATCGAACGGCCTGAACGATGCGGCGGTCATCGCCGGGCAGATCTCGCAATCGATCAAGCAAGTGTCCGAGCTGTATGTCAAGACGAACGAGTCGATGGACGCGATCATGAAGACTGCTGCCGCGCAAGTGAACCGTCCCGCACAGATCTATGACACTCGCATCACAAGCAAGCTCGGCAAGCAGATCGATTCGGTGCAGTCAAGCAATCTGCGAGCTCAGCTGTTCGCCATACAGGCTCAGCGCTTCAGCGGCTATGCGCTCAAGGTTCAGTTGAAGAGCGCCGAAGGGATGAAGCTCGCCCTCGGCAAGGACAAGTTCGGCGGATCGGAGACGACGCTCGAGGCTGTGCGCCGAACCGGAGCGATCGCAGGCGTCAACGCCGGCGGCTTCGCCGATGCGCGGGGCAAGCGGTATCCGCTCAGCACGACGGTCGTGAACGGCAAATACGTGAACGGCTTCGAAGCGTCCTATAACGACCTGTTCTTCGTCGGCTTGAACGATCAGTTGAAGCTGATCGGCGGCCGGTTCTCCAGCCAAGCCCAATTGGACAAGCTGAACCCGACGTTCGGCGCTTCATTCGTGCCCATGCTCCGCAAGAACGGCGTCAATCTAGCGATTCCATCCAAGTGGCAGACAAGCCCGAATCGCGCGCCGCGTACCGTTATCGCGAGCTACAAGGACAATCAAATCTTGTTCCTAGTCATCGATGGCCGGGACGAGAACGGCAGCTCCGGCGCGACGCTGGAGGAGATACAGCTGCTGCTCGCCCGCTACGGCACAGTTGACGGCTATAACCTCGACGGCGGCGGTTCCAGCACCTTGATTTTCAAAGATCGGATCGTGAATCATCCTTCCGACGGACAGCTGCGGCCGCTCGCGACGAACTTCTTATTCTTTAAGTAATGGCTATCCTATCTACTTCAACAGCAAAGGCTGCCTAAGACCGGCATCACCGGTTCGGGCAGCCTTCTCTATTCCCCGTTAAGCACCAGCCTCCCTGTCAGAAAATCTTCTTCTGCTCCCGGTCCGCCTTCAGAATCTCCACCGCTTCCCGGAAGCGCTGCGAGTGAACGACCTCGCGCTCCCTGAGGAACTTCAGCGCGTCTTGGATATCGACATCATCCGTATAGTCGATCAGCCACTGATACGTCGCCCGCGCTTTCTCCTCCGCCGCGATGTCTTCATACAAGTCGGCAATCGGATCTCCCTTGGCTTGAATGTAAGTCGCCGTCCACGGATTGCCCGAAGCGTCTTGATAGAACAGCGCTTTGTCATGGTTGACGAAATGCGGGCCCAATCCGGCAGCTTCAAGCTGCTCAGGCGTCGCATCCTTCGTCAGCTTATAGACCATCGTCGCAATCATCTCGAGGTGCGCGAATTCTTCCGTGCCAATGTCATTAAGCAAGCCGACGACTCGGTCCGGGATCGTATAACGCTGGTTCAAATACCGAAGAGCTGCGGACAGCTCGCCATCTGCTCCTCCATATTGCTCGATCAGGTACCGCGCCATCCGAGGATCGCATTTGCTGACTCTGACGGGATACTGCAGCTTTTTCTCATAAATCCACATTCGCGCCCCTCCTCATACTTGCCATGGCCACGGCGACTGCGACCATTGCCAGGGAAATCGGCTGAAGCTATGGCCGAACTGCAGCAACGGACCGTACTTGATCTCGAACGCATGAGCCATCTGCATGCGCTGCTGGGTCAGCTGATTGAACTGCTGAAGGGCTTGCATGTCGTACGGATGGGTATCCAGATAGAGCGTCAGCTCCACCAGCGCGAAGTCCACCTTCTGAAGCTGCTCCAGCTCGGCGACGTACTTGGCATCTCCTGGTACGGACGTCCCATGACGATCCGCTTCCTGCTGAACCTCCTCGTTCCCTTGGCCCTCTTGGCCCTCTTGGCGTTCCGCCATCCCGGCTCACCCCCCTTTGACGTCGGCGCTGCGGCGCGACGGATACGGACTGTAGAGCGCCGGCCACAGCGTCCCTCTGTATAGCGCTTCGTCAAGCGAGAATTGCGGCATATTCATCGGTTGGAAGCCCAAGAACAGTTGGGGCGGCACGACATACGCTTTCTCCAGAATCGGCGGACAGGGATCCCACGGACTCACGTACGGCTTCCACACTCTCCATTGGTCGTCGTACAAGGTCTTACCTCCTTCTTGGCACCGAAGTGAGCATTCTCTCCTAATTGTATGTGGGGGAAGTAGGCGAATGACTTGAGGCCAAGCCAAAAATTGACTTTGCTGTATTCGAACGGCCATTTCAAGACAGGCTTAGCTATACTAAAAAAAGCTCACCCTAGGGGACTAATGCCCTAAGGTGAGCTCTGCGTATGGCGCATGGCGTTAAGCACCGCCGTTTGAATCCCGTTATCCGGCGGACAATGGCGGCGATCACGCGCTTCGCGGGTCAATCATTCGTTGCGTTCGTTGGCGCCGATCCGGATGGCGCGTCCGCCGATTTGTCTAATCCTCCCGCTTCCGTCTTATTCGTATTCTTGTTGCGATAAATGTGCACTCGCAGCACTCGCAGCCGTTCGGTCTGCGCGATCTCGAAGACATAGCCTTGGTGGAGCCATTTGCGCCCCTTCTCGATGTTGCCTTCTAGATTGCGGAACAGCCAGCCGCCGATCGAATCGACCTCTTCGTCGTCAATATCGAGGCCGAACATGTCATTGATGTCTTCGATCAGCATCCGCCCTTCGACGGAAGTGATCTCTCCTTTGGTCACGACGCTCGGCAGCTCGTCGTCGAATTCATCGTGAATCTCGCCGACGATCTCCTCGAGAATCGTCTCCGCCGTCAGCATCCCCGCCGTGCCGCCGTATTCGTCAATGACGATCGCCAGCTGCGACTTGCGCTTCTGCATAAGCTTCAGTACTTTGCTGATCTCCATCGATTCCGGCACGCTTAAGATCGGGCGCAGGAATTCGCGAAGATCATGCTCCTCGTCCGGATCGGCAGTAAGCAGATCGGTGATGTGCACGAACCCGATGATCTGATCCTTGTCCTCTACCGCGACCGGATATCTCGTGTGCCTCGTCTCGTACACCATCTTCATATTCTCGCGGAACGGCGCGTTCGTGAACATGCAATCCATGTCCGTACGCGGAAGCATCACTTCCCGAGCGACGCGGTCCGAGAATTCGAACACGTTGTCGAACAGCGTCATCTCTTCCTTGTCGATAATGCCGCTCTTCGCGCTCTCGTTCATCAGAATTCGAATTTCCTCTTCCGTATGCGCCGCATCGTGCTCGCTTGCCGGCCTGACGCCGATCGTTCGCAGCAGCAGGTTGGCGGAGCCGTTCAGAAGCCAGATCGCCGGGAGGAAGACGCGGTAGAACATCAAGAGAGGCCAAGACAACCAGAGGGACACGCCTTCCGACCGCTGAATCGCAAGCGACTTAGGCGCGAGCTCGCCCAGCACGATATGCATGAACGTAATGACGATAAAGGCGATGATCGCCGATATCGTATGCACAACGGTCTCGTCCGTCACGTCGAATCGGTACAGCAGCGGCTCTACGATCAAGTCGGCGATCGCCGGCTCGCCTGTCCAGCCAAGGCCCAGCGATGCGAGCGTAATGCCGAGCTGCGTGGCCGACAGGTAGACATCCAGCTTGCGGTTCACCTTCAGCGCATATTTGGCCCTGGCGTTGCCTTCATTGACAAGCTGGGTGAGCCGGCTCTGGCGCACTTTGACCAAAGCGAACTCGGCTGCGACGAAGAATCCGTTTAAGAAGACCAGAATAAGTACAACGACTAAATTCCACAAGATTGAGCCCCATAACAAGTCTGTATGCAATGTAGTGCAGGCACCCCTTCATATCGTGAATATCCGCGGCGCGGCATCGAATGGCTGTCCTTAACCTTAAATCAAGGCTTGCCGCCGGGTGAAATCCACGTCTTTGAAATACATGTCGGACACGAGCAGATTGGGGCCGCAGCAGCTTGCGGACGGGCAGTGGCAATTCACTCGGCCCTGCATTGGGTGAGCCTGCCACTTGGCGAAGACGTCGTCCAGCTTCTCCTTCTTCACATTGCCGAACGGCGGAATGGAAGCGAAGTCCGTCACGTACACATCGCCGCTGAACAAGTTGACGTTCACGCGGTTGCGGCCATCCGGGTCGTTGCGGACGGTGACGTTCCGCTCGTTCAACAGCCGAAGGAACAGCTCCCGCTCCTTCGGATCTTCTCCGCAGGCGAAGAACGGCAGCGTGCCGAACAGCATCCAGACGCTTGGGTCGCGATGGTCGAGCAGGTCTTCGATCGCTTCCCTCATCTGATTCCGCGACAGCACCGGCAGCTCCGAAGCGAATGAGCTCGGATACATCGGATGCACTTCATGGCGCTTGCAGCCCATCTCTACGATAAGCCTATGTATTTCGCTAATCTTGTTATACGTGCGGAAGTTGATCATGGACTCAGCCGATACGAACAAACCTTCCGAAGAGAGCCTGCGCGTATTGTCCATCATGCGTTCGTACAGCCGTTCGGCTGCCGCTCTGCCGACAGGCCGGGCTGTATGAGCGAAGCCGACCGTATGGAAGTCGTTCGCTTCCGTATAATTGAAGGAGATATGCATGACGTCCAGATAAGGAGCGATACGCTCATAGCGGCTGTAATCCAGCGTCACATTCGAATTAAGCTGGGACCGAATTCCTCTGGAGCGAGCGTACTTCAGCAGCGGCAGCATGATGCGGTCGATCGTCTCTTCGCGGAACGTCGGCTCTCCTCCGGTTAAGCTGATGGTCTCGAGATGCTCGACTTCGTCCAGTTTGCGAAGGATGAGATCAATCGGCAAGTGAGGCGCTTCGGTCATGGACAAGCTGTCGCCGACGGCGCAATGCTCGCAGCGCATATTGCATAGGTTGGTTACGGTAAATTCCACGCTTGTCAGCGTATGCCGTCCGAATTGCTTCAAGGAGCGAATCGGATCCCAAGGGTCGTATTCGGGCGATAATGGCCTCAAATGGGTTGGCGGGGCGAAACGGTAAGACTCCGCTTGAGCGGTAAGGCCGTGCATGGCAAGTACTCCTGTCGTAAACTTCATTAATAAGGATAATTGTACTTGCCCGATTATCGGAATGCAAACAAAAGCCCCCGATTGGCCTTATGCGGGAGCTTGTTCGCTCAGCCTTCCGGCCTTCCAGCCAGCCATCTAGCAGGTTGTTCGGCCTATACCGATCATCCGATCGAATCGAATGGCGGCTTATCGCTCGGAAGGCCCGATCTCTACTTTGGCGATCATGACCGACAATTGCTTGGAGAGATCGATGTCGTATGGCGCAGCCAAGTCCTCCCCCGCCTCGTTCGTGATGACCCGAACGATCGGCCGATGCATGCTGGCGGCGTTGATGTCGACAACGACAGCCGACTCCCCTGTAGTTAGTCTTACCGTGATCCCGACCGGATAGATGGCAACCTTGTCCCGGAACACCTTCAACATCGCCGTATCGTACAGGGTATCGCTCCCCGCGTACAGCGTCTCCACCGCTTGGTGAGGCAGCATCGCTTCGCGGTATACCCGGTGTCCTGTCATCGCGTCATACGAATCGACAATGCCGATCCACTTGGCATACTCGTGGATCTCATCGCCCTTCAAGGCGCGCGGATACCCCGATCCGTTAAGCCTCTCGTGGTGCTGGAACGCGCAGTGGGCGGTGAGGAGCGGAATATTCGGTTCATCCTTGAGCATCAGGTAGCCGAACTCCGCGTGCCGCTTCATCTCTTCGTACTCTTCCGCGGTTAACGCTCCGGGCTTGTTCAACAGCTGCTGCGAGATCTTCATCTTGCCGACGTCGTGAAGAAGCGCGCCGAGTCCGAGCGTATTCAATTGATCATTGCTGTAGCCGTGCCCCATTCCGAGCAGCAGCGTGTAGACGCAGACATTCAGCGAGTGCATGTACAAATAATGGTCCAAGGTGTTCAAGTTAAGCAGCATAATGATCGCATCGCGGTTGCGCTGAAGGTCGTCCATCACGAGGTGCATGACTTGGCGAAGGGATCGGCCCACATACGGATAGGCGCCGGTATGCCGCTTGCCCGGCTGATCGACCAATTCGCGAAATACGGTGCGAAGGGTGGAGAGTGACTGCTTCTGCGTCTCTTCCGACAGAATCTCCGGGATTTGAATACCTTCCGTGCGCGGATCGTTGATGTGCAAATACCCGATGCCTTTATCCTGCAGCCTCTGGATCATCGAATCCGTCAATTCATAGCCTTCCGCCAACAGCACGATGCCTTCTTCCGAGTAGATCTTCTTGCCCAATCTCATCCCCGGGCGGCACATAGAAATGGGCATCATGCGCATTCTTCACAGGTCCCCCTCTCCTACATGTAGAAGTTATATGAGTAAATGAGAATACTCTAATATTAAATTTAAGAGATTTGGAAGATAAGGGCAAGCAAATCTGCAAAAAATCCGACAAAATTCGCCAGCATTTTCATAAAAAAGAGACGGTGTCACCGTCTCCTTGCTTGCTATCTCATTATGAAAAGATAGAACAGAATCGCCAGGGCAAAGCGATACCAGGCGAAATATTTAAGCTTTACCTTCTGCATCACTCGCAGGAAGCCGACAATGACGATCCAGGCTACGGCGAACGATACGAGGAAGCCGGTGACGAAGAAGCCGATATCCTCCGAACGGAAGTTGCCCAGATTGTCGAGCAGTTCATAGCCCGTCGCCACCGTCATGACCGGAATGGCGATGAAGAACGAGAAGTCAGCGGCTGCTCGATAGCTGAGGCCTGACAGCATCCCCGCAGCGATGGTCGATCCGGAACGAGAGAAGCCCGGCCACAGCGACAGGCATTGCAGCAATCCGATCACCAACGCCTGCTTGTAAGAGATATCGTCCATCGTCTCAGCCGTCCGCTTGATTTGCCCCTTGTCATAGAGCGCCTCCGATACCCACATGTAGATGCCGCCGACGATCAGAGAGAGCAGCACCGGATACTGCGAGAAGCCCAGCTCCTTGATCGGGTGTCGCAAGATAAAGGCCAGCCCGAGCGCCGGGACGATAGCGATCGCGACATGAAGGAGATTTAACCGCGGCCGCGCAGACAGCTTGTCCACACTTAGGCCTTTGACGCTCTCCATATGGCCGATGCCGAATACCTGCAAGATCTTCTGCCGATAGACCAGCGCAATCGCCAGAATCGCCGCGAATTGAATGATAACCTCGAACGTCTTGAGAATGTCGGGCGCTTCCCCATAGCCTAGCAGCTTGTTCGTCAGAATCATGTGTCCCGACGAGGATACCGGAAGGAACTCGGTCAGCCCTTCCACGATTCCTAGAATAACGCTGTCCAACCAATGCAGCATGGCGCTTCACTCCTCTGCTCGTCAATCGTCAGGCAGTATGCCCTGCCGCATATCTGCGCGGGCGGCTGCAATCGGCAATGGCCTCTTGGTCGTTCAGCGCTTCCGCCAGTACATCCCGGATGAACTCCGGCAGCAGATACCGGACGACCGTCCCTTCCTTCAGGCCCAAGTAGCCGATGCCGAATGTGAACATATCCAGCGTCCCGACCGTATACTCCCGTTCGTCATCCAACGGCGCGCCGCCTACGGACGCCTCGATCACTTTCTCGTACGGAGGGCGGGAGTCGTCAACCGTCCATTCCAATCCGTCCGTGCACAGCGTACCGAGCCAGCGGCCGCGGAATCCGTACCCTTGAAATTCAAGGCCGATAAATTCCGGCAGCAAGCTCTCTTCCAATGAACGGCGCAGGAATTTCCCCTTCAGCCTTATCAGGCATGGATTGATCGGAGAAGGACAGATGGCATGGATGTCTCTTCTCGTAGCCGTACCGGCCGGCAATCCCGAGAGCAGCTGCCCGGCGTTCGTCAAGCCGATCTCCGCACCGGTCGCCCTGCGGATCGCGGACGCCAGAAGCGTGCCAAGCGGCGATTCGCGGTCCGTCTCGGAGGCGAGCGAATGCGTCAGCCTCGCAATCGGAATGTCCATAGCGGCAAGCGCTTCTTGGCGGCATTCTTCGAGCAGCGCTTCCGTCTTCGCGTCAGGCTGTATATCTGCGGTAGGAACGCAGCAGCCTTCAACCGCCAGCGAGCCATCCGGCTGCTTCTCGATCCGGACCACGCCGAGGTGCCGTCCGAACTTGCCCGCCGCGCAAACGACGGTAGAGCCGATCCGAAGCGGAGTCTCCAGCAAGTGGTGCGTATGAGCGCCTAGGATGACGTCGATGCCCTCGATCGCCGACGCCAGACGTTCATCCTGTCTCAGGCCGAGATGCGAGAGAAGAATAACGACGTCTGCCTCTTCACGCAGCTTGCGCACCCATCGCTTCGCCGTCTGCAGCGGGTCTTCCACCTGCCAGCCAAGCAGCTCGTAGAATTCCCGGAACGGCGCCGTCAATCCGAGAAGAGCTATTCTTAAGCCCGCCTTCTCGATCACTGCAGCCGGAGACAGCCAGCCCGGCCGGGATCCGTCAGAGGCGACTGTCAGATTGGCGCACAGGACCGGAAATGGCACACGGGCGAATAACTCGTCAAGCTCGGGGCGCGTATAGGAGAGCCCTTCATTATTGCCCATTGCAACGGCGTCGTACGCCAGCTCCGCCAGCAGCCTGATATTCGCCTTCCCCTGCGTGCCCTCCGTCTCTAAACGGACGCGATCCAGGAAGTCGCCGCAGTCGACGAGGAGCAAGTCCCGCTCGGGGACATCCTGCCGAAGCTTGCGGACACATCCGGCGATTCGCGCCGCCTCTTCCAAATGGCTGTGTATGTCATTCGTATGCAGCAACGTCAGCTTCCCGGTGCTTTCCTCCATCTTGACCTCCTGCGAAGCTTAACCGCCGATTTGGGACATTCTTCGTTCGGTCGGCCTATGCGACTGCGCCTCTCCTGCGAGCAGCGCGGCCATCTCATGATTCTCGGGCTTAATGTCCATAGCCCGGTCGAACAGTGTGTGAAGGGCTTCCTTCGAACCGAGCGCGGGACGTACATTCAATTCATCCATCCAATAGAGACAAGGCTTAATATGGCCGTCAGCCGTCAGCCTCAGCCGGTTGCAGCTCTTGCAGAAGTGCTCGCTGACGGGATGAATCAAGCCGAAGGTGCCAGCCGCGCCGCGTATGCGCCAGTTCTCCGACGGACCGCTGCCTTCCGGCGCCGCCGAGCCCGCTTCAAGCTCAAAGCCGGCTTCTCTCGCCGTCTCCAGCACGCGGTTTAACGGCAAATAATGATTGCGCCAGCCTTCGTCGTCATGACCGATCGGCATATATTCAATGAAGCGGATATGCAGCGGATGCTCGACGGACATGCGAAGGAAGGCGGCAATCTCGTCTTCGTTAATCCCCTTCAGCAGGACACAGTTCAGCTTAATCGGTTGGAGGCCGGCTTCCGACGCCGCCCGAATGCCTTCCAGCACCTTGTCCAGATTGCCCCGCCGCGCGATGAACTTGAACCTCGTCTGATCCAGCGTATCCAAGCTGATGTTCACTCGATTCAGTCCGGCGTCCTTCAGCTTCTGCGCTTGCGCAGCCAGGAGCAGGCCGTTCGTCGTCAGCGCGATCTCCTCGATCCCCTTGATAGCTGCGAGTCGCGCGATCAATTGATCGAGATCGGGGCGCACGAGCGGTTCCCCGCCCGTAATGCGGAGCTTGCGGATGCCTCTCTCCGCTGCCGCCTCTGCGACTTCGGCAATCTCGCCGTAGGAGAGAAGGCGGTCTTGATCCATGAACTTCATGCCTTCTCCCGGCATGCAATATAAGCAGCGCAAGTTGCAACGGTCTGTGACCGATATACGCAAATAGGTGTGCTTCCGGCCGAATCGATCCACCATCTCCGGCATCGTCGGTCCCTCCTCGCTCCATGCGGTTCATCGCGCATTCATTGATACTAGAATAACATTTTAAACATCGTTATGGTATGCTTTAGCCAGTAGAGATTGAACACGCAATGGAAGGAATATGGACATGCCCAACGAACCCGCATGGCGAATCGCCCTGTTCGCAGGCCTCGCCGACCAACTGCGAACGCGAGCGCTATTCTTGGAATACGAGGAATCCGAGCTTCCGATCAAAGAGATTAAGCGCCGGCTGATGGCCGAGCATCCGGAACAAGCGCAGCTGATTCAAGTGTCGTTCATGGCGCGCAACCAGACCTTCGCCGATGACGAGAGCGTCGTCTCCCGCCATGACGAGCTCGCTCTTCTGCCGCCGGTATCAGGCGGATCCGGCGACGATCCCGCTCATGCGGATGGCTCCTCCCCCTCAGATCAGCGGTATGCTGTCACACACTCCCCGCTAGTTGCGGAGAAGGTCAGCCGGCTGGTCGCTCACCCGGATCACGGAGCTATACTGCTGTTCATCGGCACGACGCGGGAATGGACGAACGGGCAGCGGACCGTGAAGCTGGAGTATGAGGCGTATGAGCCGATGGCCATGGCAAGCCTGAGAGCAATAGGCGAAGAGATCGCCGAGAGATGGCCCGGCACCTTATGCGCGATTCATCACCGCATCGGAACCGTCGACATTGGCGAGGCCAGCGTCGTGATCGCCGTGTCCTCGGCCCATCGGCAGCAAGGATATGAAGCAAGCCGTTACGCGATCGAGCGATTGAAGCAGACTGTACCGATATGGAAGAAGGAAGTTTACGAGGACGGATCGGAATGGAAGGGGCATCAGCAAGGACCTTGGAACCCGCTTCTTCCAAACTAACAATAAATGTACGTTTATGACTAAAGGTAGAAATAATTCTATTGCAACCCCCCCTAATTGTTGGTAGCATAGGTACAATGAAGTAATTCGATTTATTACGACTCGTTTCGACTAACAATCGATCATTGTCCGAGGTGTGCGCCATGAGAGTAAGCTTGTCAGACCTGCAGCCGGGAGACTGCTTGGCCGAAGATATTTTCACCAATCAAGGACTTCATGTACTGTCTAAGGGAACGTTCCTTCAGGAGAAGGATCTAGCGCGACTTCGACAGCTCCACGTCCAAGAAGTGGAGATACAGCGGCGCTCTGGGGCAGCGCTGGAAGCTCAGGCAAGCCAAGGCGCAATCCCTTCTCAGCAATCTCGGATACGGCCTTATTATGATAACGCTGTCACGGGCTACGAAGCCATATTTAAGAAAGCGCTAGAAATAGGCCGAGTGCTGGACAGCGAAGTCGAAGCAAGCTTCGGGCCGTTGGTTGACAATATTCAGAAGGAGAGAGACGTCATCTCTCTTCTATTGCTATTAAACAACCAAGACGAATATACATACCAGCATTCCGTACAGGTCGGCATGCTCAGCTTCTTCCTTGCTCATTGGCTCGGATGGAGCGATGAAGAAGCGAATCACGCTGGCAAGGCTGGATTCCTTCATGATATCGGCAAGACTCGTGTCCCCGAATCGATCCTGACGAAGCCCGCGGCCCTTACAGAAGAAGAAATGCGTGAGATTCGACGGCACCCCGAGTACGGCTATGAGATTCTTCTGGCTTCATTCGGGGATCCCATCATCGCCGAAGCCGCCCTGCAGCACCACGAGCGAATGGACGGTACCGGCTATCCGAATCAATTGCCGGCCGACAGCATTCGTCCCATGTCCCGCGTCGTGTCGGTTGCAGATGTGTACAGCGCGATGATCACTTCTCGGCCATATCGTGAGAAGGTCAATATGCTGACCGTTCTGAAGGAGCTTTATCGCTTAAGCTTCAAGGAGCTGGATCCGCATATGACGCTCACCTTCATTCGCCATATGCTGCCGAACTTCATCGGCAAGCGTGTCACGATGCGAAGCGGCGAGACCGGAACGATTATTATGAATCATCCCACTTTGCTGTTTAATCCGCTTGTCCAAGTGGGAGAACAATTCATTGACACTTCCATCCACCCGCAGAATGAGATCCAACTCGTGTATCTCTAATGGTATAGGCAAACACAAGAACGGCATTTTCAAGACCGCTGCGTCTGGAAAATGCCGTTTTGCGTTGCGTGGCTTTACAACACCCTCTTCGCGAATAGGAATGTCTCCTGCCAGTAGGGCTTGTTGATATCGGTGATTTGCACGCCGTCTTCGGGCTCCGTGTTGGCGTTGATCATCTCGCCGTTGCCCATATAGATGCCGACATGGCCGACGGTGGAGTCGCTCTTGAATCTCCCCGGAACCGAGAAGAACACCAGGTCGCCCTTCTGCAGCTCGTCTCTGGATACCGATCGGCCCAGCTTGCCTTGCGCTCTCGCCGTGCGCGGAAGCGACACGCCGAACTTGGCGAATATATACCTCGTATAGGAGGAGCAATCAAACGTTCCCGATTCGGAATAGTTCTCCGCGCCAAAATCGTATTTTACACCCATATATCTCTTGGCTTCCCGTATAATTTGATCCCCCGTTGAACTGCTAGCCAGCGACCGGAAGTTCCCCGCATCGGAACCCGGCTGTCGGCCGCGCCCCGCACTCTGAGCATTCAAACCGCCCTGCGCAGTCGACTGACCATCCTTGAACGGCAGCGCGAGGTCATCGGCTCCCGAATCGCTACCTTCAAGCCGCGGGTAAAAAGATAGCTGATGATCGTCTGAGCGGAAGCTTGCTGCATCCCCGAACAAGGCTTGCAGCGACTCGACCGGTACATACAGCTTGCCATTCTGCTTCACCGCCGGTCCGACCATGCGAGTGGAACCCTCTCCGTTATCGACGGTGCTCTCTCCGGGACGGAACAACAAGGCGGCATCCCTGTCTCCGACCCCGTATTTGCCGTCCTTGAGCCATTCGCCGTGGAATCCGATGGCCTTGGCAACAGCGTCTATCGGAACATAGCCCTGGTTATGAATTTGAGTAATCGGCACCACGCTTTGCGCGCTTCGTTCTTCCGCTCGCGTCTGTTCCAGCGTCTTCACTTTGACGGGACCTGAATAATTCTTTAGCTCCCCTTGAGTATCTCCAGGATTGCTTAGACAGCCGGATAACGCAGCCGATAGGACTAGCGCTGCCGACATGCCGCCGATCCACTTCTCGTATCGATATTTGACCATCGGGAGATGTTCCCCTCCGTTGCTGAAGTCTGTCCCCGGTTATAATGCTGCTTGCCGATCGCTTTTATGTAGGCTGCAGCAGTCCGTCCAACAAAGACTGATCCTGTCTTATAAGGTCAAAAAAGAGCCCGCCAAATGGCGGACTCTTCTGCTCTGGAAGCAGCAGCTCCCCTTAACCGATCGAGCCTTCCATCTCGAACTTGATTATTTTTGAGACTGTAACATTTGGGAAGTTGATTCCCGGCAGTCTAGAAAACCGCATAAGATCAAGGCTTTCAAGCTTTTATCTGCTGTAACATCAATAACCCCAATCTGGCTGTTTCCCGAAAGTCCGTGGGCAAAATGTGGGCAAAGAAATATGGGAGATCCCGCACAGCAAGGACCGCCCTTATTTCTTTGCCCACTATGTTGAGAGACTGGCCGGAAACTCTGGAAGTGATGCGTCTACATTACATCTCTTCGGAGGATCAGCGTAAACCCGAATTACTTTACCCACCACGTCCCCAGCAAGCGAATCCTCATAAATATGTAACCTGTCATCCGGAGAACAGATTACTATCTCTCCTTCGGCTGCAACAGCATTCAGATCGACGACCAATAGATCGCCTTCCAGTATTCGACCAACCGCATTCGATGCTGCCATTACAACCTGCATGATTTTACACTCCTTTGATGGTATAATGTTCCTGCACTATCAATTGAATAGGAGTAGACAATGGACATCTCCCGCGGGAGGTGTTTACTCGGAGAACTGATCGAAGCTAAAGGTTGGACAAAAGCCGAGTACGCTCGCCGGTCAGGTCGATCCAAGCGTATGATCTCTTACATATGCGCCGGGAAAACTCCAATGACACCTGAGGACATTTACATCGCCGAGGAGCTTCTAGATTGCACATTTCGAGATCTGTACGAAGGATTCAAAAAGAGTAAACCAGCGGATTAACTTCCGCACCTCCTTTGGACAGATTGGGAAATGTGATTTCTCGTTTCTGTAAATTTACTCCTAACTTCATGTCGAAAGCTGTCGAAACATGTAACCGCTACCCACTGAAAGAACAAGAAATATATCCCTGTAATTTCTGGTTGCGGGCTGGTAACTCCTATCCCCTCATCGCCGCATCGCATATCTGCGTCCACCTATCCGCCAGCAGCTCGCCCTGCCGCTCAACCTCTTCACGCAGACCTTTTGTCGTAATTGGATATGTGCCCTGCCGGCCTTGATGGGAGTACCGATACACCAGCATATCCTCACCCTGCGGCATACCCTTGTCAGCTACCCATATGCGGTTTGCACGCAGTTGCTCGCGTGATGCCCCCAGCTCCAGCAGCACACCGGCCAGTGTCGTCTTCGCAAGACGTTCTGCTGCGCCGCGCAACGGCATGCGTGATTCCCGGATGCGCCGGATCTCGTCCTCGGTCAGCCTGACCATCTCCTGCAGCACGATATGACGCTGGATCAGCTGCAGCTCGCTGTCTCCAATCATGCGGTCCGCCTCCCCATTAGTTGTATGGTACTATTATAATGCGAATATGTGTTCGTATTCAATAGTAGCTCCCACAATTCTCCATTTTGTAGTAGAATAATGTCGACATTGAAAATATGGAGGTAATTATATGGGCCAGGTCTTAAAGGGGTTATCCGTCATAACCATTGTGCTTGCCATCATCGTCGGAATTGTGCAGGCTAACCAGTCGATTGAACTATTAGGTGATTACTATGACGTGCCATTTAGATGGGGACTTGCATTCACTTGGTGGGTGAGTGGGGTCGTAACCGGCATACTTGTGTATGCTTTTGGGGTCGTCGTTGATCATCTACAGGACATGTCCTATAGTCTCCGAATTATTTCTAGTAGCCACGAAACGCCGTCACAGCCGGCGCCGAGCCTCGGATCGTCAAAAGCCAGCATGGACAAGCTGAAGGGGTTCAAAATATAACCGACTAAAAAAGAGCAGCGAGGTTATCCCTCCTGCTCTTTTCGCGTCTCGCTTTAGAACTCGAAGTATTTGTCGTCTACGTCCAGCCCGAAACGCATGTTGTACGGAGCCTCGACGATGACGAAGTCGTTGTCGATCCGATACCCCTGCTCAAGCACGTACTTGACCGGCACCGGGATCTCATACATGTACGGCTCATCGGTCGGCCAGTGCATCTCCAGGACGCACATTATGGCATGTCCGGCGTCGCCGACATAGTAATGGTACTTCTTCAGTTCGTCCGGTAGCTCGCCTGGATACGGTCGCGTATCGACTCCCGCAGCGTAATCCAGCATACTGGCTCTAAGCGGCTTGCTCACTTTAGACCCTCCCGCTCCATCTTTTCTTCGATCGCGCGAACCACGAACTCATTCACGCTTGCTGCGCCGGCCGCTTCGGCCGCTGCCCGAATAGCTTCTTTCTCGCCTTTAGGCACAACGATGCTGATCCGATCGTAATTCGCGGCCTGGTATTTGTTCTTGGCGCGCGTTGCTGCTGATCCGGCCATCGTACCAACTCCTTTCGATATCATCGTACCAGAAAATATATACTTGAACAAGTATAAAAAACGCTTGACCATATACGTGTGCAAGTATATAATAAAGACATAAAGGACAAGGGAGCTGATTAAGGATGGCAAAGTACACGGTAACTCACACATGCGGGCATACGGTTACGGTTGATCTAGTCGGCAAGGGCAAAGATCGTGAATGGAAGCTGAAGCAAATGGAGCAGGGCGTGTGCACCGATTGCTACCGGGCACAGCAGCAAGCGAAAGCAGAAGCGAAGGCGGCCGAGCAAGGTCTGCCGGCGCTTGAAGGTAGCGAGAAGCAGATCGCTTGGGCAACAACAATCCGCAGCAAGATGATCGACGAGATCTTTGAGCCAATCCGCAAGGAGCTGACGAAGGGAACGCCAAAAGACGAACAGGCTGCTAAGGCGATTGCGTGGATGATCGAGCAAGTGACCGAGAAGATCAATACGGCAAGCGCGAAATGGTGGATCGACAACCGCAACTTGCTCCACTCGGAATATCGCAGAGAGTTGGCGATCGCTGCAAAAGGACACATGGGCAACTAACCCCGCCTGACGATGGCCGGATGGGAACCGGCCGAAACGCCCTCCGGGGCGTCGCGGGAACCCGCCACGAGGGAGCAGCGCACGCTCCCCTTTACATATATGCTCTTTTGACAATAAAATAGGATTATGCGTGGATTGAAACGAAAGGATGATGACTATGCCAGCGTTAACAATGCGCGATTGCGACGAATGCGGCAAGCCTTACGCTCCTAAACGAGAGCACTCTCGTTATTGCTCAGACCGCTGCCGCTACCGCGCCGCGGCGCGTATTAAACGGGAAGCGCGATCCGATGATGGTAAATGTCCTCAATGCGGAGGCGAGTGGGACGAGCCGGAGACGCTACATAAAAAGGGTCCGAAGTATTGCCGCAAATGCCAAGAATATTATCAAGGACGGTATAAAGCTGGAGTGGTAAGATGAAGCGAATCGACGCGATCGAGTATCGGCTCGAATACCTCGGCGCGCAGGCCGAAGAGGACACGCAATGGCTAATCGCAAAACTGGAGAAGATGGAGCGAGTGCTATCCGCGGCACTTCCGTATATATCCGACGAAGCGGCGCGGGCCGCAGTCAAGCAACTGCTGGCCGAACTCGAGGAATAAACAAAAACAGCCCGAGAGCCGAAGCCCCCGGGCTGATCGTCATTGTACCGGAATGCCGGCTGTCTTGCGCACCTCGTTGGCGAGCCGTTGAAACTCAGCCTTAGACTCCGAATCCGTTGCGGCGTACCAGGCGGCCGACAAAAACCGGATAATCTTTTCCGCGTCTTCTTTACTCATACTTTCCGCTCCTCCCTTCGTATCCCACCATCCCTCGCTGCCGAACGACTTGTTAAGGTCAACCGCGGCACCGGCTACGCGAGTATCGTTCTGGTACTGGTAGATGTTCGCGTGCGTGCTCTGCTTTCCGCGGCTCCAGGCGTACGTCTGCCAGCATTTGATGCCCGGTATTCGTTTCGCCATTTCCTCGACCACGGCATACGAGCCGTACACGCCCGCCTCATATCCCGGGATCTCCGCAGCGGCTGCACGCAGGTACGCCTCGATTGCGTCGTAGTCCTTCGGCTGCGCGTCGTAGTCGACAGCGAAGTAGATCGCCGACCCGGCAGGCTGTCCGATCGCTTGCGCTTCTTTCAAGGCTGCGACTCCATCTTCCTTACCGTTGGCTGCTCCGCCAACAGGACGGTTGGCCGATGTCTCAAAGACGGAGACGATCTGCATGCCTGCGAATGTGATCGCCTCAGCCTCCGTGCGGGTGAGCCGCTTCCAGGCGTAATCCCGCGGCACGAGATAGCGCGCCACGAATTGATAACCGGCCGCTGCGATCTGTTGCGCCTTGGCGGCCGTCAGTGGAGCCGAACAGTCGATGCCTTTACTTGCCGCTTGCATTGGTCTTTTCCTCCTGCTTATTAAGCTGTTCGAGCCAATCCCGCAATTTGCCCGGCAGCGGAACGCCGAGCGTACCGAGATTTTCGACCACGCTCAGCCCTTCACGTCCAACGTAAAAATAGATCGCGGCTGTGCGGAAAATCGGCGCGTCCGGCTGCACCCAGCTATCGGCCATCGCCGCCAGCATCACGACAACAAGCACCGTGATCTTGCGGATGCCGCCCCAGAACATCGTGTCAGAGTTAACTGTCTTGTTCCGAAATGCGCCAGCGACGCCGGTCAGGTAGTCGACTACCATGAGCGTAAGCAGCACTTGGAGAGCCTTGTCCCACCCGCCGAGCGCGGCCGAGATAAACACCCCGACTGCCGCAGCCCATCCCCCTACTACTGCCTCATTGCCACTTTTAGATAACGCTGCCGTCCACACATTTGCCAACATCTCTTTTGCCTGATTCACTTCCCCGCCCCCTCTGCCGAGCATTACGCCCGGCTATTTTTCAAAGCCGTAAACGTTTTACGAACGAGCAATTCGAAGAACCGGAATTCCTGCGGTGTGATCGCCTCGCCTCGCTGCTGCTTAGCAGATAGCTTAAGCCATAGATCGGGGCTGTCAATCGTCGGCGCGCCACCGGTCCGGCCGTCAATCGGCGTAGCCATGAAACCGCGAAGCGCGTCCTCGAACGAGATGTCATCGACGGTGTACGGTTTCGGCGGCGCATCCGCGTACGTCAGGCGCAGACGCCCGTTACCGATCAAACGGCGATCAGTGGAGCCGACGATGCCCTGCGTCGTCGTGTGCTTGACGAGCAATGCGTACAACTCCGGCTCGGTCGGGTCGCGGCCCATGTCGCGGCGGAATTGCTGGATGAGCAGCGCAGATGCAGCACTGACGCAGGGAGCCGCGCTCGACGTGCCGGAGAAGGTTCGAAGCCCACCAGTATGACAAGCAGCATCGACCATGGCACCGGGACCGATCAGGTCGATCTCCGCGTTCGAGTTGCTGAAGTGTGCCACTTTGAAGCTAGTGTCGTATGCCCCCACGGACACGACCTCTGCAAATCCGGCAGGATAATCCCATTCATCGGTCGTCGCATTACCATCTCCGGAGTTTCCACCAGAACAGACGACAAGGATGTTGGCCGCTACTGCACGCTTGATCTGGTCGTGCATGTCCACCCAGCTCGCTGGCCCGCCCAGCGACATGTTGATGGCGCTCACGCGTTCCCCGTTCGGTCCGCGCCAGCCTACCGCGTACTTGATGCCGTTTGCTATGGAGCCGGCGCCTTGCGAGCCGTCGTCGCCCGCCACTTTGATGAGCAATAGCTTGACGCTAGGTGCGATCCCGACCGTCGCGCCGGCGATGATGCTCGCCACAGCGGTTCCATGGCCTGTGACATCACTCATGTCGTCCGGATCACCGGTAAACGTTGCGCGGAATGTACCTATTACTCTCCCAGACAGCTCCGGATGTTCAAGCGCAAACCCGCTGTCGATGACCGCGACTACTACGCTTGATCCGTCAAGCCCGTGCTCCCAAAATTCTTTAACCCCTAACTCATCGGCTACTCTGTTGGTCATAGAGACACATCCTCTCAATATAAAGAGGCCGAGCAGCTGCCCGACCTCAAATTACCAAGCGTTTGCGATTATGCCGTTGCCTGCTCCCCGCCGTGCGGAATCTCCGGGTACAGCGCCGCGAGCTGAGCCAGCACCAGCGTCCGGTTGTCGCCTTGCAGGTTGTAGCCGTCGAGCAGCGCGTTGACATCCGTTTCGCCGGCCTTGTAGCGGATCGCGATTGCGCGCGCGAAGACGCGTGCCATATAGTCGGTAATGATCATGTCGTCTCACCCCCTTTCGTGGGTAGAAGAAAAGCGGCCCCGCGCGGGAACCGCTTATACTGATAATTGAGCAGCCATCAGATCGGCGATGGCTGCCGTCAAGTCATCAATCGTCTGCTGCTGTTGGGCGACCTGCACCGATAACGGCGGATGGTACACTGGCGGTGCATCGGGGTCGACGGGATCAGGGTAACTGAATACGAGCTTCGGCTCGCTCGGATCGCTGATGTCTACGCGGAAGTTTCCGCCGCACTCCGCGAAGTCTTGCTCGTACTGACCATATTCGAGTTGGACCATGCCCACCGCCTCCGGCACTCGCTCGGCAAGGGCGGCGTATGTTGCAAAGTCCTGTTCGCGTGTCGTCTCGACGACGTAACCTTGCCGCTGCCCAATTGGTTGGATGACTTCGCCTGTAAGCAAGTCATAATAGATTTTCATTCCAACTTGCATATTTTACCCTCCTTATCCGATGGCTACCCAAGTAATGGGATTGTTGACTATGTTGTGTGGTAGGCAGAATCCGCCGTTATTTATATAGGCTTGTGTACCGTCAAGTCTGAACTGAATTCCGTCGTTAACGAATATATAATATCCGTTATACTGACCGGCTTCGGTTGTAGCCGCCGTATAAATCGATACGTAGTTCGACGCCAGAATAAAAACGGTTTTCGGAGTGAACGACAGTCCATTAACCGTTATCGGATAACGGTTAGTGATCGTCGCGCCATCATATCGAATAAATGGTCTAGTGGCACTAGGGGATTGACCCGTCCCGCTTGCCACTCTCTTCGGCTGGGCAGATCCCTGCAATCCAAAGATGCTCCCGATGATATTCTCCGGTTTAAAGTTAGCGTCATAATTTCGTATCCCCGGAGTCCCGCTGCCGCTTCCGCTGTCGGTGAGATACGCTCCATACGGAATCCAGCTGTACAGATATCCGTTACCATCCGCATAGTACCCCTGCGGATCGGTATATCCGCCGTGCGCGTCCATTGTCCCCTGTTTCAACACGCCGTCATCGTACCCGCTGTAGCCACGGACTAACTTAGCTGGGTCGAGGTTAGCATCTGAAGTGTCGACTCCGACCTGTATCGCTTCAATGTTCGCCGCCATCGTCGCGAACGCATCATTCGCTGACGTAGGGATTCCCTTGTCGGTAATAGCGGCGGCGACTTGCGTCTTCCCATTACCGACAGATTGAAAAAGCTCATTTGCGATCGAATCCACATAGGTGGTCGTGGCGAATCCGCCATCTTGGATCGTCCCCATGAAGTCGTTCCACTCCTGTTGCCATTCCGCCTGCTTGGCCGTAAGCCACGCCTGAAACTGATTAAAGATGTCCGTCGTATCAGCCTGGTCAATCAATCCCGTCACTAGACCGCAGACGGCGTTATTCAGGCGTTCGTCTGTAATCAGCGCGGGGTTAACGGTCGCCGTATTCGCGATTAAGCGCACCTGCGCGAGGCTCAATTCGTAGATATTCCCCTCGCGAGTCAGCGGCGGCGGCGCGGGGTTGGCAGCTGGCGTACCCTCGACCACCGCGGCCGTTATTGACCGGACTGGCGCGCTCGTATCGAGCCTCAGGACAACGCGATCAATGCGGTCTTGGGCGGCTGTGTTCGGCGCGATCGGTAGGTCAACCGGTACGCCGTATACGCTGTACAGGTAGCCGTTAATCCAGCCGAAGCCGAGCGATACAGAGACGAACGTCTCGCCACCGTTCGCAGTCACCGCTAGGTTTGTGCCGCCGGCGAACACTCCATTGCCGACGAGTCGAGAGAAGTATTCAGCGAATTCAGTGGCGGAATATTCTCTCGGATCGGTGGCCGTCGAATCGAAGAAACTAGACTTCTGAGG
The DNA here is from genome assembly GCF_014212015.1 of Cohnella lubricantis. GTDB lineage: Bacteria > Bacillota > Bacilli > Paenibacillales > Paenibacillaceae > Cohnella > Cohnella lubricantis. Next base: position 81,502 of record NZ_JACJVN010000033.1, on the reverse strand, counting down.
CATCCTTAACCACTCCTCTTAACCTTGTTTTTCAGTGCCTTCATCTCGCGCGTGATGTCCGGAATGTCTGTCCCGAATTTCACTTCGAGGGAAGACGTCTTCTCGTAAATCTCCTTGACCTCCGTCACCCGCGGGTCCATTGTCACGCCCCATCGCTTATTGCGCAGCGTCACGATGTCGCCCAGATCCCAATCGACGCCGTACCGGAATGTCTGCGTATCAAGCACCTTGCCGTCGAACGTGAGAATCTGCTTCTGCTGCGCGAGTTGCTGTTGGCCGAGCGTCACCAGTTCGGCGGCGTCCTCGGCTTGGGAGGCGTCGAGGAACACCTCGCGGCGGTCGAAGCCGGTCGCCTCTCCGACGACCTGGATAAGCCGGTCCTCGTCTTCCCCCGGTCCGCCGGCATAACCGACATTTTTGTAATTGGCGTCCGAGTCAATAAACGACTCGCTCTCTACGTTGTCAAACTCATGCGCGAAGATGACCGGCGGCAGCGCTGATTGACTCGCGCTGACGTTCCGGCCTTCAATGACATCAAACACCCACTTCCGCGCAGCGAAGTCGAGGTTCACGCCCCAGCCAATATCGCACCATTCCGCGATCTGCTGCGCGACATCCAGGAGGTTCTCGTAGCGGGACTGCCATGGCGTCGACTTCCCGCGGAGTAGATCTGGCGCGGACGCAACAAACGGGATCGCCCGACCGGGATACAGGCCGTCAACAATGTGTCGATTGACGTAATGCTTCAGCACCGTCTCCGCGGCTCCAGACACGCGATCGTAGGAATCCGTCACAGTAATCCGTCGATCGAGCACGCCGCCGAGAGTCGGCCCTTTGACAACGAGCGTCTCGATTCCATTCTCCTCTTCGATCCCGCGGTACTGGATGTAACCCGCCTTGTTAGGCTCGTTGTTAATGTAAATGACCCGGTCCTTCATCAGCTCTCCGGTGTGCTGCTTGCTCAGCGCAATGTGGATCTCGAATTCGCCGGGCCGGAAGAACCGTCGCGTGAACTGGAGGCTCTCATAGTCGTCGATTTCGCCATGCAGGTTAAAGTCGGTGTCGAGGATGCGAAGGAATGGTTTCGCCATCACGCACCTCCATAGCGGTTATTCCAGTACACGGTGACTGTCGAGATGTCGTCCTCGGCGTTGTCACTACTATATTTGAGGATGTTCTCGCCAGGTTGGAGCCCGAAGAAGGTGCTGCCAAGGTCGATCCAGTGGAATACGTTCGTACGGCTGCCGTCGGCGGCCACAACCTCGACCCGCTTCCGACCGAAAGCCGTTGTGATTTCGAGCACGTCAGTCGCGGCCAGCGTTGTGTTGATCTTGATGTACTCGCCCGTCGTCTCATTCTCTACCACCGGATTCACCGCAGGCCCCGTGTAGCGGATGCGTATCGGCGTCTCGACGTCACCCTCATTTTCAAACACGCCGCGGTAGCCGATCAGAGCGAAGCGCGTACCGAGCTTAAGCGGAAACGTCAGGCCGCCAGTTAATGACTTGAGGTCCTTCGTCGCTTCCTCAACGTCGCGCCAGAACGGATCCGGGCATGTGAAGGAGGCGGTGAACCCGTGATGGTTGGAGAATCGATTGGTGAACACCGGCGCCTCGTCTGGTATGGCATCAGCTGCATAGGAGCGGTAGTCGTTCTCGTATACGAGCCGGCCCGCGCCTAGTTTGGGATTCAGCACACGAGACAGCCGACGGCGCAGCTCGTACATCTCTTCACGGCTGCCGGCCATGACCGTTCCGGTGAGCGTGACCAAGCGGTTAGGCATCTGCACCGCGACGACCGACGAGCCGTCCTGATACGGCGACTGGGTCGAGCGTATGTCGGCCTGCACGCCACCTGTCCCGTCGATGTGCGCGAGGATGTAGGGGCGGGAATTGCCCAGGACAACGCTCTCGCCGTTTGGATTGATATAGGTTAGTCGCTGCATGACCCCGCCTCCTTATCCAGTTACCAATCGCTGCGCTGTCTTCTGCGTCGCCTTGGACACGTCGGATGGCGATGTGACTGGCGTGTTAAAGTTATTGACCACCGACACCTGCGTACCACCGGAGCCCGCAGACTTCGTTGCCGGCGACGCGCTTGTCGAAGCCTGTACCGAATTGAGCGCTGAGATGGCCGCGTTCCGTGCGGCATCGATCCGGGCATTAATCGTATCGATCAACGAGCTGATCTGGTCGACCTTCTGCTTGAAGCCTTGATACATTTTCTCGCCAAGCGACTGGCCGGTGATCTCGTAGTCCTCGCCGTAGTCCTCAAGGAGCTTTAGGATCTCTTGCTGCTGGTTATCGATAATCAGCTTCTCGGCCTCCGCTTGGAGGCTTCGCTCGGTTAGCAGCGCGGCATAATGTGCTTTGACCGCCTCTAGCTGCTGGTTCAGCGCGGCAGCCTGCGCTTCTGCGATGTTGTTGATTCGGGCGATTTCCTCTTCTCGCTCCGTCTCAAGCATCTCCTTCTTCTCGGCTAGCTGCTCCTTGAGGGCATCTGTCTGCTCTCTGAGCTGATCCCTGAGCGTCTGTTCCTCAGTCTTGAGCGCATCCTTCTTGTCGGCTAGCTGCTCATCCTGATGACGCGCTTCTTGATCTGCGAGTAGCTTGTTCAGCTCCTTCTGCAGCTGAGCCTTGTTAAACTCGTCATGTTCGTATTCGATCTGTGCGCGCAGCCGATCGGCCTTTTGGTTATCCGCGGCGTCGAGCTCGGCGCGGGACTTCAGCTGCTCCGCTTCTTCAAGCGCGGCCAGCTCATCCTGCACCGCCTTGATCTGCGCGTTGTAGGTCCCCTCGAGCGCGGCGATCTCGGCGTTCGCAGCATCCTCGGCCGCTTTGACGCGGTAGTCATAAACGGACTTCACGCTGTCGATCGTGTTGTCTCGCCACTTCTCATTCGCGTCGATCTGCTTCTGGATGGCATCCTCGGCGGCTTCCTGCTCCGCCGCATACCGCTCTTTCAACGCTGACTGGATGCCATCGGACAGCTTGTTGATCGAGTCTATTTCCTGCTGCTCCAGCTCGGCGTAGTAGTCCTTCTCAAGCTGGAGCCGCTCGTTGATGTTCTGCCGGATCACATCGGTGATCTGCCTCTGGATGTCCGCCTTCTCCTCGGCTGTGTACTTGTCATCCGCGAGGACGCGCTTCAGATACGCCTCGTTGTCGCGGACAATGTTGTCGTACATCTGCTTTTGGATGGCAAACTGCTGCTCCGCTGATAAGTCCTCTCTAGCAATACGGTCTTCAACGGACGCCCGATATTTCTGCATGGCTTGATCGAGCAGTTCCGCCTCCCGGTCTTTGCTCCTCTCCGCGATCTGTGTGCGGACATCGTACATCCGCTCTTCGATCTCCATCCGCTCATCTGCCGTCTTGACGTTCTTCGCTTTGATCTGCTCGAGCGTCCTCAGCTCGTCCTCTAACGTCAGTTGGTTGAGCTTCTTTTTGTGCTCCAGCAGCCGGTAGGCATCGTCGAGGGCTGTGTTTTGATATGCCGCAGGTGTCTTCGTTCCGCCCCCAGTGGGGACCACCGGTGCAGTAGGGATCACTGGGGCGGCGAGTTTCGACGGGTCCGTTGACGCCAAGGCTTCAAGCGATGATATCTCGCCTTTCAGCTTCTCGACCTCTTGGCGGGCCTTCGCTGTCGCCAATGTGGCCGTTTCCATCCCAAACAGCCAATTCGCGCCGGCTTCAACGGCGGCGATCGCTGCTTCGCGGACAGCCAGCTCGCGCTTCTTCTCCATAACGATCTCGTTCGCCTTGACCTGCAGCGCCGCCCACGACGCGGCGACCTCCTGCTGCTTGACAATCATCAAGCCTTCGATCGCTTCGGCGTTAACGCCCACCGCGCTCGTAAACTGCGGGAACATACGCGAGAGCTCAGATGTGGCTTGCTTCCATTCGTCCGATCCCTGCTTCGCCGAGTTGTATGTCTTTAGCAAGTTTTCAACCGTTGCAATTTCTTGGTTCTGCGTGGCGATCTGACGGGCTTTCTCGCTGATCTCTGTTGCCGTCTCTTGGCTCGCCTTCTTAACAGCCTTCGTGTAGGTATCCAGGACTTCGTTCAATTCGTCTAGCGTTACGGCTGATATTTTCCCTTGCTCATCGACAAATTCCAACTCGAGCCCGAATGAACGAGCATCCTTTCCGAGATCCTTCAGCTTAATCCCGAGATCGTCAGCAGCAGTGTCAAGGGCGAGAACGTTGTTGCCCATCTGGGCCGAGTCAGATTCTTTCGCAGCCTCGGTCAGTTCAAGGTACTTCTCCTTCAGATCAGTGAGCTTCTGGATTTTTTCCTCATAAGTCTCGAGTTCCGACCTATCGATGCCATTTTGCTGAACCCTCTGATAATCTTCCTGCGCCTGTCGCAGCTCCTCCGTCGCCCGCTTCGCGTTAACCATACTGGTCGTGACTAGTGCGGTTACGCCTGCGATAGCCGTGAGCGCGAGGCCTATCGGGTTTGTCGTCAAGAATACGAGTGCCGTCCCCAAGCCCTTAACTGCCACTGTTATCGATCCAATAGCGGTTACCAGTTTGCCAGCGACGATTAGCAGCGGCCCAGCCGTTGCGGTAACTGCCGCGATGGTGATGATCGTCTTCTGCTGACCTGCATCAAGTGCCGCGAATCCTTCCGCCATGCGACCGACCGCGTCAATAAGAGGCTCCGCCGCATCGAGCGCAGCGATGATTGCGGGGGCAAGCGCGTCGCCGGCAGTGATGGCCGTGTCGTTCATTTTGTTCTTCGCGATCTGCAACTGGCTCGCCGTCGTGGCGTAACGCTGCTCAGCTTCTTTCGTCAGCGCGTTGTTGTCCTGCCACGCCTTCGTGCCGAGCTCCAAACTCTGGCGGAAGAGATCGCCGGCGCCGGAGGCGCGGAGCAGCGCGTCCCGCACGCGGATGTCGGACATGCCGAGTTCTTCAAGCGCGGCGAACGTGTTCTCGCCGGCTGCAGACAGTTTGCCAAGCCCTTCGATAAAAGTAACGAGTGCACCGGCCGCGTCTTGCTGGAATGCCTGCTTAAACTGGCTCGACGTCATCCCGGCGACGGCGGCGAAGTTCTCGAGTTGCTCGCCACCTGTCGCGGCCGCTTGAGCCATGTTGATCATGATCGTGCTAAACGCCGTGCCGCCCGCTTCAGCCTCGATGCCGACTGAAGAAAGTGTGCCGGCAATAGAAAGGATTTGTGCCTCGGTCAACCCGATTTGATTACCGGCACCGGCTAGTCGGAGGGCCATGTCCGAGATTTCAGCTTCAGTCGTAGCCAGACTATTTCCGAGTGCAACAATCGTGCTGCCGAGTCTATCAAAGTCGCTCTGCGACATCTGCGTGATGTTGGCGAGACGTGCAAGCGTCGTCGCGGCTTGTTCGCCGGAGAGGTTTGTCGCCACGCCTAGATCGACCATTGTACGCGTAAAGCCCATGATGGCATCCGTCTTAATACCGAGCTGTCCAGCTGCTTCAGCGACGCCGGCTATCTCTGTCGCTGCTACCGGGATATCCTTCGACATGTCACGGATGCCCTGAGACATCTTATCAAGTTCTGCGTCAGTCGCGTTGACCGTCTTTCTCACACCAGCGAAGGCAGATTCAAAGTCAATCGCTGCCTTGGACGCGAGCACTCCGGTCGCCGCGATCGGCGCGGTAAAGGCTACCGTCAAACCCATGCCAGCGTTGGACATCTTCCGGCCAGCGGACTCCATTTTATTCGCAAATCCATCGAGCGCGGATCCTACCTTGTTCCACGTCGCGGTCTGTTTTTCAAGGTCAGTGTTCGTTTCCTTCAATTCGCTCTGCAGCTTCGCTAGTTCTGCGGTCGCCTTGTTCAGGCGGACTTCGTAGTTCTGTGTCTGCTTCGCATCTTCGCCCTTCTCGCGGGCTGACTTCTCAAACTCATCCCGCAGTACAGCTACACGCTGCTGTTGGATGATAAGTTGTTTGGTGAGGAGATCGGCCTTGGCGCGCAGGCCGTCCGTACTCTTCCCGTAGTCGCCGATTTCTGCTGACGTCTTCTCAAAGTCGGATTGGACGACTTTCGCCACTCGGCTTAGGTCTGACATCTTCTTCGTGACGCCACTGTCTTCTATGCCGATCTTCGCGACTAAGTTGCCTACTTCGATTTCACTTGGCACGATTCCTCACCACCCGAGTTGATCGATAAATACTTCCTCTGCTGCTGCATGCCCGTCTTGCTTGTCCAAACCGTTCACCCGTTTGTGGATGTCCCACAGCGCAAATAGCCGGCGAGGCTGGCAACGCCAAAAATCCCTCTCGCTCATGCCGAGAAGGTTTGTTCCCATATAATAAAGCCACGTCCAATCCCAACCTGCGGATTGACCGTTGACCGATCCGGACGTCTCGCTATTTTTGACGTCCCGGAGGCTAACGGCGATGGCTTCTAAGACTTTCCCGGCACATCAGCCCCGGGAATCGATTCGAGGATCACGTCCGCGATCGCGCTCATATTAGCAGCGCCCAGCAACTGGCCGACCTTGTGCTCGGTGAGCGTCTCATCTTCGTGCACGAGTGTAAGCCACAGGAACGTGCGGATTGCCTTGAACGAGCCGGACTTGAGCGCATCGATGGCGGCTTTGTGGCTGCCGTAAATATCCTCGAGCGAGCAGAAGGTATTCAGGTCGACGATGAGGTTCCGCTCCCGGTCAAGGGTGATCGGAATCTTCTTCACGCTGACTTCGTTTGCCACTTTGTTCCCTCCCTGAAATAGAGAAAGAGCCTAGCACTTAAGCTAAGCTCTTTCTGTAATCGATTGGATTACACTTCCGGCGTATCGTTCAAGTCGTTAAGCCACGCCAGATCGCCGCCGACCGAATCCTTCTCGCGCTTAACCTTGCCGTCGATCGTCCGGCTCATGACCGTGGCCTCGACGGACACCGGAGAAGAACTGTCTCCACTACCGCCTTTGGTCTTGTACTCGCCTTTGATCTTTGTTACCTTCAAGACCCACAGCTTCACCATTCGGTATTCCCCGTCGGAAGTCCGCGCGGCGAAGGAAAGGCCGATCTCTGGAGCGACGGTATTAGACGAGTAATCATATTCCTTGGCCGTCTCGTCCCACGTACCACCTTCGAGATGACTTTTCAATTCCAGCGAAAGTTCGGCAACCTGGAATGTCAGTTTCATTCCGTTCCAGTCTGCACCAGCGTCATACACCTCGTCATCCGCGTTGACGGTCCACTCCGACACATCCGGATCGAGCGTGAGGGATTGAGCGCCGGGAACGAGCATCCCTGCGCTAGCCGTGTAAGCCGTCGCCGTGTTTGCGGTGATCGGGAAAATCTGAATCTTCTTCAGGCCCTTGAGAATCTTCTTCGCAGCATCTGCCACAGTCATTGCACCTCCGTAGTGGTTTGAAATCTCAAAATCTTGTGATACGTCTTGGTGTCGCTCTCGTACTGATCGACCGCCGCTGTCCGGATGAAGCCAAGACCCTTCATCGCTTCGGCAGCGGCTAGCGCCGCCGGTCCGGTGTTACCCTTCGTCCAGATGTCAACTTGCATATGGATCTCGCTCTCAACCTCTTCGTCGTCGGCGTTCGTCGCTTCGAAGTTGGTCACCTCGAAGAAGGTGATGTATGGCTCCGCCGTTCCGTCAGGGGCGACCTCCGGATACACCTTCACGTTCCCGTTCGCGTCTTTGCCGATCAATGCGGCGAGTGTCGAGTCTCCGCGCAGCGCGGCCAAGACTTCCGGCTTCATGTCGATCATCCGTTTTCTAACCCCTCTCGGAATTCGTCGGCGAGTGCCGCCAGCGCCGCGTCTTTCTTCTCATGAAATGCCGGGTAGATAAACGACCGCGCGGTCATCTTCTGCGTCCCGAATTCGGGGAAGTGAGCACGCCAGCTGGTCTTCTTACTCGGCCCCACAAGCACGTACTTGACACCGTCCTTGCGGCGAACGCCGGATACCTTGATGTCGTCACGGATGTGAGTGCCGCTTGCCTTCTCGCTAACTGGCGCTTTGTCGCGCATCGCCCCGGCCATAATCTCGCCTGCTGCACGCAAGCCTCGGTTCTCGACGCGAGCAGATGCCTCGCCGAGCTTCCGCCGCAGCGCATCTAGCCACTCGTCCACGCCTTGCAGCTCGAACCCCGCCATAGCGTCACGCCCTTTGAGAGATGTCGGAACAGGTGAGCTCGATATACTCCGGCTCCGAACTGTACGTCCGGATTACCTCGTATCGTTTACCCGCATGCTCCAGCAGCTTCTCGTCCTCGTACTCAATCGCGTGGATCTCGAACACCACATCGGCGCGCATGCCGCTCTGGTTGGCCGCGTAGAACTCGGAGCGTTTGACGCTGAGCTCGTTGGCGAGCACCTCGCGACTCGACTCTACCGGATCAATCGGGTATCCGCCCGCGTCTTCGCCGGTCGTGACCTTAATGAGCTGCACAGCCTCGTTCCACAATCGCTTCTGCTTGCTCATGTCGCCGCACCTCCCGAGTGGACCATGAGGTTATGCAGGCGATATTGCAGATGCCGCGGCATGCCGCCTGGCTCATCCCGGCTTTTGTACCGCCACGCCGCATAGTCGACGACAAACTGGAGGTGATAAGGGTTAGTGCCGTCAAGCGCTAACCCCTTCTCTTCCTGCAACTCCCGGACGACCCCCTCAGCGATAGTGGTCAGGTAGGTGTCCCGGACGGACGACGTAAAGCCGAGGCTCGCTTTCACAAGGCTAACGATGGTCGTTGTGTCCACGAGACTTCAGCTCCTTTACTCGTCGTCAGCTTCGTCGATCTCTGCTTGAGCCGCGAGCGCGGCCTTCTTGCCTTTGACCTTCTCGCCGTTAGATAGCTCGTATTCGCCGCCGCCAATATGCTTGGGCCACGTATCGACGAGATCAGAATTGCCACCGCCTTCGGCAACGTAGCCGAGCGCTGCCAACTCCTCGGCACGATCTCCTTCATAGGCGTCACCGGAACGGAACAGCTTCTTCGTCACCTTGCACTTGAAGTCTTTCAAAACAACAGCCATATTGACCCTCCTCATGCGCTTAGCCGGGATTAACCCCGGCTTTTAGCGCGATAGATTATACTTCCGGCGTGATCGTTACGAGCGCGAACGCAGCCGGCTTAACCGGCTTGCCGTCGAACCGACCCTTGCCGCGGAATGCCGTTTGGTCCTCGCTAAACTTGACGTGCGTGGAGCTGTCGATCGTGATGCTCTCGCGCTCGACCAGCGTGTACTGCTGGAAGTCTCCGAAGAGCACTTGGTCGGCCGGCAGGTTGTTGTTGAACACGACGCGCAGGCCGAGCAGATCCGGGTTCTTCAGGTTCGGAAGCTTACCAACGACGTTACCGTTGGAATCGACTTGGATGCTGTACTCAACTAGACGGTTGTAGTACGTCTGCCGCTTCATGACCGCGACGATCTCACCAACACTGTCCTCGCCCGTGTCGATCAGGCCAATTTGCTTGACCAGATTCTTCAGCAGATCCGCATCCGCTTCGATGTTGACCTGGTTACCCGCCGGGATCGCCGGAACGACGCCGGCCGGCTGCTTGTTGGCCGCACCCGTACCGCTAACGATCGCCTTGTCGAGTGCCTTTGCGATGGCGCGAGCGATCTTCTTGGTCACGTATGCGTCAAGGTTGATAATGCTGTCCTGCAGCAGATAGTTGTCGACGAACGTGACCTTGCCGACCTTGAAGCCGTCGAAGTCGACGTTCGTGATCGTGCCGACATCGCCCTGCGGAATCGCACCGGATTGTTCGATCCACGTCGCGGCCGTCGTGTCCGAGTCAACGAGGATGCGGGTCGTGCCCTTGACTTGGATCTTGTCGACGAGCGGGTATAGCGTCGTGAAGTCGCCCATGATGTCCATGATGCGGTTGACGACGATCTCCGGGATGGTCAGCTCGCCACCGGCCACCGAGCGAAGGTTCTTGAACTGCTCGTAGAACTCGGTAACCTCGCTGCGCTTGTAGTACTCGCCGCTCTTCAGCAGCTCGCGGACTTGCAGTCTGTTCATAGCGTTAGCCTCTCTTTCGTTATCGTGATTTTTGGTAGAACGCGATTGATTGCTCGGAGCCGCGCTATTCAACTGCTCGAGCTCGCCTTCGAGCGCCGCGATCTCGCCCTCGAGGGTTCCTTTCTTCTCGGCGAGCTCGGTCTTATCGGCATCAAGTTTACTGACCGCTTCCTCAACTGCGGCGATTTCCTCGTCGTCCTTCGCCTCGTCGATCGCCGCTTCCAGTTCTGCGGATCTGGTATTCAGCCCGTTTTCCTGCTCGAGCAGTTCGGCAAGGGCTGCCTTGCGCTGCTCAATCTTCTTACTCAGCATGAGTTGTCTCAGAGCCATTACTTTTTCAACCTCGCTTTCAGATTTTGTTTACGTTGCTCCATCTGCCGCGCGCGGTGCTGGGCAACTTCCGCTTGACGCGCCTGTACGCCGGTGTCCTCGTAGGCCGGGAACGTCACGACGGAAACCTCATGCAGATCGAGCTCCATTACGGTCCACTTGACTGTTCCGTCGTCGCGCCAGTCGGTTTCTTCGCGGACAACATTAAACCCGAACGAGCACTGATCCACGTCCCCGCGCTTCACGCGCTCATACAGGTTCATGGCATCCGTATCGTTCGGGTTGATCTTGACGCTGCCCCAAAGGCCGTAATTGTCGGCGCGAAGAGAGAGTGTGCCGGATTTATTCCGGCCGATCACCAGACGCGTCTCGTGATTGATTAGCGCCCTGATATCGTTCGTCAGCGTGGCATCGCACGCACCTGGAGCGATTTCTTCGTAAGCGCCCTTCCACAGCTCCGTCTCGCGTCCGAATACGACAAAATAGCCCTCGATAATCAGGTCGCTTCCGTCGCCTTCGCCTCTCGTCTTGAGCTCGGTTTTGAGGCTGCGCGTCTGCCTCGTCTCTCTACCCACTTCCATCACCTCCCCCATTGAGTTTCTTCTGCTCGCCGATCATGCCTACCGGGATGAAGTTCTCGAGAATGACCAGTTCGGACAGCCCCTTAAGCGGAGAGAATCCGGTCAAGTCCCGAACCTCGTTACCTGGCATTAGCCCGCGAATGTACATGTTCATCCCGACTTCGGCGAGCTCTTTGATGTCGTAGGCATAGAGCGAGCGAGGGTTGAACTTGATGTACAAGTCCGGCGCGTACAAGAGCTTCCGAGTCATCTCCTGCTCGATGCTCTTGGCGATCGGCAGCAGCGTCGAGTTGATGAAGGCGTTGTACTCGTCCTTCTTGAAGTCACCGACACCAACAAAAAAGGCTGGCACACCGAAGATGCCCGCCACCGTTCGCTTATCGAGTTGTACAGCATCGTTAATCGCCAAGTCTTTGAGCGTTAGCGGCTTGACTTGATCGACCTTGATGAGATCAGCCGGGACGATCCACGGCTTGCCGCCGCTTGTCTCGGTGATGTACTTGTTCAGCACCTTGTCTCGCCCTTCTGGGCTAGCGAGTTCGTCCGTCATCGCATCAACCGAGACGATCACGCTTGGTTTCCACTTGTCCGACATGAAGCTCTTCTTCGTCGCGGTGGCCTGCTTGAGGTTATCGACGATGTCCTTCAGCACTACTCGGAATCCGCGCCCGACCCACGGTCTTTCGGGGTCCGGGTTAATGATGAAGTGTAGCACCTCGTCGTGACGATATGTCTGCCCCTGATACAGAACGTTATAGGCGTCTGGCGTGTCCATGAAGCTAACGCTCGACGGCTTAAGCGGAATGAGCTCATCGATGAGTCCGTCGCGGAGCCGCGGATATACGACGCTGTTCCCGCTACCGTCGAGCAGCAGCGTATAGACGAGGTTGTACACCCAAGCCTTTCGCGTCATAAGGCTGTACGGGTTGACATCGAGCTTCCGCGCCAGTTCATTCTTCACGCGAACGTCCCCGTCGTCGGTGTTCTGCATCAGGTGGATGGTCATGGACGAGATGAGCTCGGCGATCTTATGGACCGCCATGCGCACCTCGGGGTTGTCCGACAAGCGCGTGTATCCAGAGACGAGAATAGATGTGTCTTCGCCGGCCATGAACAGGCCGATCATCGATTGTTGTGGATCGGCCCGCGTCTGGTTAGCGGAACGGCGCTTCTGCTTTCTGCTCAATCAGATCAACCTCCCTTAAGCCACTGCTCGGCAGCGGATGTTGTTTCCATGTTTTCGAGCATGCGAACGGCACCGAATACGGATGCGTCGAACAAGTCGATGCGCTGCTCCGGCGTGACCTTCTCATATTGGATCATGTCGTCCGTCTTCTCGATCGCCCGGACGTTCTGGACGCAGTACTCGAACGCTTGGCTGTGGAGGTAGTAGAACTTCCCTTCCTTCGCCTTAGCTTCGATACGCCGGAAGCCCTCCGACTTCTTGTAGAAATACTGCGGCTGATCCACGATCTTGAAGCCAGCCTTCTTCATGCCGAGGAAGAATTCGCGGCCGAACTTCCGGTCGAATCCAACTTGCTTTATCTTAAATCCGAGCGCCTTCATCTTCTTGAACCAGTTCACGATGTCGGCATGATTGACGATCGGCGTATTACACATATCTAGCCAGCCGTCATCTTTCCAGCCAAATAGCGGGATGTTGTCTTCCTCGGCCTTGGCCGTCGCGGCGACGATCGGAAACCACGCATGCGTGATCGCGATGTCCACGCCTTCATAGTGACCATAGAGCGCTGCCGCCGTCAGGTCGTGCAGCTTCGACAAGTCTGCGCCACCGTACCAGTCGATCGGCAGCTTCGCGAGATCCGCGAGCGTCCACTTGTACTTCTTGTCCGACCGCTTGAACTCGTCGAGGTTGAAGTACGCTCGCATCGCCGCCGTGTAGACGTTGAGTGACTTGGCGAAGAAGTCTTTCCGCTGCTGGGGATCATTCTGCGCCTGAAGCGCGTCGTTCAGGATGTCCTCCGGCCGGATCGTCACGCCGTAGTTCGGGTTGGCTTTCTCGTGCTGAACCGGATCAGTGTATTCGACTTCGCCATTCTCGTCCTCGTCGGCTTTGCAGATGAACACGAAGTACGCCTCGTCCGTTACTGTTCCGTCGAGAATCTTCTTGCAATATTGGAGCCGCTGGTAACAAAACGACGTCATATTGTCGCCGGCGGTCGTGATGCCGATCATGAGTTTGTTGCTGTACGCCTTCATTGCCTCTTTGATGATGTTGTATTGCTTCGGCGTCTTGTAGGCGTGGATCTCATCCGCGATGCCGATGTTACAGTTCAGCGAGTCCTGCGAATCCGGGTTTGCCGCGAGCGCCTTGATGTAGATCGAGCCGTCCCCGAGGTCGCCACTGATGCTGTGCTCCTGGTTGTTGTCCAGTACGCGGAAGTTCTCTTTCTCGCCGAGCTGATCGAGGTTAAACAGGATGAACCGGAAGCTCTGCAGCGATTGCTCGAGCGCGGCGCCAACGATGTATATCTTCGAGCCGGACCGGCGATTCAACAACGACAGCGCCCACGAGATCGCGGCGACGAATCGCGTCTTCCCGTTTTTCCGTGGGATGTAGATGAACGCCTCTTTGTATCTCCGCAGATTCGTCCCCTTCAGGTAAAAACCGAGAAGGTTGTAGACGATGAACTTCTGCCACGGCTCCAACAAAAAAGGCGTTCCGCGCAACGGTGTCCCGTCGAGCATCTCGCCTTGGTCGTGAACGAATGTCTTCTCGATGATCCCGATGACGAACTCGGCGTCTTTCGGGTCAAAGTCATACTTGGGGTTGTCCAGGTCGGTAAGAAACCTCTGGCACGCCTGGACAAGCTCCCGACTTGCGATCTTGCGCCCCTCGGCGATGCTGCGGGCATACTCGAGCACCGCGTCCATGCTTTTGTGATTCGTCGTCATTCAAGCCTAGACAAAGCGTCAGCCAGCTTCGACTTCTTCCCGGCTTCGATCGTCACCGTCTCCAGTGACTTCGGATTGAGGCATAGCCGGTCGGAGTATGCCAAAATGTCCTTCCGCAGCGTCTCCAGAGATGCAAGAATCGGGCTCTTTTTTGCACCGCCTTGATCGGTCGCTACCTCGTATTGATAGCCACTCTCTTCAAACTCAATGGTCAGTCTCGAATACTGGTGAACCAGTTCCGCGTATATGTCGATAAGCCGATTGTACTGCGGTTTGTGGGTGCCGATCGCCTTCATATCCGCGATCGTCGCTCGCTTGATTGTCTCCTTCGATGGCGCCTTCGCCATGCCTCATCACCTCCCGAAAAAAAGTTTTTGGAGATTCGCGCTATTGGAAAGGGGGCCACTCGCCGGTCCCTAACGCTTTATTTGACTAAAGCGAAGGGTGGGGGGTGCTGTCGCACTTCACTGCACTAAAGTATTTCGAGCGTCGGCCGCATCCTCTCGACCCACGCCTGCCCCAACGCGGTCAGTGCGTCCGTCGTGCGGTCGTGCATCTTGTCGTGGCATCGTCCGCATAGGCTAATCAGGTTCCACTCCGCCAGCGCCAACTCCGGATGATCTCGCAGTTGGTTGATGTGGTGAACGGTCGTGGCCGCTGACGTCTTGCCGTATCGCCTGCACTCTCGGCACATGTATTCGTCACGCCTCAGAACCTTCTCTCGCTTGTTGATCCACTTGCGTGTCTTGTAGAACCCCATTGCCAATCACTTCCATGTGCGTTAAAATAAAGAGGCACCGCTCGGAAAGCATCCGGCGGTGTTTTGCATTTAATGGCGATGTGGGCAAGGACTTGCACCCTGCATGGCAGCATCCGCACCACGGTGGATTAACCACCGCCGTCTGCCTTAGTGTTATAAGCGTCTACCTATTCCGCCACCGCATCATGATTTGTATGGGACCGCGTCGCATCGCCCATGCGCGACAGGAGGAAGATGACGGCTCTGTTCCCGCCACCTCGCGACGCGGCCGAAAAATGAGAATAAGCGAATGAAAAAGCCACCGTCCAGCCGCTTAGGACGATGGCTTATTTGCGTCATGCACGGAACGACCCTAGTTCCGCATGACATCTCGACCGGGCTAACCCCGATCCCTTTAATGCCCGAATGGGCTGGCTAGCAAAATGGGCAACCGCCAAACCCACGTAGTGGATTGCCAGTTGCCCATTGCTGCACGATCCAAGCATAACATGCTTAAGTCAATACGTGTGTTCCGACTTTGTTCCTGCCATGCTCTTCTTCCGAATCGTGCTGTACGCGTACCCTGTCTCGACCGCGATCTCCTTCAGGCTCTTCCCCTCTACGAATCGCTTATAGGCGATCGTATGATTCAGGCCATCCATCTGCTCCAGCTTGTTATCGATCTCCGCGCGCAGGTCTCGCTTGATCTTCAGCTCTCCCTCGATCGCAGTCAGCCGCTCGATCAGGTTGTTGTACTGGCTCATGGACTTGTCCAGCGGCACATGCACAGGCATCGGCGCGGACGGTGCCATGCCGGTCCACACAACGCGGTGCTGTTGCTCAAGCTGTCGAACGAGATCCGCATGCAAGGCTGTCAGTATGTCAATCTCAAGCAATAAGTCCTTGTAGGCTTCGATCACTTGCCCACCCCCAGTTGTAAGATCATCTGATTCAACAACACTTTGCCGATGCCCAGCTGCTTCGCTATCTCCCGCCGCGGCACCTTACGGTATAGCGCCCGAATCGTCGCCTCCTGCTCCGGCGTGATCTCGACACGCATCGGCTCGGTTCCCGGCTCCCGGCCGGTCGGCGTCGAGTGCATAGCCTTCGGCTTTCGTTTGTACTTGCCCTTCCCGAGGCCTTCGACGATACCATACTTTCGCAGCATCCAGCCGATCGTGCCTTGCGGTGCGTTGAAATGCTGGGCGATCTCATCGATCGTCTTGCCGCTGCTCCGCAACTCTCGCAGCTTGTCCGGTGTTATGTGACTGTACTTGCTAGCTGGCCAGCTCATGACCCTCTCACCCTCTCGATCCTAGCTTTGACCGCCTGCATCAGCTCTTCCTGCCCGGCGGCCTTGCGTTCCAGCGCGGCGACAGCCTCTTCGTCCATCGTCCCTTCGGCCACCAGCCGCATGACGACTATTCGCCGGGTCTGCCCTTGCCGGTGGACACGGGCGTTCGCCTGCTGATCCTCCTCCAGGCTCCAGATCTGGTCGTACCAGACGACCGTCTGGCAGCTCGACTCCTGAAGGTTCAGGCCGTGACCGGCACTCTTCGGATGCAGCAGCAACAGCGGGATCTCGTCGTTGTTCCAGGCGCGAATATCCTCGTTTCCGTCGCGTCCTTTCCGCAACGTCTGGGCTTGCGGGAACCGCGCCTTGATCCGGCTCAGGCTATGCTGGAAGTTGTAGAACACCATGACGGGCTTGCCCTGCGCCGCCTCGATGATGTCCTCCAGCGCGTCCAACTTGGCATCGTGGATCTCCTTAACGCCTCTCTCCTCGTCGTACACGGCGCCGGATGCCATCTGCAACAGCTTGTTCGATAGCACCGCGGCCGTCTGGGCGACAACGTCGGCGTCAACGTATTCCAGCAATAGGTCTCGCTCCAGCTTCTTGTACAGCACCGCTGCCGACTCCGACATCTTGACCGGCACCGTTCGGTCGATTCGCTCCGGAAGCTGCAGCCAGTCCGCCGCCTTCATCGAGACAACGACATCGCCGATCGCCTCGTAGATCCGCTGCTCCGCCTCCTGCTTCTGCTTCCAGTCATAGACGACGTGGCCGCTTCTGGCGCCTGGCGTGAAGTAGCGATCGCGGAATCCGGTGATCGTCTTGCCCAGCCGCTCACCCTGGTCCAACAGGTAAATCTGCGGCCAGAGGTCCATCAGGCTGTTCGGCGCCGGCGTGCCGGTCAGCTCTACCAAGCGCTTGATAAACGGCCGGACGCGCCGGAGAGCCTTGAACCGTTTCGCCTGCGGATTTTTGAAGCTACTGGACTCATCGATGACAACCGTATCGAAAGGCCACTTGCTGCCGTACTCGCCAACTAGCCACTCGACATTCTCACGGTTGATCACCCAGATGTCGGCATCTGACCGAAGCGCCCGGCGCCGCTGCTCCGCGCTCCCCAGAACCTTCGCGATCCGCAAATGCCGGAGATGATCCCACTTGGCTGTCTCACGTGCCCAGGTGTCGTCTGCGACCCGCAATGGGGCTATAACCAACACGCGGCCGGCCTCGTAGTAGTCGTTCAGCAGCAGATCGATCGCCGTCAGCGTGGAGACTGTTTTGCCAAGACCCATTTCGAGAAGCAAGGCGATGAAAGGCGTGTCCAGGATGCGAGCCGTTGCATACTCCTGGTATCGGTGCGGATTATATTTCATCCGTCGCTCACCTCTGCAATGAACCTTTCAATATCCTCTACCGAGTCGATTTTGTAGTGACGGTGCCCCAGTCCTAGAAGTGTTTTTCGCCACTTCCTTTGCAGCGGCTCAAGAGGCTCGCCTGGTGCCTTCATCTCGACGAACACAGTCCGCCCACGAGGTAGAATGACGATTCGATCAGGTACGCCGCGGTTCCCCGGCGACACCCACTTCGGCATTTCTCCGCCGATGCTCTCCACCGCCAGCCGCGCCTTTCGTTCCAGTGCTGACTCTCGCATGTTGACCTCCGATCAGCAGTAACACTCATTCGCGCGTACTGCGTATTTTCGCGTTTAACTATATATCCGTGGTCGCTATATATAGTTAATTTACCTTTTTACTAAAATAGGGGAATTTACTGTTACAACTGATACAAAACGGCGGAAGCCTTGATTTTATTGGGACGAAGCCGTATCAGTAATTCTGTTTTTACTGTTATCTCTCTGATATTGCTGATACAGAAGGTGTATCAGTGTATCAGTAAAGATCAGTGCGCTGATACGGCTTACTGATACATCATTCGGCCCGTTCGAACGCGGTTTGCAAGCCGTAACCGGAAAATCGAACACGGCCTTTTCGCTCTTTCCAACCAGGAATGCGGCGGACCATATCGCAAATCTCCTTTGCTTCCCACGCCTTCATTTCACCCTTCTTCCGGCCGAGACACTCCACCCATATCTGAGCCGCACACACGCGTTGGCGGGCTTGTCCGGTCGGCCTATCCATCTCGTCTAGCTCCTCGGACTCCAGCCACTCTTGAATAAGCCCCTCCCGCGGATCGCTCTCCATATGTGCCGCTTGCTGCCGCTCCGCCTCCATGCGGGACTCGCTGTCCAGCTCCAAGGATTCCCCCGCCTTGAACCACTGCAATACCTCCGCCCAGATCTGCCGGACCTCATCATCGCCGAGATCGTCCCAGTGCGACCTCTCCGCGCGCTCCGGCACCACTTCCACCGGCCAAAACCGCCGATTGCCGGTAGCGTCTCGAAGGAAGTCCCGCGTATTGGTCGTTCCGAAGAACACGCATTTCCGCGGGAACTCCGACACCTGCCGATCATAGGCCACCCGATAACGGTCCTCTGTCTTGGACAAGAACGCCTTGACCTCTTCGACTTCCGTTCGCTTCATGGCCGACAGCTCGCCGATCTCGAAGATCCAGCCGCTCTGCAGATGCTCGCCAGCTTCCTTGTTCTCGAACGTCCGTAGCGAATCACTGAACCACTCGCGGCCCAGCTTCGCGAGAAGCGAGCTCTTACCGGCGCCCTGCGGTCCCACCAGAACCAGCATCTGGTCGAACTTGCACCCCGGGCGATACAGCCGTGTCACGGCCGCGAGCAGCATCTTCCGCGTCACCTGCCGGACGTAATGGGTGTCGGCAGCGCCGAGGTAGACCGGGAACAACCGCTCCGCGCGCGGCACGCCATCCCACGATGTGCTCTCGACGTACGCCTTAATAGGATGAAACGTGTTGGCATGGACGACCTCTGTGAATGCGTTCTGGATCGTCTTTGCCGAATTGATCGAATGGACCTTGCTGAACCAGTGCTGCAAACGTTTGTCATCGGCGGCCAGCCACGGCTCATATAACCGTCCCGGGCGCTCCGGCTCTCGCCATGGCAGCGCCCTGCGGACGACTTCCGTATTCCCGAACGCGTCATAGGCCAGTACACCGCGCCACGACCCGTGCGTCAGGATGATCTCGACATTGCTCGCCGTCGGCAGCGGGAGTCCAGTCTTATGATGGAGGTCCAGCTTCTCCTCCCAGCCGTCGTCGTCCGCCTCTTCCTCCACCGTATCGTCGTCGAACTCATCCGCCATCTCTGCAAAGTCCGCCTGCCGCTCCGCCAGCGCGAGACGCTTGACCTCCGGCCGCGCCGCGGCGAAGTGCTCCATCGCCATGTGACTCGGCTTCTTGGCATCCGGCGTGTGCTCCTTGACGTTGTCGTCCAGATGGCCGAACTTGTGAACCCGCACGAGGTCGAACAGGTTGTACGTTCGGCCGTCGGCGACCGGGTCGCTGTCCTGGTGCGAGAACGCGAGCTCCTGATCCGGGTAAATCTCGAGCCCGTTGGCCGACGAGCCAGCGACGTATGTGTAGCGGTTCGGCATTGTGCCGGTGACGTAGATGCCGGAGAGGAACGTATCGATTCCCTCCTCGATCGTGAACGCCCGGCAGAACAAGCCAATCGTGCCCTGCTTCTCCCGCGGATCCTGCGCGCGCTTGCCGGCGGCCGCGATGACCTTCGCTTCCTCCGGATGCCGCGGCCAGGCGGATACGTCCCGCCAGTCCTCGTACACCTCCAGCACATCGTCGACGGACAGCGGTGCGCCCTCGGCGATCTCCAGCACCGGCTCCGCGTCCTTCGAGCAGCTCGGCAGATACATCAGCCGATGGACGTCGAACGTGGTTCGGTCGAAGTAGTGCAGACCGATCTGCTCGGCGAGCTTCCGCGCTGTTGCCGCATACTCGTCCGGGCTCATGGCGCGATCCGCGGGGACGATAAGCCGGTACTTCGGCCGCGCCGGTCTATGGCTGTGTGTCGAGTAGACAGCGTACGCCGTGCCGCCGAGGACGAGCTCGACGGTGAAGAGGAAGTCGTTGTCCGCGAAGTCGGCGTCGAGCGTGATCAGGCTGCGCGTGTCGACGTTCTCCTTCTTCCGCCGGCCGCCGCGGACGAGCCCGCCGACGAATGCCGGGCCGTCCTTGGCCTTCCCCTTATTCGGGACAGACATGGCGTCGTACTGCGCCATCGTCTCCGCCGTCCGCCGGACCTTCCGCAGCCGCTCGGCGAACTCGTCCCATGTCAGGTATTCAGGTTTCCAGTTCGTGTCGGCGCGGTGCTTGCCGAACGATATATCAAGCTCGTGATCCATGTCGTCACCCCGATTTACTGCCGTCTAACCTCAGAGCCGCCAGTTGCTCTCTACCTTTATCCGTAATCTCGTAATCGTCCCGTCCGCGAGAATAAACCCGTTTGATCCATCCCCAGCGGGCCAGCCGCTCGCACTGCGCGCGGAGTCCATCATCTCTCCATCGCCAGGTTACGCTGAAGCCCACATTCCGGCAGACGAATTGCAGGATCTGCTTGTCCGTTAACCGCTGCACCCTCATGCGCTTTCTCCCTGTTCCGGAACCCGGTAAGGAAGGATCAGCACATCGATACCGCTGTCATTTGAGATGACGATCGGCTCGATTGGCTTATTCATCTTGATCGTTACGTCAGTCTCAGCCGCGGTGAACACCGCCAGCGCCGTCGCCATGTATCCGGCGTTGAGCGACCGCCGGGAATCGCTATTAGGCGCCTCTTTCGAGATCCTGGTTGATACACCGATAGGGAAAGGAAGCTCGCACTCGATATCTAGATACGCTGATCCTCCGTCGACTACTAGCCGAGCTAATGGAACACGTTTGTTAAGTCTAGTCGCAACGGCCTCAACGCATTGGGCAGCGAGTAAGGCGTCAGCTAGGGATTTACGCGGGATTCGAATCTCGCTCGCGCAGCTCGTTGGGAAGATCTTGCTTGTATCTGGATAAGTGCCTTCGAGCGGCTGCCCTGTCTTTGCGTGTAACGTAATAGGATGGCTGAAGCTGTGGGCGCCTTGTATGCGAAGAAGATAATGGCGATTTGTCACAACGGCGGAGCCGTCTGCCGCGTAGTGGATGCCTTGCAGAATGCCGGCCGTTCCGCCGGCAGCTGCGAACAGCTTGCCGAACTTGCTGAGGATTTCAGATTTGGTCATCTTTTCCTGCACCGCCTTTCTCCTTAATGGCATTTCGAATGATTTCGCTATAGCACGCGGTACACATATCGGCATTGAACTTGACCAGATCCGGCCAAACGTCTTGATCACCTTGAGTGCAACCGCAGATCACGCATTTGCTCATCTATTAGCCCTCCGATAATTTGATAGAATGTTCACTCCGGCATAGGCCCTTTTTTACCCTTTACCCTTCTATCGCTGATTTTTTGCTTAAGGTCTGCGATTACGATACCAACTTTCGTCAACTCCGCTGAACCTTTAATAAGATGATTCTGATTAAGTCGTGCGAGTTGGCTGCGCGATACAAGAACGAGGTTATCTGGATGCACGTTAAATTTGTTTGCATCCGCGAAGATTACGACATGCCCTTTCGGGATCGGTCCGTTGACTGCTTCCCAAATTAGCAAATGTACCTGTGTCCATTTATTCGGGTCAGCGATCTTCACATCGATATAGCCATCTGTGTTGATCCTTTCGGAACCCACGGGCATGTAATTCTTGGGGCGATGCCCTTTTTTGAAGCGCGTCTCTTCACCTCCAGCCCACGTTCTTGGCTTTCCCTTGTTGAATGGTACGTTCCCTGGCTTAATTCTTGTATCCAACCCATTCCATAATTTGTTGTTGTGTACGAAGGCGCGGATCTGATTGTATGCTGATGATTCACCAAAGCGATCTTGAACAAGTCTGACCAGTTCCGGGAATGGCGTTCCTAGATGGTTGGCGCGAATGAAATCTTTCACTTCTGGTGCAAGACCAGCCATTAATCATCACCTGCCTCTAGCATCTTCGGAACTTGAACATCGGCGCTTATAGCATTGTCTTTGAGCTGAACCGCCTTTAGAACCAGATGCCCGTTAGCGATGATCTGCGAAGCGACCGACGAGACCGCCTTAGCTCGTTTCAACTCTGTTTCAAGCTGTTCTCCCGTCAGGTTCTCGTCATTAAGCCGTTCAAGTTGCTCGAACAGGTGATTTTGCAAATCGCCTAATTTATTTCTGGCCATAAGTACCCTCCTAATCCTTCTGATAGAAGTCGCACTCGAACCCCGCCGCTTTGAGTGGCAGTCCTGGCGCCCAGTCGATCGGCCGGCCCATGATCTCCGTCACCATATCGACTGTCGTTGAGTCTATCGGATGGTCGATAACCACCTCGTCGTGGACGTGCATTACGATGTCGAAGCCTGCGTTGTCCAAGCGCGTCATGCTTTCCGCCAGGCAGTCCCGCGCGATCGCCTGGACGAGGTTCTCCACCAGCCGGCCGCCATACGTCCGCTGCTTCTCCCACTTCTTCTTGACCTGGTCCATGCCCCAGAAGCTGAGGCACTCCTTCTCGAATGGCTCCTTGTCCGGATCCTTCGGACGAATCTTCTCGACCTTGACGCTCGGGTTAACGTAGCAGAGGCTGCGTCCACTCGGCAGATCGGCGAACAACATGCCCGCCTCATAGCGGTAACGGACGCCGTGCGCCAGCTTGACGGTCGTCTTTTCGCGCACCGCTGTAACGGCAGCATCTTCGGCTCTATACCAAAGTCTCTTAATGTTCGGGTTAGCCTCGCGCCATTGCTGGACCAGTCGCGGATACTCCGACGGGTCGATCTCCTTCTTCGTGTCCATGGCCTCCATCGCGTTTGGACCTCCCTGGTAACCGCAGGCGAGCACCGCGACCTTACCGCGCGCCCGGAGCTCGTAATTCTTGTGTCCCTTCACGATCGTCTCAAGCGGAACACCAAACATGCTGGACGCTGTCGCCTCGTAGATATTGCCGTGGTCATTGAAAACGTCCAGAACCCACTGCTCGTCAGCCAGCCACGCGATGACGCGCGCCTCGATCGCCGAGAAGTCCGAGACGATGAACCGGCAGCCGGGTGACGGAACGAACGCGGTCCGGATGAGTTGAGAGAGGACGAACGGCGGCGCGCCGTACATCATCTCCAGCATGTCGAAGTCGCCGCTCCGTAGCGTCTCACGTGCTAGCTCCAAGTCTTTGATCTTGTTCTGCGGAAGGTTCTGTACTTGAATCAGCCGCCCGGCCCAGCGCCATGTCCGGTTCGCGCCGCAAAACTGCAGCAGCCCTCGCGCCCGATCATCGGAACAGATGGACCGCTGCATGGCGTTGAACTTGTCCACGCTCGTCTTGCCCATCTCACGCCGGATCTCCAGCACCCGCCGCGTATCGTCGTCCGGCGCCGCATCGAGGAGAGCTGGCATGTACTCTTTACTGAGTCCGTCCGGAGTCTCCAACCCGCGCTCCGCGAGCCAGCCTTTAAGCTGCGGCAGACTGTTCGGGTTGTCCAGCCCGGTGATCTCCCGCGCCTCAGCTACCAGCCGGGCCTCGTACTGCTCGTCGCAGGCGATCGCCTGAGCGGCCAGCACCGGGTCGAGCCGGACGCCGCGGTCATTGATTCGCTGGTCCAGAGCCCACAGCCGCCACTCATGCGCCGGCACCGGGAAGCGCTCTAACGCCCGAGCAATCTCCCGCTCTACGACGACGTCTTGCACGTTGTAGGCCTTGTACTGCTCCCACTTCTCCGGGTCGTGGTGCGGATAGTTCCGCGTCCGGCCGCCGTTGGCCTTAGTCGGCTTGCAGGGAACGGAGAAATACTTGATCAGCGCCTTGCCGCGTGCGTCCTTCTGCGCGTCCAGCTTCAACACCTCGGCCACGCCTTCCAGATAGCCGGGCAGGCCCAGCGTGAGCGCGTGAACAGCCGTGCAGCGCCACTGGTGCGGATCACATACGATGCCGAAGTGTCGCCGGATCGTCCCGCGTTCGAACGCCGCGTTGAACGCCGTCTTTATGACCAGCGGGTCCGTCAGATCGTACAGCACGCGCTCCGGCAGGTCCTCGAACGCCGTGAGGTCGATCACTCGAACCGGCTCGTCGTCGTAAGCGTAGGCGAACAGCAGGATCTCGAAGTCCGGTGATTCGATGTATCGGTGCATGCCGCACGTCTTTAGGTCAATCGAGCTGAACGTCTCGACGTCAATTCGGAGAGTGGTCATTGCGGTACTAGCGCGCCGAGCTGCTCTAGCGCAATGTCGATATGCTCGATAACAACGGCCGTCGTCATGATATCCTCCGGATCGCGGTCGTTAGCGGTTAGGTACAGCGCTGCCGTCTCCGCCTGTTCCTTGGCTTTGACGAGCGTCTTAACAAGCGCATCCCGGCGGGCTTGATCGTGTCTTGTCATAGGTAGATCCTCCAAATTGTTGATAGAGAAAGGGGACCCGCTGTCGAATCCCCTTCTGCCCTGCTTAGTTCATCCAGTCGTCTTCGTCTCCGACGACATCGTCGAAGTCTTCGCCCGCGAAGTCGTCGTTTACGCTCGAGCGGCCGCCGAGGAAGTCGCCGTCCTGCACCTTGACCACGTTGTTCAGACCGGCAGCGACGCCGCGGTTACCCTTCGCATCGAACGGATAGAAGTTCAGCGATACCTTGGCGTAGCAGCCGGAGTAGACTTCCGTCGTGTCGGTGATCTCGGCGAACTTCGTCTTGCCGTTCGCGTCTTTGCCGATCGGCTTCGCGATCCCCGGCTTGTTCTTGCTGGTTGCGTTGAGGAAGTAATGGCCAGCGTACGCTTCGTCGTCCGGACGCTCCTCGTCGCCGTCACGCAGCGGCGTCTTGCAGTTGGCCGGGATCTTACCGCCCCACTTGCTCTTGCCGAGCTCCTTGGCCGCTTCAACTGCCGCCTTGATCTTACGCAACGTCTCCTTATCGGACTTCGGGATCAGGATGGCCGTGCTGTACTTCTCATCGCCGCCGTCGATAGCTTGCGGCTCGAAGATGTGGCAGTAAGAGAGACGTACCGTTCCGGTGATAACTTTAGTTGCTTGATTGTCGATTGCCATATTGATCAGTTCTCCTTTAAAGTTGGTTTAGCCGAGCGTATTGCCCGAATAGCCTAATCGCTTCCTGGTTGTACGCCCTGGCAGCATCTAATTCGTTTACAAAATGGCCGATATGTCTGCGCTTCCCGTCTAGGCATATCTGGGCGGTCCATTTAAGCTTTTGCTTATTCCAGAAAACCCCTCGATATTGTGAAGAAGAGTCTCCGTGGGACGACACGTTGTGCATATTTCGCTGATGCGTGACGATTCTCAGATTTGATTTTCTGTTATCAAGCGTATTGCCGTTGATGTGATCGACCTCAAATCCATCCGGCGCATTCAGAACCTCTCGGTGCATGTGCATGCAATGTTGCACTCCGACTCGTTGATACCGGCGTCGAGCGTACCCACGGTCGAAGAACCAACTTAACTTTGTAATCCGCTCAAAGTCCTCGGCATCCACGATGGCGTACTTGCCTTTGGTGAGAGGGACTATCTTCACTACTCCGGGTCGAAGTCTTCACCGGCAAAATCCGCGTCAACGCTGTTCAGTTCCGGCCTCGGGTCTGTCTCAACGACGAGAACTGGTTTTCCTTCCGGCTTAACAATTAACCCGCCAATCAGCGCGGCCAATTCCTTTTTGCCGATCTTCTTCTCCAGATCGCCGATTCCGAGTAGATCCTGCGGCTTTAGGTATTTGTCTTGCTCCAGATCGGCGGCGGCCAGTGCTGAGCGCGCCGCGTCCTTATCCGTGATCGTCCGATTGCTTCTTCCTCTTACCAACTTCCAGCCCGGGATCCGCTTGCCGGACTTGGCTGCTTCGAATGCGTAATCGGCAACGTCTTTCGCCCACGCGGCCAGCTGCTCCGCGATCGAGAGTATCGGGCCGATCTCATCCAGCGTCATCAGCGCAGGGTCGCGGAACTCGTAGGCGAGCATCGCCATATTGGCGTCAGCGCGGGCGCGGCAGGTCGCCTTGACCTTGCACCACCGGCAGTGATCTCCTGGCTTGTGCTCACCCTTGCCTTCGTAGGCCAGCGCAGCGGCCGGACGGACGACTGTCTCTGCCCAGGTAAGCAGCTCGTCCACTGACATAACTTCCGTTGTCACGCTATCGAGCCGAGGCTGGTCGATGGTCATGTGCAGCTCACGAATGTCGTACAGGTAGTTGTAATTGGCCCAAGCGCCGAGGCCATACAGCCGGATCTGCGGGTTGCCGATCGCGGAGACCGGAACTCCCTTGCCGTATTTAAGGTCGATCACATCGAGAATGCCATCGGAGATGATACTGACATCGCCGATCCCGCCCTGCCCAGGGGCTGTCCATTCCGAGAAATCCAACCAGTCCTCGAAGATGATGACGGCGTCGGAGCTGCGGGCCTTGGCGGCCATGAAGCGTTCCTCCACCCGATCGCAGTATTCCTGGACCGCGTTTTCCATCTCCGGGCCGTACCGCGGGTCGGCCTGAACCTTCTTCAGCGCGTCCTCGAGCCGCTTGCGCTCCTTGGAGTTGCAAGGCGTCAGCCGGCGCCGCAGCTTGATCTCGGCCAGCTCATGCGCCAGCGTCCCCTCATCGGCGTACTCGCTCCGTTTGTCCGGCATGTGCTCCTGCAGTCGGGCGCTCGGCGGGCAGTTGATCCACTGGGATGCCTTGGACGCGCCCAGCAGGGCGTGAGCACGCTCAGCGTGTGCTTGGGTCAATCGTATAGCCCCCTTAGATAAGAGATCCGTTCGTACGCCATCTGCAGCTCGTTCCGGAGCCGGTCGACTTCCGCTTCGGCTTCCATCGCACGGCGGATGGCGTACGGCCAGCCTTCGCGGGCGGCAGCGATTAACTGGGCATTTTCTGCTTTAAATGCGTCGCATATCCACTTGTGCCCATCTTCAGAGTCGGTATATCCCGTTCCTCTTCGCCATACCTCTGACCCTTCTTTGTTCCACGGCCCCGGCGTCGCCGCCTCGCAGATCGCGAGGTCGGCTTCGAGGTCGCGGGCTTGTCCCTTCACAGCGACCGCCGTCATTAGATCGCCTCCAGCTCTGCCTTGAACGCGATCCGCTTGTCCTGCGGCACGGCCGTAATGTTCGGCACGCCATACTTGTCCAGCAGCGCCTTGATCGCTTTCTTGGCGTCGGCTCCCTTCACTCCAACTGCGGACGCTACGGCGCGCAGATCGACGTCGGTCGGGATCGGCTCGTCACTGCCGGAATCCTCATCCGGTTCTGCGCCACCGGTCGACTCGTCTTCCTGTTCCGGCTCTGCGTTCTTCGGATCTTCTTCCGGTTCCGCAGCAGCGGCCGGAGTTTCCTTCACCGATTCGGTCTTGCGGGTACGGGGCTGTTTCGGCGCTTCGGCCGCTGCGGGTGCCGTCGTACCGGCTTGTCCGGTGATGCCGGATGCCAGGGTGGACAATTCGCGGATTGCTTCGTCGGCGGTTTCGCCGTTAATTTGAATGAGTACAGGCATGTGAATGAAACCCTCCAGATTTACATAATGTGTTAGCGATGATACAATTGCGGTGATAAGTCATTTCGTGCGCGGCCTGACTCGGCTCCTACCCCGAGATCAGGTCGTTTTTCATTTCAGCATCAGACCGGCTGCCGTCGTCAGCGGGTCGAGATTAGCCACGGCATTCATCTCGCGCATAACCTTCTTGGTGTGCTTTCGAGCTGCCTTGTCGGCGTGCCACTGCTTGTCCGGCGCGGTGTTGCCGGCCAGCTTACGGCGTCTTGCTTCCCCCATATCGCTTCTCACCTCCTCTCGCGGCCTTCGCCGCTATACTCGCTCATCGATGTGCCGGTGCTCCGGATCGGCCAGTTGCCGACTGTCCTCGTCGGGCTTGGCCAGTTGCCGAGCTGTCTGGATCACCGACATGATGACCATGCCGATCAAGATCCAGCACGGCGCGCCGATCAAGATGCCCCATGCGAGGTCAGGCATGGTCCGTCGGAACGGCGATCATGTGCTCGGCGCCGGCGAGCTTCAGCGGCAGCTTGCGCTCGTAGCGGCGCAGCACCGGCTCAGTGTATGGCACAAGCAGCGTCTCGCGGAATAATCGCCGGCTGTACTTGGTGACCGCTTCGCCCTCAAGAGCGACGATCATGCCAGCAGGCTGCTGGACCGGCGCGGCGATAATGTCAGTCAACATGTTCCTGTTCACCTCCTTCCAAGGAATCCTCAATCTCGCTGAGCCGATCGGCGATTGCCATCAACTCGCTGTGGCGGCTGTCTCCGTTGAGCAACAGGCAGCTGGCCGCGAGCATGACTTCGTTGTAGGCATGGGCGAGAGCTTTGCTGGCGATGTCGTTGCGCTTGGTGTGGCGGTTAGTGGATTGGGTCACTGTTCTTGGTCACCTCCTTCCGCTAGGCTTGTCCATCAAGATCAGCTGGCCTTTTGCTTTTCCAACCACGCTTCAAAGTCGGTGCGCTTCACCCGACGCGTCTTGCCAATTGCATAATTCGGAATACCGCCTCTTTCAGGTTTGAGTTGGAATAGTTCATAAACGCGCTTGCGGCTGATTTGGAGATAATCCGCAATATGCTGGGCTGTGATAATTTCCGGCATGTCTCATTCTCCTCCCTACCGCCCGACAAGCGTCAGGCGGTATTCTTCTTCCTCATCAATTCGCTAAAAGTGGATTCCTTGCCGAAAAAAATAAACCGATGCTCGACTCCGTAAACGCGTTCAATCTTCTGGATGTAGTCGAAACCGATTTTTGAGGAATCCCTTTCCCACGAACGGAGTGTCCCCTCCGCAATGCCGATCTGTTCCGCAGCTTCCTGCTGGGACATCCCAAGTTTCACCCGGACAGATCGAAGTGTGTCGTAGCGATCAATGGGGAGTTCTGCAACGATCATCGTACTGTGTCACCCCCTGTCGTTTGATGTATCCCCATGATAATTCGCTAAAAGTGGATTGTCAACGAGTAATTCGCTTTTTGAGGATTTAAATTTTGCAAATGTGTTTACATGTCCACTAAAAACGATATAATAGCATCTAGGAGGGAAACCATAATGACGGAAACCGATGTTAAGGCTATTTTTTCAGCTAACTTTAAAAGACTTAGAGTCGAAAAGAAAATGGAGCAGAAGGACGTGGCCGACGCGCTTGGAGTATCCAGCTCAATCGTATCCGATTGGGAGAAGGGTAACAAAATGCCGCGAGCAGGCGCACTCCAGAAGATATCAGTTTTGTTCAACGTGCCACAGCACGAGCTGCTGATTGAAAGAGGCGTGCCTTATTCCACATTTAAAGAAATGATCAATCTTCCGGTCGTCGGCCGGATCAGTTGCGGCAATGGATCAATCGCTTATGAGGAAATCGAGGGTTACGAATCTACGCCGAAGGAGTGGCTACACGGAGGAGATCACTTTTATTTGAGAGCGAAAGGGGACAGCATGACGGGAGCGCGGATATTCGAAGGGGACTTGTTACTGATCCGCAAGCAGGGCGAAGTGGAGAACGGAGAAATCGCGGCTGTGTTGATCGGGGACGAAGCATATCTTAAGAGAGTTTATCGCAACGGTGAAACATTAATCCTCCAGTCCGAAAACCCAAACTACCCGCCGATATTCTGCCCACCCGCTGAAGCAAAGATCATAGGTCGCTTAAAGAAAATTGTCGTGGAGGTGTAAGTCGTGGCATCATTCCGCAAACGTGGCGATTCATGGGAGTACAGAATCAGATATCCCGACCGGCAATCAGGGAAGTACAAGGAAAAAACGAAGGGCGGGTTTCGTACTAAGAAAGAGGCGCAGCTCGCGGCGGCTGACGAGGAACTGAAAATCAACCAATTCGGTTTCGCCGAGAACGGAGATGAGACTGTCGAGAAATACTTTGATTCGTGGTTAGAGGTATATAAGAAGCCAAACGTTAAACCGATCACGTATACTCTTCAGGAGCGTAATGCCCGGCTAAACATCATCCCGCGCTGGGGCAAATATAGACTCAAGGACTTATCCCGCACGGAATATCAGAAATGGATAAATGAACTCCGTGAACATTACAGCGAAGGGACAGTCCGTCGAATCCATAGCATATTCAACAGCGCAATCAACGATGCCATCCACGAGTTCCAAATCCTCCGCGAAAATCCGATCAAGCGCATCAAAGTACCGAAGCAAGTAGACAAATCTGAGACTGTCAAATGTTTCACCGTAGATCAGCTCAACAAATTCCTGCAAGCGTTGCTCGTCCCGCAGAAAAACGCCAAGTATCAACACTCGCGGCAATATCATGCATTTTTCACCCTAATCGCTCGTACCGGACTTCGGATCGGCGAAGCGTTGGCTCTCCGCTGGGACGATCTTGACGGTAATATGCTGACCATCAACAAGACGCTCGTCTATCCGCTCAACTCGCAACCATACATTTCCACTCCTAAGACAAAGACGAGTGGCCGGACAATTAAACTGGACGAGCATACAGTCAAGGTACTCAAAAAGCACAAGTTAAATCAAAAAGAGGTAATTCTCCGTTATGAGAATTACCAGGCGTCGAAGACCGGGCTGATGTTTCACCAGCATGACGGTCGCTGGCTGCGAACTAATGTTGTTCGTGAATATTTCAAAGAGGTATGCAAACGCGAAGGGTTGCCTGTCCTATCTCCTCACGCTCTAAGGCATACACACGCCGTTCACCTGCTCGAAGCCGGCGCAAATATAAAATACGTGTCCGAGCGACTTGGACACACGAGTGTCAAAATCACAGCGGACACGTATCTACATGTTACACGGAAGATCGAGGACGACGCTCTCGACCTGTACTCAAAGTACATTTAGTCCGTGGGCAAGTTGTGGGCAAGAGAGGTTTTCAAAACTGGGAGAGCCCTTGAAATAAGGGCTTACCCTATGCTTCCTTCCATCTCGAACTTGATGAGACGGTTCATCTCGACCGCGTACTCCATCGGCAGCTCCTTCGTGAACGGCTCGATGAAGCCCATGACGATCATCTGCGTCGCTTCGGCTTCCGACATTCCGCGGCTCATCAGATAGAACAGCTGATCCTCTGACACCTTGGAGACGGTCGCCTCATGCTCCAGCGTAATGTTATCGTTCATGATCTCGTTGTACGGGATCGTATCGCTCGTCGACTGATTGTCGAGGATAAGCGTGTCGCACTTGATGTTCGCTTTCGCGCCTTCGGCGTTGCGGCCGAAGGAAGCGAGGCCGCGGTAGGTAACCTTGCCCCCGTGCTTGGAGATCGACTTCGACACGATCGTCGACGTGGTGTCCGGCGCCAGATGAAGCATCTTCGCGCCAGCATCCTGATGCTGGCCTTTGCCGGCGACGGCGATGGAGAGCACCATACCCTTCGCGCCGCGGCCTTTCAGAATAACCGCCGGATACTTCATCGTCAGCTTGGAGCCGATGTTGCCGTCGACCCACTCCATCGTCGCATTCTCTTCCGCGACGGCGCGCTTCGTGACGAGGTTATAGATGTTCGGCGCCCAGTTCTGGATCGTCGTGTAGCGGACGCGAGCGTCCTTCTTCACGATAATCTCGACGACGGCGCTGTGCAGCGAGTTCGTGCTGTAGATCGGCGCCGTGCAGCCCTCGACGTAGTGCACGAAGCTGCCTTCATCGGCAATGATGAGCGTGCGCTCGAACTGGCCCATGTTCTCGGAGTTAATGCGGAAGTACGCTTGCAGCGGAATTTCGCATTTGACGCCCTTCGGGACGTAGATGAAGCTGCCGCCGGACCAGACGGCGCTGTTCAGCGCAGCGAACTTGTTGTCCGCAGGCGGAACGACCGTGCCGAAGTATTCCTTGAACAGCTCTGGATGCTCTCTGAGCGCAGAGTCGGTGTCCATGAAGATGACGCCTTGCTTCTCGAGGTCTTCCTGCATGTTGTGGTAGACGACCTCCGACTCGTACTGCGCGGATACGCCGGCCAGGAACTTCTGCTCCGCTTCCGGAATGCCCAGCTTGTCGAACGTGGCCTTGATCTCTTCCGGCACTTCTTCCCACGTCTTGCCTTGCTTCTCGGAAGGCTTGACGTAGTACTGGATATCGTTGAAGTCCAGCTCATCGAGATCCCCGCCCCAACGCGGCAGCGGCATCTTATTGAATTGCTCAAGCGACTTCAAGCGGAAATTCAGCATCCATTCCGGCTCGCCCTTCATCTCCGAGATCGTACGGACGATCTCGGGAGTCAGGCCTTTGCCCGATTGGAATATCGCCTTGTGCTCGTCGCGGAACCCGTACTTGTACTCTTCCATCTCGGGCATTTGTTTAGCCATGACGATCAACCTCCTTGGTAAGTGTTATAAGCTAACGACAACGGTCGGATAATCTTGATTATTCCTCGATGCCCTCGTGGTTTCCTTGGCCGCTCTCAATTCCTTTGCGCAAGGCGTTCCAGGCGAGCGTCGCGCATTTGATACGAGCAGGGAACTTACCCACGCCAGCCAGCGCGTCGATGTCTTCGTATTCTTCTTCGAAATCAACCGCTTCGCCCTTCATCAAGGAAGAGAACTTGTCTGCCAGCGCAAGCGCCTGCTCCGTCGTTCTCCCCTTAACCGCATCGGTCATCATCGAAGCCGAAGACATGCTGATGGAGCAGCCTTCGCCGGTGAACTTGGCATTCTTCACGACCCCGTCTTCGACCTGCATCTGCAGGCTGATCCGATCGCCGCATGTCGGGTTGTTCAGATTGACGGTCACCGAACCTTCGTCCAGCGTCCCGCGATTGCGCGGATTCTTATAATGATCCATAATCACGCGCCGATACAGATCATCGAGCTGGCTCATAACCGAAAAACTCCTTTGTCTTGACCAGCGCGTCGGCGAGACGGTCGACGTCCTGCTCGGTATTGTATAAATAAAAGCTGGCTCTCGCCGTCGCGCTGACGTTCAGCCAGCGCATCAGCGGCTGGCAGCAATGATGTCCTGCCCGAATGGCGATGCCTTCGGTATCGAGTACCGTAGCCACATCGTGCGGGTGCACGTCGCCAAGGTTAAACGTCACAAGGCCGGTGCGATCCGTCTTCGGGCCATAGATGCTGATGCCCTCAATGGCGGACAACCGTTCCATGGCGTAAGCGGCCAGCTTCTTCTCATGCCGATCGATCTCGTCCAGACCAATGCCGGTCAGAAAATCAATGGCCGCCCCGAGCCCGACCGCTCCGGCGATGATCGGCGTCCCGCCTTCGAACTTCCACGGGATCTCCTTCCATGAAGACTCGTACAGGTCTACGAAGTCGATCATCTCGCCGCCGTATTCGATCGGCTCCATGTGCTCCAGCAGCTTCGCCTTGCCGTAGAGCGCGCCGATCCCTGTCGGTCCGCACATCTTGTGACCTGAGAAAGCGTAGAAGTCAACGTCCAGCGCGCGCACATCCACCGACAAGTGAGGTGTGCTCTGCGCTCCGTCTACCACGATAATCGCGCCGTTCTTGTGAGCGATCTCCGCGATCTTCGCAATCGGGTGCACCGTGCCGAGCACGTTGGAGACGTACGCGATGGCGACGATCTTCGTGTTCGCCGTCACCGTGTTCTCCACGTCTGCCAGGCTGACAGTACCGTCCGGCTGCAGCGGAAGATATTTCAAAGTCGCGCCGGTCGCCTTCGCCGCTTGCTGCCAAGGAATCAGATTGCTATGATGCTCGGCCGGCGTGAGGACGATCTCGTCGCCAGGCTTCAGCATATGGCGTGCATAACCGGTTGCGACCAGATTTAAGGCTGTCGTCGTGCCGCGGGTGAAGACAATCTCTCGCGCCTGAGCCGCGTTCAGGAACCGCGCCGCCTTCTCGCGCGCTCCTTCGTAGGCATCGGTCGCCCGCGATCCAAGTGTGTGAACGCCGCGGTGGACATTCGCGTTATCCCATTCGTAATACCGCTTCACTGCTTCGATGACGCTTCGCGGCTTCTGCGAGGTTGCGGCATTGTCCAGGTAGATCAGCGGATGGCCGTTGATCTCCTGATTCAGAATCGGGAACTCGGCTTTGAGCGCGATCGGATCCATTTACCCCAGCTTCCTTTCTAGAATGCGCTGCAGCTTCTCGCGCAGCTCCTCCAGCGGAATCTCGGATACGACCGGATCGAGGAAACCATAGATGATCAGCCGCTCTGCTTCCGCGCGGGAGATGCCGCGAGACATTAGGTAGTATACCTGCTCCGCATTGACCTGGCCTACGCTGGCTGCGTGGCCGGCTTTGACGTCGTCTTCGTCGATCAGCAGAATCGGGTTGGCATCGCCGCGGGCTTTCGGGCTCAGCATGAGCACGCGCTCTGTCTGCTGGCCGTTCGCCTTCGTAGCGCCCTTCTCGATCTTCGTCACCCCGTTAATGATGGCGGTCGCGGCTTCCGTCATGACCGCGCGGGTAACCATATCGCTCTCGGTTGAGAGACCGAAATGCACCGCGCCGGTCGTCAGGCTCATCCGCTGCGAGCCCGTCCCCACGGAGATGAACTTGGCGTCGGACGAAGAGCCGTTGCCCTTCAGAATCGACTTCGTGTCGGTTAGCGTGTTGCCTTCGTGCATCTCGCCGACGATCCACTCGATGCGCGCGTCCTTCTCCAGAAGGGCCCGGCGGTAAGAGACATCGATGGCCGAATTGTCCATATGGTGCACGGCTGCATATTGAACATGCGCGCCCGGCTTGGCGAATACTTCAACCGCTCCGTTATGAAGCAGCGTCGCGCTGCTGTCGCCCAGATCCGTCATCAGGTTCTCGACGACAGAGACGCGGCTATTCGCTTCTGCGATGACGAGCACGTGCGGTACGAACGTCGCTTCGGCATCGTCCGCGAACAGAATCGCTTGCACAGGCGCTTCAATCTGCACATTGCGCGGCACGTATAGGAACACGCCGCCGTTCCACAGCGCGGCATGCATGGCGGACAGCTTGTGCTCGCCCGGCTCATAAGCCGTCATCAGATGCGCGCGCAGCAGGTCTTCATGCGTGCGCGCCGCTTCTTCGAGGCTGGTGAGAACGACGCCTTGCGCCTTCAATTCTTCCGGCAGCCTCGTGAACACGACGGAGGAGTTGTGCTGAACGATAAGCGCTCCGGTGTCTTGCGCGTTCAATTGAGAAGCCACGGCGATCGGCAGCTCAGCAGGAGATGCGGCAGATTTGCCGGGGCGATGCGCCCCTTGAACATTCAGGTTCCAACGGGCAAGCGGCGTCTTCTCCGGCTTGGGAAGCTCCAGCGCCGCGGCCAATTCGCCCGCTTCTTCGCGCTTCGCGATGAGCCATGCCGGCTCATTCTTGCTGCGCGCGATCGCGGCGGCGGCCTCACGGCCGAAGGAGGTGGTCGGTGTACTCATGATCGCTAGCCTCCTTATTAAGCCTGGCCAACCGTCTCGTCGACGATGCCCAGCTCTTCTTTGACCCAATCGTAGCCTTCCGCTTCAAGGCGCTCAGCCAGCTCCGGTCCGCCGGACTTCACGATGCGCCCTTGCATCATGACGTGAACATAGTCCGGTTTGATATAGTTCAGCAAGCGCTGATAGTGGGTAATAATCAGGAAGCTGCGATCATTCGAGCGCATCGCATTGACGCCAGCAGCGACTATCTTCAGCGCGTCGATATCGAGACCCGAGTCGATCTCGTCAAGAATGACCAGCTTCGGCTCCAGCATCATCATCTGCAGAATCTCATTGCGCTTCTTCTCGCCGCCGGAGAAGCCTTCATTCAAGTAACGATGCATGAATTCCGGATCCATCTCGAGTTCCTTCATCTTCGTCTCCATGAGGCGAACGAACTTGATGAGGGAGATCTCATTGCCTTCGCCGCGGCGCGCGTTAATGGCGCTGCGAAGGAAGTCGGCGTTGGTGACGCCGGTAATCTCGCTCGGGTATTGCATCGCGAGGAACAAGCCGGCGAGCGCGCGCTCGTCTACACCCATCTCCAGCACGTCTTCGCCGTTGATGTGAATCGAACCTTCCGTCACTTCGTATTTCGGATGTCCCATGATCGAAGAAGCGAGCGTACTTTTACCCGTTCCGTTCGGTCCCATAATGGCATGCACTTCGCCTGCGCCCATCGTCAAGTCGAAGCCTTTCAATATTTCTTTACCTTCAATGGCCGCCTTAAGGCCACGGATTTCGAACAAGCTGGACATTGTGTTATCCCTCCAGAATTAGTAAGGATTGTGCAGCAGCCGTTACGCTGAATGAAGACACCCAGAGGACGGAGACGCATCCTTATTTATAATTATTTTAAAGTGATTCTCAGTGATTCTCAACCTTCATTTTATGAAAACAGCCTGAAAAACGCAAACTTCGCCAATTCAGGAAATGGTCTTTGTCGCCAACGCTCGCTTAACGGCTTCGCTCATCGAGCGGAAATCTTCATCGTCCAGCGCCGGCTTCTTCGCCCGTTCCGGCAGCGTCTCCTCGAGCCTCAGCCACGACTTGCAGCCGCCGTATTGCTCCCGCATCGGCACAACAATCGGCTCCTCTAGCATAAACACGCGGAGCAGCAATACATGCAGCGGCTTCGTCCGCTTCCAGCGCAATCGCTCTTCTGCATAGTTCTCGGTCCATATATGAAGCGAGTCGATCCGGCTGAGCGTGTCGGCATCCGTCACCTCCAAATCCTCAGCAGCCTCCGCGTAAGACGTGATCATCACCCGATCCGGCCGAGACTCCCATTCCTTGCGGGTTAGAGCCACGACGTCCCTGAATTCGGGCTTCACCAGCTCCGGCTGCTGATGCTCATAGGAGGAAAAAAGATAGAAGCTCGGGCTCTCCAGCCGAAATTCCTTCGTCTCCTCGGCGATGCCGCCCTTGCGAAGCGCAACGATCTGCTTGCCTTCTTCCAACGCCTTCACGGCAACGGCCCACTCCCTGAGCGCTATCTTGCGATCCATCTGAAGTCATCGCTCCCTAGGTTCTCTCTATATTCCAATTATAACACAACGCGTTTCCGCGAACGTAACCTGAGTACGCCTATCGCTATACAGACATTCCGCTTTTAACAGCGGCTCAATTGCTATATACTGTCTTAAGGCAAAGCCTTCCCGCGGAAGGCCGGACGAGCATGATCAATCTCTTGCGAGGTGGACTACATATGAGTCAATATCATCCCTTGACCGAAGCGGAAGCGATCGAGACCGCGCGCTCCATTCAAGAAGTTTTCCCGACAGGCGAAGAGCTTGTCTGCCGTGAGATCGGCGACGGCAATCTCAATCTGGTCTTCCATATTACCCAGCCTGCCACCGGACGCAGCTTGATCATCAAGCAAGCGCTGCCTTATGCCAAAGTCGTAGGCGAATCCTGGCCGCTGTCTCTCGACCGCGCGCGCATCGAGAGCGAAGCGCTCGTCAAGCAAGGCGAGCTTGCGCCAGGGCTTACGCCGCGCGTATATAAGACGGACACAGAGCTCGCGCTGACCGTCATGGAGGATTTAAGCGATCACGTGATCATGCGCCGCGGCCTGATCGATGGCGGCGTCTACCCGCTGTTCGCCGAGCATATCTCCGAATTCATGGCGCGCACGCTGTTCTTCACGTCCGACTTGGGATTGAACCAACAGGAGAAGAAGCGGCTCGTGCAATCGTTCATTAACCCGGATCTGTGCAAGATCACGGAGGACTTAATCTTCGAGGATCCTTATTTCGACGCTGACACGAACAGCATCGAAGATCCGATTCGCGATGCGGCGGAAGCCATCTGGCAGAATGAGGCGCTCCTGCTCGAGGTCGCCTATCTTCGCGAGAAGTTCTTGACGCGCGCGCAAGCGCTTCTGCATGGTGACCTGCACACGGGAAGCATCTTCATCACGCCGGAATCGACCAAAGTCATCGACCCCGAGTTCGCTTACTTCGGCCCGATCGGCTTCGACGTCGGCGCGGTCATCGCCAACCTGCTGCTGAATTACGCTTCGCAGGAGCATTGGAGCGGCGAAGATGCATCTAGGCGCGACCGCAGAGTTTATCTGCTGAACACGATCCGCGACATCTGGACCCAATTCGAGGAGAAGTTCCGCCGACTGTGGAATGAG
Organism: Cohnella lubricantis; assembly: GCF_014212015.1. Lineage (GTDB taxonomy): Bacteria > Bacillota > Bacilli > Paenibacillales > Paenibacillaceae > Cohnella > Cohnella lubricantis. The sequence continues at coordinate 43,708 of NZ_JACJVN010000033.1, read as the reverse complement.
CACGGCGTCGATCGCGTGTCGCGCGCAGCCGGCTATCAGGACGATTATATGCGGCGTCTGCTGCAGGATACGATCGGCTTCGCAGGTGCGAAGACCGTGCGCCGGGTCTACGGCTTGGCGCATGTCGCCGACATCGACACCATTCCGGATGCCGCCGCGCGCGAACGCGCGCAGCGCATGGCGCTGGCGATCGGCACCGGCCTCATCATGCGCAACCGGCAAGCGGAGTCGATCGAGGATGTCATCCGCATCGCTAAGCAAGCGTCCGGCGACTGACGCTCTCACCATCCCGGACCTGATGTTAAAGGAGAATAGGAACATGAACGAGCAACCTGCATCCGCAGCTTCACAAGTGCTGCAATCCGTCCGCTGGGCGGGCAATGCGCTGGATTTGTTAGACCAGCGCCTTCTTCCGGAGCGAATCGTCTATTTGAAGCTGCGGACGCCTCAGGATGTCTGGGAAGCCATCCGCGAGTTGAAGGTTCGCGGAGCTCCCGCGATCGGGATCGCCGCCGCTTATGGCGTCGTGCTGGGCATACAAGGCTTCGAAGGCGATTCGGAGGCAGCAGCCGCCGAGGCGGTGCGCCATGCGGAATACTTGGCGACTTCCCGGCCGACGGCCGTCAATCTATTCTGGGCGCTGGACCGCATGAAAGCCACAGCTCGCCGCTTGGCTGGCTCAGGCGTTGCCGGAGCCGCTATTTACGATTCGCTGCTTGAAGAAGCCCAGCGGATTCAGGCAGAAGACGAAGAGACGAACCGCCTCATCGGCGAGAACGCGCTGACGCTGTTCCAGGATGGCATGGGCGTGCTGACGCATTGCAACGCCGGGGGCTTGGCCACCTCCAAGTACGGCACCGCATTGGCGCCGTTCTACCTTGCGCTTGAGCGCGGCATTCATCTGAAGGTATACGCCGACGAGACCCGGCCGGTGCTTCAAGGCGCTCGCCTGACCGCGTTCGAGCTGCACCAGGCGGGGGTCGATGTTACGCTCATTACCGACAATATGGCGGGACACGTCATGTCCAAGGGCTGGGTGCAGGCTGTCATCGTCGGCACGGACCGCGTAGCGGCTAACGGGGATGTCGCCAACAAGATCGGAACCTACAGCGTGGCCGTGCTGGCCAAGGCTCACAACATCCCGTTCTACGTGGCTTGTCCGATGTCGACAATCGATTTGTCGACGCCGACCGGCGCCGACATTCCCATCGAAGAACGCCATCCGGACGAGGTTACCCAAGGCTTCGGGCGCCGCACCGCTCCGGAAGGCGTCGCAGTATATAATCCGGCATTTGATGTGACGCCGCATGAACTGGTTACGGCCATTATTACGGAGAAGGGCATCGTCAGAGCGCCTTATGACACCGGACTTCGCCAGTTGTTCGAGCAATAAGATGGAGCCGCCGAATCAGAGGCTTAGCCAGATGGCGTCCAACCAACAAATATCAGGCGCGGCTCACGAGCTCGCATCGGCCATCGCGGCAAGCGCATCGCGGCCGCTCATGCCCGGCACGATGCCAAGGCTGCGGGCCGTATCGGTCACGGATTCGAGCGGAGCATCCAGCAGCTGATCGAAGGTGCGAACGCCAACCGCTCTTCCCGCTATGATCCGGCGCTCCCCGAGCCTTTCGTTCAAGAGCGCGACGTCAAGCGCTCCGCACATAATGTATCCGCCGCCAATCGTGATCGCAAGCAGCGTTGTGCCCGGCAGCAACACCTCAGCGCCCAACGCTGTTTGTCCTTCTATATCGATCGGAACAAGCCTCATCATCTTTATCACCTCCGGGAACACCGATGACGGCAGGCTGCTTAATTAGGTCTGCCCGTACTTTAATCTATGCGATCAACCTCCCCATTCGTCCCATTCGAATCGATAGGTAAATGACCAAAAGTACTATTTCTATAAGCGTACAAAATGGTATAGTATCTTTAACGATATACATCTGGTACTGCTTAGTTATTACGGAGGCTTCACTTGATTATGAAGAATACAAGAAAGTTGGCGGACGGTTCCTACCTCTTCCAAGTTGAGATCCTGGTGCATGCTCCGACGAACGGCGCCGCGATGGAACAGCTGCTGCATGACTTGAACCAAGGTTCATTCGCCGACTATCGGATCCAATCCGGCATACAGCTCGGCCATCAGATTGAGAAAGAGCTGTCCGAAGCTGCCGAAGCGTCCCAACTGTTAACCGATGCCTTGGATTCGCGCATTCGCGGCTATATTCAGTCCAATCAACTTATCCGCATCACGATCAACAAAGGGAAAGGCGTAAAGCTCAGCTGGCCGTGCCGGGTCGTCAATTTCGATCCGGCCCTCGAGCTTCTGACGCTGTATCATGTGGACGAGAAGAAGGTCTACACGGTCAATCTGAACGAGGTCGACGACTTCGTGGATGGATGAGATAAATCTTCATACGATCTGTCGATATACCAAACGCCGCTGGCTCTCTTGAGCTTGCGGCGTTCGTCATGCCAATCGTTATGTAGGAATGAGGGTGCCTCCACCCTCCTGGCCAAGCAGCTCCTCTATGCCGGAGCCGGGCAGAGGCGGGCTGCCGTAATAGCCTTGCATCTCGTCGCAGCCATGCTCCCTGAGAAGCCGCACCTGTTCAATCGTCTCGACGCCTTCCGCTATAACTTGCAGCTCAAGATTATGCGCCATGGCTATAATGGATGCCACGATAGCGGCATTGCTCGGATTGTCGGCGATATCCCAGACGAACGAGCGGTCGATCTTCAGGCTGCCGATCGGAAAATGGCGCAGGTAGTTAAAGGAACTGTAGCCGGTGCCGAAGTCGTCGATGCTAATGTCAACCCCAAGCTCCTTTAACTCCTTCAAGAGTGACAGCGCCCGCTGCACGTCCATCGTCATGCTCTCCGTGATCTCCAGCTTCAAATATTTGGGGTCAAGCTTCGTCTCCCGGAGCGCTTCCGCAATCTTCTCGATCAAATCCCGCCGGGAGAATTGCCTGACGGACAGATTAACCGACATCGGAAGCGGAGGCATGCCCGCGTCCTGCCATTCCTTATTCTGCCGGCATGCCTCTCGCAGCACCCATTCCCCCAGCGGCACGATAATCCCGCTCTCTTCCGCTGCAGGAATGAATTCTCCCGGCGGCACGAGTCCGCGTATGGGATGCCGCCATCTGACGAGCGCCTCAAATCCGACGATCCGGCCTGAAGCCAGATCGTACTGAGGCTGGTAATGAAGGATAAATTCGCGCTTCTGCAAGCCTTCCAGCAGCTCATGGTGCAACGTAAGCTTGTGGATCGCTTGATATTCAAAGTCTGCGGTATACAACTGGAAATCGTTGCGTCCGTTCTCCTTGGCCCGGTTCAAAGCGGCATCAGCCTTCTTCAGCAGCGCCGCGCCGTCTTCCTCCATTCCGTCCGCGATCGATACGCCGACGCTCATGGTGATATGCAGCGGAACGCCGCTCAGCTCGAACGGCTCCTCGAACATCCGGATCAGCTCCGAGAGCCGATCCGATACATGGGCCGCATCCCGCACATCGGGAAGCAAGCCGGCGAATTCGTCGCCTTCCATCCGAGACAGGCAGCCTTGCGGGAAAAAGCGCGTCAGCCGCTCCGCAATTTGCAGCAGCAGCATATCGCCTGAATCTCTCCCGAAGGAAGCATTCACGAGCTTGAACCGGTCCACGTCCAGATAACAGACCGCGAAGCTGTTACCCCTTTGTCCCGCATTCTTCAGCGCTTCTTCGAGCCGATTCGTCAAATGGCGCCGATTCGGCAAGCCCGTCATGTCGTCGTAATAGGCCATGTAGTGAATGCGGTCCAGCGACCGCTTGTGATCGCCGATATCGTACATGCACATAACGACGCCCACGATCTTCTTCTTGTGCCGAAGCGGAGCCGCATGAACGTTAAAGTCCGAATATCGGCCGTCTCCGCTTACGAAGCGAATCGGCTGCGTCCCCGTCTCTCCCGCGAGCGTTCGCCCGAACGTTGAGACGGCATCTTCGCGGGAGGACTCGTCCAGCCAAGCGGTGAAGGGCTGTCCCATTATGTCCTCTCTCGCCGATCCGAACAAGACGGAGGGATCGCGATTGATATCCACAATTTGACCGTCGCTGTTAAGGACAACAATCGTAACCGGACTCTCGTATATCGATTGCAGCAGTTCGAGCGTATAGGTAGATGCATCAGGCCATCCGTTCACAGGTCGACGTCCTTCCTCCCATTGGGCTATTTATCATTCTATATTGACGCTTTATCTTCCACCGTCAGGATTTGGCTGATCGGCGGATCGACAGTGCCAGACAGAGCCAGCCAGCGAGGAAAGCAACGCCGCCCAGCGGCGTAATCGGTCCGAAGGCGCTAAGTCCCGTCAGAGATAGAGCATACAGGCTGCCGGAGAACAGAATGACGCCGATCAGCAGCAATCTTGCCGACCACCGGATCAGTTTGGTCTCCCCGAGTCGGTCCGACAGCAGCGCGACGATTAGCAGGCCGAGGCCGTGGTACATCTGATAGCGCACGCCTGTCTCGAACACTTCCAGATCGTCCTCGGACAGATGGCCTTTGAGTGTATGGGCGCCGAAGGCTCCGAACGCGACGGCGAGCAGCGCCAGGATCGCTCCCGCGGCGGTGTAACGTTTCAACATGAAGGTATCCTCCTTGATCCTTGAACAGTGCTGCTTCCATCTTACTCTGTTTGGACGATAGAAACCATGTACGAAAAGGCACAATTGCCCAATATCTCGCTCTAATTATTCGGTTAGACACGCACATCGGGAAAATTCACACACATCGTTTGGCGAAGAAAGAATATATTGATTAACACATCATTAATCTATGACAGACAAGGTGGTGTCTCGCCATGACTGAGCCGGCATTCATATTGTCACGCGAAGACTGGTCTTTGCACCGCAAGGGATATCAGGATCAGTCGCGGCATCAGCAGAAGGTTCGCGAAGCCATCAAATCGAATCTTCCCGATCTGCTGTCGGAAGAGAACATCATTCTCTCGGACGGCAAACAAATTATTAAGATCCCCATTCGCAGCCTGGAGGAGTACCGGTTTATCTATAATCACAACAAACGCAAGCACGTCGGACAGGGAGACGGCGACAGCCAAGTCGGAGATGTTCTCGGCACCGATCCGGCGGAAGGTCCGGGCAAAGGCGAAGGCGCAGGGGATCAACCGGGCGACGATGTGGTCGAGGCCGAGATCTCGATCGCCGAGCTGGAGAATCTCTTGTTCGAGGAGATGGAGCTTCCCTATCTGAAGCGCAAAGAGAAAGAACAGATCGAAGTGACGGACGTCCGCTTCACCGACGTCAGGCGCAAAGGCATCATGTCCAACATCGACAAGAAGCGGACCATTCTAGAGAACCTGCGGCGCAACTCGCGCCAAGGCCATCCCGGCATTGCCGGCATCTCGCCGGACGATCTTCGCTTCAAGACGTGGGAAGAGATCGTGAAGCCCCAGAACAACGCCGTGATCCTCGCCATGATGGACACTTCGGGTTCCATGGGCAGCTTCGAGAAATATTGCGCGCGCTCCTTCTTCTTCTGGATGACGCGGTTCCTAAGGCGACAGTATGAGAAGGTCGAGATCGTCTTCATCGCCCACCATACAGAAGCCAAAGAAGTGACCGAGGAAGAGTTCTTCACGCGAGGCGAGAGCGGCGGCACGATCTGCTCTTCGGCCTATATCAAAGCATTGGAGATCATCGACAGCCGTTATCCGCCTTCGCTTTACAACATCTATCCGTTCCACTTCTCCGACGGCGACAATCTGACGAGCGACAACGAACGATGCGTGAGGCTTATCAAAGAAATTCTGAATGTTTCGAATATTTTCGGCTACGGCGAAGTGAACCAATACAATCGCAGCAGCACGCTCATGTCGGCCTACAAGAATCTGGACCATCAGCAGTTCCTCTACTATGTGATCAAGGAGAAGACCGAGATCTACAACGCGCTCAAGACGTTCTTCCGCAAGCGTGAGGCTGTTGGGTGATAAGAGGAATGCCTCGTTCCGCGGCGATTGGCCGCGCGGACGGGGCATTTCGTCCGTCGACGGGTGAGACCCGCGACGGCGTAATTGGCTTGCGATGCGCAAGCGTTCGCAATTGCAAGGCTTCATTCCTTCCTTATCACAGGCCCGCTCTTCTGTTCCGTGAAGGAAGGACCCTTGCCGTCATTGATGACCGGCCATCCATCCTTCCAATCAATCTTGTCCATGAGCAGAATTCGCCCCTTGAATCGAGCGTTCCGGTCGAAAGCGTGATACAGTATCCAATCCTGTCCCGCATCATCGGTGACGATCGAATTGTGGCCCGGCGCGTCGAATCGATCGTTCGCTTCCAGGATCGGCCCGCCGCCGGGGACCGAGCTGTACTTCTCGAATGGCCCGAGCGGCGACTCGGATCGGGCGACCATGACCGCATAATTCGCGCCGGCCCCGCAGCAGTTATCTCCGGAGACGAACAAATAATAATAGCCGCCGCGTTTGACGACCCATGGTCCTTCGAGCAGCCTCTCGTACTTCTTGACCGGGCTTACGTGCAGCACTTCCTCGCTCTCGCCAACCAGCGACAGGCCGTCTTCCGACAGCTTCTGCACCCGGATCGGCCTAGCGTCCGATCCCCAGTACATGTAGCTGGAGCCGTCGTCGTCCGTGAAGATGAACGGATCGATCGTTCCGAAGGACGGACCGATCGCGATCGGTTCGCCCTTGTCGACATAAGGACCTAATGGATCGTCCGCGACAGCAACGCCGATCCCCATCTTGTACCCATCGTCATTCGGCGCGGATTGGCCTGCATAGTAGACGTAGTACTTCCCGTCATGCCGGACGAAGTCCGGCGCCCAGACATTTATCTCTACCTTGTCCAGCCAGTCAGGCAGCGTATCGAACACCTGTCCGGCATGCTCCCAATGCACGAGATCTTGGGACCGCAGGATCGGCAGCTTCTCCATGCCGTTCTCGTAGTTCGCTTGGGTCGTGACGATATAGTAATAGCCGTCGTCCCCCTTCAGCGCGCCGGACGGATCCGGCGCATCATGGTCGAAGACCGGATTCACGAACGGAGTTCCTTGCGGCTTGTCTTGATTAATCCAACGTCCTCCCATCCACATTCCTCCCAATAGGATTAATAGCGCGAGGATCGACGTCGATACCGTCCCTATTCTTGTGTTCAGCATAACAGCACCATCACTTCCCGTATCGACGACTTCAATTCTGCCAGACAACATTATTGTATATCATTCAAAGTTTGGAAATAAACCATAATTTATAGAATATTTATCTTGGGATACGAGAGAGTGGTCACCGCTAACACAAATAAGGCCCTTCCTCCGTGAAGAAGAAGGGCTTATAATTTGGATTGATCGCATAGGTCTGCGCTTCTATTCAGGTGCTACAGACCGGCATAGAACAACAAATAGTCTTCCGTGTTCGCCTTCCAATAGTGCTTATCGTGACCGCCCGGTGAAGTATGAAGGCGTACATCGACGCCTGCCGTCTTCAGTTTGTCGTATAAGGCGTTCGTGGAATCGATCACATGCTCCATGTCATGATCGCCGTAATCTAAATAAACGGACAACTTCGATAAATCAAGCGTATCGGCAAGCATCAACGGATCCGTCCGCTGGCGCATCTCTTCGTCCCGATACAGCCACTTGAGCTGTTCGGTGCCATCGAGGTACATGGCCGGGCTGTGTCCTCCCGCTTTGCTAAATAAATCTTGGTGGGTAAACGCGAGAAACAAGGCGGTGAAGCCGCCCATTGAGACGCCGCCGATAAACCGGCCGCCGCTGCTCGCGATCGTGCTATAGTGCTCGTCGATATACGGAATCATTTCCTTCGTCAAGTAATCTTCATAGCGGCCGTATTGTCTTCCGCTCTTCGTATAGGGCTGATCGGAATAATTCGTGCCGTAGCTGTTATCGTAATCGGGCATAACGATAATTAAAGGACTTATCAGCTGAGCCTCGATCAAGCTCTCCGCTTTATCCGATACATCCATGTCCTTGTTCCACGTCTTCTCGTTGCCGCCTTTGCCATGCAGCAGATAGAGGACGGGATAATGGACGCTCGCCGAATAACCCGGCGGCAGGAAGACTCGCGCCTTCATCTTCCTCTCCAAAGCCGCGCTTGTAATGTTGATGCTCTCGACATGCGCATCGGAGTCCATCGTTTGCGCCACTGTATTCTCTTCGAGCAACGAGCAGGAACAACCGCTGACGATTAAGCCCGCGAGCATCAACGCCAAGACCGTGTGTTTGAACAAATACTCTCCCCCATATCGCCTAACTAGTGAATGATCATTCTTCAACTATATTATTCCATAGAAGTCATTCATATCATATAAACCGGGAGCCTGATCGACGATCCATTCGGCGGCCGATAAGACGGTCTTGGCCAGAATGCTTCGATCGAATACCCGATGCGTTAATTCCAGCCTTTCGCCTGGACCGGCGAAGTAAACGGTATGTTCGCCTACGCCGTAACCTAAGCGCAGAGCTTGAACCCCGATCGAGAGGTCCCCTTCGCCTCGACTCTCGCCGTTCATGACGATCGGGAACTCCGCTTGATGCGCCTTCCCGCGACATTCCGCTAGCGTCTGCGCCAGCTTCTTGGCCGTGTCCCCCGGCGCTTCTCTCTTCGTTCTCTGATGAATGTCCAGAACCTCCGCATGATAAGATATTGGCATAAGCTTGGAGATCTCTTTGACCATATGGAACAAGATGCTCATTCCCAAGCTAACATTCGTAGCAGCCAATACCGGAGCATAACGGCTCAATTGTTCGATTCCCGCGAAGCCGGGGTGATCACGAACTCCGCTCGTTCCAATCACCAAGGGAGTTGGAGAACGAAGCAGGGCCGGAACATATCTCTCCATCATCGAGGGATGAGAGAAGTCAATCATGACCCGGCACGAAGGCTTATCAACTGTTGTGAGAAATTGAATTGGCGAACGAGCTTCCTGATCCGCCGCCGTGAACGACCGATCAGCCTCCAAGAGATCCGCCCGCCGAGCGAGTATGAGGGATGTGCTCATATCTTCCCGATTTAAGGACTCATGGAAGATCGCCCTGCCCATCTTGCCGGTACCTCCGACAATGCCGATCGTTAACGCTCCGTCAGTCATGGGATTCTTCGAAGGCAGCATTGTTGATCAACTCCTGACGCTTAATTTTGCCGACGCCGCTTCGCGGGATCTGATCGACGACGATATACTTCTGCGGCAATTTGAACGGAGCTAATCTCTCCCGGCAATGTTGAACGACGGAAGGCTCATCAAGCTCTCCATCGGCAACAACGAAGGCAACCGGGTACTCAGAAGTCTTGCTCGCGTTCAGCATGCCCGCAACGGCAGCATCGCGGATAGACGGATATTGCAGCAATACGTTCTCCAATTCCGCGGGATCCACTTTCTTGCCGGCCACGTTGATCAAATCGTTCTTGCGGCCGACGACATACAGATGCCCGTCTCTCATGTAGGCCCGATCGCTGGAATGATAATAACCGTCCGGGGTAATCAATTCATGGAACGATCCAGGCACTTTATAATAACCTTTCGCCATCGAAGCCGATTTAATCTGAAGCGTGCCGACGGTCCCCTCTGCGCACTCCTTGCCCCTCTCATCGACGATGCGCAATTGAACGCCCGGAATCGGATAGCCTACGGAAGCGTCGCGCCGGCCGTCATTAAAGGTTGCCGGACCCGCCTCGACGATGCCGTAATAATCGCAAATTGCAAGCCCCGACTTGTCTAGGAAAGCACGCTTGACATTCTCGTGCAGCGGAGCGGCGGAGGATATACACAAGCGGATCGAATGGCCGATATCGACATATTTCGATTTGGATAGCATGTCGTACACGACCGGGAATGCCACTAGAATCGTTGCTTGCCGCCGAAGCACTTCCTGCCACAGCGTCTTGGGCGTGATCTGCCGCGGTAGGATGAGGGCCGCTCCCTTCAAGAAGACGGACAGCAGCGCGGTATTAAAAGCTAATCCGTTGTGGAACAGCGCCGTGCACAGCACAAGATCGGACTTCAAGATGGAGGCGGCATCGGACCAATTCTCGGCCGCGCTGCAAATCGCATCATGCGTGAACATGAGGCATTTAGGCTTGCCCGTCGTCCCGGAAGAGAACCGGCAAGTTGCCACGTTCACGAATTGATCGGCATCATAGTCCGGATACTTCTCAGCCATCTCTTGAATGTGTACCCGGCCATCTTCTAGGGTAATGACCGTGCCGATATGATAATCCCGGCACAATCCGGCAATTTCAACATTAGTAAGCGTATGATCGATTAGCATGGGAATGTGTCCGTTCATCAATAAACCGTAGTAGACAAACAAATAGTCCGGCGAGTTCCTCATGCAGATGCCTACCGGGTACCCATTCGGTATCCGTCGCTTTAGCTGCTCGGCCATCTGCCGGATGCGCTGCCACAGCTGATCGTAGGTATACACGTCCTCTCCATAGATGACGGCCGTACGTCCGGCATGCTGCTGCACGCTTTGATAAAGACGGTCCACAATCATCGTTCGGCTCCCGTATTCAAATTTCGTTCTGCCCGGCTGACTAGGTTTATTCAGCTCGTAGCGGTCCTTCTTAATCTTGAATTCGGAATTCGGGTCTTCTTTGCCAAGGACGCCGGCATAGAAGATTTCCATCTCCGGAGGCAGGCCGAACAGCTGCCGGACGCCGTCTTCGTAATAACCCCCGATCGAGGAATAGCCGATTCCCATCTCCCGGCACTTCAAATACATAGCTTGCCCCAAGCATCCCGCCTCGATCAGCGTTCTCTGCAGAGACCAAGCCGGTTGGCCCGACAGCTTGCTCGTGTCGAATGCCATGAAGTAGACCGCAGACGCTTCGCAAACGAATTCTTGATTGAAGCAGATGCGGCCCGACTGCTCACGGTAATCGCCTTCGCCTATGGGGATCAGCCTACCTAGGTCAACCTGATAAAGCCCTGGCGCCGTACTCGAAGACTTGTGAAGGATGACGAATAGCTGATACGGATATGGCAGATCGCTGAGGAAGGAGAGCAGCCGGCCCCAATCCTCCTCCGGGAGCGGCACCGGCAGGAACGCGGAGCAGGATCTGCGCTGCACGATAAGCTCGGATAACCGGCCGATGTCTTGTCCTAACGTCGTTCTCGGACATGAGGCCAGCCATTCCCGCTGCGGCTCCTTCGTTGTCCGCCGAACGGCCTCTTGATATCGCAGCAGAGGAGTCCAGTCGAACTGCTGGTGTCCGGTGTCCGTTGTGATCGGCCGGCTATAGTTGGCTTCTTGGCCGTCGTATCCGGGCTCAGATGAGGAGACTGTCGCCTCTCCCATCGGGTCATGAACGCTAATCAGACTGACCGGCTCCTCCAGCTTGTCCAGCCTTAACAGTGTCTTGATATAAGGCGTACGAACATGGGCATAGGAGGTGAAGGTCAGGTTCAGCGACTGAAGAACAAATTGGAAGTTGGCAAGCAGATGTCCCGAATCGAGCAGACTGTACCGATAGCCGCGATAGGAATACTTCCAGCAACTGCGCCACGGCACGACCGATAGGACGATGTGGAACGCGGAACCCCGATCCTCTTCCAGCAGCGATTCCTCCAGCAGAAAACGATGCTCGAGGTCCGACACGCGATAGAGAGCTGCATGCAATGGGGAGTAAGCGTAGACGCCGGGCTCGATCCCTTCCAACGACCGGACGACGGCATAGACCTCGAAGGGGTAGCATCCGCCCGCGGAAGGAACGGACCAGACCATCTCGGACTGATAGCCGTAAAATTTGACGGATGTCAGCCGGTAAGCGGTCAGCAAGATCCTCTCCAGCAAATCGGCATTAAACCTCGCCTCTCCGCTTGAATCGCGGGCCCCAGGCAAGGACGACTTGAACCGGATATAAGCCCCGTCATACCTCTTCGTCCGTTCCGGCCTGGGGAGAAGAAGGTAATTCGAGCCAGCGTATTCTCTCCCTTGCACGTTCCGGGTCAATTCTAGGAAGTCAGCTATGGGATCATCCGATTGAAGCCCGGACACGGGCTGTACGGCTTCAAGCACGGCTCCTCAACCCCGTTCCAAAATGACGATCGGCTTTCCGACACCAATACGCCCAATATTCGCGCACAGCCGCGGCTCCGAAGATAATCTTCTTCTTCAGCTTGGCTTCGGTATCATTCGTCCAGGAATATGGGACACCTGTCGATTCAGCTAACAGCTGAAGCTTGCACGCGTTCTCCAGCGCGAGCGCCCAGCACACGGCTTCGGGCACCGTCCGGCCGACAGACACGATGCCATGGTTCTTCAGCAACAACGTATTGCACGTTCCCAACGCTTCGGCTACTTCCGTTCCGATCTTCGGATGAGTGACGGTATTGGTCGTCAAGTCAAACCGAGCCGTATTCATAATAGGCACGGCGTCATGCGTAATCGGCCGCAGCGTTAAGTCCGTAGCTCCGAACACCATGGCATACGGCGGGTGAGAGTGGATAATGCAGCGCACGTCCTGACGCCGCTTGTAGATCTCCGTATGCAAAGGCCATTCCGCCGGAATGATTCCGTCGCGCTGAAGCCTGCTCCCATCCCGGTCAATCAGAATATAATCGTCTTCCGTCGTCTCTTCCCATCCGAGGAAGGCTTTGCGGATCCAAATCTCCTCTGCGCCGGACCGATAGGAGATTTGGCCGTTGTTAATGTCGTTATGGCCCTCCAAATAGAGAATCTTAGAAGCATAAGTCATGTCGGCAAGGACGTCCTGCTTGATAACGTCCTCTTTGACAACCTCCTGATCTTGCATCGATATCGCTCCTTTAAGGCTGCGGAAGGCCCGCCTCCATATGAAGGTACTCGCAGAGACGAGACAAGGAATGAAGCAGCTGCCGATTCTCTGCTTCTTCAATGTCCAGTTCAATGCCGTAATTCTCTTCGATTAACACGATCAGCTTAATCACTGCCAGCGAATCCAACCCTAGATCCGTGAGGCGGTCCCCCGCCCGCAGTACTTGATCCGGCGATACGGCCCCCTCGGACGCCTCTACGATTAACTGGCGAACGTTCTCCATGAGATTCATGAGTTCCGGCTCCCCTCCAGGTAGACTGCGGTCAATCGTTCTAGCACCTTCAGAAGCAATGCGGATTCTGCGTTCAGCAGCTCGATCAGTTTCTGTTCGCACTTGGATAGGATGCGTTTATCGTTAGTCAATTGATATTTCAGCATATATTTGCAGACCAGATCCGATAGGTTCCACAAGCCGAGGGCCTGTTCGGGCCAGCCTTCTTCCCGTCCAATACCGTATTGCGCCTCAAAGTAACGAATTCTCCGAAGCTGGCATTGCTTGTGCTCGCGCAGAATATGGAACGGGCGAATGTCGGCGCTTGTCATCTTGTGCTCGAGAAGCGCCAGGTAACGGATTAATTCCTGGTACGCCCGAAGGCCAAACACGTACGAGCGCTTCGATTGGAACGACCGGTAATGGTATTCGTAGGGGCCCGATGATGCGCCGCCGCTATCCATTAACGACAGCAAGTGCCCGTTGCGCCGCTCGAACGTGTTCCGCGAGAATAGATAGTCCTTCATCATCTCAATCGTCTCGTCGAGATCCGCCGGGTAACCGGCATCCGGCTTGGCCTGAATAAGATAAGCGTTCGCGAACTCGGCGTCCGGCACGATCGGCACCTCTTGATAGGCGACAACAAGCTCGTCGAAGCTGACGGTCTGATACCCGTAGATGCCTCGAGCGTTAAATCCAGCCGTATCGAAAGTCCGAGTGGAGCGGTCAAAGCCATATATCATTATCTCATGATAGAAGTGCGTTCGGAGAGTGAAGGGACGGTCAGGGATGTAGTATTCATCAACATAAAGGATCACGTACCAGCCCTGCAGCAACCGGTGCAGCAGAAACTCGAGGATACCGGGGAATTTCGCGATCGCTTCCCGGCTCAGCTTCAACGTCTTGAGCCAATAATAGCCTTTATAATGCGTGTCCCAGTAAAAATCGAAGTGCGTATCCCGATTCTCGGCAAAGTCGGCCGGGCACCACAATTGCACGTAATGATGGCCCAGCCAGTTGTCATAAGACGGATTGGGCGAACCGATCGTGAATAGATAGGCATGGTGCGAATAACCCAACACTTCCGGCTGCATGACAGGCAAGGAGATACGGTCGTTCCCTCTATCGGCTGCAACGGTCAGGTTCGATCCGGCGTCCAGGCTAGTCACGTTCCCACCGCTTAATGGCAATCGACGCGCAGTGTCCGCCGAATGCGAACGAATTCGATACCGCCACTTCCGCTTGCGCAAGCAGAGCTTGTCCTTGAACGAATTGGCGGGGATTCGCCCGCATCGTCTCCCGGTCGTGCGCGGTAGGCGGCAGAAAGCCATGATAGAGACCGAGCACCGAGGCGATCAACTCAATCCCTCCCGCACTGGACAATCCGTGCCCGATCTGAGACTTCGTCGAGCTGATGTACAGACGGGGAAAATGATCGCCGAACACCTCCTGCAGGGCCAGCAGCTCCATCTCGTCATTCAATACCGTGCCGGTTCCATGGGCATTGATATAATCGACTTGCTCGGGGGCGAGATTGGCGTGCGCCAAGCATCGAAGCATCGATAGCTTGGCTCCTTGGCCATCCGATCGCGGAGCCGTCATATGATAGGCGTCGTTGGATAACCCGTAGCCGAGAACCTCGGCATAAATGCGGGCGTTGCGCTGCATGGCGAGATCCATTCGCTCCAGCACAAGCACCGCGGCGTTCTCTCCCAATACAGTTCCGCTCCGCTCGGTTGAGAACGGCAGGCATTGTTCAGCTAACGCTCCGATGCTCGAGAATCCGCCGTACGTTAGTTGCGTTAACGTGTCCAGTCCTCCGACGATGACTCGGTCGGCTCTGCCTCGAACAATTAGATCGAAGCCGAGTCCGGCCGCGTTCGTTCCCGCCGCGCATGCCGTTACGACCGTGAGCGAAGGTCCCGTCAGGCGGTAACGATCGACAACGGCGCGCCCCCCGCAGCTAGCCATCGAGCCGATCACTGCGGCGAGATCCTGCTCCCTCCCCGTGCTCTCCTGCCACATGGCGGTATTAATCTCGTCGCTGCCCAACCCCGTACCGAGGACCATTCCCGTGCGCTTCCTTAATAGGCTGCCGCTTAATCCGCTGTCTTCGATGGCTTCGTCCGCCGCGTATTGGATTAAGCGGGAAGGCCGCGAGCCCTCCAACGACTTCGCTCCTTCCGGCTCTCGAATCTCGGCGGCGCAGTCGATGGCATACTGGCTCGCATCGAATCGAGCGACTGGGCCGAATCCCTTGGTCCCTTGGAGCAATCCTCTCGTCAACTCGTCAATCGATGAGCTAATCGGCGTTACCGCACCCAATCCGGTAACGACAACTCTCTCATGGGCATCCTTCTTCACCATTATGGCCGGCCGATCCCTCCCTTCTACGGTTTATGGATGACGGTCGTCATCGCTTGTCCGCGTGTAGCGTCATAAGCGTTGATCAGCAACTTCTCCATCGGTTCTGCGCGATGCGTTAATGACGCCGATGCAACCGCGGCCGAGGCTGCCGCCACTTCCAGCTCCGCCGGCTCGTATACGCTTGAACGCAGCAGCCTCATCGAAGCAACCGCAACGCCCAATATGGAGCCAGAGCCGAACACTTCCCCCGTCCACTTCTTCGGCAGCACCAGCTCCGCCCGGTTCAAGAGGCCGATGCCGACCGCGCTGCGCTCCCTCCTATCTAGCAAGCTGGAACCGTTGGCGCATCCGATGACCGCGGTAATCGACGATGCTCGTTCAGCGCTTAATGCCTCCGAGACGGTTCGATGCAAGCCGCCGCCTCTGAATGTCCGCGGTCCCGTCGTTCGGAACCCTGGGTCTGTCGCAACGCTTATATGGTCCACATAAGCGATGGCCGCTCCTCCCCGGTCAACCGCCGCTCGCTCTGTCTCGAGAACTAGGGCTACAGCCCCTTCGCCTATCGGGATATTCCGGTCAATGACGTTATGCTTAACATAGCCTCTGGTGTACAGAGGATTCAATTCATCGGAACCGCCGACGATAATCCGTTCGGCCCGTCCGGTCTGCAGCAGGTCGAATGCGTACATCAGGGAACCCGCGCCGCCAAGCGTGGAGCTCAATCCCTTCAAGCCGAGAGCGATGCAGGCTTGTCCGGAAGCGGCGTTCGCTACCACGTTCGGGAACAACAGCGGAGAGATGGTCGGATCGCTGCCTAAAGCTTCCTCCAAGATGGCGCTGACGCATGAGGCGGAACCCATCCCCGTATCGAGAATAAGGCCGACATCGTCCAATTGGTCAAAGGGGCGACCGACCGATTCGGCGTGGTCCATGGCCATCCGGACGGCGGCGGTCGTCATTTGGCTGATCCGGTCCATCTTGCGAACCATCGCTCTCGGAATGTAGGCTTTATAGTCCGTTCGGGTTACCGGGTATCCCCATGCTCCTTGCTCCAGTTGAACCGGGTCGGACGGCTTCTTGCTCAAGCCGTCGATCGCTTCTTGATATCCGATGCCTAAGGAAGATACGATCCCGATTCCCGTGACACATACTTTGTCCATATGGCGCCTCCTTCCACTGACGAATCTACGAATCGTTGTTCACTATGAATTCCGCTCGGGCGACGGCTTGGCCTTGGACGGCGGCCTCCGTTCGGTATTTGATCAAACTGCCGAACTCTCCTTCCAGCACTGCCTCCAGGATGACCTGATCCCCCGGAACCACCTCGCGAAGGAAATGGACGTCCGTAATTCTCGCAAGCCGGGGATGCTCGACCTTCCGCTCTAGCGGGATCAGAAAACGCCCGATCTGCGCCATCGCCTCGAGCAGCAGAACGCCAGGCATAATTGCGTAGCCCGGAAAGTGGCCGAGGAAGACGGGGTCGGAGTTCGTTATATTCTTCAGCCCTCTCACCCTGCCTTCCCCGATCTCCAATACGCGGTCAATCAACAAGAAGGGATAACGATGGGGCAAATAGGCCGTGACATCCAGCTTGGTCACATCCAGCTCTCTGTCGTGCAGTATCCCGCTCATTTAATGGGCTCCTTCCGATACGAATTGGAACCGGATCAGTCCAATCAAGTAGAAGACCAATCCAAATCCGAGCAGCACGCCGATCAACGGCAAGACGTCAAGGATGCCGTAGCCCTTCAGCAAGATATCCTGATAAGCCGTCATGGCCCAGCCTTGCGGCGTCGCTTTGGCGAGCGTCTGCATGAAGGAAGGCATCATAAACAGCGGAACGTAGCAGCCTCCTACAGTAGCAAGCGTGAACGTAAATAGAGTGGCGACGCCGCTCGCCTGCGCCTGCGTCTTGGACAGCGACGTGATCATGAGCCCAAACCCGACCGCCGCCGTTACCGTCGCAGCGGTTACGAGCAGAATCGACCCGAAGTTCGGCAGTCTTAGCCCGAATAGGAAGAAGCCCGTCGAGAAGATGACCAGCACTTGGATGAATCCGACGACGAAATGCGGGAGCAGCTTGCCCAGCATAATGGCGTACGACTTGGTCGGACTGGTCAATAGTCTCTTCATCGTTCCGATATCCTTCTCCATGAAGACGTATTGGGCGATTGTAGCCGCGATAAAGAATACGAACGAGACCGTGAAGCCCGGGAAGTACTGTTGTGCCGAGCTTGGCTCGACATCGTTCGCACCTCCTCCCACCACCTCCTCTTGAACCCCGATCGCCTCTCCTACTCCCGCTTGACTGTAGATATCGTCTAGATTCAAATCCGGCTGCGATTGAATGGTAGCGGTCATTGCGGCGTTCTTCTGCTCGTCGTTCATCGCGGAGAATGCAGCCTGAATCTGACCGTAGACAAGACGCGAATTCGCCAGTTGGGCCGGATTCGCATAATAGACGGCTTCCACTTGGCCTTCGGGATTGTCTTCCAAGGAGATGGCGCCGAGTATCTCGCCGTCTTCCACCTTCTGCTTGGCTTCCGCCAGCGTCGATTCGCTCCAGTCGACGCCTTCGACCTGCTTGATGGTCTCCATGACCATGCGGCTCTTCTCACCGTTAGCAATGATCGGAATATGGATCGTGGAAGAACCGCCGTCGTTCCCGCCGCCGAACACCCCGCCCAATGCCAAAGTTAGCACCGAACTGAACATCAAGGGCAAGACAAACAGATTGATAATCGTCCCGCGGTCCCGCAGCATGATTAACGTGTCCTTCCAGAATATTCGCAAAGCTCTCATGATTCGATCCTCCTCTATACCATCCGTTAATCACGCAGGCTTTTGCCCGTCAGCTTTAAGAACACGGTCTCTAGCGAAGGGGGCAGCACCTCGCAATTGACCGGTTCAATCCGATAGTCGCCGATCAGCCGGTTGATCCGGTTCAACGCTTGAACGAGCTTAGGCGCGACGCAAGTGACCAGGTTCGCTTCGGTATCCAAAGCCAGAGAGACTGAATCCGATAGCTCCGGTTCTGCTTCGAGGATGCGCGCGGCGTCGGCAGCCTGAATCTTCAGTCGAACAACGGCCTGGCCGTGTTGATCCAGCAGTGTCGGGACGGGATTGCACTCGATGATCTCCCCATGGTCCATGATGCCTACGCGTCCGCACAGCTGCTCGACTTCCTCCATGTAATGGCTGGTATATATAAGGGTCATGCCGTCCCGGTTCAGCTTCTGCAGCGTCTCGAAAATATAATTGCGCGATTGCGGGTCGACGCCGACGGTCGGCTCATCGAGGATCAATAGCTTCGGATCGTGCATGAGGGCGGCAGCGATGTTAAGTCGGCGCTTCTGTCCGCCGGACAACTTGCCTGCTCTCGGCTTATTCGCCCGGTCGGATAACCCGACGATCTCCAGCGCCTCCATCGCCTTAGCCTTCAGCTTACGCCCGCCAAGGCCGTACATTCCGCCGAAAAATAGCAGGTTCTCCATGCAAGTAAGCTGGGGATAGATGCTTAAGTCCTGTTGGACGACCGCAATCTTCTTCTTCAGCTTGCTGTTATGGCGGGACATCTTGTCGCCGAAGATATCCACGGAGCCTTCGGACGGCTCCAGCAGTCCGGATACGATGGATATAGTCGTTGTCTTACCTGCTCCATTAGGGCCGAGAAGTCCGAAGAATTCTCCTTCGCGTACGTCCAGATCGATCCCGTTAATAACCGAATGGCCGCCGAACTTCTTGCGCAAGCCCCGAAGCTGCAGTACGGCCGGTCTATCCTCCGGCAATGCTTCGGGCTTGATGCGTGTCTCGTTGTCCATGAGGTCGTGAACAGCTGTACTCATACCTGCCTCCTCCATTTATCCGAACTAACAGCCAAGTTTCGCCGCTATCCTTCCACCAATTCCAACATTAGCATAATCCAAGCGACTGGGACCCTAGTATAATGTCTGGTTTTAAGACTGGTACTTCTACTAGGTCACGGAGCGTATTCGGAGTGATATAGTCCTAAATGGAACGATTACCGCCCGTTTATCTGGGTTATTCGTCAGAATAAGGTGAAGGAGGATCAATCGAAATGACAATTGTTAGCAAGAATCAGCTGGAGTATTCGGACGATGCGTTGAAGCAGATGATTATAGACAGGATGAACCTCGATATGGAGGTTGAGGATTTGACGGACGATATCGAATTGGCGGATGAAGGACTTGGGCTCGATTCGATCGATCTGCTGGAGATCGCTTCCCGGCTGCAGAAGATCTTCGGTATTTCGATCACCCAGCGCAATGTAGAGGCGTTCAGGACGATCGGGACGCTTTGTGAATATTGCAATCGCAGCTTACAAGAGAATCAGGCATAGGGGGCTCACGGTGATATGTCTTTTCCCGCCTATGGAAGCCCGAATTGCGCGCTCGTAACAGGCGGTTCCCGAGGAATCGGGGCTGCTTGCGCCGTTAAGCTGGCTTCGGTTAGCAGGCGCGTCGCCATCACGTACCGGCATTCGGAGAGACAAGCAAGCGAAGTCGCGGACCAGATCCGGGAACAGGGCGCCGAAGCGATCTTAATTCAAGCGGATTTGACGAACCCCCAGTCGTGGGGAGAGCAGTTGGATGCCTTTCTGAAGGAATCCGGCCCTGTCGATTTTGTCGTCAATAATGCCGGCATCAGCCGCGACAATCTTTGCTTGCACGCAACGCTGGAAGAGCTGGAAGAGGTATTTCGCGTGAACGTATTCTCCTCTTGGGTAACGCTAACGAAAGCCGCTTCGCACATGGTCGAGGAATCCCGCGGGCGTATCGTCAACATCTCGTCAATTGCCGCTCATGAGAATTCCCCCGGCAGGAGCGTCTACGGTGCCTCTAAAGCCGCGCTCACCGCCTTCACTCGCTCATTCGCCAATGAACTGGGCAGGATGAACATCCGAATTAACGCGATCGCGCCGGGCTTTATCAATACCGAACTGCTGGCGGATATGCCGGATAAGGTCAAGGACGGGTACATAAGGAAAATTCCTCAAAGGCGATTCGGCGAGCCGGAGCATATCGCGGATATGGTCATGTTTCTCGCTTCGGACGCGGCTGATTATCTCAACGGGTCCATCATCCCTATCGATGGAGGGATGTCTACCTGATGGATGCCTCCGTCATTATTCCTACCTTCAACAAAGCCTCCCGGCTCTGCCGGGTTCTGGAGGCCTTCCGCTACCAGACAGTGCGGTCGTTTGAGGTCGTGGTGTGCAACGACGGGTCGACAGACGAGACGGCTAAAGCGTTGGAGGCGTTCGCCGGCGGGGGCCTGCCCTACAGCTTGAAGGTCACGAACACGGCCAATCAGGGAGCGGGCGCCGCCCGCAATCGAGCGGTAAGCGTCTCGCGCGGAGACATCCTTATTTTCAACGATGACGATATGATCCCTTCTCCGCGATACGTCGAAGCCCATATTGCGGCCGCCTCCAACGGCCGGTTCGTCTCCCGGGGCGAACGGTGGACCGTTCCCATCGAGGTCGCCGAGACTTTCGCGTCAGAACCTGCCGCACCGGAAGGTCTTGAGAAGCTGTGGACCGCCTCCAGACTGTCCGTAGGCGAGAATTGGACGCGGACAGCTCTCACCGTCAGTCCCGGCCACTACTTCAAATGGCTTCAGTCTTGCACCAGCAACCTGGCCATCTCCCGCGAAGGCTTCGACCGGGCAGGGGGCTTCGACGAGCATTACGGAACCCGCTGGGGAGCCGAAGATACAGACTTCGGCTACTGCGCGGACAGAGCCGGCTGGATGATGACCTACAACCCGGAAGCCCTTAATTGCCACTTGGAGCATTCAACATCTTCATCTGCGAAATTCGAGCAAGCCTACCCTAACTTCCTGTATATGCAGTCGAAATATCAAAACCGCGTCATCGACACGCTGCTCGATTTTATCTCGGTCAAAATTGCCGGACAAGCGTCCCATGATCTGTTTAACGAAGACGAATTCACGAACGATCTGCCGCCTAAGGTTGCTTATCGCTAACCTTAAAGCTAAGAAGGGAGCGACTTCTAATGCCTTCCGACATCACCCTTAATCTCCTGAACGGGATGGAGCACTTTAAAAAGGGCCGCCCCGTCATTATCATCGACGACTTCACACGGGAGAATGAAGGCGATATTGTCATTGCCGCCGAGTTCGCCAGTCCGGAAATCATCAATTTCATGGCGAAGAACGGCCGCGGATTAATTTGCGTGGCGATTGACGAGCAGCTGGCGCGGCGCTTCGATCTGGATCTGATGGTGAGGGATAACAGCGAGAGTCATCGGACGGCGTTCACGGTCTCCATTGACGCCCATCCGAAGCACGGCATCACGACAGGCATCTCCGCGTACGAACGATCCAAAACGATCGAAGTGCTCCTGGATCCGACCAGCCGCAAAGAGGATATGTGCAGGCCCGGCCATTTATTTCCGATTATCGCGAAGCCGAACGGCGTGATGGACCGCCGCGGCCATACCGAAGCTTCCACCGATCTATGCAAGATGTGCGGCTTGCGGCCTGCCGCCGTCATCGTCGAGATTATGAAGAGCGACGGCACCATGGCGAGGCTGCCGGATCTCCGCAAGCTCGCTAAACGCTGGGACATGCCTCTGCTCTCGATCGAGGAGATTCATGCGGCCAGATCGCAACGGGGGACGGAGATGAGCGGTAAGTCCGATCTGCAGCTAGCGTCGGCGGGAGGAAGTCTATGATTCTGCTGCGGACATTAGAGCTGTATATTCGCCGGCATATCGCCGCTGTGTTCGAGACTCCGTTCCCCAAGCCTCCCTTCATCGTGGCTGCCAACCACACCAGCTACTTCGATCACTTTCTATTGTCCTGGCTCATCATTAGCCGAGGGCTTCCGTATCCCAAGTTCCTGACGAAGCAAGAGCTGTTCGATTCTCCGTTCTCCGCATGGTTCAATCGCACGGCGGGCGGCATCCCCATCAAGCGCGGCAGCGTCGATACGGAGGCCGTGGATGCGGCCGGCCAAGTGCTCGAGCATGGCGGCGTTCTGGTCGTCTACCCGGAAGGCACCCGTTCGAAGGATGGCAGAATCGGGTTTCCGCGCGCGGGCGTCTCCCTTCTCGCTTCCCGATATCAAGTACCGGTCGTGCCGATCGGTATCTTGGGATCGAACGCGGTTCTCCCGATCGGGAAGCGGATTCCGAGAATGCGGCGACATGTATTCCTGCATATGGGACTGGCGCTCACGCCGCCGGGAGATCATCGGGCCGAACAGAAGAAATTCTCGCTGGAGATCCTTAGGCAGACCGCACACTTGAGCGGACAATGGTCATCTCATTTGGGCGAGGTAACCGAAGATGAGATCGAAGCAAGGGAGAGGACTCTTCGTGACCTTCATCCGACTGCCAATCGCGGCGAGCTTCTGGAAGAAGCGAACTTGTGGCTGGAGGAAGCTTTCCGCAGTTCTCCGGCGCGGGCAGAAGAACTGCTCGTTCGGTGCGTGAAGAGGTTGAGCATTCGCGAGCTGCGCGGCAACCCGTATGCACAAGTCGACTTGGGACGAGCGTATGCTAAATTGGCAGATTACAAGCAGCAGCCTTTAAGCAAAATCCGTTTAGCCTTGCGCGGCAGAAGGCTCATTCAGTCCGGGCTGAAGCGGAACCCGTTCAATCCGATCGGCTGGCATGCATGGGCTGTGCTGAACGAGCGACTGCCCTCTATCCTAGGGGGGAATGCCGTTATCGGACTCCATTCGCATCGGATTGCCGTATCGCTGCATCCCAATTGGCGGCGCGGCGGTCTGCACTTGGCCCAGGCGCTCATGGATCGAACAGAATATAAAGAAGCGCAGCATTGGTATCAGAGAGTCCTCGAGATGAGCGATACCGACCCGCGCGACGCTACCCGGGCCGATATTGCGGCTCGCATGCTTCAATCCATTCGGGAATCGGCTTCCGCATTGGCTGCCCCCCTGCAGACGGAGTCCGACACTCCCGCTCCAGAAGGAGGATTCGATGAACGACAACGCTGAAATTGTAGTCATAACAGGCGGAACGCGAGGCATCGGACGTGCCATCGCCGAACAGTTCTGCCATCCTTCCGCCCATCTTATCCTTACCTACTTGCAAGACTCGGACAGCGCCGCGACAGCCGTTGAACAGCTTAGGCCGAAATGCGCCTCTGTCGCAGCCCGTCAGGTGAATATGAACGATCCTGAAGATATCGGCACATTCGCAGATTTCGTCTCGTCCCATTATCCGCATGTCAGCCGGTTGATCAACAACGCGGCTGCCGGCGTCTTCCGGGATCTTGAGAATTTGAAGTTGAAGCATTGGGACTATACCTATGATGTTTGCGTTCGATCGATATGGCATCTGTCGGTGCTATTGAAGCCGCAGCTTCGTAAGGCTCCAGGCGGAGCGACCATCATCCATATTTCTTCGCTGGGATCGCAGCGATACCTGGCGAATTATGCGGCGATCGGCACAGCCAAAGCCGCCTTGGAATCGTTAGGCCGCTATATGGCGATGGAATTTGCAGGCGACAACATTAATGTGAACACGGTCTCCTCGACAACGATCGCGACGCACGCGCTTGACCGTTATCCAACTCAGCAGAAGCTGTATGAAGCAACGCTGGAACGAACGCCGGCCGGCCGGCTCGTCTCTACAGATGATATCGCAGGTGTCGTACACTTCCTGTGCAGTCCTCGCGCGGCCATGATCAGGGGACAAGTCATCGTGGTCGACGGCGGATTCAGTCTAACTTAGAACCCGCAAAGGAGGGATCGTGTCCTGCAGCTGTTCGCGGTAAATATCGCTTCGGCAAGCGATGAGATGGTCCGCCTCGCCTTGCCTTACGTCTCATGTTCAAGGCGCAGGCGAATCGAGCGGCTGATCCTAAGACGCGCTGTCGCCCAGACCTTACTGTCCGAGCTGTTAGTTCGATATGTTGCCATCAACAGCTTTAGAATCGGCAACGAACAGATTGCGTTCGGCTTCAATCCGCATCAGAAGCCATTCGTAATCGGCTTGCCGAATTTCCATTATAATATATCGCATTCTGGAGACTGGGTATTATGCGCGGTTGACACGCAGCCGGTAGGCATCGATATCGAGAGAATCACCAGCACGGACAGGGATATAGCTCTTGAATACTTCGCGCCAGACGAACAGCGATATCTTAACTCGGCGATTGGCATATCAGAGAGGCGTCACCGATTCTACGAAGTATGGACTAAGAAAGAAAGCTATGTCAAAGCGATTGGCGCCGGTCTGTCAATGCCTCTCCATTCCTTCTCCGTAATGGACACGGAACAGAACGCCAACTGCCGCTTCCAGTTCCGTCTGTTCGATTCCAATTACGCCGTTTCGATCTGTGCGGCTCATGATGAATTTCCCGAACAGATCGCGATCAAGCCGGTTCACCAGCTTCTCCAACTCTGTCAATCCGGCCAAGAACATGACACGCAGAAGCCGCTAATGGATACCGAGGCTGCGAGCCGTTTGAATCGCTTCGCCTCGATGGCGAACGCCTAACTTGCCATATAGAGAGGATATGTAGTTCTTCACCGTTCCTTCGCTCAGATAAAGCTCGGCGGCGATCTGAGCATTCGATGAACCTTTACAAATTAACCGAAGCATATCATATTCTCTGGGTGTTAGCGTGGACAGCCCATTGTTCGGCAAGTTAATCTTCATACCAAATTGAATCTCCGGCGCATACATTCTCCATTGCGGCGTCCACTTCTCCGGATCCCATCTGCCCTTGACGATCGCCCGGATTGCTTGCAGAAGCAGATCGGGAGGAACTTCCTTTAAGAAGCACGCTGAAGCGCCGGCGTTTAGCGCATCAATAAGCCACTCGTCATGGTGAAAAGTCGTTAAGATCAGGATGAGCGTATCCTGATGCCGGCTCCGAATTTGGCGAGTGGCCATCACGCCGTCTATCTCAGGCAGACGAAGATCCATTAAGATCACATCCACCGGCTGCCGAGCCGCGCAATCGACCGCCTCCTTTCCGTTTGCGACTTGCCACGTTACTTGAATGTCCGGCTGCATAGAGAGAACGATCGCTAAGCTCTCCCGGATCAATGCCTGATCCTCCGCAATTCCAATCGCAGTCACGATAACATCTCCTTCCGTTAACAGAACTCCAGTTGAGTTGAATTGAAGCGCATCGGGATGAAGGCTTCAATCATCGTTCCTCCCATCTGGCTCTTCGTACGCTTGATCTCACCCCCAAATTGTTGAACGACGTTCTCCATCGTCTTCGTCCCGATCCCTGCTGTCGAAGAAGGCTGAGGACTATCGCTTATCGTTCCTATTCCGTTGTCCGATACCTTAAGAAGTAAAGCGTCATTCCCTACGTCCAAGAGGATGCTGATTCGGGTCGACTTCCCATGACGAACCGCATTCGTCATCGATTCTATGCTGATACGGGCAATAGCTTCGGCGACTTCGCTCGCCATCCCCAATCGGCTCCAATTCACCTTGGCCAGCTTCAATTCCACTTCGATATTCATGATGTCTCGAAATCGCGATACGGAATCCTCCAAGAAATTCATCCATTGGGACGGCGTCTTGCGGCCGTTATGCCAGACCGACAAGCTTTCTCTCATCTGGTTCAATCCATCCAGAGCCGCTTTGCGGGCTTTGGATATAAATTCCTGTCTTTGCGGTTCTTCTACGTGCAAGGCCACGTCCAGCGCGCGTACGACGGCTATCCAGAATTGGCCGGTTAAATCGTGCAATTCGCCGGCTACCCGGATTCGTTCCTGTTCGGCTGCGTATACTTCTTTCTCAAAATCGGATACGGTCACCATTCGTCTTAGCCTTTCTTTGTGCTTATAGAGTTCACTGAAGAAAAGCGCGTAACTGCCAACGAGAGCCGTAATCACCATCTGCCCCCACGAATTCTCGATCGGTACGGAGAACCATTCGTCAAAGGCCAACAGAATGCCTTCCATGGACACGATAAGCCCGCAGCTCTCCCGCAATGGCAAATGAACGCAGCTTCTAAGCATGGGAGAGAACAACAAGTAGAGAATTTCTTCGTGGCGGTACAATCCCGCCAATACGACAATCAGAACCGTCTCCGCATAAATTCCTTTACGCAATGTACGCAACGGAGAATCGTGTCTCTTCCCCTGGTCTCCGACACACCAGGCGGCTATAAATGCGCTCAAAGCCCATACCGCCCAGTGAACGTCCATTCTCCGGCTCATCACCATGAGTGCGATCGCGGAGTAGCCTAATAATCGAAATAGGATGTACCCAGTCCTCATGATCTCACCTTTCACATGACTAACCATGACAAAAGTAAGTGCAAATATGACTTTTTATTCGTTTATCATAATGATATCAACACTCCTCCTTCGATATTTCCGCATAATTATCCATTCTCTAACTGACAAGAAATCCCTCCTATTGCTTTGAATTTCCACTCGATATCGAGACGGATAATGGGGTGAATCATGAGTGATTAAGGTTCGAGCACTGATCATCGACCCGCTGCCTGTCTTCATGGACGGAATCTATCGGATCCTGCACGGTCTACGGCTTGGAGAATATTGCTTCGAAGTCGTCAAAGCCCCTGCATTCGCGGATAAACCGTTAGAACTAATTATGCAGGGCAATCCGGATCTCGTCATTATGGACCAGCACTATACCTCCGCTTGGTTGACCAGACATCTCGCTCAACTCGCGCAGGCTTCCCAACCGCCTCGGATACTGGTGCTTCTGAACGAGCCCTCGATCCATGGCATCATGCGGTTGATCCGCCAGAATCTAACCGGGTTCTTGATGAAGACATGCACGCCGGAACAGCTGATTCAAGGCATATCGGATCTAATGGCCGGAGATCTCGTTCTACCTAACGAACAGACCAAGAAAGCATTGATCAAAGCCCGCCTATTCGACGAGAACCGATTGACCTCCCGCGAGAGCGAGATTCTGCAATTGGTAGCTGACGGATTGTCTACGACAGAGATCGCCAAGCAGCTGTTCATTAGTCCTCGAACCGTCCACTACCATATCAGCAATATCATGAACAAGCTGAACGTATCCTCGCGGCTTAAGGCGGTGATCGTCTCCAGAGAGAACGGATTGATCTCCAACTTCTAACGAACGGCGGAGATGTCTTATCAAATGCAGATAACACCAGGCGCTTCGTTCCCTGGTGTTATCTTTAGGTTCCCGTATGATTGATCGGAGAGGTCCCGCCGGATGTTAAGCTCTCTTCCTGCGCGTCATGACGTCGAAGATAACGGCCGCTGCCAGCACTGCGCCGCGGATCATGTACTGATAGGAGATGCCGACGCCCATCAGGTTCATGCCGTTCGTCAGCGACATCATGACGATCGCGCCGATGATCGAGCCCGTCACCTTGCCGACGCCGCCGGCCGCCGATACGCCGCCGACATACGCCGCGGCGATGGCGTCAAGCTCGAACAGCGTGCCCGCGGTCGTCGTAGCCGAATTCAGGCGGGCGGTATAGAGAATGCCCGACAGCGCCGACAGCAGACCCATGGAGCCGAAGACGATGAACGTGATTTTCTTCACGCTGATGCCGCTCAGCTTCGCCGCTTCAGGATTGCTGCCGACCGCGTAGATGTGGCGCCCGATAACGGTGGAGCTCGTCAGGAAGTGATAGATGGCGACGACGGCCAGCATGATGATCATCGTCCAGGAGAACCCTTTGTACCCGGCCAGCACCCACGTGATGTAGGCGATGATTACGGAGACGAAGACGAGCTTGATCGTGAACATCGTGTTCGAGATGACTTCGAAGCGATACTTCAGCTTATTCCGCCGTTTGGAGACGTCACTATAGATGAAGAAGAGAATAAAGACGGCGCCGAGAATCAAGGTCAGCACGTGCAGGCCGCCGACCGTGGCGATATCCGGAATGAATCCGGTGCCGAGCGCGTTGAAGCGCTCGTCCTCCACGAGAATCGTGCCGGTCCTCTCCGTCACCTGCAGCAACGCCCCTCGGAATACGAGATACAGCGCCAGTGAGGCGACGAACGATGGAATGCCGATCTTCGCGATCAAGAAGCCGTTGACCAGGCCCAGGAAGATGCCGATCACCAGAATGATCGGAATCGTCAGATAGACTGACATTCCCGCGTCGGACATGAGGATAGCGGCGATGGCTCCCATGAAACCCGCGGCATACCCGACGGACAAGTCGATATGCCGAATGACGATGACCAGCGTCATGCCGACGGCCAGCACCGCGATATACCCCGTCTGATCGAGCAGGTTGCTGATGTTCCGGGACGAGATGAACAGGCCGTCCGTCAAGAACGAGAAGACGACGACGATGACGAACAGCGCGATGTACATGCCGTATTCGCGGATATTCTTCTTCGCCATCGTTCTCGCTTCCGCGGCAAAATTGGATTTCTCCGTTAATGGAGCGGTAGGCGTTGGCTTACCGGTGATCGGTTTCATATGTCTTCCCCCTATTGCGTTGCCAGCTTCATGATTTTCTCCTGATCGGCTTCCTCGATGGGCAGTTCGCCCTTAATGCGGCCTTCGGCCATTACGTACACGCGATCGCTCATGCCGAGCACTTCGCCTAATTCCGAAGAGATCATAATGATGCTCATGCCTTCGGCAATCAGTCTGTTCATGATCGTATAAATCTCGAACTTCGCGCCGACGTCGATGCCTCGCGTCGGTTCGTCGAGAATGAGCAGCTTCGGCCCGACGAACAGCCACTTGCCCAAGCTGACCTTCTGCTGGTTGCCTCCGCTCAAATTGCCGACCAATTGCTCTACGGACGGCGCTTTTATATTTAAGGAGTCCTTGTATTCGCTTGAGATCTTCACTTCTTCGTTGTCGTTAATGACGCCGCGGGAAGCGATGGCCTGCAGATTGGCCGCCGTAATATTCTGCTTAATGTCCTGAATAAGGAATAAGCCGTCTCCTTTGCGGTCCTCCGTCACATAAGCGATGCCCGCTTCAATCGCGTCCTTCGGCTCCCGGAATTTCCTGCTCTCGCCATTCATCAGCAGCTCGCCTTGAATCCGGTACGACTTCGGGTTGCCGAAGATGCTCTGCGCGAGCTCCGTTCTTCCCGATCCCATCAGTCCAGCGATGCCGACGATCTCGCCTTGCCTGACGTGAATGCCGGCGTCCTTCACGACTTCACGTCCAAGCGCAGGATCGTATGCCGTCCAATTGCGGATCTCCAATACGTTGCTGCCGAAATTCTTGTTCGAGCGCTTCGGGTAAATATCGTCGATCTCTCGACCGACCATGTTCTTGATAATGGCGTTCTCTGTAATCTCGCCCTTAGCCGCATCCAGTGTACAGATCGTGTGCCCGTCCCGCAAGACCGTCGCCTTATCCGCAATCGCGATGACCTCCTTCAGCTTATGGGAGATCATAATGCAGGTAATCCCCTGCTTCTTCAACTCCTGCAGAAGCTTCAGCAGGTTCTCGCTGTCATTCTCGTTCAGAGCCGCCGTCGGTTCGTCCAGTATAAGCAGCTTCACGTTCTTGCTTAACGCTTTGGCGATCTCGACGAGCTGCTGCTTGCCGACGCCCAAATCCTTCACCAGCATGTCGGGATTGACGTCCAGCTTCACCACCCGCAGCATATCTTTGGCGCGCGCGATGGTCTCATTCCAATCCACGATCGCCCCGCGCTTCACTTCGTTACCCGCAAAGATGTTCTCGTAGACGGACAAGTCGGGGAACAGCGCCAGTTCCTGATAAATAATGACGATGCCCGCGCCGACGCTGTCGCTTATGCTCCCGAACCGCTGAATCTTGCCTTCGAAGACGATGTCGCCCGAATACGTGCCGTGCGGATAGACGCCGCTCAGCACTTTCATGAGCGTCGATTTGCCAGCGCCGTTCTCGCCGACCAGGCAATGGATCTCGCCCTTCTCCACCTTGAAGCTGACATTCGAGAGGGCTTTGACGCCGGTGAATTCCTTGGAGATATCGTTCATCTCTAAAATGTATTTGCTCATGCTCCTGCTCTCCTTAGCCATACACTCGCAGAATAGGGAATAGTGATAGACGACTCTATCACTATTCCCACCGACCTATGGCCTATTGACGATTACAGACCTTCAAACTCGCTTGCTTGATAGTAGCCGGAGTCAATAATTGCAGATTTAACGTTCTCTTTGTCTACGACGGTGATTGGCGTTTGCTTCGCCGGAACGTCCTTTGTATTGTTATTCTTGACGCCGTTCGTCTCCGGCGTCTTACCTTCGAGAACCGTTACCGCCATATCGATGGCGTCTTTGGACAGAATGCGCACGTCCTTGAACACCGTCATCGATTGCTTGCCGTCGATGATATATTGGATCGACGCTTGCGCGGCGTCTTGGCCGGAGATCACATAGCTAGTGATCGCACTATCCGAGGCGAACGCGTCAGCGATCGAACGGGCTGTGTCGTCGTTCGGCGCCAGGATTACGACGTCGCCCTTCATGTCTGCTGAAGCAGCCGTCAAGTGCGTCTGCGCCAAGTTCTTGGCGTCGCCAGCATTCCAGTTCGTCGTGACTTGGCCGATGATCTTGGCCATCTCCTCACGCGTCAATTCGGCTTTATCCTTCAAAGCTTCCGCTTCGCTGGAGTTTGCGATCTTGAATGTGCCGTCTGCAATCTTCGGTTGCAGGACGGACCACGAACCGGTAAAGAAGTCGAACGCGTTGTTGTCCGTAGCCGAGCCTGCGTACAAGTACAGCGGCTGGCCGTTGCCCTTCGCATGATCGACCAAATATTGCGCCTGTTCTCTACCGACGGCGACACTATCAAACGTAACGAAGTAGTCGACAGCGTCGGTGTCCGTGATCAGACGGTCGTAAGCGATGACCGTGATGCCTTCATCCTTGGCGGCTTCAACGGCAGCGCCTGCCGCAGCGCCGTCTTGCGGGCAGATGATCAGCACCTTAATGCCTTTGGAGATGAGCGACTCGACGTTCTCTTTCTCCTTGGCGGTGGACCCTTGGCTGAACAGAACTTCTGTCGAATAATCGGTGTCCTTGAGCAGATCCTTGAAGCGCTGCTCGTCCTGCGTCCATCTCTCTTCATCCTTCGTCGGGAGCACGATGCCGACGTCGACCTTGCTGCTGCCGTTCTTGCTGCATGCCGACGCGAACGCGGCCAGCAACAGGACGACGAGCAGAAGCGGAATCGTTTTCAACAGCTTTCTCATCTGTATACCCTCTCCTTTTCTATAGCGGCTTCTGCCAACTTCATCCTGATCTTAGCACCGCGTCCGTCGCCGAAGAATACAATTTCCTCATGAGTTTCTTGAATATCCTCATGTCATCTCGAGGGAAAGCAAAGAACGGGATCCGCCGCTTCCGGATCCCGTTCTTGTTGTTGCAGCTTAATTACAGTCTTACTTCTCTTCCCAGCTCCGCCGATTCGTAGATGGCGGACAAGATCTTGATCATATCTACGCCTTGGTCCGGCGTGATGATCGGCCGCTCGCGGCCAAGCACGCAATCGACGAAGTGACGAATGTTGGCCGTATGCTGCGGAACCGGGGCTGCCGTGAATTTCGGCTGCTGGTCGATCAGCACGCCGCCGCTCTCCGTGAACAGCTTCAGCTTGTCGTTCACCAGACTGAAGCCGCCTTCCGTCCCTCTCCATTCGAGGAACTTCTTCTCTTCTTCGATGTTCGATGCCCAGCTGAACTCGATCTGCAGCGAAGCGCCGTTATCGAAGCGAATGAAGCCGGCCGCCAAGTCCTCCACGTCGAACGTGCCCTCCGGCACCTTGCCCGAAGCATCCGGACGGTCCGCGAATTGGCGGTACGTCGAGCCCGACACCGTCACCGGCTTCGGATTTCCGGCCAGCCACATCGCCAGATCAATCATATGCACGCCAAGGTCGATCAGCGGCCCGCCGCCGGACAGCTCCTTCGTCGTGAACCAGCCGCCTCGGCCGGGGATGCCCCGTCGGCGAATCCAGCCGCAGCGGCCCATGTACATCTCGCCCATCTGCCCTTGCTCGATGATGCGCTTGGCGAACTTCGCTTCTTCGCTGAACCGGTTGTTGCGCATTGCCATGAGCAGCTTGCCGGATTCGCGCGCGGCGTCCGCCATGCGCTGCGCTTCTACCGGATTAACCGCGTCCGGCTTCTCGCAGAAGACATGCTTGCCTGCGCGAAGAGCGGCGATAGCGATCTCCGAGTGATACAGATTCGGCGTGCTGATGCCGACGATATCGATCTGCGGATTGGCGATCAACTCGCGGTAATCGTCATAAACCTTAGCATGGGGGAAATCCTTGGCGGCCGCTTCGGCGGACGCCCGGAACGCGTCGCAGAACGCGACGATCTCGACTTCCTCGCAGGCGAGCCATCCGGGAAGATGCGCCCATTTGAAGATACCGCCCGTGCCGACTACTCCTATTCTCAACATGTTCATCCATTCCCCTTGATCGTCTCGAGCGGTTGGGAGTGGCCGTATCGCGGATATTCCCGATCCACGGGCGCAGCCCATCTTACCGCATTGTTGATGACCTTCTTCACATTCGGATTATGGTAAGTCGGATACGACTCATGTCCGGGACGGAAGTAGAAAATCTTGCCCGAGCCGCGCGTATAGCAGCAGCCGCTTCGGAACACTTCGCCGCCTTCGAACCAGCTGACCATAACCAGCTCGTCCGGCGCCGGAATGTCGAAGTGCTCGCCGTACATCTCCTCCTGCGGCAGCTCGAAGTATTCGCCGAGGCCGGCTGCGATCGGATGCGCCGGATTCACGATCCAGATGCGCTCCTTCTCGTCGGCTTCCCGCCACTTCAGATCGCAGGAGGTGCCCATCAGCTTCTTAAATATTTTCGAGAAGTGTCCAGAGTGCAGCACGATCAACCCCATGCCTTGCAGCACGCGCCGATGCACCCGTTCCACGATATCGTCCTGCACGTCGCCATGAGCCATATGTCCCCACCAGATTAGGACGTCGGTGTCGTTCAGCACTTCCTCTGTTAACCCATGCTCTGGCTCAACCAACGTGGCCGTACGGATCTTGCCCGTCGTATCCAGCCCTTCGGCGATCGCCCCGTGGATCCCGCGGGGGTAGATAGCCGCGATAGCCTCCTTCGTGACCTCATGCCTATATTCGTTCCATACTGTTACATTAATCGGTGCGCTCATCTTATCAATCTCCCTTCCAGGGTTAGGCTACTCCATCATTGTATTGAAGAAAGGGCTTCCATTCGATGGCCCATTCAATCTATTTATTACGGTATTCTGTCATCCAAATCTATTCAGGAACTGAATATGGTAGAATAACATTACACCATTCGATCAACCATCTCGCACAATGGGAGGCTAATCCCCATGTATCCGGAGCTTCTGTATGAGCATGTCATTTACCAGAATCCGTTCCTCGCGATGCGGATCTGGCAGATCGATTCCGACAATCTCGCTTCTGAAGAGACGCGAAGGCGAACGGAACAGGATTGGCGGCAATCTCGCTATTCCGGCTGGCATTATCACGAGGAAGTAGAGCTTCTGCTGATCCTTAAGGGCGAGCTGACGGCCTTCTGCAAGGAAGAGCAGCTTCAGCTTCGCAAAGGGGATATCGCCGTGTTCGGTTCCTCCGAACCGCATACAACGCTGCAGACCAGAAGCAGCAGCGTTAGCTATATCGTTCTTCAGATCAACCTGCGCAATTATTGGGATCCCAGCACGCTGAACAGCATGCAGCACTTCTCCGAAGTGCTCCGTCCGCTCAGCTCCCTTAACTATATCTATCGGGAGAACAAAGATGCCCGGTTGCAAACTGCGGCGCTGATCCGCGAGATCTACCGGGAGATGAACGACGCGAAGATCGGCTATGAATTGGCCGTCTCTTCACGAATCAAGAGCATTCTTCTGTTGCTGCTGCGCCATGACGTACGGTCGCGGCTTCAGTACAACCATAACGATCGGCTGGCCGAGCGGCTTCAGCCGGCTATCGATTACGTCGAAGCTCATCTGAGCGACAAGCTGTCCGTAACCGAGGTCAGCGGACTCGTCAACATGAGCTACACTCATTTTATCAAGATGTTCAAGAGAAGCATTGGCATGTCGTTCACCGACTTCGTCGTCTATAGGCGGATCAAGAAAGCCGAACAGCAGCTGCTCGTCAACGACGAGGCCAGCATCTCGGAAATAGCGGAAGCGGCCGGATTCTCCAATCTCGGCCACTTCTACGAGATGTTCCGCCGCTTGAACGGCTGTTCCCCGAAGCAGTTCAGAGACCGCATGCGGCGGCACGATCCGCTGGAATAAATTCACTGCGCGGGACAGAAGCCCGGGTTCTCCTCGCACAGCTTCTTCGCATAGGCCGGATCCCGCTTCGACAGCTCCGCGAAGTAACTGCCGATGACATGATTGGAGGAGACATTGCCGCCGCGGAACTCAAGCGCGACGAAGGGCTTGATGTGCCGGTACTCGAACACCAGGTCGGTGCGCGGAATTCGAACCGTAGGCGGTGGAAGATAAGTAACTGCATCATACAGATTGCTGACACGTTGAACGGCGATCTGGCGTCTGGAGAACGCGGTGACGAAGGCAGGGCTGCCGACGCGCGGAGCCCCGTACGTATACAGGATCGGCGAACGAAATCCGGTGTTGCCCGCGACATCCAGCGCGCACAGCACGGCGAGCGCCCCGCCTAAGCTGTGGCCGGTCACGTACAGCGCTTTGCCGCTGCTCATCCCCCGCAGCGAGGTCAGAATCTGATCCCTTGCCGTCTGATAGATTTCCGTGAAGCCGCGGTGAGCCTTACCGGCGTTCTTAGCGTAAGGATATTCGATTTGGCTCGCCAGCGCGTCTGACAGCCAATCGGACGCCGAGCTCGTGCCGCGGAACGCCACGACAATCTCTTCCGAAGATTCCAGAATGAAGCCGAAAGGCTCCCAGACCCGATTCAGCGAGTGGGCGATAAAGCCGGAGTCGACCGTATATCCTGCCGGCACGACGAATTCGTCGTCCGGATGCTCATATTGCTTGTAGGTTTGAACGCACGCGGCGGCGAGCCAGATCGCCTTGCGCGCATCGAAGCTTCTGCGGCTCATAGCCCTCGCCTCCTTCTCCCTAATACATATTTAGGGAGAGGAGACGAATTGCATTCCTCCCAGAAAAATCTGATGCGGCCTCATTCTATCCTTGCCAACCCTTCCCGCATACCTATAGAACAGGAAGAGAGGGATCGGCATGGGCATCGGAACGGGAATGTACAGAAGAATGCTGTTGTCCATTGCAGGCAGACGTACGGTCGAACGGCTGGCCGCTAAGTATGGCGGCAAGCTGGCTTCCCGCTTCATCGCAGGCGACAGCCGCGAGGAAGCGCTGGCTGTCGCCGCAGATCTGAACAAGAGAGGCATCCTGGTCACGCTTGACCATCTCGGCGAAGGCATTCGGCGGCTGGAGGAGGCCAGCAGCTATCGCGACGAATACGTGGAGCTCGTGCGGAGCATCGCGAAGAACGGCGTCCTCGGGAATGTCTCCCTCAAGCCGACCCAGATGGGCCTCGTGCTTGATGCCAAAGCCTGTTATGGCAATATCCGGTCTGTAGTCCTCGAAGCAAGGAAGACGCGCGGCTTCGTGCGCATCGACATGGAGGATTCGCCCTATACGCAGGCCACGATCGATATTGTCCGGCGGCTTCATGCGGAAGGGCTGACCAATGTCGGGACCGTGCTGCAAGCCTATCTGTATCGCTCGGAGCAGGACGCTGCCGAGCTGACGAAGGAGAACATACGTCTGCGGCTCGTCAAAGGCGCTTACAAGGAGCCGGCGTCCATCGCGTATCAGCGATCGGCAGATGTAATCGCCAACCTGCGTAAGATTGCAGGCTCGCTTATGAGCCAAAGCGCGTATGTCGCGATCGGCTCGCACGATGACCGAATCATCAATTGGGTGAGAGACTTCGCCGCGTCTAATGGAATCGCCAAGGATGCGTTCGAATTCCAGATGCTTTACGGACTGCGTATGGGTTATCAGGAGAAGCTGGCGAGCGAGGGGTACCGCGTCCGCTGCTACGTGCCGTACGGCGTCATGTGGTATCCGTACTTCACCAGGCGGCTCGCGGAGAAGCCCGCCAATCTATGGATGGTCGTGAAGCACTCTTGGAGGTAGAGGAATGTCCAATAGCATAACCACTCCCCCCCTCGTCACTGCACTAAGAGAAAGCGCCTCCGCCGAATAGGCTGGAGGCGCTTCTCCTTATTCGCCGAGCCGGATAAGCCACTTCGGGTACGTGGTCAGCACCTCGGCCGTTCCGTCTTCGCGCAGGTAGATGTCGTCTTCGATCCGCACGCCGCCGATCTCGGGCACGTAGATGCCGGGCTCGATCGTGAACAGCATGCCCGGCTCCAGCGGGTTCTCGTTGTTCCCGTGCAGCGACGGGTACTCGTGAATGTCCATGCCGAAGCCATGGCCGACCCGGTGCGTGAAGTATTCGCCGTAGCCGGCCGAAGCGATAACCTCCCGCGCCGCGCGGTCGACGGCCGCGATCGGATGACCGAGCTTGGCCGCCGAGATGCCGGCCTGGTTGGCGGCCAGCACCGTCTCATAGATACGCTCCTGCTCCTCTGTACCCTCACCCATTAAGAACGTCCGGGTAATATCGGAGCAATAGCCCTGCACTTTGACGCCGATATCGATGAGCAGGTAATCGCCTGCCGCGATCGGCACCGCCTCCGGCACGCCATGCGGCAGCGCCGAACGGCGTCCGGTCAGGACGATTGATTCGAAGGAGGGCTTGTCAGCGCCGAAGCGCTTCATTTGATATTCTAGCTCGGCGGTCAGCTCGAGCTCGGTCATGCCGACGACCGCATGGCTCGCTGCGTGCTCCACTACCTTCTCGACCGTATCGATCGCAAGCCTCACCTTCGCAATCTCTTCCTCTGTCTTCCTCACTTTAAGAGAATCGATGAAGGAAGTCAGATCGGCTGTGCGAACGCCGGGGAACGCATCCGCGATCCGCTCCGCCCGGTCCAGCGTCATGTAGCCCTTCTCGACGCCGATCGAAGCGATCCGGCCCGAAGCTTCCTGCTGCAGCCGCGCATAAGCGTCGTCGGTATCCGACAGAGGGACCATCCGCGCCGTGACGCCGGCCTGCGCAGCGGCTTCCGCATCCAACGCCGGCACGAACAGCGTCTCTTCCTCCGAGCGCGCGTCTAGCAGCAGCGCTAGAAATCTCTCATGCGGATTCGACAGGAATCCCGTTAAATAATAAATATTGCTCGGTGCGGTAATCAGCGCCGTGTCGATTCCGTTCTCCTTCAGGTGCGCGAGCACTCGTTGCTTGCGGGAGGCCCAAACTTTGTTCATGACCACACATCCTTCTGCTATTGATAACGCGATTATATCATTGCGGGATAACGATCGATCGTCCGATTATTCCTTCACAGCCGTCTGAAGCAGCTCCAAGAATTCGCGCCCGTACTTGGCGAACTTGGCGTCGCCGATGCCTTTGATCCCGCGCAGCTCCTGCTCGGTTCTCGGCATAAGCTGGCTCATCTCGCGAAGCGTCGCATCATGGAAAATAACGAATGGCGGCACGCCTTCGCGGTCAGCCATCTTCTTGCGCAGCTGTCGAAGCTGCTCGAACAGCTCGGAATCGTACACATCTTGGTCTCCCGCGTCCCCAGCGCCGCTTCTGCCCCTGCCGCGTCTTCGGACAATAGCGGGCTCGACCCGGCGGAACACTTGCTCACGCCCTTCGATGACGCCCCTCGCCGGCTCGGCTAGCTGCACAACCGGATACTGGCTGTCCGTCAGCCGAAGATAGCCGTCGGCGATCAACGCATGGATGAGCTGCGCGATCTCCTTCTCCGGACGGCCGCTCATCCTGCCGTAGACGCTGAGCGAATCGAAGCCGAACTGGCGGATCTTCGCGTCGTTCGAGCCCCGAAGGATCTTCGCGATCATCGTGACGCCGAACCGCTGGCGAACCCGCGCGACGCAGGAGAAGATCATCTGCGC
Organism: Cohnella lubricantis; assembly: GCF_014212015.1. GTDB lineage: Bacteria > Bacillota > Bacilli > Paenibacillales > Paenibacillaceae > Cohnella > Cohnella lubricantis. Next base: position 5,363 of record NZ_JACJVN010000033.1, on the reverse strand, counting down.
TTCCTCCGTCATGTCGACTAGCTCCCGCTCGTCGGTGCAGTTGCCGCAGCGTCCGCACGGCTCCGCGTCTGCTTCCCCGAAGTAGCGCACGATAGCTCGCTGCAGGCAGTCCGACGTGTTCGCGTACTCGACCATATCGTTCAGCAGCCGATAATCGTTCTTCTTGCGCTCCTCATCCGCCTCGCTGCGCTCGATGAAGAACTTCTGCGTCACCGTGTCCGCGGGCGAGAACAGCAGCACGCATTCGCCCGGATCGCCGTCACGTCCTGCGCGGCCGGCTTCCTGGTAGTAGGCTTCGAGGTTCTTCGGCATGTTGTAGTGCACGACGAAGCGGACGTTGGACTTATCGATGCCCATGCCGAACGCATTCGTCGCCACGATAATCTGCAGATCATCCCGGAGAAAAGCGTCCTGCGCCGCATCGCGCTCCTCTTCGCTTAGCCCCGCATGGTACATGCCCGCCGCGATGCCCAGCGACCGCAGGTGCGAGTGGACGCTCTCCACTTCCCGCCGGGTCGCGGCATACACGATGCCCGCCTGGCCGCGGCGCTCGCGGATGTAGCGCTCCAAGTAATCGCGCTTGTCCGCATTGCGGACGACCGACAGCGCCAGATTATCCCGCGCGTAGCCGGTCGTCACCCTTTCCGGACGCGACAAGCGGAGCCGATCCACGATGTCCTGCTTCACCACATCCGTCGCCGTGGCGGTGAAGGCAGCCATGACCGGGCGCGGCTCGATGTGCGCGAGCAGGCGCGCGATGCCCATGTAGCTCGGCCGGAAGTCGTGCCCCCACTGGGAGACGCAGTGCGCTTCGTCCACCGCGACGAGCGGGATCGGCACTTGGCGCACGATCGAGACGAAGCGCTCCGATTCCAGCCGCTCCGGCGCGATGTAGACGAGCTTGTAGCGGCCCTCCAGCATCCCGCGAAGCCGCTCGTTCGTCTCCTGAGCGGACAAGGAGCTATTAATATAAGTAGCCGGAATGCCCGTCTCCGTCAGCGCGTCGACCTGGTCCTTCATGAGCGAGATGAGCGGCGACACGACGAGACTGACGCCATCCAGCAGCACGGCGGGGAGCTGGTAGCAGATTGACTTGCCCGCGCCGGTAGGCATGACGCCTAGCGCATCGCGTCCGTCGAGTATGGCGCTCACCAAGCGCTCCTGCCCGCTGCGGAACGAATCGTAACCGAAGTAACGCCTTAGCGCATCCCGCGCCTGCTCCATAACGGCCGCGCTCATCGGTTCACCTCCGCTGACGAAGGGACGTCCGTTGCGGATTGAACTTTCGCTGCCCTTGGCAAAGCGCCAGAGTTGGTCGGCACTGCTGCGTCCGCTGCCGCAGGGGCAGCATCTGCAGCCGTTGGCGCTTCGTTTGACGCCTGTGCGGACGATGAGTCCGTTGCGGGTACAGAGCCTCCGCTTGCCGCGAGTAACGGCGACGGCGCTCCCAAGCAGTACACATGCAGCACATGGAGCGCCCGCGTACATACGGTGTACAGCAGCTTGCGATCCTGCTCTCTGCCGTAGCGCGCGTCCGAAGCGTCCCAGACGAGCACCGCGTCGAACTCGATCCCTTTGGACAGATAAGACGGCAGAATCGAGACACCGCGCGGCAGGTTCGCCGATCCGCCGGTAACGAGCGTCACCGGCACGTCATCGCCCAGCCTCTCCTTCACCAGCGCGCTGGCGTTGGCGCATTCGCGCGCCGTCTTCGCGATGACGCCAATCGTCGCGTAGCCAGTCTCCAGCAGCGCCTTCGCATCCGCTGCGATGCGATCGGCAAGCTCCGCCCCGTCGGCGCATGACGCCAGCAGCGGCTCCTCTCCTTGGCGATGGAACGGCGAGATGCCCTCGGCATCCTCCGGCTTCAGGATCCGCTTGGAGAAGTTGACGATCGGCTCGGTCGAGCGATAGCTGGTCGACAGCCGCCATACTTCGGTCTCCTGTGCCGGAACGAGCCGCGTCCAGCCGCCGAAGCCGCCGCTCTCCTCCGCCTGCGCGTAGATGGCTTGGTTGAAGTCGCCCAGCACCGTCATGCGCGCCCGCGGGAACCTCCGGCGCAGGAACGCCGCTTGGAACGGCGAATAGTCCTGCGCTTCATCCACGAATAAGTGGCGCACTTCGCCATCCACTTTGCGGAAGCCCTCAAGCGCCTCCAACACATAGAGCAGCGGGGTCGCATCTTCGTGGTCGAGCTCCTTGCGATCCATCGTCTCTTCCGCGCGCTGCGCCATCCATTCATAGCCGGCCGGCAGACGGCCGTCCGGCGCGCAGGCGGTGAACAGCGTGCGGCTGCGGAACAGCTCGCGGTACGTCGCGAGCGGGTCTAAGAAGCGGAAGCCCTTCACCGCTTTGCGCAGCGGAGCGATCGCATTCTCCGCAGCCCGCTTCATCAGCAGCTCGGAGATCTGGGCTTCGTCGTCGAACGTCTCCTCCCCGTAACCGCCGCGCCGTCGCAGCTCGACATACGCGCGCTGATACTCCTCGTCGTCGGTCAGCTCCGCCGCTTCCTGCACCCACGGCTCTTTCAACTGGCTGTCTACCCACTGGTCCAACTGCACGTTCAGCCAGCGGCGAAGCTTCGCGAGCCGGTCGCCGAAGTGTTCATGCCCGAGCACGCCGTAGAAATGCTCCTCCATCTGCTCCACGGACACGATCGTATCTTTGCGGAACCGCAGCAGACGGAATTTGACGCCTTCCTTCTCAAGCCGCTTCAAGTAGCGGTTCACCGTCTCGAAGAAGTGCTTCGAGCCTTTGTACCTGGCCGCCGTCTCGCGAGCATCGCCCTCCGGCGTTCCTTCAGCAGCGCTGAGCGCCTCTGTCTGAGAGAATAAATCCTCGACCTCGTAACGCCGGCCGAGCCGGGATTCAATCAATTCTTGGAACGTCATCTGACGCATGTTCGCTTCGCCGAGGTCCGGCAGCACCCGCGAGACATAGCCTTTAAACACAGGGTTCGGGGAGAAAAGAACGATCTGATCCGGCGTCAGCGTATCCCGATACCGGTAGAGCAAATACGCGATTCTCTGCAGCGCGGCAGACGTCTTGCCGCTGCCCGCGGCTCCCTGCACGACGAGAAGCTTGTGCTTCTCGTCGCGGATGATGCGATTCTGTTCCTTCTGAATCGTCGCTACAATGCTTTTCATCGATGTATCCGACCGTTCGGATAGCACCGCTTGAAGAATCTCGTCGCCAATCGTCTCATCCGTGTCGAACACATGCTTCAAGACGCCGCGGCGAATGACGAACTGCCGCTTCAGCGTCAGCTCTCCCTCAATGGTTCCGCTCGGCGTCTCATACGAAGCCGGCCCCGGCTCGTGATCGTAGAACAAGCTGGACACCGGCGCTCGCCAATCGTAGACGTAGAACGTCTCACCGTCGTCGCCGACGATCGTGCCTCTGCCGATGTAGATGCTCTCCTTGAAGCCGTCTCCCGCTTCCTTGAAGTTAATTCGCGCGAAGTATGGGTTATCGCGCTGCAGCGCCAATCTCGATGCCGCGGTCGAAGCGACCTTGTGGCTCCGTTCGCGTTCGGCCAGAATCTCCGCTTGCTGCACGATGCTGCTCCAAGTCTCGCCAAGCTCCGTCTCGTCCGAGAAGTTGAAGCTTACGTCGTCCCAGAATTCCTGCCGGATGCCGACGACATCCCCGCGCCGCTCGCCGAGCACCGACAGCTCCTTCAGCAGCCGGCGCTCCACGATGCCGAGCACTTCGGTTAGCCGCTTCTCTTCCTCCTCGCGGATGGACCGTTCCTTCGACACAAGCCTCTTCCTTTCCCCTGAACGAACTTTTCGATATCCCTTGTTGTATCATGCCTACCTGCTCAGTGCAAGCCGGGGCTGGAGGAACTTGGGTCACGTTCCGCTGGCAATCCATTGGATCTGGCGAGCTTAACTGCACCAATTCGGATAGCCGCTCTATTCGCAGCCGCGCTAGGCGGCTATTAAGCCGAGTTGCTCAGGACTCGCCATTCTCCCCCATTTTTGATAAGATAATGCTAATAAATGCACGTGAAGAACACGTCGCATGCTCCGTCAACGGGCTGCGGCGTGTTTTTTATTTTTGGATGAGGAGTGATGACATGTTTGAGCGCATGCAACAATTCGAGGATGAGTTTAAGTCGCTTCATCAACGGCAATTGGCGGAATCTCGCGGGCAGCGGCGGGAGATGCTGGAGAGAGATCTGTCCAATACGAGGACAATGTTGGAGGTACTCTACCCCGTGATCCGGTCACTTGACGATGTTGTGCTGGAATACGAAATGATCGCTTTATCCGGAATACGGATCTATGGAGACGCCTTCCTTCGTTCGTCTGGGACAGTGCTCGAGGAGGAGAACTACATCACCCATGCGGAGCAGATCACTCGCAAGCGATTCAGCTTCGAACGGGCTCGCACACGATCGGTTACCGCATTAGGCTATGCTTATTATCCGTACTCACGGGACGAGCTGGAGCAGCAACCGGAGTCTTGCCGAAGAGATCTTCAAGCGCTGATAAGCATGAAGCTGAGCGGAACGGGAGCCGGGTTATTGGAACTGCCTGTTGTTGAGCGCGAGGCACTGCGTTTTGCCGCTTTGCGACTGAAGTCTTTTCAACTAGTTGAACTGTCGGACTGGCTCCGGATGAGTAAGGAAGCCAGTAGCAGAGCGGCCAGAAGCTTAGTAGCCAAAGGTCTGCTGGTTCGAATCGGTGGGGGTGAGCACAGATGCTTTGAATTTGCCATCTCGGACAAAGGACGCGCTGTTATGTTGGGCTAGACGCTTCACCTCCTTGGTGAGACTCTTGCTGCCCATAGTGACGTTAACAGCCGAGGCCGCGTAACTCTGCTCCAGCGGCGCTCAGTTGGCGAGTTACTCGGCCAACCCGTGTAACTCTGCTCCAGCAAGGCGCTCAGCTGGCGAGTTACTCGGCCAAACCGCGTAACTCTGCTCCGGCGAGGCGCTCAGCTGGCGAGTTACTCGGCCAAACCGTGTAACTCTGCTCCGGCAAGGCGCTCAGCTGGCGAGTTACTCTGCCAAACCGCGTAACTCTGCTCCGGCGGGCGCTCAGCTGGCGAGTTACTCGGCCAAACCGTGTAACTCTGCTCCGGCTAGGCGCTCAGCTGGCGAGTTACTCGGTCAAACCGCGTAACTCTGCTCCGGCGGGCGCTCAGTTGGCGAGTTACTCGGTCAAACCGCGTAACTCTGCTCCGGCAAGGCGCTCAGTTGGCGAGTTACTCGGCCAAACCGTGTAACTCTGCTCCGGCGGGCGCTCAGCTGGCAAGTTACTCGGCTTTTCCGCGTAACTCTGCTCCGGCAAGGCGCTCAGCTGGCGAGTTACTCGGCCAAACCGCGTAACTCTTCTCCGGCGAGGCGCTCAGCT
>NZ_JACJVN010000032.1 GCF_014212015.1 Cohnella lubricantis | reverse complement strand
TGTCCGTGAGAAAAACCACCTTGGAAAGCAACATGTTGATCAGGACGTTTTCACATTCTTCGATTCTTGTGCCCGATAACCCCGGAAAAACAATGGGTGAGCGGCTTCGGTATGCTAGATGCGCAAATGGCTGGTCTATCGTTTATCTATCCCAGCTATCCGGAGTCTCAGCCACTACAATTAGTTGTCTTGAGCGCGGGATTCATGGGGCGGCGCTTTCTAATATACGCCGATTTGCCGAAGTACTGGACGTCTCAATTGAATTCCTTGGATGCTTCGAAAATCTCCCTCAAAAAACACTCGGCCAAAAAATAAAAAAGGTCCGGCTACTCCAAGGACTGCAGCTAAACGAATTCGCCGCACTTGTCGGTGTCGATTCTAAAACCGTCCGATCTTGGGAGCGCGATGACCGGATCCCTTCAGGGCGGCCGTCAGTGGTTCTGAATGAGATATTGAAAGCTTTGCCTCCTTCTCCTTCTATTTAAATGTAGAAAAGCCCCGAATCACTCGGGGCTTCCTACTTTCATTATATCCATAAACGGCACCTTTACCATCTCGCCAGCTCTTGAAACATGCACCATCTTCGTCCTCGCATCCATCTCTGTGATCCGGCCCCTAACCGATTCTTCGCGGCCCCATACAGCCAGGACAACCTCGGACTCCTCCTGATGTGCCTCCACCAACCTTTCGGCTAGATCCTCGAGTTCGAACTCGTCCCGCGTTGGTCGCTTTACTTTTGTCTTTGTCATAGCTGCATCCCCTTTATGTTGATAAGGATTTAAACACCTCGCCAATATACTTGGTTAATCTCACCCGTACCTCTGCCTTGGCATGTTCCCGGACAATCCCAAATCTGCTCTCATACCCTCGGCAAACGTACTGGATGTACAGCGTGAAATCAGACTGCTCGCCTTCCCATGTTTTGATCTTTCGTTTTCGCAGTTCCATGCGTAGTTGAGACAAATCTTTATTAACTGACGCAATTAATACATCAGTCGTCATTAGATACAGTGGCTTAAGCATCAAAAATGACCTTTGCAGCTCTTCTCGTTGCCTTTCCAGCATGATAACGATATTAGGTAGCAACAAGGCATCCCGAATCATCTCCAACTCTTCAACGGTGGGCATTCTACTCTGAGGCACGGATGTCTCTGCGTTCACGACACCCGCCTCCCAAGTACTGGCTGAGCCGCCAGGACTCGCTCTAGCTTCAATGTTCGATACGCTTGTTTCATGAGATCAAATACTTTCATTTGTCCATCACGGACGGAATAAACAGTAACGGTGCGCTGCGTAATTATTCCCTTGCTATCTTCATAAATGACATCCGCACGCCGGCCAACCAATTGTTCAAATCGCATCCCGACGCTCCTCCCATTCGATGATGCGAAGCGTCCGAGGGCGATCCGGTTCCCAATCGATCATTCCTTTGCGTTTCAGGCTTTGAAGATGCGCATGGACGGTGCTGGGCGACTGAATATTTAAGATCGCCGCCAACTCGCGGACACTCGGGGAGTATCCTTTCTTGATCAGGAATGCCTTGATTTCAGATAAAACAACTTGCTGCCTTGGCGATACCTTTTTCATTGTGTCTACCCCTCCAAATAGAAACATTTGTTCTTATTATAATCAGAACATTTGTTCTTATTCAAGAGAAAAAGAAAGCCGCCTTGCCGGCGGCCTCTAGAACTCATAATATTTGTCGTCTACGTCTAACCCGAAACGCATGTCATACGGCGCATCGACGATGACGAAGCCGTTGTCGATCCGATACCCCTGCTCAAGCACGTACTTGACCGGCACCGGGATCTCATACATATACGGCTCATCGGTCGGCCAGTGCGTCTCCAAGACGCACATGATGGCGTGTCCGGAGTCGCCCACATAGTAACGGTATTTCTCCAACTCGTCCGGCAGCACGCCGGGATACGGACGTGTATCTACGCCAGAGGCATAGTCTAGCATGCTGGCTCTAAGCGGCTTGCTCATTTGAGCCCCTCCCGTTCCATTTTCTCCTCGATCGCGCGAATCACGAATTCATTCACGCTTGCGGCCCCGGCCGCTTCAGCTGCTGCCCGAATAGCTTCTTTCTCGCCTTTAGGCACAACGATGCTGATCCGATCGTAATTCGCGGCCTGGTATTTGTTCTTGGCGCGCGTTGCTGCTGATCCGGCCATCGTACCAACTCCTTTCGATATCATCGTACCAGAAAAAATATACTTGAACAAGTATAAAAAACGCTTGACCGTATACGTGCGCAAGTATATAATACAGACATAAAGGACAAGGGAGCTGATATTAAATGAGAAAAGAAATCTACAAAGAAGAATTTTTTGATGGAACAAGCACCATCGCTAAGTTTGAAGAGGATGAGATGGCGAAATTCTTCAGCCAGCTCGAGAGAAAAAATGAAGGATCGTACTCGATTCTTATCGAACGGTTTAAGGCGATGAATGGGGAGACTCATTCGATCTACATGGCGTTCGAGCAACTCGAAGAAATATACTTAGCGGCAAAGGCAGAAAAGGAAGCGAGAGACGCTGCTATCTAACCCGCCTGATGATGGCCGGATGGGAACCGGCCGAAACGCCCTCCGGGGCGTCGCGGGAACCCGCCACGAGCTGGCCGTGCATGGCTGGCCTTTACATATAACCATTAAGTAATAGGGGTGAATAAATTGGCGAAATACAACATCGAGTACCGGTGCGGACATAGTGGTAAATTAGATATTGGTGGACCGACAAAGGATCGCGAAAGGATAGCAAAATGGCATGAGGGCCATAGTTGCCCTGAGTGCCGTGAGGCAGAGAAAATAGCAGCTCGAGTCGAAGCTAACAAAAAGGCATCAGATGCAGCTAGAAATCAAGGATTGCCAGAGCTTGCGGGCAGCCTCAAACAAATTGCTTACGGAGAGACCTGCCGTCAAGAGATACTCGACAAGTTAGCTGTTACTCACGGAAATATAATAAGTAACATCTCCGGCGGTCACGTCAAAGAGGATAAGATTACGCAAGCGAAAGAAGCAATTGCTCTGTTCGAGCGAGTAATAGCATACATCAAATCTGCCAAAACTGCAGCTGCATGGTGGATCGATAATAAGGCGGAGGTCTCTGATCTTTACCGTAGACTTGATTTTGTGCAGCGTATGGATGTTGAGGCATCCCGGTCGGCAATAGCCGTCCCCGAGCCCATCAAGCAAACCTCGGATAGCATCGTCAGACCAGAGGAAACAAAGTCAGAGACGGTTGTGACGATCCGTATCATAGGAGAGATTGTCGAGGCTCACTTTTCCGAGAAGCGAGACGACTTCCGGGAGATCGTCAAAGGGTTGGGTTTTAGTTGGGATAGCGGCCGGTGGGCACGTAAAATTGGAAAGCGAAGTGGTACTCCTGTTGATCGAGCTGCTGAACTCGGCCATCTCCTTCTCGCTGGAGGATTCGTTGTTTCGTCGAACGATGAAGTCATTAGCAAGGCAATTGCGGCTGATTACGATCCTGAGCACACATCTTGGATCACGACTGTCAAAACTGACCACGATAAATATCCAGGATGGTTCTATATTCTTTGGGGAAAAGATGACGACTACTACAACGCAGCGCGGCGCATCACCGGCAGCAAGTATCTAAAACCAGGCATCGTGGTAAATCCGCGTTACTTCGATCAGGTCATTGATTTTGCGTCTGTCCATAATTTCCGGTTTACGGAGAGCGCTGAACAAGCAATCGATATCGCGATGGCCGCTCGTGATCGTGAGATACTCGTCGATGTACCTACTCTCATAAAGAGAGAGCGCGTAGTAGTTCGCTCCATTCCGGACAAGCTCGCCATTCCTGATGAGGTGGTTATTGATGAAAGCCTTCGAGACGACGACTGAATTAATGCAGCATCAAGTAGATGCCGTGAACAAATCGCTACCTTCCCGAATCAATGCACTGCTGATGGATCCGGGAACCGGAAAGAGCCGAACCATCATCGAACTCGTGAAGTATCGGCACAAAAAAATAGATCGCGTGGTTTGGTTTTGCCCTGTCTCTCTAAAACTAACTGTCCGCGGCGAAATCCTAAAGCATACATACTGCAGCGCCGAGGATATTTGCGTTTTCGACGATAAAATAACTGGCGGAAACATACCAGAAGCCATGTGGTACGTCGTTGGTATCGAGTCTATGAGTCAGAGCGCAAGGGAGTTGTTTGCAGCGCATCAACTCATTACCGATCGGACGATGGCCATATTAGATGAGTCCCAGTATTGCAAAAACAATTATGCCCTTCGCGCAATCCGCATCATTAATCTTTGTAGAGACACGAGATATCGTGCGATCATGACAGGCACTCTATTGAGTAATGGAATCAAAGACATGTTTTCGCAGTTTTATTTTCTTTCGCCAAAAATCCTCGGATACCAATCATTTTGGTCATTTGCGGCGAACCATATCGAATATTCGGACAAATATCCAGGACAGGTCGTCCGCGCACATAACGTCGAATATCTGGCGGCGAAAATTAAGCCATATACCTACCAGATTACCAAGGAAGAATGTTTAAACTTGCCAGGACGCATGTACAAAACGGCTTATTTCGATATGACCGATGAACAACGATTCTATTATGACTCCATCAAAAATGATTACCTCGACCTGGCCGATACCGCTACCTTTGACCGATATATTATTTTTCGGATGTTCTCAGCGTTACAACAAGTCGTTTGCGGTTACCATAATCGTAAAGGGCGAGTAATTCATCTGAACCATCGGCGTCTGCAGACGCTTATGGACTCGATCCAACGAGAACCTGACAATGAAAAAATCATTGTGTGGGCCAAATATCAGCGGGACATCGAAATGATATCGACAGAGTTGAAGACAGCTTACGGAGATGATCAGGTTGCGGTCTACTATGGTAAGGTGGCGCCGAAGAATCGTAAATCCGAAGAGGAACGTTTCAAGTCCAGCGCGCGCTTCTTCGTCGCCACTGCTGCAACTGGCGGACATGGTCTTACCCTTGTCGAGTCTCATATAGTCAAGGTCTATAATCGAACCTTCAAATACGCCGAAAACGAACAGATGGAGGATCGCGTTTGTCGGATTGGTCAAATGAAGAAAGCTATGTTTGAAGATATTCATTGCGTCCAGTCCATCGACGATCGCATCTGGAAGTCGATCTGCAGGAAAGGTGATATTGTTCAGGACTTTCGTGCCGAAGTCGAGAAAGTCAAAAAGGAACGTTTGAAGGAATTGATTAAAGCGTTATGATTATATGCGAGGTGAGGCGTCAATGGATGACCCTGTATTTAATAATGCGCGAGCGAAAGCATTGCAGGCTCGCGATTTATACAATACCGGAGCGATAAGTTTTAAGGAAGCCGAAGATATGATGCAGGAGTTCCGAATCCTATTTAATCAATACGCTGCTGAAAAAGCGGAGAAATTTGGCGTGCGCCCACAGAAGTTTTCTGTGAAGATGTTTATCAAATACGGGCGGTGAGGCGATTGAAGAAAATATTTTATTCGAAGTCAGCCGATGCGCGCGCCGCTTACGTTCGCTCATACTTCAATCAGTGTGGAACGAGAAAGATGTTCTATCTCATTCCAAAAAAATTCATGGAAGACATGTCCTATCGACTTCCAGAAGCCCGGCTGTTCACATATGAAGATGTCACAAAATCCAATGACCTTTTCAACGAAGCGAACGAAGAAACGCTTCTTGTCTTCGACCGATCAGCGCGATATAAGATGATTACCAACAACACTTTCGTTCGTCTCAGCCGGATCGCATCCCAATATAAGCATAAAGTAATGATCGACATCGTTCCATTCACCAGCGGCGTCGAATATCTCTACTCTCCTCTCGCATTTATTGACCGGGGCATTCTCGGATATCAGCATTGGTACAGCTACCGCGAGAATAACTGGGAGCAGCAAGGCAACAACCGAGTGAGGGCGCACGACTTTGATCTGCTGGCAGCTAAATTGGCGGAGCATGCAGATATTGACTATGCCGACTTCCTTGGCAATCAAGTTGTCACAGTCGACTGCTCGATGACAAAGTTCGAAGCCGCCGAATATAAGCAACTGCGCGACCGAATGTTCGAAGAGAACAAGACGGCTAGTCCGATCATCACGACGCTCGCGGACTGGACTAACATACGCGAGAGCCGGTATGCCGCACTTGGCTCGCTGCTGACGCGACCTGGGAATACCGCGGTCTACACCAACCTCGCCGGCCACAACAAGCGGCTGCAGAAGCGGTTCCCCGGCGTCAATGCCAAGTCGTTCTATGACACCAATGGCGATGAGGGCCAGTATGATCGCGTCATTTTATTCGAGACACCGATTGTTCGAGGATATCTATTCCTAGACGTGATCGCTAACGTCCGGCCAGACTGCGAAATCTACATATTCCGCAGTGATTCTACTGTCGACCGGATGCTATATAAACGTGTGTTTGAAGAGTACAACCAGATCAATGCGCTTGCATCAGCGCTTTATCGTGAGGTGAGACAATGAGAGCCGGAGCCAAACTATACCTCCAGCAAAACGTTCTGCTTGCAGCCCAGGAACGAGTATCCATTTTGTTCGATTCCTTCGAAAATATCGTTGTGTCGCTGTCCGGCGGCAAGGACAGCACCGTACTGCTTGACCTCTGCCAACAAGAAGCGATCCGTCGTGGGCGGCGGGTTCATGGCTTCTTCCTCGACCAAGAGGCTGAGTATCAGTCGACAATCGATCAGGTCAAACATATTTTCAGTTTGGAAGGCGTTATCCCCCATTGGTATCAAGTCCCGCTGCGGATGACCAATGCTTCGTCCCTTCGCGTTGATTTTCTTAACGCTTGGCATCCTGGCGAAGAATGGATGCGGGAAAAAGACCAAGTAGCCATTCAAGAGGCCGATGGAGCGCCGGACCGTTTCTATAAATTCTTCCCGTGGTTTGAGAGCCGCTGGGACAAGGATTCAACCTGTTTCCTCGTCGGTCTCCGCGCCGAGGAGAGCCTCAATCGATTCCGATCAGTGGTCAAAAATCCCGGATGGAACAACCTGATGTGGACAAGCCAAAATGGGAAATCAGGTTTAAAGGCTTACCCGATTTATGATTGGACGTTCGAAGATGTTTGGCACCATATTTCTGTCCGTGGCCTGAGATATAACAGAGTTTATGACTTCATGCACTGGCGCGGCCACCGTATCCAAGATGTGCGCGTTTCCTATCTCGGCCATGAGAATTCTCTCAAAAGTCTGGAATCGCTGCACGAGTTTGAGCCAGAGACCTATGCGAAACTGCTCAAACGGATGCCCGGCGTGCATATCTCAGCTCGTTACATCAAAGAAGATATGGTCTATAGCGCATCTAAACTGCCTCCGGCTTTTAGCAGTTGGAAGGATTACCGAGATTTCCTGCTCTCGACTACGCCAAGCACTCACGTTGAACGTTTCCGAGAGAGGTTCGCTGGTCAGCCAGAAGACGAGAGCATTCATCGCCAGCAATGCCGACAGCTTCTAATAAATGATTGGGAAGGAAACATCTCGATTATCAAGCCGAGGGCCGATAAACAAGAGGCCAAGAAAGACAGGCTCGCCAAATGGAGGGAAATCCTATGAAGGTGTTGCGAGAGGAATGCGGATTAACCTACTTCCAGATCAATAATGAACATCCGAGATTTTATGAGCTTCTCGGATGGTTTTTCGGAAGCCGCGAGGTAGCGAGAGAATTGGGGATGCCGATCTATGACGATCCGAACCGCGAATGGATTGTCGTCGTTGCCGATAAGTACCCCATCGCCTGCAGCAGCATCGAATTCCTTAAGGCCAAGGGCAAAGCGCTCATGAAAAGCGGATGGGTTCATCCCAATTGGAGAGGAAAACGCATCTACAATAATATGTTCGACGAGCGGATCAAGATCGCGCATGAAGCTGGAGTAACGAAACTTGGAGCTACGGTCACAGATAAAAGCTATAATACGCATATCCGAAACGGCTTCCGTGAGATTGGAACCAAAGGTCGTTATAAGATCATGAGAAAGGAGTTAGATTAATGTTTGATTCATTGATTAATCAACTCGCCAATCTGCCTGAGGAAGAACGAATCGAAGCGATAAACGAGCTAATGGATCGTCTTCGAGAGGTTCACCCGATTCAACATCCGATCAGCTTTGTACAATGGGTTCCTGCTGATGACGTGCAAGCGAATGACTACAATCCGAATAGCGTCGCGCCTCCGGAGATGCGGTTATTATATACCTCGATTAAAGAGGATGGATACACACAACCGATTGTAACGGTGAATGATGTTGACAAAAAAACGGTTGTCGATGGCTTCCATCGGAACCGCGTCGGGAAGGAATATAAGGACATTGCCCGCAGCACGAAGGGAAGGTTGCCAGTTGTAACACTAAATAAGCCAATACAAGACCGTATGGCGTCCACCATCCGCCATAACCGAGCCCGCGGAAAGCATTCTGTTCTTGGTATGAAGGATATTGTCATAGAGTTGATTGGACTCGGATGGGATGATGAGCAGATAGGAAAACATCTGGGAATGGACGCGGAAGAGGTTTTAAGATTAAAGCAAGTATCAGGAATTGCAGAACTATTCAAAGGCAGAGATTATTCGCGTTCATGGGTTCTTGACCCAGAACAGCGGAAATAACAAATAAGCCCGAGGGCCGAAGCCCCCGGGTTGAATCATTTAACGCATCGCCACAACAAAAGTAAGCCACGCCAGCTCCGACGTAGTGAGCGTCCGCTCTTTGATCTTGGTCAACCACGATTCATCCGTGATCGTCTTGTTCACGAGCAGTTGCTTGACGTTACTCTCCAAGACACCCCATTGATAATTGCTCAGTTGCAGCACCTCGTCCGCCTCCTCTGCCGTATCCGGCTTACTGATAATCCAGAATTGTCCTGCCTCGCGCTGAATGACCGATTCCCTTGAGCGTACCTTCCCGTCATCCTTAGCGCCTTGATCGATAAGACCGTCCACGCCGTACTTTCGGTTGTCCTTGTTAGGATCATATACGTCGATCCATCCATCTCCCGCGCCGACCAGCAGAATGTAGTGTCCACCACTTGTAAAGTGGCCGCTACGCATCGATGCGACGACGAGAGCACCGCCCGCGAGCGCCTGCTTGGCTGCCGCGAAGTTGCCAGTCCGACACGTCAGGCCGTAGTGCTCGGCCGCATCCGCGAAAAATCCCCATGCCGTCCCGTTGTTGTCGGTGCGGTAGCCGTGAGCGACAGCGTAGGCAGCCGTCTCCGTCGGCAGGATCGAGCGTCCCAGCAGCGAGCTGGCCGCCATCGCGAATGATGTTGGGCCGCATGCGGACGTGCCGATGGTCTGCGACTTGTCGCCTCGGATCGTGTACGGCACGTTACGCCAGCGTGGATCCTCCTGGTTGTAGTAGACGAGGTTCATTTGCTGCCACCGTCCCCGTCCTCATGCTTGAAGAAGAACGTCATTATTGTGCCTAGCGCGCCGACAAGCGCCACAACGAGCATGTTGACGAGGTCTTTGTTGTCCGTCGCGAATGCCGCCACTAGACACCCCGCCAGAATAGTCACAATGGCGAAAGCAAAAATCTGCTTGAACGTGAATTTCTTCATTGCTTTCCCTCCTTATAGCAAGTTCTTCATTTTCAACGCCCGCTCAGCCTTTGCTTTAATTTCAGATCCGACATAGTTGAGAACCTTATTCGGAATCCATCGCTCCCAGCCGGCCCGCGCGCAGTTTGCCGTCATGCTTACCCAGTTGTGATAGATTAGAGCGCCGGTTAAGGCGTAATAGGCGACGCCTGGCTGGTTGATCTCAAAGACTGTCATCGATACCTTATCCAGCAGCCACCCGATAAACGGAATGAACAACAGTAAAACTGTTCGCAATACAGCCGCATTGCCATAGTCGCTGCGGTATGATTCGTTCCTTTTCGCCGAAGCTGTACCTGAAATCCAATCCGACATGACGATCGCAAAGAGAAGAATCCACGCCCAGAACTTACCGCTCGTCGATAAGCTATCAAACCATGGCGCCACGACAGCCCCAATCCATGCAGCCCCAACATTCGCCGGCTTAGCAAGCGAGTCTAAACTCAAAAAGGCTCTGATATATCTCTGCACCCCCCGCACCTCCCACCCAATTAAATCCGGACATTAGGACCGGCTATTTCTCAACGACACATACGATTTCCGCGCGAAGAGCTCGAAAAATCTAAACTCCTGCGCGTTGATGGGCTCGCCGCGCTGCTGCTTAGCAGATAGCTTAAGCCATAGATCGGGACTGTCAATCGTCGGCGCGCCACCGGTCCGGCCGTCAATCGGCGTAGCCATGAAACCGCGAAGCGCGTCCTCGAACGAGATGTCATCGACGGTTAACGGCTGCGGCGCGGCGTCCTCGTACTCCAGATACAGCCGGCCGTTGCCAATCTGGCGCCGATCAGTGGAACCGACGATTCCCTGCGTCGTCGTGTGCTTGATGAGCAGTGCGTACAACTCCGGCTCGGTCGGGTCGCGGCCCATGTCGCGACGAAACTGTTGGATGAACAGCGCAGCGGCGGCGCTGACACAGGGTGCCGCGCTCGACGTACCGGAAAATTTCCGGTAGTCACCGTTCGCGTTCGCCGCATCCACCATGGCACCGGGCCCGATCAGGTCAATCTCGGCGTTAGAGTCGCTGAACCTGGCGACCGCGAAGCTGGTATCGTATGCCCCAACGGATACGACTTCCGGGAAGCCGGCCGGATAATCCCATTCGTCGGTCGCGGCGTTGCCATCACCAGAATTACCGCCGGCGCACACAACAAGGATGTTGGCTGCTACTGCACGCTTGATTTGATCGTGCATGTCCACCCAACTCACTGGCCCGCCAAGCGACATATTGATGACGCTCACGCGTTCGCCGTTCGGTCCGCGCCAGCCTACCGCGTATTTGATGCCGTTTGCTATGGAGCCGGCGCCTTGCGAGCCGTCGTCGCCCGCCACTTTGATGAGCAATAGCTTGACACCAGGTGCGAGCCCGACCGTCGCGCCGGCGATAATACTTGCCACAGCGGTTCCGTGGCCTGTGACATCCGACATGTCAGCGGCGTCGCCTAAGTACGTTGCGCGGAACGACCCCACGATCCTGCCAGCCAGCTCGGGGTGATCCTGCTTAAAACCACTGTCGATGACGGCTACGACGACACCTGATCCATCGATGCCATGATCCCAAAATTCCTTAACCCCTAACTCTTCGACTACTCTGTTCGCCATAAGGCACGTCCTTCCCAATAAAATAAGCCCCGCATCTGCGGAGCATTACTCATCCCTTGCTATCCTCCTTCCCAACTTGATCTTGACCGGCCGCCAAACCACCTCCCCTATTGGCTTCTTGAACCTCGAAACGTGCGATTGCTTTCTCAATGTCATCCTTCACCGTCTGAAGAATCGCTATTTCCTTACCCGGATGCACTCGCAAAAAAGCGGCGATGATGTTGGCGATCTCGGCTTCCGGTTGACTCGGGTCGGCTTCGATACGCCACATTGTTTTGACTGCTGCCATAGGGCTCGCCTCCTTTAAATTAAAAGAGCCCGCCTTATGGCGGACCCTTAATGTTGATATGGGATTATTGCTGATCTTGAAGTGCTGCGATCTGTGCGTCGATTTCGGCAAGCTGTGCTTGTAGATCAGCAAGCTTGGCTTCAAAATCCTGTAGATTCTTCTGCGCATCTGCTAGCTTCGCTTCAAGGTCAGCCTTCTGAAAATCGGCGGCCGTCAGCAATTCATTCTGGTAGTACGGAACGGCCTTCCTCCATGTGTCTAAATCACTGACGAAAATCGGTGAATTAATTTGCCGCAATATGATTTCGCGCTTAGTCTGTAGATCATTGAGTCGAGCCTCTTCAATAGTTGGGTCTTGGACGAAATCGGGCGTCGAACTGTTCAAACCTATCACCCCGCCGCTTAGATCGATATTTAACCTCATAGCTTCCGAGATGGCGCGCACAGGCAAATAACTTGAATTATTGATAATTGCTGCTTGTCCCACGCTTTTCCCATTGAGTTTTACTTCCTTCATCCCGGCAACCTTGGAGCCGATTAAGCCAGATGATGCCGCATAGGCACCCGCGGACGCTGTGATCGCAACACCCAACAAAACACCGAGCAGAATGTAGGAAAGCTTTTTCACGTAATCACACTCCATTTTGTGGTATTCCCGAGCATTATACCACTAATTCTGCACGTGTGAATGAGCTGGAACGCCAGACCAAGTATATGCGTTTCCATTAACATCCCTAATGACAGTTCCTATAGGGATGCCACAGTTAAAGACAGGGGAACTGCCTGTGCCAACTCCTGCTGTTGCGCAGTCTGCTATTGCGGATGAAATGCTATTTAGCCTACTCCCAAGCGAAAGCCCATTACTACCTTGAATAATATCGCTAAATGTATAGACAACAAGAGAAGATGGACTGATCTCAGACGTTGAGATACCATCAGTCGACATGATATATAACCCGGATCCGCCCCAAAAGATTTGCCCACTGCCAGATACATCGCCGAGTTGAATGCTATTCACAGCCCAGGCGTCAAAGATAGAGCCCACCTTGATATAACCGCCGTCACCGTCATACACCGCGAATAGATCGTCTGCGACGCTCATCTCGGCGCGACGAGAACCATCATTAGTCCGTATTGACGACGCGATAACGTCTGCACCTTGGATTAACCCTCCGATAATCGTACCTGCTTGAATCGTTCCGCTGAACGTTCCCCCAGCCGCTTGCAGATCACCAGAAAAGGTCCCGCCAGCTGCTTCGAGGTTTCCGGCAAAGTGAGCGTCACCCGTGTTCGCATCCTGCCAGATCGTTTTATAGCCTGCTTTGTTGTACATAGCCAAGCCATAGATCCCCGGCTCGATCTGCCCGAGGCGGACCATAATACGGCCTTGATCGTCCTCGACTTTCATCCCCATACCATCGACAAGCGTGAGGGAATCGTCGTACTTCTTCCCCTTAAGCACCGCGTTCTTGGAAGTGTAGGCTATCGCCTTTTTACTCCCTACCGTCGCCGAGAAGATATAATCCGCTGTCGTGAGGTTACGGAAGTTCGAGAGGACTGCGTTTCCGCTCTTGCGTTCGAACGGCCATCGGTCGAACGCATTGACGCGCGCATCGAACGAATAGCCCAATTCGCTATCGCGGACCGTGACGGTGTCGCCGGCCTCGCGGATCTTCTCACTCTCAAACTCCGGATCTACCTTCTCGAGTTGCGCAAAGTCGACGTCATAAGAGACGTTGGGTAGCTCGTATTGAGCGAGATACTTCTGCATCTCCTGCAGCAGACGACCTTGATCGTCAATATCCGACCATTCCATTTTGCCCATAAATGGATTGTTCGGGTCAAAGTGCGGAGAGTCGATGTACTTGACGGTGTGACCGGCGTAACCCTCGATCGTCAGGCCATCCTTACCGTACCCGTACAGCCGGGTGATTCGCTCCATGTTATGGCTTGTCCGCTTGATGCCCTTCAAGTTGTGGGCATATCGGATCCGAGCGCCGTAGTTTCCGCCTTTGCGCGTCGTCAGCGTGATCTCGTAGTTATCGAAGGAAAGCTCCGCGCCGTAGAGCTTTCGCAGTTGCTGCAGCAGATTAATCTTGGTGTCCTCGCCGAAATCCGAGACATCGTGCGGCTCGAAATTTCCCTCCACTGCGAAGGTAAAAGGCGTTCCCTCGCCTAATAGCGCCAGCATCTCCGGAAGCGCCTTCGCGGCGGCAAAGTCGATGTAATCGTCCATGAAGTAGCCGCCAAGGTCGAATGCTACATGCCACGCTTCGACCACCTTGTAGATCCGCCGGCCAGCGTGCGACTCGTCAACTCTGCGGATTCGGAACCGCTGACCCCGCTCGACATCTAGCGGGAAGGTAACAATATTTCCCTCAACGATCGCGCTGTAGCGATCCTCGTCGTTCTCTTGGAGCGGATAACTAAAGGTGACATAAAACTCGCCGTTGACGACCTCGTGGACCTTTACATCAAATGCATTGGCGAGGATGCCCACGCGGCCGGAAATTGTCCAGATTTCAAGCCGAGATCTGAATTGGCTATTCATATCAACCACCTCCCTCAATAAATTAA
>NZ_JACJVN010000031.1 GCF_014212015.1 Cohnella lubricantis | reverse complement strand
GTGCGGCAGAAGCGGCTGCGCCGTATGCGAGGCGTGCGCCGCGCTCGGCCGCAGCCGCGAATGCGGGCTGCTCGTGCTCGGCCCCGAGCCGAGCGAGCAGCCGATGGCGCTGGCCCCGGGCGCGGCCATGGACCGCTGGGGGCTGAGCCCCGCGCAGCAGGACGCGTCGGCTGCCGCCGTCCGTTTCCTGCGCGAGAACGCGCTTCGCGCCGCCGAAGCCGCAACTGCTGCTGAACGCTCACGCCGTCCGGACGCCAGCCGCCGTCCGCATCGCTATACCGCCGAAGCCGCTATCTACCGTCCGCGCAGCCCCGCCGCCGCCGTCCGCCGCCGGCTTCTGTCGCTTGGCTCAACTGCCGTCCAGCGCATCTCCGGCCTCTCCGGCAACGACGCCTACAGCCATAGCTTCCTGCTCTGGGCCGTCACGGGCGCGGGCAAGACGGAGATGATCTTCCCGCTGCTGGACGCCGTGCTCCGCGGAGGCGGACGCGCGCTCGTGGCGACGCCGCGGCGCGACGTCGTGCTGGAGCTGGCGCCGCGGCTGGCGAAGGCGTTCCCCGACTATTCGCGCGCCGTCCTATACGGCGGCAGCGAGGACCGGTGGGCGAACGCCGACTTGACGCTCGCCACGACACACCAATTGATGCGGTTCCAAGGAGCGTTCGATCTGGTGCTGATCGACGAACTCGACGCTTTCCCCTATCACAACGATCCCTTGCTTCACCACGCCGCCGCCAAATCCCGCAAGCCCGCAGGCGCGGCGGTGCTGCTGAGCGCGACGCCGCCCGCGTCCATGCAGCGCGCGGTGAAGCGGGGGCGGCTCAGCTGCGCGCGAGTGCCCGTCCGCTACCACCGGCATCCGCTTCCGGTGCCTGGCCGCATCCCGCTGCCGCCCCTTCACCGCTGGGCCGGCCAGAGCAAGGGCAAGCTGCCGGCTGCGCTCGGCAAGCAACTTAAGCATTCTGCCGCACGCAATGCGCAGCTGTTCGTCTTCGTGCCCTATATCCGGCACGTCCAACCGCTCGTGGATCTGCTGCGGCGGGAAGCCGGCCGGCTCGGCCTGGATCCGGCTGCGATCGGCGGCACCTCGTCCACGGACCCGGACCGCGCGGCGAAGGTGGGCGCCTTCCGCCGGGCCGGCCTTCGCCTCCTCGTCACGACGACGATCCTGGAACGGGGCGTAACGATTCCTCGCAGCGACGTCTTCATCCTGGACGCTCACCACGCGATGTTCAACGAGGCCGCGCTCGTGCAGATGGCGGGCCGAGCCGGCCGCTCCGGCGACGACCCGAACGGGCGCGTATTCTTCTGCGCGGCCTACCGGACCTCATTCCAACGCGGAGCGGAGCGCCAGATTCGGATGATGAACCGAATCGCCCGCCGCAGAGGTTATCTGTTAACCGAGGGGGCGGCGCAATGACAGGGTGGCTGGAGCGCTTGCACGGCTGGCTGGCGGCGAGCGGCGGGAGCTGCCCGATGTGCGGGAGGGACAAGCGGGGGCCGGCCTCGGCTCCGATTCCCGTTCGGCACGCCGCGCCAAGGGAGGCGCTTCGCGAGCTGTGCGAAGGCTGCCTGCGGCGGATTCCGTGGATTGTCCGGAGCGTCTGCCCCGTCTGCGGCCGGCCGGAGAGATGCGGCGACTGCCTGCGCCGGAGGAGGCGTCACTTCGAGCATTGCCGGGGGGCGGTTCGCTACGACGATGCGATGAAGGAATGGCTCGGCCTCTACAAGTACCGCGGGCTGGAGAAGCTTGAGCCGTTCATGGCCGCGATGCTCGCATCGGCGGTGGAGCGGCTGCTTGAATCGCAGCCGTCTCGAGCGGCCGGAGGCGGCGCCTTCGATCTCGTGACGTCCGTGCCGCTGGCGGAGGGAAGGCTGGAGGACCGGGGGTTTAACCAAGCGGAGCGGATGGCGGTCTGGATCGCCCGCTGGTACGGCATGGCGTATAGGCCCATGCTTAGACGGGTGCGCAATTCCGGCAAGCAGAGTTTGATGGGCAGGCGGGATCGGATGGAGAACATGAAGGGCAACTTCGCAGCCTTGCATGCGGCGGGCGAGGGAGCGGGAAGGCGACCGGATGCGGAAGCCATATTCGCAACACGGCCGCTCCGGATTCTGTTGATCGACGACATCTATACGACGGGGAGTACGATGAACGAGTGCGCCTTCGCGCTGCGCGGTCAATGGCCGGGGTGCGAGGTGTACGGGGCGCTGTGGGCACGCTCCTGATGCCGGGAAATAAAGCTACCGCTCTCGCAGGAAATCTTGTACAATAAGCGGTAAGAGAAATTCATGTCGATAGGTGTCGAGATTGGAGGCTCCGATCATGGAAATAGCTAACTGTTCCCGCTGCGGCAAAGTTTTCGCCCGGAATTTCCGTGATATTTGCCAGAATTGTCATCAGGAGATTGAACAGGAATATACGGCTTGCGCGGATTGCCTGAGAGAGCATAGGGGCATGACGATTACCGAGCTGTCCGAAGCGACGGGCGTGACGGTGAAGCAGATCACCAAGTTCGTGAAGGAAGGGCGCATCTCGATGGTGGACGCTCCGAATTTAACGTATCCTTGCGAAGTGTGCGGCATGCCGATTCGGGAAGGAAGCATGTGCACGGGCTGCCGGGACCGATTGAAGGCGGACTTCAGCAGCGCCAGCGCCGATCTGGAATCGCGCAGTCATATGGCGAATGCCAATCGTACGTACAAGATTACAGATCGTTAATTAAGCGAGTTGCCCGTCTATTAACAAATAACAGCTTCCGGCCGATATTATCTTTATGGATATCGGCCTTTTTTTAATTATGGCGATATAGATGAGGTGAATCCCGGATGAAAATCAACGAGCCCAACCGGATCGGATCGATCTTGGCATACCAGAAGCAGCATGAGACGAAGGTGCAGAAGAGCGGCCAGCAGAAGCAGAGGGACGAAGTGCGGATATCGGCTCAGGCGCAGGAGATGCTGACGAACAGCCAGCAGACGGAAGGCTCTCGCTCGGAGAAGATTGAAGACTTGAAGCAAGCGGTGTCGACAGGCACGTACAAGGTGGATGCAGGGAAGCTTGCGGAGCGAATGCTGCCGTATCTCCTCTAGTTCGCCTTCAGCCATCTATAGGAATGAGGGATTGACTTGACCGTTAATCGGATCATCGAGACGCTTCGAAGCCAAGCCGGTCTGTACGAGCAATTGCTCGCCGCCGAACGGGAGAAGACGGAAGCGCTCATTCATAACAAGGTAGATCAGTTGAACGCCATCGTCCAGAAGGAGCGGAAGCTGGCGAAGCAGGCGGAAGAGCTGGAACAGCTTCGGATCGAAGAGACCCAGGGCTTCTTCGCCGCTCAGGGCTTGCACGGATTCGTCGGGCAAATGTCGGACTTGGCTCGCGCCGTCCATAACCCGGACGACAAGGGGGCGATTCTCTCGCTTCAGGATCGGCTGTCCGAGCTGTTGGGCGAATTGAAGCGGACGAACGAGCAGAATCAGCTGCTCACTCGCCAAGCGCTGGACTTCATCCGCTTCTCGGTTGATCTCATGGTCGAGAACCCGAACGAAGGCCTCGTCTACGAGCATCCGATGAATCAGTCGAACAAGCGCTATGGAAGCGGGCTATTCGATTCACGGATCTGATGCGCAGCAGCGCTTGTAAGGACAATCCAAGGAGGTCGTGCTCGCATGACATCAACTTTTCATAGTATCGAGACGTCCAAACGGAGCCTATTCGCCCAGCAGGCGGCGATGAACACGGCCGGGCACAACATCTCGAACGTCAATACGGAGGGCTACTCGAGACAGCGCGTGAACTTCACCGAGTCCAGGTCCATCGAAGCCTTCGGCATGACGCGGTCCACGGCTCCGGGACAGCTGGGCACCGGCGTTGAGTACTCGTCTATTACCCGGATTCGCACCGCGTTCCTCGACGACCAGTTCCGCGACCAGAACCAGGCGCTTGGCAATGTGGAAGTGCAGCAGGATACGCTTGATAAGCTGCAGCAGATATTCAACGAGCCGTCCGAGACGGGGCTTCGCGAATTGATCGACAACTTCTGGAGCTCCTGGTCGGATCTTAGCAACGATCCTGAGAATTTGTCGGGCCGCACGATCGTCGCTCAGAACGCCATCACCCTGGCGCAGACGATGAACCAGATGAGCGGATTGCTGAGCGGTCTGAGCTCCGATCTGACAACCAGCGTCAGCTTGGGCGCTAACGAGATCAATTCGTTCACATCAGCGATCGCAGAATTGAATTCGCAGATTCGCAAGGTGGAATCGAATGGCGACAATGCGAACGATCTGCGGGATCAGCGGGACTTGTACGTCGACAAGCTGTCCAAATTAGTCAACGTCACGGTGACGGATGGCGAGCAAGGCTACACCGTCATGATGGGCGGCACGGCGCTGGTGGACGGCGCGGCCGGCGGCGCGGCGACGCCGGTGACGGCGGAATCGCTGGAATCGGCTTATCAATCCGGCGATCTGAAGAACGGTTCCATGTATGGTGCGATTTATGCCCGTGACAATTACGTCGCGGATTACACGAAGCAGTTGGACACCATCGCGAATACGCTCGCGAACGGCGAAGTCGTCGTCAAGATTCCGAATGGATCGGTGCTGCCGGAAGGAACGGTGCTGGACGGCGTTACGTATAGCAATGCGAACGGCAACCGTACGATTAATGAAGAGTCGGGTTACCTGGAAGTTACGGTCAAGGGCTTGAATGGCCTGCATCAACTGGGCTACCTGCCGGGTTCATCGGGAACTCCGGCCGGCGAGTTCTTCGTTGCTTCGGACGGCGGTGATATTACGGCGGCGAACATTCAATTGAACCAGGATATCGTAGACAACCCGGGGCTGATCGCGACGTCGATGCGCGTAGAGGGTTCGCCGGAGACCGTCGTAAGCGGCAACAAATCGCTGGCGCTGCTGATGGCGGGGCTGAAGAGCAGCAAGTTCACGATGGCCGGCGATTCGAGCAATGCGGTGACGAGCGGCACGATGGACGATTACTTCCAATCGATGGTCGGCAAGCTCGGCGTTCAAGCGCAAGCGGCTCTTGTACAGACGACGAATCAGCAGCTGCTGGTTGACCAGGCCGATTCCAATCGCCAGTCCGTCAGCGGCGTGTCCCTCGACGAGGAGATGGCTGATCTGCTGAAGTTCCAGCACGCTTACAGCTCGGCTGCCCGCTTCATGACGACGATGGACCAGATCTTGGAGAAGCTGATTAACGGAACGGGCATGGTAGGGCGTTAAGAATAAGCGGCGTTAACTAAATCAAGATGGAGCGGGGTGCACGAGATGGCATTGCGCGTGACGCAAGGAATGATGCAGACCCAGATCTTGCGCAATATTAACAACAACCTGTTGTCGATCGACGAGAACCAGAACATGCTGTCGACGGGGCGCAAGATTAACAAGCCGTCCGATGATCCGATCGGGGCTACATACGCGATGCGTTATCGCAGCCAGTTGAACGTGACGGATCAATATGTCCGCAACATCAGCTCGGCGAAGACGAATCTGGATGCGACGGACTCGGCGCTCGAGTCGATCAACGAACTGCTGCAGCGGGCCAAGGAACTGACGACCCAGGGCGTCAACGGCACGAACCCGCAGACGGCGCTCAATGCAATTGCCGAGGAGCTTGGCCAAATTTATGATCAAGCGGTCAATTTGGGCAACACGCAGATTAACGGCAAATATATTTTCAACGGTCAGATGACGGAGACGCCGCCCTATACGCAAGAAGATGCTGCGACACAGTCGAGCGACGACCAGCACATTGAGATTCAGATCTATGATAACACCTCGGTTCCGGTGAATGTGACGGGGGTTGATGTGTTCGGAGAACCGGTCCCAGCCACTCCGGACTATCTGGATGATCTGGACAACCTGAACGGCGACAATATGTTTGCTGTGTTGAAGGGTCTGCAGAAGTCCTTCGAGGACGGTCAGACGGATACGGCGGCTAAGCTGATGGACAAGCTCACTTCGAGAATGGACGCGATATTGGAGGTCCGGTCGCAAGTCGGCGCGGTGACGAATCGCGTGGATCTGGTCAGCAGCCGCGTGGAAGATCTGAATATGAGCTTCACGAGCATGCTGTCCAGCACCGAGGACGCAGACATTGCGGAGTTAGCTGTCAATCTTCAGAATGGGCAGAATGTCTATCAAGCTTCCCTGTCCGTAGGCGCGAAGCTGATGCAGAAGAGTCTTGTTGATTATTTGGGTTAAGAATGGTGTGACTGATTCGCCGGGAGGGAGGGCTTGATCATGAATCTGCAGCGGCTGTCTATCCATCAGACGTTCGGACAGATCGGCATGAAGGCAGAGCCGGGCAGCCAATCGATCCGTTCGCCGCGAGGCGATCAGTCGATTCGGCAGCAGCCGGCGGATCTGCAGATCAAGTCTCCGCCCGGCCGGCTGGCGATCGATTCGGCGGCCGCGTGGGATGCGCTGGGCAAAGGCGGCAACTTGGCCTGGAGCAGCCGAATCTACAGCCAGAGCAAGAATATACTGCTGCAGGGGATAGCCAAGACGGCTCAGGATGGAGAACGGATGGGGGATCTGCTAAGTCCCGGCAATCCGTTCGCCCAGATTGCGCGAAGCGACGCGCTGGCCGATCGGCCCTCCGTGTCATACACGGGGGCTGCCGGCTATATGAACGTGAAGGTAAGCTATGCGCCGCAGGACGCGTCTGTTCAAGTCACGCCGCATAAGGCCGAGATTAGCTATACGCCGCGCAAGCCGGAAGTTCAATATCATCCGGGCTCCGTCGATATCTATTCGCGGCAGCGCAACTCCATTGATATACACGTCAGCGAGTACGATCTGTACTCGTAATCTTAATCGTTAGCAAGCATCCCAAGCGCCAGCGCCGCATCGGGGTGCTTTTTTCCACCAGAAGGGGGATCTTTGTTTATGTTCGAGAAGTTGCACAACCGCGTGTTCGGCTTCAAGGGAAGCCTGCTTGGATTTGATGCTTACGATGAGTTTCGATTCACGGTGGCGGAGGAGAATCCGTCGTTCGGCTACTTGGAGAGCGTGGAGGATCCGAATACCGGCTTCATCGTGACGTCGCCGTTCCGCTTCTTCCCGGCTTATGAGTTCGCGATTGACGAGAAGGACAAGGCGGAGCTGGAGATCAAGGAGCCGGAGGAAGTGCTGGTGCTGTCCATTATCAACGTTAAGAACCCCTTCTTGGAGTCAACCGTTAATTTGATGGCGCCGTTAATTATTAACGTAACCAATCATCAAGGACGTCAAATTATTCTGACGTCTCCTTACGCTTATGGCACCAAGGAGAGGCTGTTCAAGCCCGCTCCGAAGGAAAGCGGGGAAGACGCATGCTGATTCTGACGCGGAAGATCGGGCAGTCCATCATGCTGGGCAATGACGTCGAGATCGTCGTCTCCGCCATTGACGGCGACCAAGTGAAGATAGGCATTCAAGCGCCGAAGGAACTGAAGATTCTCCGCAAGGAAGTGTATGAGGAAGTGCGGGAGAGCAACCGTGAAGCCGCCGCTCCGAAAGCAAGCCTGCAGCAGTTGAAGGATTTGCCTGAGTGAGAGAGGGAAGCACAACAAACTTTTTTGCCAAAAAATACGAATCCGCTCTAAAGTGCGTTAGCAATCTGCCGATATATTCTTTGAGGACATGCGTCCTTATCCACACGGAAGTGGATATATGACCATTCAGGGAGGAAACAAGCAATGATTATCAATCACAATCTGAACGCAATGAATGCTCACCGCAACCTTGTGTTCAACAACACGCAACAAGGCAAGTCCAGCGAGAAGCTGTCTTCCGGCTACCGCATCAACCGCGCAGCTGACGACGCTGCCGGCCTCTCGATCTCCGAGAAGATGCGCGCGCAGATCAAGTCCCTCAACCAAGCATCGCGCAACGCGCAAGACGGCGTATCGCTCGTGCAAACGGCTGAAGGCGCGATGAACGAAGTATCCGACATGCTGGGCCGCATGAAGGAACTGGCAACGCAAGCTTCCAACGGAACGTACAACGCTTCCGACTTGGTTGCTATGGACAAGGAGTACCAAGCTCTGAAGGGCGCGATCGACAGCATCGCCACCAACACCAAGTTCAACGGCGTTACGCTGCTGAGCGGCGGCAGCGCTGTTACGATCCAAACAGGCGACACGGCTGCGATGACCGTTACCGTAACGCTGGCTGACGCGAACATCTCGACGCTGACGAGCGGCCTTACGACTTCGTTGAGCGCTTCCACCGCTTCCGGCGAGCTTGCTGCGATCGACACCGCGATCAACACGGTCAACAATGCGCGTTCCGCACTGGGCGCAACGCAGAACCGCCTGGAGCATACGTACAACAACTTGGGCACGACGTCCGAGAACCTGCAGGCTGCAGAGTCCCGTATCCGCGATACGGATATGGCTTCCGAGATGATGAGCTACACCAAGTTCAACATCCTGCAGCAAGCTTCGACGGCTATGCTCGCGCAAGCGAACCAAGCGCCTCAAGGCGTACTGCAATTGCTGCAATAATAGTATCGGCCCATATTGGACGAGAGAAGCCCGCAAGGGCTTCTTTCGTTATATCAGGGCGTGTTCGGCACGCCGATATCCGGAGGAACTATGACCATATCCGTCTGTATGATTGTTCGCAATGAATCCGCCCAGCTTCCCCATGCGCTCAGGTCCATCCCTCCCGAGTATGAGAAGATTGTCGTCGATACGGGATCGACGGATGACACGGTTCGGGTAGCCGAATCGCTAGGCGCGAAGGTCCATCATTGGGCATGGCAGGATGACTTCGCCGCCGCCCGCAATGAGTCGATCGCCCATGCGACTGGCGAGTATGTTCTAATTCTGGATGCTGACGAAGAGCTTGCCGAGGATGCTCCGGCACAGATAGAAGCGTTCGTTCGCGAGCATCCGGGCGAGCCGGCGGTCGTATCGATCTGGAATCAGATCGACGGCGAAGTGCATCGGACGCAGATGGTCCGCCTGTTCCCCAATTCGCCTTCGTTCCGTTATCAAGGGATCGTCCATGAACAGCTTTTCGAGAATGCAGAGCCTGTTCATGCTGTGCCGAGCGATATTAGCATTAAGCATATCGGTTATGAGAAGTCGGTGTATGAAGCGCAGAAGAAGGAAGAACGGTATTTGAAGCTGTACGGCAAGCAGTTAACGCTTGAGCCGAATAACGGATATTTGCGGTATCAGATCGGGAAACTGCATTACTCGCTCCAACGCTACGCAGAAGCTTGCGAGTCCTTCCGCTTGTGCGTGGGGCTGCAAGAGGAAGATCGCTTGTATTATGCGCCAATGCTTGTTATGTATGGCTATGCGCTTAAGAATTTGAATCGCAGCGCGGAAGCCGAGGCGCTGTTAACCCCTTACTTGTCGCGATACCCTTCGTTCCCGGACTTGCCCTTCCTATTGGGGCTGCTCGCCATGGATACGATGAAGGTACAGGATATTGAGCGCTACTTCTTACAGGCTCTCGAGATCGGAGAGACATCGAACTATGCGACCGTAGCAGGGGTCGGTTCCTTCAAAGCAGCTTATAACGTCGGCCTATTCTACGAGTTGACGGGACAGATCGAGAAGGCGCGAACCGCCTACGAGATTGCCTCAACCTATCAGTATGAGCCAGCGATAAATAGATTACGGCAATTGCCGAGGTAGCCCTTTAGAAAACGGCGGCCCATGACGATATATATAGTAATAGAATCCTCTTGTTGGGAGGTTGAATAATGGTCACTCGTATTACGGGAATTAACTCCGGCATGGATATCGAAGGATTGGTCACGCAGCTGATGAATGCGGAGAGAATCCCTCTAGATAAGATGAAGCAGAACAAGCAGACGCTTACGTGGAAGTCGGATGCTTATCGAGAGATCAACAAGCAGCTAGCTACCTTTAATACGGCCTTGAATAACTTGCGCTTCTCCTCCAAGTGGCAGACGACGAAGGCTACTTCGTCCGATACGAGCGTTGCGACCGTCACGGCCGGGTCGGGCGCGAGCGCGTCTTCGCATAGCCTCGTCGTGAATAGCCTCGCTACGGGAGCCGCATTAAAGGGCAAGACGGTGTCCGGATCGACGGGGCCAATGACGGGCGCTGCCGCGCCTGCCTCGCTGCAGATCACCAATTCGAACAATGCGTTGGACGTAACGTTTAACGGGTCGCGGAAGACGATCACATTGACGCCGGGTACTTATAGCAATGCCGATGAACTGGCGGCAGAGCTGCAGAGCCAGTTGGATGCTCAATTCGGCAGCGGTCAACTGAAGGCATCGGTCTCGGCGGACGGCAAGATCGGACTCCAGCCGCTGGGGACGACGAGCAGCTTCACGGAATTAAAGGTGAATAGCAACGGAGACGGGCTTGCGAACCTGGGCTTCTCCGATGGACAATCGTTCGCTATTACTCCGCTTACGGCTGCTAATGCGCCTGATTTAAGTATAACAAGTGCAAACAACCAATTCTCGGTGACGCTGGATGGTTCCACGAAGACGATCACGATTCCGGCTAAGGATACTCCGTATACGGCGAACGATTTGAAGGATGCGCTGCAGAGTCAGTTGGATGCCGCATTTGGTTATGGCAAGGTTACGGCAGGCGTTGCAGACGGGAAGCTCACGCTGCGGCCGGAAGGTTCACTGGACAGCCTGCCACAGCTCTCGGTCAACGCGTATGGTTCAAGCAGCGGACTGCAGGCTCTCGGTTTCACGCCGGGCCAATCGTTCAAGGTGAGCACGAGCTCGAAGATCGGCGATATCGCGGGCCAATTCGACATTCCGCTCTCGGCCGGCGGATCGTTCAAGGTGAATGGAATTGACTTCTCCTACACGGCAGAGGACACCTTGACATCGATCATGAGTAAGGTCAACTCATCCGCTGCAGGCGTGAGAATGACGTATGATTCCGTGACCGACAGCTTCGCTATCGCTTCGAAGTCGACAGGCGCAGCGTCTAAGGTGGAAGTATCCGGGGATCTGATGAAGGCATTAGGGTTCGGAAGCTCCAATTCGTCGGCGAGCGGCACGGATGCAGAGGTCGTCATCGACGGCACCGTATCCCATCGAAGCTCCAATTCCTTCACGGTCGACGATATATCCTATACACTATTGGGCGCCGATCCGAACAAGACGGTGACGGTGAACTCGACGCAGGACACGGACGCCATCTACAATTCCATTAAGAGCTTCGTAGATGCTTATAACGCAGCGCAGACTCTTATTAAGAAGCGCTTGAACGAGACGGTGGACAAGAATTATCCTCCGTTGAAGGACGACGAGCGGAAGGAAATGTCGGATGATGAGATTAAACTGTGGGAAGACAAGGCTAAGCTGGGCGTCCTGCATAACGATAGCGTGCTTCGATCGATCAGCAGTACGCTTCGGCAATTGACCAGCGCAACGGTCGACACGCTCCCAACCGATTATAATTCGTTGTTCAAGATCGGAATTACGACAACCGCTTACTCTTCTGCAGGGTATGACGTTACCACATCGAGCAATCTGCAGATCGACGAGGACAAGCTTCGCGCGGCGATCCAGAAGGATCCGGAGAGTGTCATTCGATTGTTCGCCAATCAGCCTGGGGACAGCGCTGCGGCCAAGACGGGTATCGCGCAGCAGATGTATAATCAGGTGAATACCTCGATCACTCAACTGGTTACGAAGGCCGGCGGTTTATCTACAGCTCAGGATGCCGTTACGAGTACGCTTGGCAAGCAATTGCACGATTTGGAGAACGATATCGACGAATTCCAGGATAAGTTGGATACGAAGGAAGACAACTATTACAAGCGGTTCTCGGCTCTGGAGCAAGCGGTCGCGAAGGGCAATAGCACGCTCGGATGGTTGCAATCCGCATTCGGAGGATAAGGAGGATCGGGCATGGATGTGTCGTTCAATACAGCTTCATCCGCTCCCGTGAGGAAGTTAAGCAATGAGGATGCAAGCAATCGAGACAATCACGACACGCCAGCCGTTTCACTAACACAACCAGACCTGCTAGAGAAGAGAAGAAACGAGCTAAGCGTATCCGAGGAAGCGCTGGTCAAGACTCTGCAGAGAGCTCAGAAGATGGTAGAGGGCGCTCCGCGCAAGTTCGATTACGAGATTTACCATGACCGTGTGGTCGTGAAAGTGATTAATTCCGAGACGGATGAAGTCATCCGGGAGATTCCGCCGGAGAAATTCATCGATCTGGTCGATAAGCTAGTGGAGCTCAGCGGAATGATCATTGATGAAAAGAGGTAACAAAAGATGAACGGTCAAGCACAACAAGCGTACCTTCAAATGCAAGTGAAGACCGCATCCCCCGGCGAATTGACGCTCATGCTCTACAACGGATGCATTCGATTCATGAAGCAGGCGCAGCATTGCATTGAGACGAGGGATTATGCAGGGAAGAACCAATATATTCAGAAGGCGCAGAACATCATAGAGGAGCTTCTGATTACGCTTGATCCGCAGTATGAGATCTCGGCTAACCTAGCTGATCTATACCGATTCATGCAGTCGCAGCTCGTTGAAGCTAACATCAGACTTCAGGTCGATAGTTTGCAATCCTGTATTAATCTGATGACCGAATTGAAGGACACTTGGGCGGAAGCGGTGAAGCTCGCGCGTGCCAACGCGCCGGTTCAGGAGCAAGCATGAACCGGGATCAATTGCTAGCCGAGTTCCTAAGCCTGTCCAAGCAGGTGTCGAGCCTGGACTTTACTCTGGACGAGCATCTGGAAGAGCTGGAGCGAATCCAAGATCGTCAGGCCGAGCTTAGAAGGCAATATGAACAATTAGCCGCCCAAGAGCAAGAGCTGATTCCTTCGCAAGTGAGAGCTGTCGTTGAAGAGATCATCAGCTTAGAGTCGTTGAATGTCGATCGCATGATGACGTACAAGAGAGAGCTGGAACAGACCGGACGCGACATCCAGTCTGCGAAGCGCGTCAAGAGCCTCTATGAGAGTACTTATATACAAGGCTCCGGCTACTTCATTGATTCGCACAAATAACGAATAATGCCCCTTTGAGGGCTTATTTCTTTTTATATCCCATTTTCGAAGCAGGCAGGTGAACCGGAATGTTGCTCTCCCTATGCATGATCGTGAAGAACGAAGAGAAGGTGCTTGGACGCTGCCTCGACAGCGTGAAGGGCTTGGTGGATGAGATTATTGTCGTGGATACCGGCTCCGAGGATCGTACGAAGGACATTGCCCGACAATACACCCGGCATGTCTATGACTTTGAGTGGGTGAATGACTTCGCCGCAGCGCGCAACGAATCGCTGCGCCATGCGACGGGCCAGTGGATTCTGGTCATGGATGCGGATGAATATGCTGCTCCGGGCCAGCAGGAGACGCTAAGGAAGAAGCTTAGCGGCATTAAACCGAATCAACCGCTAGGCGTTCTCGTTAAAATCATGAATTTCCACGGCGCCAACGGCGAACACATACATGAGTCGAGCGGACCGCGTCTATTCACGAATCGGCAAGGCATTCGTTACAGGGAACCCATTCATGAACAGTTAACCTCTCCGAAGGGGGAGATTACCTATGTGGCCGATTCCTTCACGCTTGTCCATACGGGATATACAGTACAGGCGGTGGCCGAGAAGAATAAGGGCCAGCGGAACATGGTGATTCTTCAAAGCATGGAATCGGAGAGCAAGCTAAGAGATCCGTACTTCTGCTTTGTTCTTGGCAACGAGTATTACAATACCGGGGACTTGGAGCGAACTTACAGCTACTACAAGAAAGCTATGGAGCAAGTGGACCGGAGCGCGGCAGGCTGGTACGATCATCTCTTGAACAATATCAGTCAGACGGCTTTGAAGACCGGCCGCTTCCGGGAAGCCCATCAATATATCTCCGAAGGCAAGCAGTTATGGCCCGATCGTGTAGACTATCACTGCCTGGAAGGAACGCTGTATGAAGGCTTCGGATTCTACCAACGCGCCGAGCAGGCATTCCAGGAATGTCTGAGGATCGTGGACCGCAGCCAAGCGACCGGGAAGGCTTACTGGCTCATCGAAGAGAGCTATGGACAGCGAGTGCCTCGCGAGAAGCTGGCAGGCATCGCGAAGAAGCGCGGGGATCTGCAGCAGATGGTGTATCATCTGACGGCGCTTCTGAAGCTGGACCGACAGAGCTTCGCTTCGCTGCGCACATTGCTGAGAACATTGGCTGCTCATGATTCAACTGACAGCGTGCAAACCTTTATGAGTCGGATGTATCCGCTCTCCGATCCGAAGAATGCCTATATTATGCTGAGGGTTTCCCTTCTTGAAGGTCTGGGGGAATTAGCCGGCGTCTACTGGAACGCTTGCCAAGAGCATCGAGTGCCGCTTACATACGAGGATGAACTGGCGTTCTGCATATTACAGAAGAAGGAAGCGCAGCTGCTGAGCGATAAGCAGATCGAATCGCCATTAGCGTTGTTGGCCAGCTTCGTATATAGCGATTCTCGCTATGCGGCATTGGCGAGTGACCAGAACGGCTTGTTGGACAAGCTGATCCGACAGTTGTCGGAGTCCGGGGCAGAAGAGCAAGCCGCGTCGCGCTCGTCTGATGAATATGCGCTGCTGACCCAACTGATCGTTCAATTGCTTCAATACGGCTATTCCGGCGAATACGAACAGCTTGTGAATCGATTCGCTGATGAAGAACTGTTGCACCGATTGGCAGAGCAATTGAACGCGCTGGGGTATGAGAACATAGCCGTAGAACTGTACTCCATCCTGCTTGATAACAATTTGTTAAGGGGAGAGGGCTATAAGGAGCTCGGAAGCTATTGCTTCCTGAATGGCAACCCGCAGAAGGGGCTTCAGTTCATGGTAGAGGCTGTCCAATTGGCACCGTCGATCAAGATGCTCGGCCTTGTGCTCGAGAACAGTAAGGGGTTGGATACTTCTGAATTTATGCTTCAATTCTCGAAGTGGGTCAAACTAGATGAGATTCCAATGCACACAGTTGAACTGTTAACAAAATAGTATAGTGAACGAAAACTCCCCCTGTAGATAGGTGTATCGCAACCTGATTATAGCGGGGATTCTTTTATTGAGAAATGCAGGAAGTAAATCCCAAGGTGGAATTGAATATTAAGTTCCTGTCGGTTTAAGTCGATAAAAGTAGTATGATTGAATCATGAGAGACTGCGGATATCGCTATTTAGGAGGCGGACAATATTGTCGCAAGCCTTGCTAGAAGATATTGATCAAATAGTATCTGATAGCGCTATTCCCTGGGGAGAGTTATTCGGTAGATCTGTTCTTGTTACTGGAGCAACCGGGGCGGTAGGGGCTATCCTCGTCCAAGCGCTGTCTGCGGCTAATTTGAAGTATAAGCTGGATCTTCATATTTTGGCATTCGGACGGGATGAAGATAGAGCAAGTAAGGTTTTCGGGAAGGAAAAGTGTGTGAAGTTTATACGGCACGACATACGCACTCCTTTAATGGTGAACGGGCCTGTTGATTACATTTTTCATGCCGCGGCGGTGACGCGTTCTGTCGAGATGGCTGCAAATCCTGTTGGAGTAATAGAAACTGCGCTTAAGGGTACGGAGAATGTATTAGCGCTGGCGAAGGAAAAGAGTTGCAAGAGCGTAGTTTACTTGTCTTCAATGGAGGTTTACGGACTGACCGATCCTTCTCTTGAGAAGGTCACCGAGAATGATCTGGGGTATATCAATCTTCAAAACCCGAGAAGCAGCTACCCAGAGAGCAAGCGGATGTGCGAGTGTTTGTGCAACGGTTATTACTCCCAGTATGGTACGCCAATTAAGGTAGCCCGGCTTGCACAGACCTTCGGAGCGGGATTCCCAAGTAATGACTCTCGAATATTTGCGCAGCTGGCGCGAAGTTCCATAGAGGGTACAAATATTGTACTGCATACGGAAGGGAAATCTCGCGGCAATTACTGCTATATTAGTGACGCGATTCGCGGACTAATTCTCCTATTGCTTAAAGGTGCAGAAGGTGAGACGTACAATATTGTTAATCCAGAGACAAGCATGACCATCCGGGAGATGGCGGAACTGGTCGCTAGAGAAGTCAGCGGGGGAAGAGTGTCCGTTATTGTGGACAAGCCCAACGATTTAATTAAGCGTGGATACGCCCCTGATGTAACGATGAGATTGAGTGCTGAGAAGATCGAACGTCTTGGCTGGAAGCCCAAGTACACACTTGCAGAGATGTATCAGCGTATGATAGCGGATTGGCAAGAAGAGGTTCTAGATATGCAAGCGATTTGATGAGTTGAGGTGAGAAGCAAGGTGAGGAAATATCATCAGGGACAGGTACTGGAACTCATCAAGACGTTGGAGGAAGCGCATCGAGAACTCGTTCGCCTGCACTCTGAACAAGAGACGGGTATGTTCGTAGGGCTGTTGGCTGACTGTCAGGAATGTGCTGTACATATTGGCAACTACATAGAGGGCCTTGAAGGTGAAGGGACATCGACCGTCTCTAAGCTTGAAGAGTACTGCGAACTTCTATACTTCGCCAGCATAGAGGCCAACAACGGCGGCAACCTCGAAGACTTCTTCCTGCAATTGCAGAATCAGCTTGTTCGGATAGAAGACAGCGTTCACGCCGAACTAAGACAGAACAAGATAGAGATTGCCTTCTTTCCCTACAAGGCTAGCATGTGGGACAGTTGTGAATCTGTCTGGAAGGCTGCGATAGAAGATCCGCAATGCGATGCATATGTCGTGCCCATTCCATACTTCGACAGAAAGCAGGACGGTACGCTTGGACAAATGAATTATGAAGGTGATCAATACCCGGACTACGTGCCGGTTGTGGATTGGCGAGAATATAGTTTGGAGGAACGCCGTCCGGACATCATCGTGACGATAAACCCTTATGATGATAGAAATCTAGTGACGGTCGTGCATCCGGATTACTTCAGCCGGCGGCTTAAGGGATATACGGATTTATTGGTCTACATTCCATACTTCGTAAGCGTGGATGATGTGGCCGAACATTTCTGCACCAGTTCAGGGGTATTGCTAGCAGATCGGGTAATTGTGCAATCGGATCGAATTCGAGAGACATATATTCGCACGCTCAAGCAGTTCGAGCGAGAGAATCAATGCGTCGGGCGTTTCGGCAATGTGGAGGACAAGATCGTTGCACTCGGCTCGCCGAAGTTCGATAAGGTTATTCGCACAAAGCGGGAGGATTGCTACGTTCCTGATGCATGGCGACAATTAATTGAGAAGCCGGATGGCACAAGGAAAAAGGTTATTCTTTACAATACAACGATCTCCGCTCTGCTCGATGGGAACGAGAAGGTCTTGGATAAATTGCGTTACGTGTTCGAGAACTTTCGGAAGCGGGATGATGTCGTGCTGCTATGGCGACCGCATCCGCTTAATGAGTCGACATATCGTTCGATGCGCCCGCAATTGTTGGTAGATTATGAGCGAATCGTTGAACAGTACAAATGTGAACGAATCGGCATTTATGATGACACGGCGGATTTGCATCGGGCGATTGCGATTTCCGATGCATACTACGGTGATTGGGGATCACTGGTGGCCCTTTATTCATGTACTGGGAAGCCCGTCATGATTCAGGACTTATCGGTATTGTCGAGCCCCAAAGAGCAATTGCTTCCACACAACGTTCATGACGATGGTCAATATTTGTGGTTTTCTGTTCGCGATATTAACGGAGTGTTTAGAGCCAATAAGGAAACAATGACAGCGGAATATATGGCGGGCCTTAACGAAGCGCACCATGATCATCTTTTTTATGATGTTATCGAGGCTGAAGGTAAGCTTTATTTTGCACCGTTAAATTCGGACAATATCGTAGCCTATGATATGGCTTTGAACACAATAGAGAAGCAGGCTCTCCAGATTCGGGAGAGACCGGAATGGCTCAACCCCATTACGAGAGGTCACTTCAGGAAGGTTATCCAATATAAGCGCCAATTATTTTTTGTGGCGAACACATATCCTGCTATCTTGCGCTACGATCTGGAAAGCAGAGAGATGACGTATTACTCGGACTGGCTCGGCCACTTGGAAAGCACAGCGAAAAAGTCGTCCAATTATCAAAAATGGAATGAGACGGTGGATTTTGACTGTATTTTCGTTGCGGGAAAAAGCAATGTTGGCTCTGAAATTGTCCTAAATGTGGTTATGTCGAATGAGCTTATGTTCTTCGATATGGAAACCTTTACGCATCAGTTTTTCGAGATCGGCAGAGCGGACGAGAGATATTGGGGCGTTTGTTATGATGGCAGGCATTACTGGTTAGCATCAAGAACGGGCCATTATGTTGTGAAGTGGGAGCGGGAGTCCCAAACCTATGAAAGAATCGAGTTGCCCGATTATGTTAAAACCGGGCAATTTCATAATTTTCAAGCATTGGTTTATGCCGATGGTTATGTGTGGATGCTTCCCTTCTTGGCTAGTACTGCCCTTAAGATTGATATTCAAGATCATAGCATTCAGCAAGCCAATGAATTTATCTCTTCTACTCGGCAGGACCCTTATCTCAATGCAACGCAAAGAGAAGATGCGATTTATGCATTGACATTGACCGGCATTCACCAATGGAAGATCGGAGCAGAGCAAGGCGACTTCTTTTCTTTTGATGTGCCTGACCAAGGTCCGGATGAGTTCAAGAGGTTGAAGTCGACTAAGCTTCAAAGACATCCGGCGGAATGGAACAGTGTGATCGATGCCTTTTACTGGGATGTCCATACAGATCTCAATCTTTACCTGGATTATGTCCAACAGTTGGATGGCGTGCCATTCGCTAAGCCTCAGTCCGATAGGCAAATGCAGTTATGCAGTGCATTGTCCAATAATCTGAACGGTGCATCAGGACAAGCAATTCTCGAGTATTGCAAGCGAAGCATACATATTGCTGCCGGAGGTGTGCGATGAATACAGCTCTCATATTCGCGGGAGGCACGGGTCAACGCATGAACTCACGTGCGAAACCAAAACAGTTTCTAGAGCTTCATGGCAAGCCGATCATTATTTATACGCTTGAACATTTCGAAGAGCATCCGGAGATTGACAACATTGTTGTAGTATGTCTTGACGGTTGGATCGGCGAACTTGAGTCTTTGCTTCGTCGCTATGAAATTCGAAAAGTAAGCCAAGTGATACCTGGGGGCGATACGGGCCACGAGTCGATTTACAATGGATTGCAGGCAATGGAGGGGAACAGCCGAGCGGACGATATCGTGCTGATTCATGACGGTGTTCGTCCATTGATCACAGCTGAGTTGATATCCGCCAATATCCTGAAAGTGAAGGAATGCGGTACCGCGATAACAGTCGAGCCGGCCAAAGAGAGCATCTTATATAGCGAGAGCGGGGACTTGATCAATTCAGTCCCGAACCGCAGCCACATGTACGTGGCCAAGGCACCGCAGTCCTTCTATTACGCGATGATTTGGGAATGGTATCAGCGTGCGAGAAAGGAAGGTGTTCTCAGTATCGACTCTGCTCACTTGCTTAGTTTATACGGCGTGGAGATGCACACCGTCAAGAGCCCTTCCAACAATATTAAAATTACGTCCCCTGCCGATTACTATGTTTTAAGAGCACTGTACGAGGCGATGGAGAACCAGCAAATTATAGGGATATAAATATGAAAGTATAAAGCGAGATAGAATAGGAGATGTTGTAATGGCCCTTGAATATATCATCGTTCAAGCAGGCGGCAAAGGAACGCGTTTAGAGCATTTGACGACGAATAAGCCGAAGGCGCTCGTTCCCGTGGAAAATCTGCCGATGCTGTTCCACTTATTCCGTAAGTATCCCGACAAGCGCTTCGTTATTATTGCCGATTATAAAAAGGATGTTCTGCGTGAGTATTTGGAGGGCTTCGCGAATGTGAAATATCAAGTTGTGGACGCGTCTGGCACGGGAACTTGCGCAGGTATTAATCAGGCGCTTAAACTGATTCCGGATAGTCATTCGTTTATGCTGGTATGGTCGGATTTAATCCTCCCTAATGATTTTCAAGTACCCGAGGAAGATGATAACTACATTGGGATTTCGCAGACCTTCTCGTGCCGGTGGAGTTATGTGAATGAGAGCTTTATTGAGGAACGGTCCGTAGAGCACGGAGTAGCCGGTTTGTTCATTTTTCGGGACAAATCCTATCTCTCCGGCCTGCCGGAATCAGGCGAGTTGGTGCGTTGGATGCAGGGGCAAGGGATGCGTTTTGCAGAGCTCGGACTTGCGGGGACGAAAGAGTTCGGTTTGCTGTCGGAATATATGCAGCTCGGACAAGAGAAGTGTCGTCCGTTTAATCGGATGAGCTATGAGGGAGATGTCCTAATTAAGGAAGGTATCGACGATCAAGGGAAAAAATTGGCCAGGCTCGAGAAGAACTGGTATGAAGCAGCCATAACGAAGGGCGTTACCAATATACCGAAGATTTATGGCACCGATCCTCTTCGGATGGAGAAGGTGAAGGGAGCCAATATCTACGAATACGCCGATCTAACCCTTGGCGAGAAACGTGAAATTCTGCGCAAGTTAACGAGCACCTTAAAAAACTTGCATCAACTGGAGCGTGTTCCAGTCGACTCATTCAGCATTAAAGAAGCTTATTATGGCAAGACGATAGATAGACTAAGCAAGATCAGAGACTTGATTCCGTTCTCAGACAGAAGGACCATTATGGTGAATGGCAGAGAGTGCCGTAATGTTTTCTTTTATAAGCGAGAATTGGAACGTAAGTTAGATGAGTTGAAATGTGATCATTACGCCTTTATTCACGGTGATTGTACATTCTCAAATCTAATGCTGCGGGACGGCAAAGAACCGATCCTTATCGATCCGCGTGGATATTTTGGATACACCGAGCTTTATGGAGATCCCAACTATGATTGGGCGAAACTGTATTACTCCGTTGTCGGTAACTATGACCGATTCAATCTAAAGGACTTTCGGTTGAACATTGGAGATGACGGCATTACTCTTTCTATTCGATCGAATCAGTGGGAGGAACTGGAGAACGAGTTCTTTGCTTTGTCTAACACGGATCCGCAGACCATCAAGTTATTGCACGCCGTCATTTGGTTGTCGCTTACGACTTATGCTTGGCAGGACTACGATTCCATTTGCGGTGCGTTTTACAACGGACTCTATTACTTGGAGGAAGTGTTGTAATGGAACATTTCGAGAGAACGCTCAGAATTCTTAGTGATTCGATACGATCGATCCGTGAAGAAGAATTTAACGCATTGAAGCAAGATTGTGTCCGCACACTTAGGGCAGGCAACAAGATTGTCGCATCTGGTCTAGGGAAGAACGTACCTATTTGCGAGAAGTTCGTCGGCACGCTGAACTCTATCGGAATTCAGGCATCTTTCATGCACACCAACTCGGCCGTACACGGAGACCTGGGCATGGTTCGCGATGGCGATCTTGTAATTGTGTTAACGAAGAGCGGAGAAACCTCTGAGTCGGTGCATCTTGTGTCTCTATTAAAAAAGAGGAAATGCAAGATTTGGCTTCTCTCCTTCAATCGGGCCAGCACGTTGTACCATGAACTTCCAAACCATCTGATTGTAGAGCTTGAACATGAAGGCGACCAGTGGAACATTCTTCCTAATAATTCCACAATGCTGAATCTTATCGTATTGCAGGAGTTAGCGATGCAGATTGCCAAGGAGCAGGAAGTACCGCTTGATGCCCTGCGGCAAAATCACCCCGGCGGTGCGATCGGCGTAACATTGGGCAATGGGGTGAAGTAATGGACTCGCTTGTTCTATCCTCGCTTGGTCACACATGGATACTCGATTTGGATGGCACTATTGTAAGACATAACGGGCATAAGTTGGATGGGAATGATACGCCGCTTCCCGGCGCGCTGGAATTCTTAAAAAATATACCAGATGCCGATATGGTCGTGTTCATCACGTCTAGAACGACTGAATACAAGCAAGTAACTGAGCGGTTCTTAACGGAACAAGGAATACGATATGATCACATCATCTACAATGCACCATTTGGAGAACGGATACTGGTGAACGACAGGAAGCCGTCTGGGCTTGTAACTGCGCTTGCCGTCAATGTGCAGCGGGACCGGTTCGAGGGATTACATATTGAGATCGATGAGGGGCTGTAGCTTATGTTCTTAATATTAAATGAGATACGAGTTGCATACACAGGAAAGCGGCTGTGGGTACGATTGAAGAAAAAACACTCGGTTAATAAAGAGGACTGCTTAGTGCTAATGCCGCATGTTGATTCGGAGATCAATCTATCTACTGTAAAGCATTTGAAATCCTATTTGCGACGAAAAGCTATTAATAGAGCTCTTGTTGTTACTAACGACTTTAATGCCATCGCCTCATTAAAACAGCTTGAATCTGAAA
This sequence comes from Cohnella lubricantis, assembly GCF_014212015.1. Classification (GTDB taxonomy): domain Bacteria; phylum Bacillota; class Bacilli; order Paenibacillales; family Paenibacillaceae; genus Cohnella; species Cohnella lubricantis. The sequence continues at coordinate 30,239 of NZ_JACJVN010000031.1, read as the reverse complement.
ATGATGAATTGAAAATTGATATTGTTGAAACAACAATCGATAAAATTCAAAATATATGTAAGTATTATCGAATGATTCATTTTCACAAAGAGATTATCGTCGTTTCCATTGAAGAACCTTTTGGTAGCAAAGGGTTATTGGGTAAAACGGCGATAACTATAGATGACATGGTGAAATACTCCATTCTAGGCTGGTGAGATATTGTGAGCAGGCTAAAAACACTTAACAAAACTATAAGCCAAATGCTAGATAATATCGGTGAATTAGTTGCGTCTGGCAAGCTTGATGGTAAAGAAGTTATCCTGTTCGGAGTTGTAAGAGAACTACACCATATTGTTCATTTTTTAACTTCCAAAGGGATAAAGATAGCTGCCTTTATAGATAATTCTCCACGAAAAATAGGAAAAGCTTATGCGGGGATAGGAGTTTATTCACCTGAAAGTTACCTCAATCCCAAAAAAAGTAACGTTGCTATTCTCATCTGTTCGGCTATGTATCAGCAAGAACAATCCATTCAAATTAGAAGCCTAGGATATGTGAAGAATATTGATTATTTTACAGCGTATAAATTTAAGAAGCCAAAAACCCCATTATTCCTAAGAGAAATCCAGTCTTTAAAACGAATCGTTTCAGGGTATTATATCTATAAGCGGATTATGAATGGCCTTCCTAAGAATGCAACTATGTTGTTGTGCCCTTATGCTGGAAGTGGAGACGCATATTTAATCGGAATGTACTTGAAAAATTATATCAAAAAGGAAAATATTGACCATTACATTATAGTCGCTAATGGAAATCTTGTAAAGAAGGTCGTTAAGCTGTTTTCGTTTGAAAATGTAGTTGTAATTAATCCCTCTCAGAAGGATAAACTTTTGGCGGCTTATCAGTTCCTTAACTCAGAGAAGATGAAGGTGAAGCCGCTATTATTCTGGGATTGGAGAGTTAAACGAAATATTAATGTTAATAGAGATATATTGCCATTATCCTTTAAGGATGATTTTAAATATGGTGTTTTTGAGCTAGATGAATCAGTAGTTGCATCCTCCCCTATTTTTAATGAAAATGAGAGGGAAGTTGATGCCTTTTTTGATAAGTACGGTTTGATTAAAGGCAAAACAGTTATTCTAGCTCCATATATGGGAGCATATAATGGCATGTTGATTTCTTATCAAATGTGGGAACAGATTGTTAATGGTCTAAAAAGTAAAGGGTACAGCGTTTGTACAAATAGCATCGGTGTTGAAGAACCGCCAATTCAAGGCACTCAGGCAGTGTTTTTTCCTCTTGACATGTCAGTCCCCATAATGGATGCTGCGGGTGGCTTTATTGGTATAAGAAGTGGATTCTGCGATGTCATTAGCTCATCTACTTGTAATATGGTTGTCATTTATGAATCAGTAACCAATGTAATCCCTATACATTACTTTGGGTTAAAGCATATGGGGTTGAATGATAATGCGATTGAATTTGAATATGATGGGACAGATGACGAGGCATTTGTTTCGCAAGTTTTGAGTCACTTTTAAGATAATTCAATTGCGGAGGCAGAGGTATGGAATTTAATTTTCGATACGAACTTGGGAAAATAACACCTAAGCTAGCTTTGGGTGCAAAGTTGTATGTCTTTGGTGCAGGACCGCATTGGGAACATATTCTAAGGATGTACGACCACCTTGTACATACTGATTTAAATGATTATATCGATGGTTTTATTGATAACGACCCGACAAAGCAGGGGACTTTATTTCACGGAAAGCCTGTCATTGCTTTGTCTGAAGCGGATACAAACCATTTGGTCGTACTCATTGCTACGGCTACAGGTCGAGCGAACAATGAAATCGCATGGCAGTTGACGAAGCACGGCATGTTTTGCCGACATAACTTCTTTACGGTAGATGTGTTCTGGACAACATTAATGCGGTATGAGTATTTACAGTTAATGCAATTTAAAGATAAGCATCGTGGAGAGCGCTGCTTTATTATTGGGAACGGACCGAGTCTCTCCGTTGCGGATCTGGATAAACTGAACGGAGAGGTCACCTTTGCGACAAATAAAATATATTTATTGTTTGACAAGACGGTTTGGCGGCCTAATTATTACATGATTCATGATGAGGCGATACTTAGACAAAGTCGCGAAGATATCAACAAGAAGATAACATGTGATAAGTTCTTTGCGTATAATGGCGAGTTGACGCTTGACAACGGATATTTTTATGTGTTGGATGGCAAAGTCGATTGGAAACCGTATCCTTACCATAAACCGGAATTTAGCGAGGAACCCTTTGTTATGCAGTGGGGAGCTACCGTAACCTATGACTGTATCCAATTGGCTGCATATATGGGATTTAACGAGATCTACTTGCTGGGGATAGATCACCACTTCTCGACGACAGTTAAGATCAACGGAGAGTTAATTACGGACGACGTTGAAAACCATTTCACTCCAGAGTACAAATTCAGCAGTCCCTATCACAGCCTCATTGACTTTACGAATGCAGCGTATGAAAAAGCAAATGAATACGCTAAGGCACACCGTATTAAACTGATGAATGCTACTCGAGGCGGGGAACTAGAAGCGTTCGAACGTATTAATTTTGACAGCTTATTTGCTTGATAAATAACGGTAGAGAAAGATAGGTTCTATAGAGATCCTGTAAATTATCGGGGAAATCTACTTGTTCGCTTTGTTGAAGGTAATATGTATGCAGATGATAAAGCACATCCTGAATAATGAATACTTGGAGGCCTCTCATGAAAGTAGTTGCGTTTCTTCCTGCGAAGGGATCAAGTGAACGAATTGAATCTAAGAACCTAAAACTATTAAACGGAAAACCTTTATTTCTGTATACACTAGAGAAGTTATTGGAGTGCGATTTTCTTAATGAAGTTTATTTGGATACTGATAGCGATGAAATAATTGATCTTGCGTCCGAGACAGGATGCAAGGTCATGCGACGTGATCCTGCCTATGCCAGTAACAAGACAGATGGACATCAACTATTTTTGAATGAAGTAAAGCATGCAGATGCAGATATTTATGTTCAAATATTATGCACAAGTCCGTTCATTAATAAGAGCACAATAAAGAAAGGTATCGATATTCTTATTGAAAACAACCAATATGATTCAGTTGTGTTAGTTAAAAAAGATAAACAGTACACTTGGAATGGACAAGGCCCGGTATATGATAAGTTTCATATTCCCAATAGCGTAGATTTGCCAGATACAATCATAGAAACAATGGGTATGTATATTGTTCGCAGAGAAACCGCGCTAGCTACTCAAAGAAGGTATGGAGATAACGTGTATTTGCTTGAGGCTTCGCCTATTGAAGCTATTGATGTTAATTACCCTGATGAATTTGAGTTAGCGAACATTATTACGATGGGATTGCATCAGAAGGAAGCTCAGTACTTTAATAACTTAAAGCACATACTGTCAAGTCCGATGCTATCTGACATCTTGGACGATCTAGAGCTTAATGGCGTGATCAGTGGCTACAAATTAAATTTAGAGGACAAAAAAATTCTGGGCCGGGCAAAAACGCTCAAACTTCGTTCTTTAAGAGATGGTGAGGATTTCCGTGGAATATATGATGCCCTGGATTCTTACTCTACAATTGTTGCTAATGATATTATTGCGGTCGAGAATGAATGCGCTACGAATGCTTACTTCGGAGGACTTAATGCTGCTATAGCCGTGCGTTCTGGTGCATCTGGTGCAATTATAGGGGGAGTAACGCGGGATAGCAAAGAAGTAAAGGCGTTAGATTTTCCGGTGTTCTCCAAAGGATATAATTGTCAAGATGTTCGGAAAAGAGCTACAGTCGAGAGTATTAACAAAACTGTTACTATAGAAGATGTCACAATAAAACCTGGCGACCTTATCTTTGGCGACTATGATGGTATCGTAGTCATACCTAAAGAGTACGAAGATGAAATAATAAGAAGGGCAATGGATACAATCCAAAAAGAACGGAGTGTATCCGTAGAGATTATCAAGAATACTAGAGCTAAGGACATCGTTGGAGTAGTAGGGGAGTTTTAGGGGCAGGTCGACATAGGGATAGATGCTCAAGGAGGAGTACGATGGTACAGGTAAGAACAGTTTCCATTAGAGATGGACTCGTTGTTGGTAATGATAGCCGGTTCACGTTCATTGGAGGACCGTGTGTCATAGAGAGCGAACGACTACTTATGGAGACGGCAGAGAAGGTAAAACGAATTACAGAGAAGTTGAATATAAACTTTATTTTCAAGTCGTCATTCGACAAGGCCAATCGCAGCTCCATTGAATCGTTCAGAGGTTTAGGTTTTGAAGAAGGACTAAGAATTCTAGAGAAAATAAAAAAAACATACGATATTCCCATCATTACAGACGTTCACGAGTCATGGCAATGTGCCTCGGTCGCCGAGGTTGTGGATGTGCTGCAAATTCCGGCCTTCTTATGCAGGCAAACGGATTTGTTGATAGCAGCAGCGAAGACAGGGAGAACAGTGAATATTAAGAAGGGACAGTTTTTGTCACCTGGAGAGATGAAAAATGTCATTTATAAGTTGGAGGAAATTGGTCACCGCCAGATACTGTTGACTGAGCGAGGAACAAGTTTCGGGTACAATAATTTGGTTGTGGATATGCGATCCTTAGTTGAGATGAGAAAGTTAGGATACCCGATTGTGTTTGATGCTACCCATTCAGTGCAACGTCCGGGCGGGCTTGGAACAGCAACGGGCGGAGATAGAGAATTTGTGCCGTATCTTATGAACGCAGCTATGGCTGTCGGAATTGATGCTATTTTTGCAGAGACTCATCCGAATCCAGAAAAGGCGTTGTCTGATGGTCCTAATATGATACCGTTGCATGAGCTTGAAGATATTCTATCCCAGGCATTAGAGATCAAGAGTGTTATAAAAAAAAAAATAATCGAGTAGATAAATTTCAAAGGTGTAAGTGGATTATTTGCGATGTTGATGGTGTGTTAACGGATGGAAGAATGATTTATACAGAAAAAGGCGATGAAATTAAGCAATTTCATGTGCGGGATGGTCTTGCCGCGGAACAACTTCGAGCACATGGTTATAGGTTGGGTATCCTTAGTTCAGGACACTCCAAGCAAGCTATAACAAAGAGATTTAGTCAACAAGGATTTGAATTTATTAGTATAGAATCTAGTTCTAAATTGTCGCGGTTTAGAGATTTCTTGGAACGATTCAATGTAGATCCAAGTGAAGTTATTTATATTGGAGACGATATTAACGACATAGAGGTAATGCGTCTTAGCCGAATTTCTATTTGTCCGAAGGATGCACATACCTCAGTAATAGATTCGGTAGATTGGGTTTTGAATTCGAACGGTGGGAATGGATGTCTTCGTGAAGTGTCGGATTTTCTGTTATCGGGAGTCATGAAGGATTGAAACTTCAGTTCAACAATATCCAAGTCTTTGTTGCAAAAGAGTTTCCGTATAAAAAGGAGTTTACTCCATGACCCAGAACGAAATTCAATTGGAGAAGGCTCGTACTTACTGGAACCTCCATTCATTAGACGAGTTTGATTTTGTTTTACTGTTGCCGGATTCTAATGGGGAGTGGAACAACAAGGTTAGAACCGCATTTCAAGCAAAATCCACTGGGAGTAGAACTGTCATTTTAGAAGGAAAATTGGATCTGCTTACCCTCTACTCCCTCTATGAGTTCACCGACAAACTGATTATCGGATCGCTTGATCTTCCGCATGGACGCAAGCTGCGTAATCTGCTGGAGAGCGGAATTGCTACGGAGGAAGAGCTTATTAATGACGTCATCCTGGGGGCGCTGAATGGAGCAAACTTATAAAGCTGAAATGCAGCGCAACATCGAGATGCTCTTATCCGAGAAGAAGCTTTCCAACAAATCGGTGTTAGTGTTCGGGCATGGCAACGGATCGGAGGCCATGATCGACTACCTGGCGAAGTTTGGTGTTCGAACGGTTGCGATATTGGACAACAACGATTCAAAGCTCGGGCAGACCTATCAAATGGCAACAACGCTGTCGCCGACCGCTATTAAGGGGTACACCTCAGAAAATAGCATCGTGTTGATTGCTTCGCGTTTTTTCGACGCCATGTCCATGCAGCTTCGCCGGCTGGGGTACAATGGAGAAGTCGTTAAAGTTGTGGACTACAATTCATTCTCCGAATACTCGCTGTCGGAGGAGACCGTCGTTCGCAAGAAGGCGCGAGTGTTGCGTGGGATAACTACTTTGGGGAAGATCCGAACGAGCTGCCAGGATTCTCATCTCGTAATCTGCCCTTATAATGCGCTTGGCGATGTCTATTGGGCAATGGCTTTTCTTCCGGCGTATCTTGCTAAGCATGGTCTTCAACAAGCTTCGGTAGTAGTCACAGGCAGTGGTTGCCGGCAGGTTGTCGAAATGTTTGGCGTGAACCAGGTGACAGAGCTTGAACGGGTAGAGATGGATGAACTGGTTCAAGCGATTATTTATACCCGCGAAGGTAATTGTATCATCGCTCATCATGATCGTCCCTATACGGATAATATTATTAAATACTTAGATAAGAGGTTTCTCTCATTTGTCGATTATTATCGATATGCTGTCTATGGATTAAGCAAGGATGCTCCGCCCATTCCGCCCTCTATTATTCATGAATTTGAAAATAAAGAGCGTCTCGTTCAGGATAAATCTCTCATATTAGCGCCCTATGCCAAGAGTGTCACGCAAATACCTGATTCCTATTGGGAAGCAGTTGCGAGCGAATACCAGAATAAGGGTTATTTTGTCTATACAAACATAAGCGGAGAGGAGAATGCGATTAGGGGAACCAGACCGTTGTCGGTTCCGCTCACTCAGATCATTTCGGCTGTGGAGTATGCCGGATATTTCATAGGTATCCGAAGCGGCCTGTGCGACATCGTTCATACGGCAAAGTGCAGTAAAAAGATTGTCTTCCCAAACGGGACGTATAGCACGACTCCATTTAAGGTAAAGGATTTCTTCGCCCTTTCCGGTTGGGAGCATTACACACTAGGGCCACAACCATGACACCGCTTTCAAAATTCCCGTTGACACCAAACTTTACCTGATGGTATATTCGGGGTGTGGGCCAGGCTAAATCGCCTATGTCAATTGAAAATGAAGGGAATGTTAGCACATGCAAGGTAAAGTGAAATGGTTCAACGCAGAGAAGGGTTACGGGTTCATTGAGACGGAACAAGGCGGCGACGTGTTCGTTCACTTCTCCGCGATCCAAATGGACGGCTACAAGTCCCTTGAAGAAGGGCAGTCCGTAGAATTTGACATTGTGCAAGGCGCCAGAGGCCCGCAAGCAGCTAACGTCGTTAAAGCGTAATCATTCGGCGCACCGCGCCACGCACTTATACAGAGAACTATCGGTTACCTGGTAACGATTTGCCGGCCACCCCACCTCGGAGCGATCCGAGGTTTTTTAATTGGCCAGCTTCAAGGTTGAGCTGAGCCAAGGGGATAAGCCCATAAGAATGCCCGCGTGACCCCTATCCCTCCACGGCGCCGCTCCTTTTACACAATCCAAGCCAAGTTATCAGAAAGTTCTAAATTGTTAACATATTGTTTTGTAACCGTCATCTCGGCTGTGGTAAAATGGAGTCAGCAAAGGAGGAATGCCCAATGAAATACAACATTCGAGGTCAGCGCATGGAAGTTACGGATGCTCTTCGTGAGTACGTCGAGAAGAAGCTGAGTCGTTTGGAACGGTATTTTGAAGCACCTCCCCAATCCGACGTGCACGTTACCCTCGCGGTAACGAAAGGCCAACATGCCGTCGAGGTCACGATTCCGCTGACGGGCGTCATGCTCCGGGCGGAGGAGAAGCGCGAAGACATGTACGCATCGATTGACTGCGTCGTGGACAAATTGGAGCGCCAGATCCGCAAGCACAAGACGAAGGTGAACCGCAAATTGAGACAAGCCGGAGAGGCCAAAGGGCTCTTCAAGGAGGAGGCAGGCTACGGAGGCGCCGCGACGGCGACTCTGCTGGACGAGGATGAATGGCAGGTCATTCGGACGAAGCGCTTCAATCTGAAGCCGATGGACGTCGAGGAAGCGATCCTCCAGATGAACATGGTCGGCCACAACTTCTATCTGTTCGCCAATTCCGATACGAAGGAAGTGAACGTCGTCTACCGTCGCAACGACGGAAGATACGGGCTGATCGAGTCGGTCGGCTGAGGCCGCCCCGAACATTTAACTACCTATAATATGCAGGCTCCGGATTCCGATCCGGGGCCTTATTTAATGCTATAATCTATTTTGGAGCGGCTGCCGCCTTTCTTGCCCCTCCTTCGCCAAACTGCTAAAATGAAGTGATACAGCCTTACCCGCGGATAGAAGAGAGGGGTAGTCAAATGCTCGGACTTGTCAAGAAAATATTCGGAGACGCCAACGAACGTGAAGTGAAGCGTCTCTTAAAGACTGTTGAACAGATTAATGGGCTCGAATCGTCCATCTCGCCCTTGACGGACGAACAGCTCCGCGCGAAGACGGAGGAGTTCAGATCGCGCCTGGAGAAGGGCGAAGAGCTGGACGACCTGCTGCCGGAAGCGTTCGCCGTCGTGCGCGAAGCGTCCAAGCGCGTGCTGGGCAAGCGTCACTATGACGTGCAGCTGATGGGCGGCATGGTGCTCCATTCCGGCAAGATCTCGGAGATGAAGACCGGCGAGGGCAAGACGCTCGTCGGTACTTTGGCCGTCTATTTGAACGCCTTGCTCGGCAAGGGCGTGCACGTCGTCACCGTCAACGATTACTTGGCGCAGCGCGACAGCCAGGAGATGGGACAGATCTACACGTTCCTGGGCATGACCGTCGGCTGCAACCTGCACGGGCTTAGCCACGAGGAGAAGCAAGCGGCTTATGCGTGCGACATCACGTACGGAACGAACAATGAGTTCGGCTTCGACTACTTGCGCGACAACATGGTGCTGTACAAGGAGCAGATGGTTCAACGTCCGCTCTATTACGCGATCATCGACGAAGTCGACTCCATCCTGATCGACGAAGCGCGGACTCCTCTGATCATCTCCGGTCAAGCGCAGAAGTCGACGCAGCTATATTACGCAGCCGATCGTTTCGTGAGCCATTTGAAGGAGAACGACGACTTCACGATCGATGTCAAAATGCGCAGCATCGCCCTTACCGACCAAGGGGTCAGTAAGGCGGAGAGCTCGTTCGGCATCGACAATCTGTTCTCGAGCGAACATGTCACGATTAACCACCACGTCAGCCAAGCGCTGCGCGCGCGCTTCATTATGAAGCGCGACGTCGACTATGTGGTGCAGGAAGGCGAAGTCGTCATCGTCGACGAGTTCACCGGCCGTCTGATGGCCGGACGCCGCTATAGCGACGGTCTGCACCAAGCGATCGAAGCGAAGGAAGGCCTTGAGGTTCAGAACGAGAGCATGACGCTCGCCACCATCACCTTCCAGAACTACTTCCGGATGTACCGCAAGCTGGCCGGCATGACCGGTACGGCGAAGACCGAGGAAGAAGAGTTCAAGCGCATCTACGGACTCGAAGTCGTGCAGATTCCGACGAACCGTCCGAATATCCGCGCCGACGCGCCGGATGTCGTGTACAAGTCCGAGAACGGCAAGTACCGCGCCGTCGTCGACGAGATCGTGCAGCGCCACCAGACGGGACAACCTGTGCTGGTCGGCACCGTGTCGATCGAGAACTCCGAGCGCGTATCGGAGATGCTGAAGAAGAAGGGCGTCAAGCACCAAGTGCTGAACGCCAAGTACCACGCTGAAGAAGCGGCGATCATTGCGAACGCCGGCCAGCACGGCACCGTCACCATCGCCACCAATATGGCGGGCCGCGGTACCGACATTCTGCTGGGCGAAGGCGTAGCGGAGCTCGGCGGCCTTCACATCATCGGCACCGAGCGTCACGAGAGCCGCCGGATCGACAACCAGCTGCGCGGCCGCGCGGGACGCCAAGGCGACCCGGGTTCTTCGCAGTTCTACCTGTCGATGGAAGACGAATTGATGCGCCGCTTCGGCGCCGACAATATTATGGGCATGATGGAGCGTCTCGGCTTCGACGAGAACTCCCCGATCGAGAGCAAACTGATCTCGCGTGCGATCGAGTCGGCGCAGAAGCGCGTCGAGGGCAGCAACTTCGATGCCCGCCGCATCGTCCTGCAGTACGACGACGTCATCAACCTGCAGCGCGAGAAGATCTACGGCGACCGCCGCCAGATTCTATTCGCCGAGAACATCCGCGATATCGTGATGGGCATGATCAGCTCGTCCGTGACGCGCGCCGTCGACAATCATTGCCCGGGCGAGGACGTGCCGGAGGATTGGGATATCGACGGACTCGTCGCTTACGTGCACAAGAACTTCCTCCCCGAGGACCGCGTCACGAAGGACGACGTCTGGGGCAAAGAGAAGGAAGAGATGGTCGAATGGCTCATGGCGCGCATCGAGGCTTATTACAACGAGCGTGAGGAGTCGATCGGCGCCGATATGATGCGCGAGTTCGAGAAGGTCGTCGTGCTGCGCGCGGTCGACAGCAAGTGGATGGATCACATCGACGCGATGGATCAGCTGCGCCAAGGCATTCACTTGCGCGCCTACGGAGGCAACGACCCGCTGCGCGAATACCAGTTCGAAGGGCATAATATGTTCCTTGCGATGATCGAGCGGATGGAAGACGAGATCGCGCTGTACATCATGAAGGCTCACGTCGAGAGCAACGTGAAGCGCGAAGCGGTCGCGGAAGGGCAAGCGGTTGACACCAAAGCCGGCGAAGGCGCGAAGCGTCCAGCGGCCAAGCGCCCCGAGCAGCGGATCGGGCGTAATGATCCTTGCCCATGCGGCAGCGGCAAGAAATACAAAATGTGCCACGGCCGCATAGACTGATTAATATCTAGAGCAAAGGTGGATTTTCCAACATGTCGAACATCGATGTGACCGTTAAGCAAGACCTTCGCGAAGCCGCGAAGCGACTCCAGCAACTTAGGGGGTCTCTTTGACTTAGATCTCAAGCTGGAGATGATCGCGAACTACGAGGTGAAGATGAGCGCGCCTGACTTCTGGGATGACAACGAGAAGGCGCAGGGCCTCATCGCCGAGCTCAACGCGATCAAGGGCGTCGTCGAGCAGTACGAGAAGCTGACGGGCGAGCAGGATGATCTCGACGCCATGCTGGAGATGCTCGAAGAGGAATCGGAGGCCGATATGGAAGCGGAGTGGGAAGAGAGCGTGAAGGCGTTCGTCCGCAAGGTCGACGAGTTCGAGCTTCAACTGCTCCTCAATCAGCCCTACGATAGGGCCCATGCCATCCTCGAGCTTCATCCAGGCGCAGGCGGCACCGAGTCGCAGGACTGGGCATCTATGCTGTACCGCATGTATACCCGCTGGGCGGAGAAGCGCGGCTTCAAGGTCGAAGTGCTCGACTACTTGCCGGGCGAAGAGGCGGGCATCAAGAGCGTCACCATCATGGTACGCGGCTACAATGCCTACGGCTACCTGAAGGCGGAGAAGGGCGTGCACCGGCTCGTGCGCATCTCTCCTTTCGATGCTTCGGGCCGCCGCCACACGTCATTCGTCTCCTGCGACGTCGTGCCGGAGATTCCGGACGACGTCACGGACATCGAGGTTCGGCCGGAGGATCTGCGGATCGACACGTACCGTTCCAGCGGCGCGGGCGGCCAGCACATCAACAAGACCGAATCCGCCGTCCGGATCACCCACCTGCCGACCGGCATCGTCGTCGCCTGCCAGACGGAGCGCTCGCAGATTCAGAACCGCGACCGCGCGATGAAGATGCTCATGTCGAAGCTGTATGAGCTGCGCATCCAAGAGCAGCAGAAGGAGCTGGCCGCTATCCGCGGCGATCAGATGGAGATCGCTTGGGGCAGCCAGATCCGCTCCTACGTGTTCCACCCGTACAGCATGGTCAAGGATCACCGGACCGGCGTAGAGACGGGCAACGTGCAAGCGGTCATGGACGGCGACCTCGACGCGTTCATCGACGGCTATCTGCGCAGCCAGATTCAGAAGCCGGAAGCGAACGGTTAAGCCGGCGAATAGGCGGACGAACAATAGAACAAGCGAACAACCCGCTGTGCATCCGAGAGGATCGAGCGGGTTTGTTGTATATTTCCAGAATAGATTCGGTTACGATAGGAACAAGAGAATGGTACGGTTTGGTACGGTTTAGGGGGCGTATGACAACTGCTCTGACGCAAGAACAAGAACGGCTTATTATTGATTTTCTGGTCGCAAATGTTCATGCCTATGCGGTCGTTATTTACGGTTCTGGCGGCCAAGGGACAGTTGCGTGCCGACAGCGATGTGGATATCGCTTATCTCTCGAAGAAGAGCCTATCGGCATACGAGCGGTTCATGCTGGCGCAACGACTGGCGGACCAGTTGAAGCGCGAAGTGGACTTGATTGATCTTGCCGAATCCAGTACTGTTCTGCAAGCTCAAATCGTATCCAACGGCGAGCTGCTTCTGGACTCGGAGCCATACCTCAGACAGGTCGCCTACATCGTAGCGTTGAAGTCTTATGCCCGATTGAATGAAGAGAGAGCGGAGATTATTCGGAATCTGGAAGCAAGAACGGGGGGGGTGAGGGTGGCGCGGGAGGATAAGCAAATAGGAGACTTCGAAACGTTCGCGGACAAGATTGGGGAATATATGGCGGACGTGGAGGGTTACAACTTAGCATGAACGATGGGTGCTTCTCTAAGAGGCGGCCATCTTTTTTTTATGCGGACATTTACGAAATTGGTTGTATAAATAATGAATAGACTGTATAATAATACACAATTCCTTTCCTCGGCTCGCCAAATTGTCTTTTTACATCCGCAGCGGGTTTCGGTACAATAAAGGTTGGTTTTGCCAATCTGGACGACTAACTCCGAATCTGCTGTTTTTTTATTTATTAAGGAGAGATTGCCATGACGCACGCGCATATACGCGCCGCGATTGTCGGCTCCACCGGCTACGGCGGTGTCGAGCTGATTCGCTTGCTGGAAGCCCACCCGAACGTGACGGTCACCTCGGTCGTCTCGTCTTCGTCGGCGGGCTCGTATTATTCCGAGACGTTCCCGCACCTGACGGAGATCGTCGCAGGCGTCATGGACGACGTCGACCCGGCGCTCATCCGCGGCAAGGCGGATGTCGTGTTCCTCGCGACGCCTCACGGCGTCAGCGCGCAGCTCGCGCCTCGGTTCCTGGAAGCGGGGCTGAAGGTCATCGACCTGTCCGGCGACTTCCGGCTGAAGGACCCGGCAGCCTACGAAGCGTGGTACAAGAAAGGCGCTGCCGACCAAGCGTACCTCGACCGTGCTGTTTTCGGCATGTGCGAGCTGTTCGGCGATGAAGTGGCAGGCGCGGACTTCGTCTCCAACCCGGGCTGCTTCCCGACGGCGACGACGCTCGGCCTCTACCCGGCGGTGAAGGCGGGCTGGATTGATCCGAACTCGATCATCATCGACTCGAAGACGGGCGTATCCGGCGCGGGCCGCGGACTGAACCTGAGCTCCCACTTCTCCGAAGTGAACGAGAACCTGAAGGCGTACAAAGTCAATCAACATCAGCACACGCCCGAGATCGAGATGGTACTGTCGCGTGCGGCAGGTCGGCCGGTGACGACAACGTTCACGACGCACCTCGTTCCGATGACACGCGGCATCATGAGCACGATGTACGCCGCCGTAACGGACCGCGACCGCACAACCGGCGATTTTCTGCAATTATACCGTGAATTTTACCAAGACAGGCGCTTCATCCGAATTCGCCAAGCGGGCACGTACCCGGCGACGAAGGAAGTATACGGCTCGAACTATTGCGACATCGGCCTGAACGTCGACGCGCGAACGGGGCGGATCACAATCATCTCCGTCATCGACAACCTCGTCAAAGGAGCGGCCGGCCAAGCGATCCAGAACCTGAACCTGATGATGGGCTGGGACGAGACGCTGGGCCTCGGGTTCGCTCCGGTTTACCCTTAACGATTATGCTCACAACGGAGGACGGAACTTCCATGGGGAATAGATATGAGATCGTACCAAGCGGCGGCGTGACGACGCCCAAGGGTTTCCGGGCAGGCGGACTGCATTGCGGGTTGAAAAAAACAGATCGCCACGACCTAGGCGCGATCGTGTGCGAGGTGCCGGCAGCGGCGGCGGCGGTGTATACGACGAATCTGTTCCAGGCGGCTCCGCTGCAAGTGACGCGCGAGAGCCTGGCGGAGGAGGGCAAGCTGCGGGCGATTCTCGTCAACAGCGGCAACGCCAACGCCTGCACGGGCCGGCAAGGCGAAGACGACGCGCGTTCGATGCGATCGCAGATCGCGGAAGCGATCGGCGTGCCGAAGCATCAGGTGGCGGTGGCGTCGACGGGCGTCATCGGCGAATTGCTCAAGATGGACTGCGTCTCCTCCGGCATCGCGGCGCTGCCGGGCCGGCTCCGATCGGATGACCAGGGATCGGAAGACTTCTGCCAGGCCATTCTGACAACCGATCTGGTGAAAAAGACAGCTTGCGTTAAACTCACGATCGACGGACGCGAAGTCTACATCGCCGGCGCAGCCAAAGGCTCGGGCATGATTCACCCGAACATGGCGACGATGCTCGGCTTCGTCACGACGGACGCCGCCATCCCGGCTGCGCTGCTCCAGGAACTGCTGCGCGAGACGACCGACGTCACGTTTAACATGATTACCGTCGACGGCGACACGAGCACGAACGACATGCTCGTCGCCATGGCGAGCGGTCTCGCGGGGGGTGGCGAGCTCTCCCGCGGCCACGCGGACTTCGCGGCGTTCGCGGAAGGCCTCCGCTACGTGTGCGGCGAGCTCGCGAAGGCGATCGCCCGCGACGGTGAGGGCGCGACGAAGCTGATCGAGACGACCGTCACCGGCGCGCGCAGCGATGAAGACGCCCGGGCGATCGCGAAGACGATCATCGGGTCGAGCCTCGTCAAGTCGGCGGCATTCGGCGCCGACGCCAACTGGGGGCGGATCATCGCCGCCGTCGGGCGCGCGGGAGTTCCCGTCGACGTGAATACCGTCGACATCCGGCTCGGCGACATTGTGGTGCTCGAGCAATCCCGGCCCGTCGCGTTCGACGAAGACGCGGCGCTGGCGTATTTGAAGGGCGACACGGTCGCCATTCGTGTCGACCTGCACTACGGCGAAGGCCAGGCGGTCGCCTGGGGCTGCGACCTTACATACGATTACGTGCGGATCAACGCCGCGTATCGGACGTAAGGGGGCGCGCCGGATGAAGCGATTCGTGATGAAATGCGGAGGCAGCACGCTGGCCGCGCTGCCTGACGCTTTTTTTGAAGATTTGACGGAGCTGCAGAACGGCGGCATGCAGCCAGTGATTGTCCATGGCGGCGGGCCGGCGATCAACGAGACGCTCGGCAAGCTCGGCATCGAGAGCCGCTTCGTGAACGGCCTGCGCGTCACCGACGCGGCGACGCTCGACGTCGTCGAGATGGTGCTCGCCGGCCGCATCAACAAGGAGATCGTGCGCCGGCTGCAGCGCAGCGGCGCGAAGGCGCTCGGGCTGTCCGGCTCGGACGCCCGGCTGATCGAGGCGCGGCCTGTCGCGGACGCCGACGAGATCGGCTTCGTCGGCGACGTGACCGGGGTTAACGCCGAGCTGATCGAAGGCATCGCCCGGCTGGGCTGCCTGCCCGTCATCGCGCCGATCGGCATCGACGCAGCCGGCCAGCGGTACAACATCAACGCGGACACCGCCGCCGGCGCGGTCGCTTCGGCGCTCGGCGTTAGCGCGATGATCGTTGTCACCGACGTCCCCGGCATCATGCGGACGGCGGACGGCGAGAAGCGGGTGCTGCCGCAAGTGACCTTCGCCGAGATCGAAGAGATGATCGCGAGCGGCGAGATCTACGGCGGCATGATCCCGAAGGTGCGCGCCGCGATGAGCTGCCTGCACGGCGACGTGCAGGAGGTGCTCATCGTCGACGGCAGCGCCCCTCGCGTCCTAAGCCGCGCCTTCCGCGAAGGCAATATCGGTACCCGCATCGTGCGGGGATAAGTAACAATTGGTTGCCAAATACGAAGGGAGAGATTGGCATGAGCAGTTTGTTTCCTACCTTTGCGCGCTATCCGATCACTATAGTCAAGGGGAAGGGGAGCCGCCTCTGGGACGACCAAGGCAAGGAATATCTCGACTTCATGACCGGCATCGCGGTCACGAGTCTGGGGCACGTCCCGGAGCGGGTCCAGAACGCGCTCGTCAGCCAGCTCGACCAGCTCTGGCACGTATCCAACCTTTTCTACAATCCGGTTCAAGAGAAGGCGGCCAAGCTGCTGACCGACAACAGTTGCGCCGACGCCGTCTTCTTCTGCAACAGCGGCGCCGAAGCGAATGAGGCAGCCATCAAGCTCGCCCGCCGTTACCATCAGAAGGTGCTCGGCAACGGCCGCTACGAGATCGTCACGCTGACGCACTCGTTCCACGGCCGAACGCTGGCTACGCTGACGGCGACCGGCCAAGATAAAGTGAAGGAAGGCTTCCTGCCGCTGCCGCAGGGCTTCGTGCACGTGCCGCTGAACGACTTGGCGGCGCTCGAAGCGGCTATTACCGATCAGACAGCGGCTGTCATGATCGAGCTCGTCCAAGCGGAAGGCGGCGTCCATCTCGCCGATCCGGCCTACGTGAAGGCCGTTCGCGAGCTATGCGACCGCCATGGCATCCTGCTTATTCTGGACGAGGTTCAGACCGGCATGGGCCGCACGGGCAAGCTGTTCGCCTATGAGCATTACGGCATCGAGCCGGACATCTTCACGCTCGCCAAAGGCATTGCCAGCGGCTTCCCGGTCGGCGCCATGCTCGGCAAGGCCGCGCTCGTCCCGGCGTTCACCGCCGGCTCGCACGGCTCCACGTTCAGCGGCACGCCGATCGCCACCGCGGCCATCGCGGCGACGATCGAGACGATGCTGCTCGAGAAGGCGCCCGAGCGCGCCGCCGCATCCGGCGAGCTGCTCGTCAGCAAGCTGAAGCAGGCACTCGCCGGCTTGCCGAACGTCACGGACGTTCGCGGCCTCGGCTTGATCGTCGGCATCGAATGCGCAGGTCCGGTGGCCGACATCGTTGCCGAGCTGCATAAGCGCGGCCTGCTCGTCATTACGGCGGGGCCGAACGTGCTGCGCCTGCTGCCGAACCTGCTCGTCACCGCCGAAGAGATCGACGAGGCGGTCGGCATTATCGCCGCCGTGCTGTCTGAGCAAGCGGCCGCTCTGTCCGCATCTAATTAATCGCATAGCGGCTGCCCGAGCGGCGGCCGACCCCATTTTCGAAGGAGGGATCGCCTTGCTAACGATCGATAACATAGAAGAGATCGCCAGCGGCCTGAAGGGCCGGGACTTTCTCGGACTGGCCGATTATAAGCCGGAGGAGATCCGCTACTTGCTCGATCTCGCGATCGACCTGAAGCGCAAGCAGAAGAACGGAGAGCTGTACCAGCCGCTGAAGGGCAAGACGCTCGGCATGATTTTCGAGAAGTCGTCCACCCGCACCCGCGTATCGTTCGAAGTCGGCATGTACCAGCTCGGCGGACACGCGCTGTTCCTGAGCCGCAATGACATCCAGATGGGCCGCGGCGAGACGATTCGCGATACCGCGATGGTCATGTCGCGTTACCTCGACGGCATGATCATCCGCACCTTCGGCCACCGCAACGTAGTCGAGCTGGCGCGCTCGTCGACCATTCCGGTCATCAACGCCTTGTCCGACCTATCCCATCCGTGCCAAGTGATGGCCGACTACCAGACCGTGCTCGAGAAGAAGGGCAAGCTCGAAGGACTCAAAGTCGCCTACATCGGCGATGGCAACAACATGCTGCATTCGCTTATGATGGGCGCGAGCAAGCTGGGCATGCACTTCGCCAGCGCGTCTCCGGAAGGCTACGATCCGGATTCCGATCAAGTGCGCCTCGCCCGCGAGTACGCAGAGGAGACCGGTGCTAAGATCGACATTCTGCGCGACCCGCGCGAAGCGATCGAGAACGCAGACGTCGTCTACACCGACGTATGGGCGAGCATGGGCTTCGAGGAAGAGCAGAAGGAACGCGAGCGCGCCTTCAGCGGCTATCAAGTGAACGAGGAGCTCGCGCAGCACGCGAAGCCGGACTACCTGTTCCTGCACTGCCTGCCCGCGCACCGCGGCGAGGAAGTGAGCGAAGGCGTCATCGACGGCCCGAACTCCGTTATTTTCGACGAGGCCGAGAACCGGCTGCACGCGCAGAAGGCGATCATGGCTGCGATTAT
This sequence comes from Cohnella lubricantis, assembly GCF_014212015.1. GTDB lineage: Bacteria > Bacillota > Bacilli > Paenibacillales > Paenibacillaceae > Cohnella > Cohnella lubricantis. The sequence continues at coordinate 11,942 of NZ_JACJVN010000031.1, read as the reverse complement.
GTAACTCTATTCCCGAATATAGAAGGAGCGGTTCCTACCCATGGCAAAACAAAAAATCGTGCTCGCCTACTCCGGCGGCCTCGACACCTCCGTCATTCTGACGTGGCTCAAGGAAACTTATGACGCCGAGATCATCACCTTCACCGCCGACATCGGCCAGAAGGATGAACTGGACGGCCTCGAAGAGAAAGCCCTCAAGACCGGCGCTTCGAAAGTATACATCGACGACCTGCGCGCCGAGTTCGCCAAGGACTTCATCTATCCGATGTTCCAAGCCGGCGCTCTCTACGAGGGCCAATATCTGCTCGGCACCTCGATCGCGCGTCCGCTGATCGCCAAGCGCATGGTCGAGATCGCCCGCGCCGAAGGCGCCACGGCCATCGCGCACGGCGCGACCGGCAAGGGCAACGACCAAGTCCGCTTCGAGCTGACCGCCGCCGCTCTGGCGCCCGACATTCAAGTGATCGCTCCTTGGCGCGATGAAGCGTTCCGGAGTGCGTTCCCGGGCCGCGCCGAGATGATCGCTTACGCCGAGAAGCACGGCATCAACGTCCAAGCATCGGCCGCGAAGCCGTATTCGATGGACCGCAACCTGCTGCACATCAGCTTCGAGAGCGGCATGCTCGAGGACCCATGGTTCGATTCGAGCGCGGACGACGTGCAGGACATGTACGTGCTGAGCGTCTCGCCGGAGCAAGCACCGGACCAGGCGGAGTATGTGGAGCTGGATTTTGAAGCGGGCAACTGCGTGGCGATCAATGGTGAGAAGCTGTCTCCGCTAGCTGTCATGGAGAAGCTGAATGAGCTCGGCGGCAAACACGGCATCGGGCGCGTCGACATGGTCGAGAACCGCTTCGTCGGCATGAAGAGCCGCGGCGTATACGAGACGCCGGGCGGCACAATCCTGTTCACCGCGCACCGCAAGATGGAGTCGCTGACGATGGACCGCGACGTCATGCACCTGCGCGACTCGCTCATCTCGAAGTATGCGTCGCTCGTGTACAACGGCTTCTGGTTCGCGCCGGAACGTCTCGCCATTCAAGCGCTCGTCGCTGAGAGCCAGAAGAACGTGACGGGCACGGTGCGCCTGAAGCTGTACAAAGGCAACATCATGGCCGCCGGCCTCAAGAGCCCGGTCAGCCTGTACAACCCGCACATCGCGACGATGGAGGCGGACCCGACGCAAGCGTATGACCAAGGCGACGCGACGGGCTTCATCCGACTGAACGCACTGCGTCTGAAGGTATCGTCCGGCGTGACTGGCGCATCCGGTTTAAACTGAAGGGAGTTTGGCTATGAGCAAGCTGTGGGGCGGTCGTTTCACCAAGCAAACCAATCAACTGGTAGAGGAATATACGGCGTCGATCACGTTCGACAAGGAGCTTGCCGAGGAAGACATTCAAGGCAGCCTGGCGCACGTGACAATGCTGGGGCATTGCGGCATTCTTCCCTCGGAGGACGTCGAGACGATCAAGGAAGGGCTGCTCAAAGTCCGCGGCAGGATTCAACGCGGAGAGCTTGAGTTCGCCATCGCCGACGAAGATATCCACATGAATATCGAGAAGGCGCTCATGGAGGAGATCGGACCGGTCGGCGGCAAACTCCATACGGGCCGCAGCCGGAACGACCAAGTCGCGACGGACATGCACCTGTACCTGCGCAAGCGCGTCGTCGAGTTCGCCGAACTTCTGTCCAAGCTGCAGGCTGCGCTGATCGGACAAGCCAAGGCGAACCTGGACACGATCGTCCCGGGCTACACGCATCTGCAGCGTGCGCAGCCGATTCTGTTCGCGCATCATCTGATGGCTTACGTGTCCATGTTCGGCCGCGACATTGAGCGCCTGCAGGACAGCTACAAGCGCATTGACGCGCTTCCGCTGGGAGCAGGGGCGCTGGCGGGCACGACGTTCGCGATCGACCGTCAGTACACGGCCAAGCTGCTGAACTTCGGCCGCGTGTACGAGAACAGTCTCGACGCCGTCAGCGACCGCGACTTCATCGTCGAGTTCCTGGCCGGCGCGTCGCTGATCATGGCGCACCTGTCGCGCCTGAGCGAAGAGCTTATTCTCTGGTCAAGCACCGAATTCCAATTCGTCGAGCTCGACGACGCCTTCTGCACCGGCTCAAGCATCATGCCGCAGAAGAAAAACCCGGACGTCCCCGAGCTAGTACGGGGCAAGACCGGCCGCGTCTACGGCAACCTGGTCGGTCTGTTGACCGTGCTCAAATCGCTGCCGCTGGCCTATAACAAGGACATGCAGGAAGACAAGGAAGGCATGTTCGACACCGTCCGCACGCTCCAAGGCGCGCTCCAGCTGTTCGTGCCGATGATCGAGACGATGAAGGTACGCAAGGACAAGATGCGCCGCGCCGTCGACCAAGACTTCTCGAACGCGACCGACATCGCCGACTTCCTCGTAGGCAAGGGCCTGCCGTTCCGCCAAGCGCACGAAGTTATTGGGAGAACGGTACTCTACTGCATCGAGAACGGCAAATTCTTGCTCGACCTGACGCTGGACGAATTCAAGCAATTCTCCCAGCTCTTCGATGAGCGGATCTACGACGTGCTGCAGCCGCAGAACGTCGTTAATGCCCGCAACGTATACGGCGGTACCGCAGCGCCGCAGGTGGCGGCCGCGATCGAGCGCGCCGAAGCCGAACTCGCCCGCACGCAAGCCTGGGCCGCCGAATACGCCGAGCGCAGCAAATAAGACGAAGCAGCGTCTGCCAAGGCAGACCCTGCGCATAAGCAAGCCAGCCCTCGACGATGGAGCTGGCTTCTTTGCTGCCTTTTCGACGCAACCAGCCCCCGAGCACGCGCCCCTAACCTGCGCTTCCCGTACCCGAATCCGCACCTGCACCAGCACCCGAACCAGCACCAGCACCCGCACCAGCCCCAGCACCCGCACCAGCCCCAGCACCCGCACCAGCACCCGCACCAGCCCCAGCACCCGCGCCCAGCACCTGGGCTGCCAGCTCCCCAACCGCATCCCTTTTTCCAGCGCTATTGAGGGCTTATCCCTATACCTCAGCCCCGCGCTTCGCGATCGAACGATCGGTGGGCACACCCCGCACAATTCTCGAAAATACTTGAAATGGGAACGTATGTTTGATACAATAAAAATAAGAACAAATGTTCGTTATTCGGAGGGGCTGTCATGGAGCCGCAGCTGACAATCGGAGCTTCTTGTAACCTATATACGACGGAGGAGGCGTGCGTCCGCGAGCTCTTCCGAATCAAGTGGCCCGATGGGTATCGCTGCCCGATCTGCCGCCACTCGCAGGCGACGGTCATTCGGACTCGGCGTCTGCCGCTATATCAATGCAAGCGCTGCCGGTACCAGACGTCACTAACCGCGGGAACTGTCATGGAGAAGAGCAAGACGTCTCTTCGCAAGTGGTTCCTGGCAATGTCCTGGCTGGCTCAAGGCATAAGCGCCAGACAGCTCTCGGACGCGATACAGGTCACGTACAAGACGGCTTGGTTGATCGCCCACAAGATTCGGCATGCGATCCATCTGGCAGAGTCCGAGCGGCTAGCGGGCGAGGTGCGGGTCCATGAAGGCCGATACGGCGCGACTTCCTTCGCCTCTATGTTTGATCGGCATGCGAGACGCCATCCATTGATCGCCGCTGCTTCCGTCACCCCGGCCGGCGCGTTAATTCGCGTGAAGCTGCACCAGGTGCCGCCGAGTCATCAGTGGGGCAATACCGTATCGAAGCTGGGATTCGAACATTTCATTGGTGAAAATGTATCCGCCAAGGCAAACGTCCAAACGGCCCCGGGCATCTACAACGCGGCGCGCCATCCATTGTCTATGCTTTGGAGGGCGGCCGCGCGCTGGATGAACGAGACCTACTTCGGTCTCCTCCCTAAGCACCTGCAGGCCTACTTGGACGAGTATGCCTATCGCCATAGCCTTTCTTCGAGTGACACACAGAGAGCCGGGAGCGGCGCTCCTTCCCTTCTTCAAGCATGCGCTTCCCATCCGGCCCTAACCTATCCGCAACTAACCCGCCGTCCCGCGTAAACCTGCACGTACTAACAACCCACATCCGTTTCCAGCAACTAGATCGAACAATTAAACCGCACCATACGAATCGAATAGATGAATGGGTATTTAACGAGGCAACTGCTGAGCCGAAGGGATAAGGCCCTAAAAGGAAAAAAAACAGATGTGCTGGAGACGAGACTCAAGCAAGATAAGCTAAAGGCAAGACAGGCAAGACAGGCAAGACAGGCAAGACAGGCAAGACAGGTACTGGCGGATTCTTCTGCCTCAAGCTGAACAGAGGGGATAAGCCCTCAAAAGCCGCTGAAAGACCATAAGCCTGCCCGAGATTGAGCTCAAGCAGGCCTTGGTAGAGCAAGCCTTGGTAGAGCAGGCTTTCGCAAAGCAAATTTTGGGCGGAGCAGGCTTTGGACAAGCGGATTTAGGTAAGTTTAGATGTTTACACGGGTTCAACCGGGCTGTCGGCGGACGGCTTCGGGGGCTGCTTATCATCGTCGCTAGCCGGGGCGATACGCGGATCGGCCGGATTGACGGCGACAATCTCGTCGTGAGAGCGATAGGTGCTGGTTGCCAGCTTCTCGCGCTCCGCGAATTTGCCGTCGATGAGCTTGACGCGGTACGTCTCGATGACGTAGCCAGTCCCGCCGGACTGCCGCACCGACGATTTGCCCAGCGCTACTTGGTTATCCGCTACATAGACCATTTTAGGAGCGGTGACTTGCTTCTGAACGGTCTCAATATCGTAGGAGACGTGTTCGTCCATCGTGCCGAACAGCTTGACGGTGAGCTCCTTATTGTTGACCTCTGCCTTAATGAGCAGCTGCTTGCCGGTCGAGTTGCGGAACCGGAAGTTAATGTATCCGTCCGCGAAGGTAGCGTCAAGACCGATAGGCAAATAGCTGACCGGAAGCGAATGGTTGCGCCGCTCGACGATGTCGAGGCCTTCGGTTCGAATCACGGCGTTGTAGAGTGTGCTGGACACTTGGCAGATGCCTCCGCCGATGCCAGGCGTCAGCTTGCCGTTCACGATGACCGGCGCTTCCTTATAACCGAATTGCTTCTCCGCCTTGTCGACAATCTTGCCGTAATCGAACTCTTCGCCCGGCATCAGCAAAGTGCCGTCCAACGCCTGCGCCGTCACGGAGACGTTGTACGATCGGCCCTCCGCGCTTGTGGCGAATGAAGTGGTGAATTCGGCAATTTTGCGATCGAGGCCTTCTTCCTTCAGACTGGCTTCCGTCACTTCCGGCGGCACTTGCACGACCGGGAGACCGACGCCGAGCGCTTGAAGTCCAGCGGATGCGACTTCGACCGCATCCGGAGCCAACGACACCGGCGCCAGCTTAACGATGGAGGCCATCAGCGCCTCCGTATCCAGCTCGGTTCCAAGCGTCTCAGGCGTGTAGACGACCTCGTCGGTGTCGTTGATCGTACGCGACGCATTGACGCCCTGCGAGCTCGCGAGCGCTCCCCAAGCATCGGCGGCTTCACGCTGGAATGCCGCCTTGTTCCACGTTACTCTTACACCGTAGTCGGTTGTTAGCATGGCCGTTCGCATGTTCGCCCGCTGCCGCCACGTCGCATCCCGATACGCTTCTAGCATAGCAAGGACATCCGATGCGTCGATGGACATGCCAAGCTGCTTCAAGGTTGGCGCTGGCGAAGAAGTCGACGCGGAGGGCAGGGTCGAGAAGGATAGCGTAGTTAGAGAGGATTGAGGAGAATTCATTGCTGTGACGACGGCATCAGAGCTTGGGGCTGTCGTTGACAGTGCAGGCTGAACCGCGGGGGGGGCGTTCATGACGACTTCCGTCGCCTCCAGCGCTTGAATTCGCGAGCGGACGTCTGCGAGCGCCTCGTCCGCCGTCAGGCCGCCGACCGACAGCCCTCCGACGGTGAGACCGTCCGGCAACGTTGAATACCGCTCCTCGCCGCCGTACAGCGCATAACCTCCCGCCGTACCTGCGCCAAGGCCGATCACCGCTGTGATCGCTGCCGCCCATAACCATCTTTTTCTCACCGGGCATCACTTCCCTCCTGAATCTCGGAACATAAATCGGCTCTCCATCCTCATATACGATGATTAAAAGCATATTGTTGTAGCGGCAGATTAGAAAATTCTCAATTATTTCCTCAAGTCCATGCGGTACAAGCTTCTGGGGCGACAAAACCCGACCTTTGCCAGCGAGAAAACATCGACAAAGAAAGGATTTTAAGGCATGATGTCGAAGTATCTAAAGTCTGAATTTGAACGGGAAGTGATCATGTGATAGAGATGCACGATGTATGGAAGACCTATCCCGACGGCACGACGGCTCTCCGAGGCGTCAGCGTCGTCATCGACCGCAATGATTTCGTCTATGTCGTAGGTCCGTCAGGCGCGGGCAAATCGACATTCATGAAGCTGATCTACCGCGAAGAAGTCCCGACCAAGGGCCAATTGTCCGTCAACGGGTTCAATATAGGCAAGCTTAGGCAGCGCAAAATCCCTTACGTTCGCCGCAACATCGGCGTCGTGTTCCAAGATTATCGTTTGCTTCCCAAATTAACCGCATACGAGAATATCGCATTCGCGATGGAAGTCATCGAGGCTTCGAAGCGCTCGATCCGCCGCCGCACGATGGAAGTGCTGGAGCTGGTCGGCTTGAAGCACAAAGCCTCCAGCTTCCCGTCCCAACTGTCGGGAGGCGAGCAGCAGCGCATCGCCATCGCGAGGGCCATCGTTAACAATCCGTCCGTTATCGTGGCGGACGAGCCGACGGGGAACCTCGACCCCGAGACGTCCTGGGGCATTATGAAGCTGATGGAAGAGATTCACTATCGGGGGACGACTATCGTTATGGCCACCCACAACAAAGAGATCGTCAACTCCATGCGCAAGCGTGTCATCGCGATTGAGAACGGTACGATTGTGCGGGACGAGCAAAGAGGGGAGTATGGCTATGAAGCTTAGCACTCTCTTCCGTCATATCCGTGAAGGGTTTAAGAACGTTACCCGCAACGGCTGGATGTCAATCGCTTCCATGGGGTCCATCATCGTATCGTTGTTTATTCTCGGCGTTTTTATGCTTCTTGCCATGAACGTGAACAAGCTGGCTGACCAGTTTGAGAATCAAGTCGAGATTCGCGTCTACCTGCAGCTCGGCACTGAGCAAGCCAAGATTGACGAAGTGAATCGGCTAATCGGCCGCATTCCGGAAGTGAAGGGCGTTACATTCGTCTCTAAGGATGATGGCCTCAAGCAGCTGACGGAGCGGATGGATGAAGACAACAAAGAGGCGCTGCAAGGCTATGAAGGCGTGAACAACCCGCTGCCGGATGGATTCGACGTGGAGCTGTTCGATCCGCAGAAGGTTGAAGACGTGGCAAGGCAGATCGAGGCGATCAATGCGAGCGACGCCGACAAGCCGATATCCAAAGTGAATTACGGCCAAGGAACGGTCGAGAAGCTGTTCCGCATCACCAATGCGGTTCGCAATTTCGGGCTTGTCATCGTCGCAGGGCTTGCCGTCATGGCCATGTTCCTCATCTCGACAACGATCAAGATGACGATTCTGAACCGCCGCCGCGAGATCGGCATCATGAAGCTCGTCGGCGCGACGAACAGCTTCATCCGCTGGCCTTTCTTCGTTGAAGGGATCTTGATTGGTCTAGGCGGATCCGCTATCTCTGCCGCGGTGCTGCTCTTTGGCTACTCGAGCTTGATTCGATCAGCGCAATACGATCTGGGCCTTATGCTGATCGAGTTCGCGAGCGTCGACGAAGTAGGCGGGTTCGTCGCAGGCACAATGCTTATTCTGGGGACGCTGCTAGGGATCTGGGGAAGCGTCGTCTCCGTTCGCAAATATCTTAAGGTGTAAGATTACCGGGGGAGGATGTTCGTGAGACGCAAGCTAGTGGCCGTAGTTGCTATGTTGATCGCCTTCGCTTGCTTGGTGCGGCCTTATGACAGCCACGCCGAGACACAGCTGGAGAAGATCGAGAAGCAGTTGAAGCAAATCCAGCAGCAGATGAATGAAGCGTCGAAGAGCAAGAAGGAAGCGGAGCAAGAGGCTCAAGCGTTATCCGAACAGAAAGAAGCGACCAAGGAAGAGCTCGAACAATTGATGCAGCAGCTAGCGCAAGCTTCGGATCAGCTCGACGCGACGCAGAAGAAAGTCGATGAGGCGCAGGAGAAGCTGCTGCAGACGACGCAGGAGCTGGAAGATGCGGAAGAACAAAGGCAGAACAAGGATGAGCTGCTGCAGTCGCGCCTTCGGCTGATGTACACGAACGGCGCGGTCTCTTATCTGGACGTGCTGCTCAGCTCAACCAGCTTCAGCGACTTCATCTCCCGCTTCGACGCTCTTCAATCCATCACCGCGCAGGACAAGCTGGTGCTGACCCAAGCGGAGGAATACGAAGCGCTCGTCACCGAGAAGAAGGCGCAGGTCGAGAGCGAGCTCAAGGAAGTCGAAGCGCTGTACAACGAGCTCGCCGATCGCAAGGCGGCGCTGGAAGTCAAAGAGCAATCCAAGGAAGCGATGGTCGCCAAGCTGAGTGAGAAGATCGAGGAGACCGACGACATCAGCGAAGAGGCTGAGAAGGCCATGGTCGATTTGGCCAAGCAATATTCGGAGGCTCTGACGAAGAAGAATCAGCTCAAGACCTATTACACAGGCGGCAAGCTCGGGCTTCCGCTCAAGGCATCGTATCGCATCTCCTCTCCATTCGGCTACCGGACGCACCCGGTAACGGGGGAGAAGGAGAAGCTGCATACGGGCATCGACATGGCCGTTCCGAAGGGGACGCCGATCTACGCGGCTGAGTCTGGCGTCGTCATCACGGCCCAATCGGTCAGCGGCTACGGGAATACGATCATTATCGACCACGGCGGCGGCTTGTGGACGCTATACGGTCATATCATGCCGGGAGGAATTCTCGTCAAGAACGGCGAAACCGTTAAGCGGGGAGAGAAGATCGGACTCGTCGGCATGACGGGCACGGCGACGGGATACCATCTGCACTTCGAAGTCCGCAAAGACGGCAAAGCCGTCGATCCGGCTCCTTATTTGAAATAGGACAAGCATCATACCTGCTGCGTTAAGGCATCAAGACAGCCGATCCGCGTTCCAACGTCCCTCGGATATTCTGGCAAGGGGACGGAGGGATGGGGACGGCTGTTTTTTGAGTGCCGGCATGTTAGCGGAGGGACAGTCATACAAGTAGTGAAGATGTTATTGGTGAAAAGAAGGTGGGTTTCCCTTGCTATATCGCGGCCGAACGGTGCTGGCGATCACTGTGGCGACAGCGCTGCTGGCCAGCGCTGCGACCTTGACGGCATTAAGTCTCGCGGGAAAGGCCGACGGCTTGCTTCGGGATGCCGGCTCGACGGCGAGCGGGGCGGCCGGGGGCTCAAAGCCGGCGGCAGCGGGCGGCCTCGGCGCAGATGAACTGGACAAGTTGAACCGAGCGGCAGGCTTAATCGCGAATGAGTCCTATTACTCGATCGACCGGGATGAGCTGATCGATGGAGCGATCGCCGGCATGCTCGGTTCCCTGGGCGATCCTTATGCGGAATACTATTCGAAGGAAGAAGCGGAGCAGTTGGCCGATTCAGCGGACACGGCCTTCACCGGCATCGGCGCAAGGGCGGAGATGCTAGACGGCGAGCTTGTCGTCGTCAGGGTGCTGGCGGGAACGCCTGCGGAGCGCGCCGGGCTGAAGGCCGGCGATACGCTGCTGTCGGTGAACGGCGATAGCCTTAAAGGGCTGGCCTTTGACGAGGCGGCAAGCAGGATTCGCGGTCCGAAGGGAACCAAAGCGAAGCTGCAGGTGAAGCGGGCGAACGCGGCGGAGCCGATCGAGCTGGAGCTGATCCGCGACCGAATCGCCGCCGAGACAGTGAGCTCCGAGTTGGATGCCGAAGGCGTTGGCATACTTCGGATAACGAAGTTCGCCTTCGGTACCTCAGAGCTGGCCGCGGCGGAGCTGGGCAAGCTGGAGTCCGGCGGCATGAAGGCACTGATCATCGACCTGCGCGACAACCCTGGCGGTGTGCTGGGTTCCGCCGAATCGACGGCGGAGCTGTTCGTTCCAAGCGGAAGAATGATCGTCATCGAAGAGGACAGCCAGGGGCACAGGAAGACGATAACGTCGGCTGGGAATCCGACGGGCAAGACGCGAACGTATCCGATTGTCGTGCTGATCAACGGCGGCAGCGCCAGCTCGGCCGAGATTGTGGCAGGAGCGTTGAAGCAATCGGCAGGAGCGACGCTGGTTGGCTCGCGGACTTACGGCAAGGGAACGGTTCAAATCAGCTTCGAGAACGAGCTGGGCGACGGCAGCCTGATGAAGCTGACGGTGATGAAGTGGCTGCTGCCGGACGGCTCCTGGGTTGAAGGCGGGGGGATCGCCCCGGACATCAGCGTCCCTGGGCTGCCTCAGCAGCCGGAGCCGGATCCGCAGCTGCAGGCCGCACGCGAGACGGCGCTTGGGCTGGTTGGTGAGAGCCGAGCGGAGTGATGAGCGAAGCATCAAGCATAGCATCAAGCAAAGCATCGGGCACAGCGTCTAGCGGGGAATAATTAGGGCGTGGAAGGAATTTGCCGCCTCCTTGTCGAATAGTATACAGACTTGCGAAAGGGGAACGGGTGCATGACTCCTCTGCTTCAATTGTTGGAGGAAGCGGGGCGTGCCTTGCTGGGCATGCTCTCGCTGCCTTATTTTTATATGGCTCTCTTGTTCGTTTGGTGGCACGCGAAGCAAGCTTCGACGCTGCAGCGGCGGCTGTTCCATGTCCGGCTGCACAGCTCGCTTCTCGTCGCCGGGTACCGAATTCTGTCCGGCATTGCGGTCGGCATCGTCATCTCGCTGGTCGGACTGACCGCCGGCGGCCGGCTGGATGAGACGACGCTGCTGTGCGTCTGGATCGCGACAGCCGTTCTGGCGATCTTCCGGCTGCGTTACATCTGTCTCGCATATGCGGCCGGTGCGCTAGGCGTCGTCCAGTCCGTGCTGACGTGGATTGGCGTCAGCGCCGCAGACGGGGAAGCGGTTCAGGCACTGCTGGACATCGACGCGGCGGGCTTGCTCTTCCTCGCGGGCGTGCTGCACGTCGCGGAGGGCCTGCTCGTGCTGTGGCAGGGCTCGAAGCATGCCGTGCCGCTGTTCCTCGAAGGCAAGCGGGGCAAACCGGTCGGCGCTTACTCTATCTCCGGCTTGTGGCCGGTGCCGCTGCTCTGGCTCGTTCCGGCATCCGGCGCGGATGCGATCTCCCTGCCGTGGACGCCGCTCTCGAGCGGGGACAGCTCGGCGATCGGCTGGAGCCTCGCCGCGTTCCCGGTGCTCATCGGCTTCACGACGCGAACGGAGTCGCGCTGGCCGGAGCGCAAGGCGCGCGAGACGGGCGTCGGCCTGATCGTCTATGGCGCGATCGTGGCGGGGCTGGCAGCCGGAACATGGTTCTGGCCGCAGCTCGGCATCGCCGCTTCGATAGCCGCGTTCGCGCTGCACGAAGGGCTCATTCTGTGGGGCCGCTGGCGCGAATCCGGCCGGCAGCCGGTGTATGTGCAGCACGGCCGCGGGCTGACGATTCTCGCCGTGCTGCCGGGAACGCCGGCGGCGGAGATGCAGCTGCAAGCCGGCGAGCGGATCACCAAGGTGAACGGGGCCAAGGTGAACGTGAAGGAGCAGCTGCACGACGCGCTGCAGCTGCAATCCGCGTTCTGCCGGCTCGAGGTCGTCAACCGAGAGGGCGAGATCAAGTTCGTGCAACGCGCGCGCTACGCCGGCGAGCACTACCAGCTGGGGCTCATCTTAGCCCCGGACGAGGATGCGGAATGGGTAGCGGCGCCGCGCTCGGCGTCGCTCTGGCAAGGGCTGCAGCGGGCCGGCGCCCGCAGGCGGCGGAATGCGCCGCTGGCAGTTCGCGCTGCCGAAGCCGAGGCC
>NZ_JACJVN010000030.1 GCF_014212015.1 Cohnella lubricantis | reverse complement strand
TTATGCGTTAGCAGTAACACTTTCGTGTAGAACGTAGAAAATTGATCGCTCACGAACCGATAAATTGTAGCGCCTTTCCCGGTACCGTAGTGAGGATTCGAATCTGCATGAAGCGCCGAAACACCGATCTGGACGCGCATTCCATCGGATGATGAGGTGGTACCGTCTCCCCAGTATGAGGGCAGCGCCAGCTTATGATGGAAATTAACAAGAACGGCCTGCGCTTTATTCATCGCGTTTTCGTACAGCCGCCATTGCGCTGCATTAGCCATCTGCCGATATGAAATGCTCGGCGTGGCTTCAGCCATTTTCGTAAGTCCAATGTTCGTTCCCATTGCCATAATGGTAGCCATAAGAATTTTCGTTTCTTCCTCGTTCGGAGTGCGGTTACTGGAGGCGTGAATAAACTGTTCATGAAAATTCGTCCAGTTGGCTACTTCCATGAGCAGATCCGTTAGTTTGATTCGTGGAAGAAGTTCGTAAAGGGAAAGACTGAAATTCCGAGATTCGTCCGGAACATCTTTCTCCAATCTTTCAATGTGCAATTTCCCGTTCTCCAAATTCACGCCGTCCAGCTCGTCGATATGTTCGGAAACCCAGTTTAATCTTTGAAGAAGCGATTCAGTCCGTTCTTCAAGATAATTTTTTGCCGAAAGGCTGACGGCAAGCTTTGTAGCATTTGGATCGATGCCATTCCAGTCTTCTTTCGGCACAAGGTATTCCTCGAAATCTTTATGCTGACGGCTCCCGACAATGGAAACGTCACCAGAACGAACGTAATTGCGCAGTTCTGTCAGAACGGCCATTTCGTAATAATGCCGGTTGATCGTTCCGTCATCATCGTAGACGTGCTTTTGCCAACGGTTTGAAACGAAATTTAGCGGTGCGCCTTCCGGAACTTTTCGCTTCCCGGTTTCATTCATATCCCGGATGATATCAACCGCCTTCATTAACGGTTCCGCCGACTTAGTTGAGTGAAATTCCAACGATTTTAACAGCGTTGGCGTATACTTCCGGAGCGCATAGAATTTCTTTTCCAATAAGTCTAAATAGTCATAATCTACGGGCCGCGCCAGCCGCTTGGCTTCCTCCACGGATTCGATGAGCTGATCCCACGGCATAACGGCTTCAAGCGCAACAAATGGGTCAACACCTTCACTACGAGCTTTGATCAGAGCCGCCCCAAGATCGGCAAAGTGAACAACCTTTTCGTTGATCGATTTACCGTTTTGCTTTTGAATTTCTTCTTGGGCTTTTCTCCCTTTCGAGAGCAGTATCATGATCTGCCGGTCATGAATCTCGAAAGCCAGGTCTGTCAAATCCTGAATCAGCTCCAGTAGGCACGCTACTAAAATCGCGTACTTTTTTGGATCATCAAAGCGACGGAAGGAGTGAGGTTCGTAGCGTGAACCAATTTTAGAAAGTTGCCGCAGCCGGTTCGGATGAATGCCTTTTGTATCGACTTGTAGCTGCAAGTCACGTATGAATTCGAGTTTTTCAATAACCTTCAAAAAAGAATCCGGAGAGCTGGTACCGGGAATTTCCCTTAACCATGCCAAGTAGGTTTTGCTGCTTTCCGGCATTATGGTCAAGATTCGATCCAGCTTAGCAATCTGTATTTCTGTAAGCGAGCTACTGAGCAGCCTGAATATTTTTTCTTCTGTTCGTTTGCGAGTCTCCCAAACTGCTCTTTCAATCGTGGCCATTGAAGGAAGTATGATTTTACGCTTGCGTAACTCTTCGAGTGCGAGTTGAATCAAGTGTAGAGGATTACCGTTCGCCATTGCATGGTTAAAAAGATGCTTGCACAGGGAACGATACTCACTCAAGGTAAACGTCTGGAAGCCATATTCCTTCCTGATTTCCTCCAAATGCTCGTATTTCGTGGCTTCTCGTTCGCCGTAAGATGCAAAAGACTCCAAATCGGCGTTGATTTGTTTAGCGATATAACGAAGGACTTGAATTGGTACTTCTTTTACGTCAGAGAGCGTCCAGCCGAGATAGCGAAGTACGCACAGCTGCACGGCAAAGCCGAGTCGATTATAATCTCTTCGCCGCTGCTGAATGATTTCAAGGTCATGCTGGGTAAATGTGAAATAGGTGCCCAATTCCCATTCGCCGAGATTAGGCGGTATTTGCAAATATTGCAGCCGTTCCTCCGGAGTTAGCAATTCCCTTACTCTCGCGTACATCGTTCTCATCCCCTCATTGCCATGCTATTTTTTCGACTTCAGATTGCAGATCCGCGCGAGTCGCCTTGACGTAAATCATCGTTGTATCCAGACTATCGTGTCCCATAATTTGCGCCAAGCGGTGCAATGGCGTGTTCTCTGCCATCACGTACCCGAACCGGTGCCGTAGATCGTGTGCGCTCAGTCCTTCGAGCCGCGCCACTTTCATGTATTTTTGAATCAAATGGCGTAAAGCTCGTTCGGTTAATCGATCGCCAGTTTTCTCCGAAGGAAACAGATAAGGACTATCCGGAGGAAGAACTGTCAGATATTTTTCCAAAGCAGATCTGCACGTTGCGTTCAAAGGTACTTCACGCTGTTTATTTCGTTTTCCGGACCGCACCGTAAGTTGACCGCTGCGTTTTCCGATTTGAATATCGCCGGGAGTCAAGTCGCAAACCTCCATCGTTCTGATGCCGGTATGAAGCATGACAATAAGGATCGTCTGATCCCGGAGAGAGCCGCTATGCTCGGCCGCAGCAATCAATGCAGCTTCTTCCTTGTCAGTCATCTGCCGAGGGCTTACCTTTTCTTCCGGAACCAATTTGACCGGCTTGGAAGGATCACGGCGAATCCTGGATTCCGAAGTGGCCCACTCAAAAAAACGTTTCAGAGTTATAAGTCGCCGATTAATGGTCGCCGGTTTTAATTCCATCACTTTTTGCGCGGCTTCCCGGTATCGTGTTAATGTTGGAGTAGCCACATCTTCGATTCGAAATATAACTTCTTCCTCTTGGTGGTCGGCTGTTTCAAACCAACCAATAAAATGTTTCAGGTCACTTGCGTATTCCTTTAGCGTTTTGGGATTCAAATCTTCGCGGGTGGTGAGAGCGTGAATGAAGTCATGAATAGTCTGCTCACCCTGTTCCGAAATCCCGGTCGTCTCTCTCATTAGCAAAGCCTCCAAATCTTGACTTACATTAGCGGACATGGTATTCTTATCTTAACCTATACATTAGCGGACATCAAGTGTGCGTTCTGAAAATGCATAACGACCGCTAATCTTAATTAGCGGTCATTAGAAAATTAGGAGGTCATTCCTTCATGGTAGTTCGTAAAGACGATTTGCATAGCCTGATTGAACGGCTCCAAGAACCCGATCAAAAAACAGCTTTTGACTTTCTTCAATATTTAATAGAACGTTCGGAAAGAAAGCCGCTGAGCTGGGAAGAGATAGATCGGCAAGAACCCGATGACGAGCCTTTGACGGAAGAAGAACTTCGCCAATTAAAAAGCGATGCCGGATATGTGTCGGGGGAGGTAGCCAAGTGTGAGTTTGGGCTACAAGTTGACTTACCATAAAGATGCGGTAAAATTTATCGCCAAGCAAGAGAAGCGGATTCAAGAACAAATCACGCAAGGTTTGAAAGGTCTGCTCATCATTCCTCCAGTTGGAGATATCAAACCAATGAAAGGCTTTATTGGCCTGTACCGACTGCGGATCGGTACGTTAAGAATTCTTTTCGAAATCAATCACGATGAGAAGGTGGTTTATATACGAGCTATTGATTCGCACGGCGGGATTTACAAATAACTTTTCTTTCGCTTTGTAGAGTTTGGAGTAATTAAGGGAAATGGGAAGTTTCCGAATTTGGGTAAACCTACTACTGTAACCCAAGATATAAACAATATTATCCTGTGATTTAGGAACAAACCGTCGAGGGAGCATGCTATTATTTGTTGACCTCTTCAACGTAAAGGAACGAAGATTAGGAAAATGAGATTGATTAACGTCTGAGGTCGACGTTCGTCGTTAGGTCCTGATTTAGTGCCATTATCCGGCCCCCCGAACATCTGCCGAAAATGAAGAAACGGCACAATTTGGAGCCTCCGAATTTATGGTCACCAACAATAACTGAAAATATCGATATACCACTTTCGATATTCAGATTGCCCAATTTTTGATGCTGACAGTGCAGATGCACCGATCGCTTCGGCCATGACCCAATACGATTTGTCGGTATCGATGATTCTCCTATTGGGATCATCCATCGAGTAGAAAATCCCTCCATTCTCTCGGTCCACTCCCTTGGTCGCTGCAAATCGAAATAATCGCTCGGCATAGAGGGCATGCCAAACCTCCGGAGCGTACTGATCAAGCAACTTTGCACCATTCAATAGAATGACCAAAAATATATCCATACGGACGAGTTTCGTCTTTTGTTTTTCCCTTATTATAATTCCAATCGATTTCCCAGTTTCCCAGTCCGCGTTATAATGCTCCCAAATGAGTTCTCCAGATTGCGGCAATAGTTTAAACATGACTGATTGCGCCAACTGTCTTCCCAGAACGATATTTTACGAAATCCCCGATCTGGCTGGCAATACTAACCACGAAAATAAATCTGGAAATACCCACAAGATGTTTTGTTAAATTCTCTTCATCATTCGGCCGTTCGTTGCATTTTCCTGGATTCCCATGAAATAGCCAACGAGAAGCAATAGACGTCATTTACTATCCTCGGGGTTATTAACCCCATTCTCTATGTCTTTGAGAAATTGGGGTAAAATCAGGACTGCATCAAGGATACAGGTAAATATAACAAACATTGAGGAAACCGGGGAGCTTGACATATACATCCTCCCGGTTATTGCGAAGTGGAACGCGAAGAAAATCGCAACGATCCAGTTAAGAGTGATGCAGATTCGAATTAACGAACATAACAGTTTCCTACCCCGTGTCATTTTGTGGAACACCTCTTTTGTAGTTATCTGGAAATGGGTTTCATTTAGCCATTCCTTCCTTTTATCCTGATCGACCCCCTTCCATCCACTTCAACACTTACCATGTTTCAAGGTAACTTTAGTTTCCCTGCATTGTTCAATTTAACCGAAACCTTGATCTCTTGAAGGGATTCCGTTGTTATTTTGAAATCTCTTTCCGCGTAGATCTTTTTCCAATCTTTATTTTTCTGACGATACAGCGCATGTTCCAGTTGTAACAGGTCGGAATGGATTTCAAGCCCTTTTTCGAACGTTCTTTTGATTTCATTTTGTACTAGTTCTGCCGCTTTCTCCTCCATAAGCCGTTCAGACATGGGTTGGATGATCTCGCTAACATTTCCCGAAAGCTTAACATCGACGGTATACGTAACTTCCTTTCCCTTGACATGCGGAATGATTTTAACCTTTGGATTCTCGAGAGACAATGCAACCTGTGGCTTTCCACCACTGCGAAGTATTAAAGGGCTACGTTGGGTTTGGGGTTCCACCCAGCGGAGGCCCGGAATGTTTTCCCTGGTGAGCCGACCTCGATATTTTCCATCCTGCAAAACGAAAACACCATCCATTTCAAGCATCGAATGCGGGTCTCCACCTTTTTTCCAATGCCGATCCGAAATGGATAAAGAAGGTAAAAGGGTCGCCTTTCCTGGTTCGTGGATATCGGACACGAACTCCCTCGAGGTTATCGGGGCAATGACCGATTCTTGTTTGTAACTCTCCTGCGGTTGATGAAGCAATGACATAAGCGGTGATAGATTAAAAAAAGGAGTTACCGCGAAAATTTGGTCTATCGGCTCTGTAGTGCCAAAAAACCATGGTGTGTAGCGCATTTCATAATAGCGGTGCCGCAGTTCATCGATCTCCTTTAATCCCTTTTTCAATACGTTCTCACTTACGACAACGGTGATAATTTGGCCATAAAAAATCCGCATCTCCGATGTGTGGTACAAATCATTAACGGCACTAAGTGTCGTATCCCCCATGCCTTGACCGACCCACACGGGAATTGGCTGGAGCGGCTTCCCTGATTCCATTTTTGCGACATCCGAGAAGTCCAGCAGTTGCCCATAAACGACGTATTGACCCTCGACATAATCGATCCCGATACTTGTTAAATAATTGACATCTTGAATATTCTTAATATCCCAGCAGCCAGTTAAAAGAAGTGGGAATATCAAATAGATGGACGTCAATTTCTTCCATCCCGACATTTAGGAATCACCTCTTCTCGTGGAATCTTTCGTATGCAACATTTCGGGTCGGCGATTTATTGTGTTCCACGGTTTTCGGATAACAGCCGCAATAAAGTCCTTCCAAGTTAAAGGGGATAAGGGGGCAAGATACGGTACACCAAAGGACTCCAACCGCGAAAGATACAAAACAATCGCAATCGTAGACAAAATAAATCCGTACATGCCCAGCACCGACGAACAAATCAATACAAAAAATCGGATGATGGTTACCGAACCAACGAGCGATTGATTGACCAATGTAAAACTTGAAACTGCGGTTACGGCCGCTACGACAAGCAAAGTCGTTGAGGCAAGTCCAGCACGAATGGCTGCATCCCCAACCACAATTCCCCCAACAACAGCTACCGTTTGGCCAACCGCTTTAGGCAGCCTCTCTCCGGCTTCTCGAAACAGCTCGAACATAAAGATCATTAATAAAGCCTCCATGGGCCCAGGCATAGGTAAGCCAATTCTTGACATCGAAATCGTTGCTAAAAGTGGATACGGTATTTGTTCCACATTAAAGGACGAAAGCGCAATCCAAAAACCCGGCAGCAGCAATGATATGACTAGACCCACAAGACGCAAAAACATCCCCAAAGTAGCATAATAAAACGGGAAATAGGCATCTTCAGGTGATTTTAGTAAGAGGGTTAAATTGGCAGGTCCTATAATGGCATTAGGGGCCCCCTCGACAATAACGGCGAATCGTCCGTGTATGAGACAGTCTGCCACATAATCGGGGCGACCGGAATAATCCAGTAAAGGGAATAAGGTGAACGAATAATCGGAAATGATTTTTTCCAATTGGCTGCTCCCCATTATGGCATCTATATCGATGTGTTGTAAGCGGGTTTTCGCCTCCTTCACAATTTCAGGCTGAATGATATCTTCGATGTAGAGCAAAGCCACTTTGCTGTTGCTCCTTCTTCCAATCGTAAATTGTTCATAACAAAGGGAATTGGTGCGAAGGCGTTTGCGAATTAATGCTACGTTGGTTGTTAGTTCTTCCACGAACCCATCTTTTGGCCCTTTGATGGATATTTCCGTGTTTGATTCCGAGGGGCTTCGATGAGGGGGAGAAGCAATATCCAATGCATATAGAGCATTCAGGTTTGAAAGGTAAATGATGAGTTGACCCGAAAATACGCGGGTTGTCAGATCCCCTGTCTGATCGACTCGGGTTAATTCGAGCTTTTTATCGAACTCTATACCAGGTTTCGAATGATGCAACATACTTTCCAATCGCGGAAACACGTATTCGTTGATCTGCTGTATATCCGCCAACCCTTCGCAATAGATAAGGTGTACCGTTTGCAGGGAGTCCACATCGCCAAAGTCATACTTATCCATCTTCACATCTGCGCAATTGCGAAATAAGGAGCGGAACCCTTCCGGTGACCATTCGTGATTTTGGGGCAGGGCAACCGATGGTACCGGGGAAGATGTATGATTTTTCAATAGGGATTTCCATAACCGGCGAAATTTCATTTATGTCTCACTCCAGTTCTATTTTTCACGAGTACAGCAATAAACAACAAAAGCGATACCCCTACAACTAAACCTAATGACAAAGGTAAATATACCTGTTTCAAAAAGCTGGCATATTGCATGTCGCTGACGGGTAACTCAACAACGACGACAATAATGATGCCGAGGAGCGTTAACCATACAAGCCTAAAGTTCTTGTTATGACTTGCTGGCAATAGATCGATTAGTAAAAGCAGCGAAATGGAAACCCGGACAAATGCCCCCGATAGCCACTGATAAATGGATAAGAAGTCTACATGCCGAATATAATTTCCAACTTGTACGAGACGCCATTCTTCATAAGCCGGGTACCGCAGTTTCGACGCTTCAAAAGGACCAAATTCAGCAATTGCGCCGGTAACTGGCCCCAATACCAGTATGATCAGAAAGATAGCCAATAAACATAGCGACCATGGACGAACGTTTGATTTCATTCGATGATGGAATAGCAGAATAATAATGAATTCTGCAAGTCCTCCACCTACATACATACATCCTTTGAGAACGGGCTCCACTCCATGTTCCATGATGGGTGTCAACAAAGCATAATTTTTCTTGGGAAGATTGGAGCTCATGACAAAATCCCCAAATACGACCACGAACGGCAGCAAAATGCCTGCAGTAATCGCAATGGTTCGGAGTCCGAAATGGACGGCATAACAACATAAAAGAATCAATGAAACGGATAAAACAAGTTGTGGCGTTTTTGGCAAGTAGGAGGCATGCGTCCAAGTGGTTGTTTCCTTTACCGTTAAAACAATAATCAAAAATAGATAGGCGATGAAAAAAAAACGAAATGCGACGGAAATGACCGTTCCATAATTCCCCTGTAACCAGGTCACAATCGGTTGCTGTTTTGTCTTTTTCATGATGTAGTAGAGAATAAGTGTCCATATTATATACGGCAAAATCATGGCCAAAACACTTAACCACGCGTCTCTTTTCGCCTCTTGCAACAAGGAGGGAATGACCATGACATGGTTCATTAACCCTACCGCTAAGGCAATGATGGAAAACGATGGGATTGTGCCAATGGCGAAACCTGTTTTATTAACCATATCGAATAGTCCCCTCAACAACAAATGGTTCCTTCTTCTTCAGCTTGTTATCCAAACTGGAAGGAAGCCATGAACTTAATAAACATTTATTCCCACAAATCCTGGAAGTATTCCTGTATCAAAGAAGTTGCAATATGTGCTTCTGGGACGTCCGCCATAATTGGATGACGGATTACTTTATGGACCATATTTGTAAACGTGAGTATCTCAAGCCAAAGAGTCCAGTTTGATCTTTTTACTCCTTAAAAAGAAAAGGGTCAGCGCCGTAGCGCCAACCTTTTATTTGAAGATGGCCAATCCACCGCTGAAAGAACTGGAAGTTGAATAACCGGTGGTCCGGGCTATGCCGCCCGGACTATTGAACTTAGAGTAAGAAAAAAAGCGAAGCCGGAAACATCCGAAGGCTTAGCGTATATTTTCGATAAAATGTTGGCGGGACCCCAGACAGAGTTTTTTATTTGTGTGGATCAAATCAACTTATTGTTCAAACGGCTCAGGCTGCTGAAAGACTGGGACTATCCGTAGCCACATATTTTAATAGGAATATGGTCAATGAGCTTGAATTTAATACGGGTGAAATTCAATGTTTAACAAACTATCAAACCTTATTCAATGGGAAGAATACTCGTTTTAGAAGAGATATAGAAGGGATAATTTTTGATGATGCCCACGTTGCCTCTCACATTGTAAGGGAAAATTTTACTCTTCATATTCCTGAATCTGAATTTCCAACGACTTATGCAACGTTAGTTGGGCAGGTCAGACAGTATTTTGAGTCCATTCACAGGGGACCTGAATTCGATCAGGTGGTTACCTTTAAAGATGATCCAAGTGTTCTTTTTATTCCTCTTTTTGTATGGAGACAAGTCGTAAGCCGCGTTATTGAGTCCCTCACAAACGAGGGTGTTACAACTAAAAAGGTCTCTATGTTTGCTTGGGAACACTTACGAAATAATTTGGATCTATGTGTAGTATTTCTAAGTTCAGATGGAATTGAGATATCACCTTTCCTACCGCCAGTTAATACTTTACCTTTTATGTCTTCATCAGTAACGAAAGTATTCTTATCCGCGACTATGCAAAATAAACCGGAATTTGTTCGTACATTTGGCTTCTTGCCCGATGCATATATCGAGCCAAAAACAAGTGCAGGAGAATCTGAGCGTCTTATAGTAACTCCATATGTTAACCCTGGACTAAAAAGTGGAATGTTTGATTACATCATCTTCTTATCAAAATATTTCAAGATACTTATTATTCCCAAAAGCGAACCCCGAGCTAAACGTTGGCGTGAGCATGAAATGACTTTTTCGTCAGATGATTTTACACATAAAGTAGAAGAATTCAAAAATGCACAGAACGGTATATTAGTCGCCCCTGCAAGATTTGAAGGAATGGATTTCCCTGGGGACACATGTAGATTTCTTGTAATAGACGGTCTCCCATCTGGCACCGGTAATATGGAAAAGTTCTTGTGGAACAATTTAGGGGAAAACAAATTTCTGCAAGGTACAGTTGCTTCTAGGTTGATTCAAGCAATGGGCAGGATTTCAAGGGGAAATGATGATTATGGTGTCGTTTTTCTGCTTGGAGATGACATTGGTGATTGGATCACAAGAGGAAGTAATCGACAAGTGATTCCCCCATATGCTCGTGCTCAATTAGAACTTGGTGAACAACTCACTAAAAGTATCTCTGACTTTCAAAATTTGCATAAGTTAGTGATGTCTGTAGTTGCTGTCCCACGTGATTCTGGATGGACTTCTGTGCACATGGCTAGGATACAACCTCATTCTGTTGCTAATGAAAGACCTACCAGAGATACTAAGAGTGATGTTGAAGATCACAGTATACAAGTTGCATTTGCTGAACGAAAATTTTTAGAACATTTATGGGATCGGGAGTATCAACAAGCAACACGCGCCTTAGAACAACATTTAGATTCTGTTTTTAATCAAGACAAAGCACTCGCAGCTTGGCATGCACACTGGATAGGTTATGCTTACCTATTAGGTGGCAATACTTCTGCAGCTGAGAGATACTTTAATAGGGCATCTAATGCTTATCGAGTCCTAGGACGAATTAATCCTGAATCAGTTACTGTTTACGCCCCTCCCGTAATATTTGGCGACTCACAAGGAGAAAGAATCGCAAGTGTTCTCAGCGCGCGTGGTGACTTCAATTATGGATCATTTAGTGAAATGCAGGATCGTCTTTCTCCTCTTATTACTGAAAAAAGTACAACTAATCAATATGAAGAAGCATTATCGTGGTTGGGCAAATACCTGGGCTTTGCATCAAATAGACCTGATTCAGAGACAGGAGGGCGTGGCCCAGATATTTTTTGGACGTCCCCAGAAGTTGATATATTAATTGAGAGTAAAGAAGATAAGAAAGATACTTCCTTTTACTCGAAAAGAGATGTAGGGCAAGCCTTAAATCACAGTGAATGGTATAAAGAAGAATTCCCGAACTCTGGTCGAAACCATAAGTTAATGATTGTCGGACCTATTATACCTGCTCATCCAACAGCTAGCCCTGGAGAACAAATGCACATCTGGATACCTTCAGAAATTTCTGCATTGGCCCATCGAATCTCTTCTTTATTGTTTGATGCATATAATGCAAGTGACAGTGCTACTTACGCTGCTACATTAAACAAAATGTTAGATGAAGCAGGAATGACATACCTGAAATTGTTTGACTCTTTGCCGGATCGCCCTATTCAAAGAGTGCAATAGATCAAAACGCCCATCTTGAACGCTATCCCTGGGGCTCAATCCGAATGGAGAAGGCGTTAATCACATTGAAGCATTTATTATTCCATAATGCGTAGTGCATTTTAGTATTAACTAAAAGAAAAACACAAGAGCGAAATCCCATGTAAAAAAGGGAATCGCTCTTTTTTTGCTGAAGGGATTATTCAGACTTAGCGGCAGCATCAATTGATTTGAAAATCTCCTTTGTTATATTATGGATCATCTTCACATCATTGCTTTTTTTCTCCATTAAAAATTGGTAGTGGACCTCAAGGACACTTCTGGTCTCAAATTCCTGGGAGTCTGGGTCGATTTCTCGAAAATCAAAAAGATCTCCTGGCTTTATGTTAAGAGCGTCCATGATTTTTTCCAATGAATCAATGGATAGATTTCTTTTTCCAAGTTCAACTTCGGTCAGATATGAGGTTTGCTGCCCCGTTATTTGGCTTAGTTGAAGTAAGGTCAGATTTTTTTTATTACGTATACTACGTATTTTTTCGCCGATCAGTTTCTTTAAATCAGACATCGATTATAACCTCCCTGCTTATCCTAAGGGTAAGTGTTTCAATCGAAAAAATATATAACAATATAAGTGATAAATGTTGTTATATTAACTTATAAGTGATATATTTTTGGTAATATGACTAGAGGTGAGCAAAATGATTCCAAAAGTCAGATCAGTGGAATCACTGATTCTAGCGAACAAATCGTCCGAACAATTTGCAGTTCGATTTCGGAAAATCATATTTCACAAAGACGCCCAATTCTTGATCCTTCAGCGGGAAGAAGAACAACAGGTGATGAAAATAAAAAGTTGCAATGGTACAGTTAAACTAATTGAACCAATTAAGGAAGAATTGGATGCAATAATTGATTACTTTCATGAGGGATATGCACAGACTTCACCGGACCTTAAGTTGACAGAAGAATACTGGGTTGTGGGGATAAGCTTCAACAAAGTAGAAAATAAAGGCGACTATTCTACTGAGTTTATGATTTCCGGTGAGAAGCCCATTGATATTCTCCCTTATATTGTCCAGACGGGGGCTGAACATGTGTTCTTTCCAGAATGATGCGATGAATTTCATAATGAATGGCAGGATTACTGTAAGGGGGCTTTCGCAATTAGGGCTTATTCCTAAAGGGCAGTGCGTGATTCCTAACCGCTTTTATGAGGACGGCTGGGGGAGGTGGCTTCCTATGCCGAATATTACGTTGTTGCCCTTCTTTAGCGTATCTATAGCAAGCGGCTTTAACTGGGAAGAAACAGTCGCTTATATGGAGAAGAAGTCCAAACCAAATACGTTTATTGACCTAAACGATAATAGTGTAAATCAAAGGGATAATGAGGATGAGGAGGCACATTCTTTATATGAGAGGGAGGCTGAAATCAAGCGAAAATTACAGGCCAATGGATTTCAGTATCCGAAGTCGATATTTGATGTTATTGATCTCTATGTGGCTTTGGGATTGGCGTTAAAGACCGAGGATCAGCAGGGAAAATGGTGCCTAGATATGATTATACGTCCACTTCGTAATATCGATGAGGTGCTAACCAATTAACTTTAGATGAAATGACTGGACTGCTTCCTGGGTTGAGGGCAGTCCATTTCTATAACTAAAGGAAACCCAATGCTTGGAGGAGGGATAAAATGACATTATTGAATGATACAGAAAAAGTGCAGGTTCTGATCGAATTGGTTGACAACCATATGGCAAAACTTCCGAAAGAGGGCCCATTTAGAAACTACATCGAATCAATCCAAGACTTCTTAAAAACTAATGATTCAATCCTTCAGAAAGCGGCAATTTCTAATAGTACCCTGTTCTTTGAAAACTTAGAACGCAGTTTTACCGAAATTGACTCTATAATTAGTTACTTTGAGAGGTACTTGGAAGAACTGGAGACCCAACTGCAAGGGGATCTTCATAATGAATTCTTGAAAGGGAAAATCAAAGGAATTAAGTATGCATTAGTAATCATTAGAATGATGAGACATGGACGTAGGTACCAAGGTGAAGGAGTAAATATAATAATTGATTGATGCTGTAGGGGGAAGGATGATTAAATGAGAATAACTCATACCCAAGCAATTGGTTATTTAATTGCAGCAGTCGAAAAAGTTCAATTCCCGGAGTCAATGGATGCTGCATACGTCGTCCTAACATTTGAAGAGCTACTTAACGAACTAAGTAGCGAAGAAGCTGAAAAGATCTATAGAGAAGTGTGGATGGCCAAGGGTAATTAACGTTGGACAATTATGTAAAAATAATAGGTCAGTAAATGATGAGACAAACTGGTCATAGTTGAATTGCTGCAACTGGCTATTTTTATGATAGGGTAAAAGACCAAAATTTTGAAAAGGACTTTATTTATGAAACGCATAATAATCAGAAATGCTGTAAATGAATATTTCGGTCTAAAAGAGCCAGCATTCCGAGTGAGCCACACCTGCGAAAAAAAGAGCCACTTCTTCGGCGGTGGGAGCCGCCATTTACCAGATAAACCAACGGACGACGCATGTTCATGTACAGCGGCGGTCCTTCCGGAACTGTTCATAAGTAAATGTGGGGAGATAAAATGCGTAAGAAAGAAGCTTTGTTTTTCGTTCTCATTATGGTCGGTCTGCTACTCATATCCAATACACAGCTCGGCTATTCTTTCGGAGACAGTATATTCAGAGCAGTAGGAATACCGCCTTGGATCAATACCGAGTACGATTCGGGGTTGCATATCTCGGTTATTTTCGGGTTGCTTGTCATTGTTGCCGGTTACATCGGTGCGGTGAAGTTTTATCAAGTACGGTTTCCTAAAATACGGAGCCGGATCATACTCAGCTGTATCGCTTTCGTGTTTCTGTTGCCGATTGTGACCGAGAATGCCATGATTCTTCTGAAATATAATTCCGTTTCTATTAACTCCGTTGACTTTTCCAAAAATAACAGCCAGTGCAGCTATCGATCCGAAGAAGCGAATGTGAAAGCGGATTGCACCATTACGCTGATCAATTATGGGAAGGGGAAAGATGTAACGATTAGGCCTTATCTGTTACGAAGTGCAACCAAGGTCATGTTCGAGCCGATGACAGTAACGCTTCCACCTCATGAGAAGGTCGGTATCAGCATGGCATTTAACGGCAAGCAGTTGGATGGAACAGGCTTATCCGGTTGGTCGAAAGATATCGGTATTGAAATCGAGGTAGATGGTTTGAAGAAGAAATACGGGAAAGAGTAATCTATGGTGGTGGGGAATATTACGGGAGTTCAATATTACTAGACCGAAGTGCCACTCAAGATAACGAGTGGCTCTCTCTTCATAAATGGTTGACTCAAAAATGTCGGAAATGTCGCTCTCACTCATCTGAACAATGGCACAATATGCTTCGGAGTATACAGTAAGATGCGTATCTTGTGATGCAACGATAGAATCAAAGTCCAATGGCGATTCCTCGCGAACGGGGTGGGAGCATGCTTGGTTGTATGTGGCAAAGCAAATTAAAGAACTCATATCTTTTAAAAAAATCCCTTCAGGGGCGAGTTTAACAGCAATGGGAAGCGATAGTTACGAATTCGCTTCCCGCTCTGGTCAAATCTATTATCAACGTATGGACAGCAGGCACTGTCTAGCGCTGGATAAGTAACAAGGCGATGTATAGCTTTTTCTCAACGTTCATCAAATTCCAATCAAAAAACTAATTTTTTACAAGTAAGATGTGTGAGGAATCCCTTGTAGGCAGTTTAGAGTCCTTAGTTTGTTTTAAATTATTGTACTTATTATGCAATTCATGGTTCTCCTGTTTAGTCAGTTGTAACTCTTTTTCAAGTAAGGAGATTTTATTTCTCATTAATTCCAAACCTACATCTCGTTCCATCATTTTTCTTACGGTGTCTTCAAGTTCCGCTATTCTTTCTAACAACCTCTCAGCCCTTTTTCCGGGATCCATTATAGCATACTGGTTTATTCTATATTCAATGTACTCTTTTAAAATTGCATTGTTATATACAGTTTGCCTAGCTACTTTGGATTCACTTGAAATGTTATTAATAGACGGACGATTTTTTATAATAGCCTCATTAATTTGTTCTAGGGCATTGAACTTGTTTGAGAGTGTTTCCTCAATCTTATGCAAATGCATAAGTATTTTTGGTTCTACCAGATCAGGTTGAATTCCCATTTCAGTAAGGTGGACTCTTATATTATCAATTATTTGATCCATGATGAAATCTCCTCGTAAATAGAATCGAAATTATCGACGAAAAAGGTGATTTGAGGATATTTTTGTTTTATAGAAACCTCGCCTTTGGTCATCATTTCTTTCCTAAGATCATCAAGTTCAGGGATCAAAAAGTTTTCTATAATCCACTTTAATTTGCTCGTTTCCTTCTCAGCTGCTTTTCTAAATCCCTTCTCTTCGTTATATTTAATAGTTTTCAACAAGGTTGTATATTTATTGTAATTGATATCGATCATATAAAATGTATGAAAAAAGTTAATGCACATTCCATAAGCGCAAAACAAGTCATCTGTCGGATCGCTTTTACTACAATCTCTTATAGGTCCGCTCTTAATACAGATACCGCCATTCTTTGCTCGAATAGGGATTTTTTTCGTTAAACCTTTAATTATTTCATCAAGATTAGTAGCAACATTTAATTTTGAATTTTGTATAAACTCATCAATGATCTTCATAAGAGTATCCTTAGCTTCACCAATTACCTGAGATTCCCCGGTTACAATCAATCTCATTACCGATTCAGCATATTCCTTTTCTTTATCCAGATCTTCTTTTTGTCTAAAATAAGAAACGGTCATTTCCCTTTCCAGGTGTCCCATATGCTTTTTAATAAATAGGAGTGAAACTCCTTGTTGAAATAATTGATTACATAAATGAACCCTAAATTGGTGCGGTCGTGGAATGCTTATTACATCTGACCGCTCGTACTGGTTTAGGTAATCTACGGATAGCACGTGTCTATCAGTTAAAATGCCTACATTTTGTGTCTTTAAAGTAGGATATTTATCAGTGACATTAATGCATCCTATTTCTTTGCCGTGTTTCAGTAATATGGCTGTTAACATTCTATCGAGTGTATTTTCAGTTACGGGTAATGTTCTTGCTTTAAGAGGAACGAATAGCAAGTTGCTTCCAATGCTTACTCTTCTTTTTTCATAGATTTTAGTTAAAATAGTGTAAGCTTGTCGTGCTAAGTCAGTCATAACGGTATAGACTTCACGCTCGGAACCATTTCCTTTTGTATTTTTCTTAGTAGTGTAGCGGAGATAATAAGCTGTTTTTGTGCCATCCAGAATTTTCAGACTTCCTATACAATCGATCTTACAATCACATATCTCCCCATTCCTTAAGCCGGTTTGTGAAAGTAGGATTATCATTGCCGATATTCCCCTATCATCTATAGCTTCAGTTTCATCATTCATAATTCTATTTAGACAGGTGATAAGCCGATTGAAATAATCTTCTGGTATTGTATCCCATTTGTTCGCTTTTCTCTGTGCAAGTATTGCTTTGGAATCATATGAATGGAGATATTTGTGAATATCAAACCAGTCAATTTTTTTTATGTTATTTGTATAGAATTGAAAAAAATCGCTTATTGCGTATTTATGTTTTTGAATTGTGGAAGCAGTAAAGTTTTCGAGATTATCAATATAACGTTTAACTGTCTGAAGACTAACATATTCGAGAGAATATATGTCATTTGAAACTAAATACGAAAGAAAGTGCCTTACTTGATAAACAAGTGAATAAATGGATTGTATTTTATTGCGATCTTGCCAAATCTGAACCAATGTGAAGAATTTAACTGCTTCTTTAAACTCTTCATTGACATCTTTAAATGTAAAAGTTGACTTTCTACGGGGAACGGTCTTGTGGACGACAGTTGAAAAGTCCCATATATCACTTGAAAAATAAATGTCTCCGGATACTATGGGAAGTTTATCTACTTTCTTTAGTCTCTCGAAAATTTTATTTGAATTTATTCCTTGTAGGACAGAATCGTCATACTCGTCATTGAAAAGCCACTGGATATTTTGCAGTTCTTTAACAGTTACGTTCATACCACTTGCTCCTTCAGTTCAAGTAACTTTGCTAAGTAAGCAAGATACAGGCGTTTTATTGCTATAAATTGTTCTTTTTCATGTGGCAGTTTAGCTAGTTCTATGTGATTATTGATTTTTGAAATTTTATCCTCGAAGTACGGAATCCTGTCAATGGTGGCAATAAAACCTGAACACATTAGGCAATCCAGAATATCATTTTTAATGCAGGACTCATGTTTACAGTACCCACATTCTTCGTTAACGAGATCCCCGTCTGTGAAGTCACTTTCTGCAGCAATTGTTCCTTTAATATTAAGGTTACCGATTATTACCATGTGGGTTGCTTCGAGGTAATCCTTTATTTTATCTGCAACATAATGATTGCTAGTTGTATCGACTTGTTTATGGGAAGTTAAAATCTTTGTCTCAATTAACGACATATTATTTTTAATTGCATACTCAATTGACTTCGTCATGTATGTGTCTCTCAGATTTTGGGCGGAATAAGGTGTAATTCCTTCTTCGCGACAGATTTTTTTCAAGTAATCTGAAAAGGTTCTGACTGTCACTACCTTAAATTGTTGTGAGAAATAGTTATGAATAAATATATGTTCCTTAATAGAGTCATCATTGCATTTTTCCCTAACTTCTTGTGTAAATTTAATAGCAGTTTCGATATATCTTTTTGTATAAGGAGTGATTGGTATCTTTAATTTTTCCCCATTCGATACTTTCGAATGCGATTCCAAGTAATAATCCTTTTTAGCTCCTTTTACCAAGCAATCTATTTTCAAATTAATGATCTGCGCTATTCTAAATTCTGTAGCAATTGCTATATGAAATAGAATGTAGTATAGAGCCTGCAAATCATTTTCTGTCGATTTGACTTTCATATTGGCTTCAATTTTTATTAAATCTTCATCTGGAATATCCTTTGCAGTATTAATATGAGTATAGCCACGTATGACCAAGTACTTGTACACGGCAGGATCTACTTCATATAAATTGTTTTCTTGTAGATAGATCAAATATCTTCTCACTACACCAATATATGCATTATATAATTTTCTTTCTTTAACAAATGAAACATAAGAATATATTTCTTCAACAGTAATATAATCAAGTGGAAATTCTGATGATGTAACTTGTCTAAGGTTAAATTTATAACGCAGGTCATAAATGAAGTTAATAAATTTTATGATGATATTGGCAGCATCTATCCTTGAGGATAAAGATCTATTAGAATTCCAAAACCAATGTTTAAGTGAAATCTTTAGTTGGCTGTCTTTTACTAAAGAGAAGTCTATTGGTTTATAAACAAAACTATTTAGTTTAGTAGATTTTTTTTCGGCCCCATTTGGAATTATCAACCACCTGTCAGATTCCGGTATGGAGTCAAACGGATTGAGAGGGATGGGTAAATATCCATTTTCGTAATGACTGTTAAAACTGTTCATTTGGAGCATATTGCGATCTATACCATCTTGCCAGTTCAAAATTTCATAACCATCGTTTATTAATTTTAAATAAAATGACTTCAGTAAAGTAATCACTGTACTATTGCTAAAGTTTTGTTTATAAAAAAAATATTGATGTTTGAAGGTCCCAGCATTAAAGTCATTAGGACTTGTAATTAGTTTACCGTTAAGGCTAGCTTGGAAATTAGCATAGAATTCTTTGGCAACGAAGTTTGATGTATTGCCGGAAAGAATAAAATTCCTAAGTAGCCCTGATAAAAACAGGTTGTGGCTGTCGGTCTTAAAACTCGATATTGATTTTTGATTTTTATTTGAACTAGTTCTTATGTCGCTTTGGATTACAATTAAATTGAACGGGAGGAGCGAATTAGATAGAAGCCAAAACAAAGCGGGTTTTATTTCTCCGCTGTTCATCCATTTAAATGTTTCGACAATTTCACTATAATCTCCGGTGTAACAATCATATTTAATCAATTTTGATATAAGTATACAGACGATAAGCTTCTCTCTTTTTTCATAGTAGCTATCGAAAAGGTATTGAAACCAACTCCAATTGACGGATGAACAACTTAAATTGTGTGGTAAATGATCTACGATCTTATTGGCACAGGACATATCGAAATCTGCATAGTTGCCTTCATTGTCGAAAAAATCAGTTATTGCATCTTTTATTTGTTTATCTATAAAGCCATGACAATGTTTAGTTCTTTTATTCCATATACTAGTCATAGCACCTGCACCTTTCACAAGGACAATTCTGGAATGATCTCGTAGATGGTATTAACAAATTCGGTTTTTTTCTCCGCAATCTCTTCATCTGTAGGGCGATAGTAATGTTTAACTGACGCAATGCTGCTGTGGCGTAAAAGTAACATTAAATTGTATTCATCTATTTGTTTGTAGCGCACCATAAACATGGCAAAGCCATGCCTAAAGCGATGGCTTAAATTAGTTTCCCTATGTTTTTTATCAACAATTAAGCTGGCTTTATTAAAAATGTCTCGTAAAATTTTGCCCCATAAATTACTACTTAATGGTTTTCCAATACTGTTAATAAAAATGTAGAAATTACTTTCCGTACTACTTTCTACAGAGTCCGCAACGGAATGCTGGTTGTAGTTTTTTTCAAACGTCGGACTATCGTTTTGATGAAATTCATTTACATAATCATTGATCTTGTCTAATAAGCTTTTATTCAAAAAAACCACTTGGTAGCCTACATCTTTAGTCTTATATGTTTTATTTTTATATTGACTTTTCCTAGTAACCGTCATGCAGCCTTTGGCTAATTGATCAGAGGAATCCGAACAACGATTACGTAAATACAAGTATGCTCCTCTTTCATTTTCTATAATGTCCTCGTTTGTGAGCCCAAGAACCTCTCCTATTCTCAATCCATTTTCAAACATAAGCCTAACTATGCATTCCTCTCTCAACGTATATTCATTCCGAATAACAGAGAGTATGTTTTTGAAATCATCAATATTTATATATCTTGGTGCGCTGTGATCAGGTCTATATGTTTTCAAGCTCGTTTCATACTGTTCTATTTTTAGCGGAATGTCTGATGCAGGAATATGTACAAGTTTAGATCTGTCGCCTTTTTTAAGTAATATGGAATCTCGGTAGTCCAAGAAAGTAACGAAACTTCTGAAAATAGCAAGGTAAGTATTGATCGTTGCATTGCTTCGCTGTGTTCTAAAATCAAGGTCGTACATGGTTCCATGCATCGATTGCCCTTGAAGAAAAAGTATTAAATTTTGAACATCGTTTTTTGTCAGGTTTTTAAGTTGAAGGTGGTATAGTGTTAAAAAAGAGTACAAAAGCTTCAATGCTGTGGCAGCTAGGTATCTATGATTAGGGGAAGAACCTTGAAGTTCGAAATTCAGATAATCGAAAACCTCGGGGATTGGAGTCATGGCGGTATCGTATAAAAAGATGTATTCTGTCTCGTTGTAATTAATTTTCGCACTTCTTATTTGTACGGTCTCGGTGATACTTTTTCTATTATCAATGGTAAGGTAAGTTTTATTAAAGTAAATCCCATTTTGGTTATTGTGTTCAATGATTCGATACATGTTACTCCCTCATGTCGAAAATAGTAATAGTATGTCATTTCTATAATATACCATACAACAAAAATATACAAATCTCATTTTACTGATAAAGATAAGGTCACCCTATATCACCATATATCAAAGTTTAGAATAACGATCTAGCAAAATTGGGTTGTCTAATTAATGATTTTAGCTGATGCACTGATATTGCTTTGTAAATAAAGGGTTGAAGCTAATTGTACAATTTTCGTTTTACCGATAAGGAGAAGTCGGGGAAGGCATCCTTGCCCAAGTGCGGACGATCCGCTCGGTGCCGCTGACGATTCCGTTCGCGGACGGCACGGTCGAGGTGCAGGGCGAAGGCATCATGCGCTTGTCCGTGCTAGAACGGTACAACGAGACGGCGGCCGAGCCGCTGAAGAATGCGCGCAATGCGGCTGCAGGTGCGCTCCGCAACCTCGATCCGCGCGTGACCGCTTCGCGCAAGCTGGATGCCTTTTTCTACAACGTCGGGTTCTCGGAGGGGCTTACGCTTCGCAATCACCGGGAGATGATGGACTTCCTTCGCGCTAATCAGTTTCCGGTTAATCCATATGTCCGATACTTCACCTACTTTGCCGAGCTGACGAAGGAGCTGGAGCAGATCGCGGAGCGCCGCGGCAGCCTCGACTATCTGATCGACGGGGCGGTCATCAAGATTGTCGACTTCGCCACGCGCGAAGCGCTCGGGTATACGGACAAGTTCCCGCGCTGGGCGGTTGCCTTCAAGTTCGAAGTCGAAGAGACGACGACCGTGCTGGAGTCAGTCTCTTGGGAAGTAGGCCGCACGGGGAAAATCACGCCGTTGGCCCGCGTCGAAGCGGTCGAGCTGGCCGGAGTGACGGTTCAGAACTGTACGCTCAATAATATCGGAGACATTGAGCGGAAGAACTTGAAGTACGGCCTCGGCACAAGAGTGTTCATTCGGCGATCGAACGACGTCATCCCCGAGATTCTCGGGAAGGCGGACGAGAGCGAGATCGGCGAGGAGATCGTCTACCCGACCGAATGCCCGGGCTGCGGCTCGCCGCTGGAGATGCGGGGCGCGCATCTGTTCTGCAACAATAAGCTCGGCTGCAAGCCGCAGGTCGTTGGACGCATCACGCACTTCGCGTCGCGGGATTGCATGGACATCGAGACGTTTAGCGGCAAGACGGCCGAGCAGCTATATGACGAGCTTAACGTGCGCGATCCTGCGGATCTGTACGGGCTGGTCTTGGAGGACCTCGTCAAGCTGGAGCGCTTCGGCGAGAAGAAGGCGAGCAATCTGATCACGGCGATCGAGAAGTCCAAGTCGCGGGATCTGGCCGCCTTCTTGAACGCACTTGGCATTCCGAATACCGGCAAGGCGACAACGAAGACGCTGGCCGATCATTATGGCGACTTGGATAAGCTGATGGCCGCGGAAGCGGAAGAGTTAACGGCGCTGCCAGACGTCGGCGGCATCGTGGCGGAGAGCATCGCGGGCTTCTTCCGCGATCCGATGAACCGGGACAGCATTGCCCGAATGCGGGCGGCAGGCGTACGCGCGGAAGCGGATCGTCCCGCGGCGGATATGGCGGACGCGAGCCATCCGCTCTTCGGCAAGACGGTCGTGCTGACCGGCACGTTGACGCGGATGACGCGGGACGAGGCCTCGAAGCGGCTTGAAGCGCTTGGCGCGAAGGTATCGGGAAGCGTGTCGAAGAAGACGGACCTCGTCTTTGCGGGGGAGAGCGCGGGCAGTAAGTTAACGAAGGCTCGCGAGCTTGGCGTTCCGGTGCTGGAGGACGAAGAGGAAATGGTTCGGCTGTTAGGGCTATAGATGAGATCAAGGCGGTTTCTTATCATACAGAAGGGGCCGCCTTGATTGTCGGAACTCCAACGATTCGGCATACCATTTATTTCATGTTGCTATTGGGCTCGGATCTATGGTACATTAATTCTCGCCCCTTCGAGAGGGGCACGAGATTTGAAAGGCTTCGAAAAAAAGTGGTTGACACGGAATTGAGAAGCTGATAATATTAATCGCTGTCGGCTCTAAGATTAGCGGACAACGACGAGTTAGAGAAGCAACGAACTTGTTCCTTGAAAACTGAACATCGAGCGTAATCGATTCGATCACGGATCGGATCAACGGACCCTGTCGAACTTGAGCTTCGGTTCTTGGGAGACGGACAACGATTTAACAACGAATGAGCCATTTGGCTCTCTCAAAGTAGATGCTTCCGATGCGCGTTCCTTTGGAGCGCCGGAGGATTTACCTTTATGGAGAGTTTGATCCTGGCTCAGGACGAACGCTGGCGGCGTGCCTAATACATGCAAGTCGAGCGGATCTCATTGGGAGCTTGCTCCTGATGAGGTTAGCGGCGGACGGGTGAGTAACACGTAGGCAACCTGCCTGCAAGACCGGGATAACATTCGGAAACGAATGCTAAGACCGGATACGCAGTTTGGCGGCATCGCTGAACTGGGAAACACGG
>NZ_JACJVN010000003.1 GCF_014212015.1 Cohnella lubricantis | reverse complement strand
GGAGTTACTCGGGTTCGGCGAGTAACTCCTGCGCTTGGCGCCTCTTGGCGGCGGAGTTACTCGGGTTCGGCGAGTAACTCCTGCTCTTGGCGCCTCTTGGCGGCGGAGTTACTCGGGTTCGGCGAGTAACTCCTGCTCTTGGCGCCTCTTGGCGGCGGAGTTACTCGGGTTCGGCGAGTAACTCCTGCTCTTGGCGCCGCTCTTACGCCTCAACGAAGCGGAACGCCAAGCTGCTAAAGTCGCCTTGCAGCATTGGCAGCGGCAGGCCGGCGTACATCAGCTCGTCGCCGCCGTAGATCCGGTCCGTCCCGTACAGCTTGTAGTTCTTGTTCGGATCGAGACCCTTCAGCCGCAGCCGCGCCAATGGTCCGTTCGGGATCGCCAATGTACGCACGTAGATCGCATATGCTTCGGACTTATCGGCCGAGACGAACTGCCAGGCGGTCTCGTTGCCCTCGAACGGGCTAAGCAGCCGGTAGAAGTCGCCTTGCTGCACGAGCCCGCGAATCTCCTTGTACTCCTCTACCTGGCGAGCGATCTCGGCACGCTCATCGTCCGCGAGCTTGGATAGGTCCAGCTCGTAGCCGAAGTTGCCGGACATGGCGACATGGCCGCGGGTCGCGAGCGATGTCATCCGGTGCACCTGATGGTTCGGCACGGCGGAGACGTGGCTGCCCATCGAGCTGATCGGGTAGACGAGACTCGTGCCGTATTGGATCTTCAACCGCTCGATGGCATCTGTGTCGTCGCTCGTCCACGTCTGCGGCATGTAATAGAGCATGCCCGCGTCGAAGCGGCCGCCGCCGCCGGAGCAGCTCTCGAACAGAATGTGCGGGAACGCCGACGTAATCTTCTCCAGCACCTCATACAGGCCGAGCATGTACCGGTGCGCTGTCTCGCGCTGCCGCTCGGGCGGCAGCTGAGCCGAGCCGATCTCGGTCATGTTGCGGTTCATGTCCCACTTGACGTAAGAGATCGGCGCGCTTGAGAGAATCGCCGTCAGCCGGCCGGCGATATAATCGCGAACGTCCTGGCGCGAGAAGTCCAGAATGAGCTGCGTGCGGGCCAGCGTACGGCGATGATCCGGCACGTGCAGGCACCAATCCGGATGGGCGCGGTACAGGTCGCTGTCCGGGGAGACCATCTCCGGCTCCACCCAGAGGCCGAAGGAGAGCCCCTGCTCGTTCACTCGCTTGGCGAGACCGTCCAATCCTCCCGGCAGCTTCTCCTCGTTGACGAACCAATCGCCGAGCGAACGCTTGTCATCGTTGCGCTTGCCGAACCAGCCGTCGTCGAGCACGAACAATTCGAGGCCGAGCTCCTTGGCCGCTCTTGCGATCTTCATAATTTTCTCCGAATCGAAGTCGAAGTAGGTCGCTTCCCAGTTGTTGATCAGAATCGGCCGTTCCTTGTCCCGGAACGAGCCGCGGCACAGCCGGGTACGATACAGCTTGTGGAACATCCGCGACATGCCGCCAAGCCCTTCCGGCGAATAGACAAGCACCGCCTCAGGAGATTGCAGCGATTGTCCAGCCTCCAGCAACCACTCGAAGTCGAACGGGTTAAGCCCGATCGCCAATCGCGTCGAAGCGAATTGGTCCACTTCAGCCTGCGCCAGGAAGCTGCCGCTGTAGACGAGATTCATCGCGTACACGTCGCCGTGATCTTCGGTCGCGTCCGGCGAGACGAGCGCAAAGAAAGGATTATGCTGATGGCCGCTCGCCCCCCGGCGGCTCTCGATCGCCTGCACGCCGGGCATCAGGGCGCGTCGGGCGATGTGGCGTTCACGAGCCCAAGTGCCCCACAGGTGCACGGCGTCGAAGCGCGAATGCGGCAGGTCGACGCTTGCGCTCAGTAGCCGCAATACGCGAACGGGTTCGCTGCCCGCGTTCACGATTCGCACCGATCGCGTAATGGCATCACTATCGCGGAAGACGGTGTAGCTCGCGATCAGCTTCATTCCCGCCGCGGCGTCTTCCAATTCGATCTCCAGCGTCTCGGCTTCATCGCCCGACTCCGCGTAGACGGCTGGCAGTCCTTCGAGCGCAGGCTTGTCCGCCATGATGCGGTGACCGGTCACCTTAAACTCCGCGATCGTCGTGCCGTTCGCCAAGCGGACCTGATACGCCGGCGAGCGGTAATCGCTCGTTCCGTAGCCGGGTAACTCCTGCGGAAGCGTATCGA
The DNA here is from genome assembly GCF_014212015.1 of Cohnella lubricantis. Lineage (GTDB taxonomy): Bacteria > Bacillota > Bacilli > Paenibacillales > Paenibacillaceae > Cohnella > Cohnella lubricantis. The sequence continues at coordinate 12,258 of NZ_JACJVN010000003.1, read as the reverse complement.
GCGAGAACGTCTCGTCCTCAGGGAACGGGTTCGGGTTGAACGACGGGCGGTATGCCTTCGGCATCATGTCATCAATTGCTCTCCCGCGAATCTGGCGGCCCCAATATAAGTGGGCTAGATAATCGCCTTTAACAATCTGCATCACATAGCTGACGTTCCCGGATTGCAGATGGAACGTGCGTGTTGACTCGTCATAGCGGATGGCCACTAAGAACACCTCTCCAATCGGAATTTATGCTCGTTCAGGAGTCTATACATATCGAATACTGAACAAGTTCCCGTTGGATGTCAATGTCGATTTGTGAGCGCTTTATTGGCGCATGCCGCGCGATTTAGACGCGAACTGGAGTGGCCAATGTGAGGTACTCCGTTCCTCTCTTGCCGCCGTCCTCCCGTCTTCCCGCCAATGTGAGGTACTCCGTTCCTCTCTTGCCGCCGTCCTCCCGTCTTTCCGCCAATGTGAGGTACCTCGTTCCTCTCTTGCCGCCGTCCTCACGTCTTCCCGCCTACGTGAGGTACCTCGTTCCTCTCTTGACGCCGTCCTCCCGTCTTCCCGCCAATGTGAGGTGCTCCGTTCCTCTCTTGCCGCCGTCCTCCCGTCTTCCCGCCAATGTGAGGTACTCCGTTCCTCTCTTGCCGCCGCCATGCGGCTATCCTCCCCCACGCAGAGCATCCCCCATCAGCGCCAAGAGGCTGCCTCAACCGTCATCGGAAGATGACAGTCGGGCAGCCCCGATTACAACGGATTGACGCTTACTTCCCCTCGAACAGGGACAGGAACTGGCCGTAGCCTTCCTTCTCCAGGTCCTCCTTCGGAATGAATCGAAGCGCTGCGGAGTTGATGCAATATCGCAGTCCGCCCGTCTCTGTCGGACCATCCGGGAACACGTGCCCCAGATGAGAGTCCGCCTCGCGGCTGCGCACTTCCGTACGGATCATGTAGTGGCTGAAGTCGTCCTTCTCCTTGATGCTGCCCTTCCCGAGCGGCTTCGTGAAGCTGGGCCAGCCGCAGCCGGAATCATACTTGTCGAGCGAGCTGAACAGCGGCTCTCCGGAGACGATGTCCACATAGATGCCGTCTTCGTGATGATCCCAGAATTCATTGCGGAACGGCGGCTCCGTCGCATTGTTCTGCGTGACCTCGAACTGAAGCTCCGTCAGCTTCGAGCGAAGCTTCTCCTTGTCCTTGCTCGTATTCCAGTGGCGGGAGATGAACTCGTCGCGGCCGGAGCCTTTGCGATACATGCGATACCGGAGCGGATTCTTCTTATGGTAATCCTGATGGTAATCCTCCGCCGGATAGAATTCCGCGAGCGGCTCGATAACCGTCACAATGGGACGATCGAAGCGGCCGCTCTCCGCCAGCTCCTGCTTGGAACGCTCCGCCTTCTCCCGCTGTTCCTCGTTCGCGTAGAAGATGGCCGTACGATAAGAAGATCCCCGGTCATAGAATTGGCCGCCCGGATCCGTCGGGTCGATCTGCTGCCAGAAGATGTCCAGCAGCTTCTCATAGGGCATAAGCTCCGGATCGAACGTGATTTGAACCGCTTCCGCATGCCCGGTCGTCTCCGAGCATACTTCTTCATATGTGGGCGACTTCACATGTCCGCCGGTGTAGCCTGACACAACCCGAATGATGCCGGGCATCTCCTCGAACGGCGTCACCATGCACCAGAAGCATCCTCCGGCGAATGTCGCTTCTTCATAACGCTTGTCTGGAGCGCTGTTATCGTTCATATCGGAACCTCCCCTTAACGCAGTCTTGCCTGCTTATTCTTTATTGTATCAAAGTCCGCCCGAATCGCAATTTGGGAAGGATCGTGATAGTGTAGGCACAATTCGTCGCGGCCCCGCGGATGTCACTTCACTCTACTTGGGCGGAACCCCTCCAAGATTGCTTACATCTCGGCGAAGTAACCCGTCAGGCCGTCAACCTGGGGCCGGTTACATTCGTTTCTCGATGAACAAACTACCTCCATCCGCACCGGAAGGGGGTTCATCATGTCCAAGCAGCAAGGCCACGCAGTTAAGAATACGCAGACCAAGACGTCCGACAAGAAGGGCAACAGCTCCGGCAACAATCACTGAAGAGCGATCAGCAGGTCGACAAAAACAGGAAGTCCTTTGCGCGCATGCGCAAGGGACTTCCTTCGTAGACGGCCGGGATGCGGCGGCTGACGGTCTAACCGCCTTTTCGAACATACTCGCCGTTAGTCTTCCATCGCTCTCCAGGCTTTGTAATCATGAATTGCAAGGCCGGCGAAGGTTCCGTGTTCCGCGAGCAGGGAAGCCGCCTCGTCAAGCTGCTCGTTCATGCGCGCCCTGCCTTCCTCGAAGAACGTAATATTGGCTCCTTCCAGACTATGTACAGTCTCGACACCTACCGTCGCCGGGATGTTCAAATCCGCGGCTTCGGTCAGCTCGGCTGCAGCCATATTCGAGATGCCTTGGGCCGAATCCCGGTATGCGAGAATGGTGACTGCGCCATAGTGGCGCATCATCCACCGGCTAAGCGTCTCCTTGCCATCCGGCGTCATGAACCCGCTCAACCAGAACGGAATATCCGCGGCGATCGGCAGCCGGAGATCCTTCGCTCTCTGAACGATATACCGGACGTTGCCCTGCCACTGCGCGACAAAATCAGAGCCCGTCTTGTCCCAATACGGCAGCGCGTAAGGCTCGATGTCGACGTGAATGCCCGAGAACCGCTCATCCGCCGCCACGTTGCTCTGATACAGGGCGAGCCAGTCGAAGGAGCGATCGATCGAGCGCCGGTTGGCCGTGAAGCCCCATGTCGTCCTCCCGTCCAGCGCGTGAACTTCGATGCCGTTCCCTCGTGCCAGCCGGATGAAGGACGCATAGTCGGACGCTTGAATGTCCCGGTTAATCTGGAGGTAGATGACATTAATCTCGTTAGACTTGCAGAATTGCACGATATCCGCGGCGGAAGCGCGAATAAGCGGCGTGTCCCACAGCCAAGTGGCTTTGGTCATCTGCGTCTTGGCGTTAGCTTGCATGGGATTCCCCCCTATGGATCCAATGAATAGGGCTCCGGCGAACAGTCCGGTTAACAGTCTCGATCGTCGAAAAGGCTGCATGCGGCACCATCCTTCGGTTACGATGTTCTTAATTCGACACACGGAAAGGCAATCGCGATGAGAAAATGGCGCTATGCCGCAGGAGCGTTCATCGTTGTTCTAGCGGCGGCATTGCTGATATACGAGCTGAGTCGCGGCGGGCGCGAACCCTTGAACCGAACGGCAGCGACATGGGTTTGGGATTTAGACGAGCTGCTCGGCGCGGGCGGGAGCAGAACGGGGGAAGTGATGGACTTCCTGCGGGAGCGCCGGGTGAACGCCGTCTACCTCTATATGGGCAAATCGGCGGCAGGTCCGGGGCAGTCGCTATACCGCGCCTTCATTCAAGCGGCGTCGGATGCCGGGGTCGAAGTCCATGCGTTAGGCGGAGAGCGGAACTGGGCGCTATCGGAAGGCTGGGCTGGATTGCGCGATTATCTGGAGCAGGTCGCGTCATATAACGAGTCTGCTCCAGAAGGCGCTCGGTTCAAGGGAATCCACTTGGACGTCGAGCCCTATCTGCTGCCGGAATGGGCCCATGACCAGAGCGGCCTCACCCGCGAATGGGAGCAGATGGTGGATCAAGCCGCCGCGTTCGCCGCTTCCCATTCGCTCGAGTTGGGCGTCGACCTGCCTTTCTGGCTTGACGATATTCCCGCTTCGGCTTCCTCGTTGGATGGGAAGCCTTCCGCGACGCTCGATCAATGGATGATGGACCGGGTGGATTCGGTCGCGCTCATGTCCTACCGCAACGAAGCCGAAGGCACGAACGGCGTCATCGCACTGGTGCAGCAAGAGCTGCAGCATGCGGAAGCGTCCGGCTGCCGGGTGTTCGTCGGCCTGAACGCCGCCCCCGATGAAGAGGCCGCGCTGACGTTCTACGGCACGAGCCCGGAGCGCCTGCGGCGAGCCGCGGAGCTCATCCAGCGCGAGTTCGCGGGCAACGCCGGGTTCGCCGGCATCGCCGTACACGATCTCGCTGCCTGGATGCGCCTGGAGCAGCAAGGCTAGAGCTAGCGCAGCTGGCTGGTGCAGATGGCTGGTGCAACTGGCGGGCGAGCGCAGGCACAGCGGTCGGGCGGTCGGGCCAGATCGGGCCAGTTAGTCGGATTGGAGACTAATTCCGGCATCGGCGCTGCGGGCGGAGAGTTAGCCGGTTCTGAGACTAACTCCGGCACGCCGGCTGCCCTGTTGCCGTCAGCCGGCCGACGTCCGGACGGGCTCGAAGTTACGCTCCACCGGCGCGCCAAGCTTGTAGATGTGCGGCAGGTCGAACGCCTTCATCGCATTGCGCGTGTCCACGATCGGCACGCCGAGCCCTGCCAGTTCGCCGTAATTGAACGCGTCGTGATCCGTAATAAGCACGAAGCAATCGTACGTGCGGAACTGCTCCAGCTGATACGCCAACGATTCCACGACGACGCCCTTCTGATCGCGGAAAGACTTGGCCAGCGGGTCGTAGTAATCAACGGCGGCGCCTCCTTCGCGGAACAGCTCGTACACCTCCAGTCCCGGCGATTCGCGCAGATCGTCCACGTTCGGCTTGTAGGCCATGCCGAGCACGAGTATGCGTGAGCTGCGCAGCGACTTCGAGTACTCGTTCAGTATATTCGTCGTCTTGTTCACCACATAGTACGGCATATTCGATTTCACCGATTGCGCCAGCTCGATGAAGCTGCTGTAGAAGCGATAGCCCTTCGCCTTCCACGACAGGTACATCGGGTCCAGCGGTATGCAGTGTCCGCCGATCCCCGGCCCGGGGTAGAAAGGCATGAAGCCGAACGGCTTCGTGCTTGCCGCCTGGATCACCTCCCAGATGTCGATGCCCATCCGCTCGCACATCATCGCCATCTCGTTGATGAAGGCAATGTTCACGCTTCGAAACGTATTCTCGAGCAGCTTGGACATCTCCGCCACCTTCGGCGACGAGACGGGAACGACTCTCTCCACGATATTCTCATAGAGCAGGCAACCGAGCACGTTGCATTCCGGCGTTGTGCCGCCGAGCACCTTCGGCGTGTTGAACGTCGCGTAATTGCCGTTGGACGGGTCGACTCTCTCAGGCGAGAAGCAGAGGAAGTAGTCCCGTCCGGCCGTCAGCCCCAGCTTCGCCAGCTCTGCCTCGATCAGCTCCTCCGTCGTGCCGGGATACGTGGTGCTCTCCAGCACGATGAGCAGCCCTTTGCGCATGTGAAGCTTGATTTGATCCACCACATACACGATATAGGAGGTGTCCGGATCCTGATTCGCGCTCAGCGGCGTCGGCACGCAGATGGAGACGGCGTCAAGCTCGGCTAACGCGGCGTAATCCGTCGTCGGCTTGAAGCGGCCGCTCGCCAGCGCCTCAGCCAGCTTCTCCTCGGAGACGTCCTGCACGTACGACTCCCCCTTGCGGAGCATCTCGACCTTGCGCTCGTCCAGGTCGATGCCGCATACCTCGAAGCCCTGCTTCACCATCTCGACCGCCAGCGGCAGCCCGACATAGCCGAGCCCGACGACGCCCAGCTTCGCCTGCTTGTTCTCAATAGCGCGGTACAGCCGCATGTAATGGATGTTCACTATGAATTCCTCCTTTATGTGTGAAAAGGTTGCTTGGCCCCGCGCGTCGTAGCCGGCTCGGACCGCTTACAGCGACCCGCGGGCGCGGTTCGCGCCCTGCAAGCCGGCTCGGACCGCTTACAGCGACCCGCGGGCACGGTTCGCGCCCTGTAACCCGGCTCGGACCGCTTACAGCGACCCGCGGGCGCGGTTCGAGCCTTGTAACCCGGCTCGGACCGCTTACAGCGACCCGCGGGCGCGGTTCGAGCCTTGTAACCCGGCTCGGACCGCTTACAGCGACCCGCGGGCGCGGTTCGCGCCCTGTAACCGGCTCGGACCGCTTACAGCTACCCGCGGGTGCGATTCGCGCCCTGTAAGCCGGCTCGGACCGCTTACAGCGACCCGCAGGCGCGGTTCGCGCCCTGCAAGCCGGCTCGGACCGCTTTCAGCGACCCGCGGGCGCGGTTCGCGCCCTGTAACCCGGCTCGGACCGCTTACAGCTACCCGCGGGCGCGGTTCGCGCCCTGCAAGCCGCCGCCGCGAGCCAGCGCTCGCCCGCCTATTGCAGCAGGCGCTCGATGCGCGCCTCCAGCTCGACGGGCGAGAACGGCCGCGTGATGTAGTCGGCCACGCCCAGCTTAAAGCATTTGCTGATCGAAGACTCCACCCGATTGTCGGTGAAGACGACGATGCGCGCGTCCGGGTCCTCGCGCTGCAGCCTCGTCAGCAGGTGGAAGCCGTCCATGCCGGTCAAATTCAAATCCGTCACGACGACGTCCGGCTTCTCCTGGCGGAACAAGTCCAGCCCTTGCGTGCCGTCCTCGGCGGCGAGCACGCGGTAGCCTTTCATCCGGAACCGCATCTGCAAATACCGGCGCATCTCCTCGTCCCCGTCGACGAGCAGCACCGAATGCGACTCCCCATGCCGCCCCCGTTCCTCTTGGAAGAACGCCACCTCGGGCTCGTCCGGTAGGTGCGCGAACAGATCCGCCATCTTCTCGAATACCCGAGGATTGCGCTCCGGCTGTTCTCCGGCCTCGGCCAGCATCACGGCGAACTCCCCTGCCGCATAGGCGGACAGCGTCTGCTTGGCGAGCAGCGCCAAGTAATGCGTCCGGCTCCGCGGCACCCCGAACGGCAAGAAGACGGCCTGCTCCCCGCCCGGGTCCAAGATCGTCTCGACCGGGCCGCCGAGCTCCGTCTCCAGACGAGCCCGCACCTCCCGTATCGCCTCGTCGAACGACCGCCGGCAGCGAACGAGCACCATGCCGCACGGCTCGCCCTCTACCCTCGAATCTCCGGCCGACCAGTAACGTTCCACCACCTTCTCGTACATCAGCTCGTTCAGCCGCTTTCCTTTGTCCCGATTCCGATTGCTCATGCGATCTTCCCTCCCGTCGCCACAGGCGGCGTATTATTCACGGCAGGCGCATCCTGATTCCAGCTCTGTCGCGTCATAACGCCCCACGTATTGTTCTTGCGCAGAAATTCGATGTGTCCCTGAAGTCTCCACAGGACACCCAATTGGTAGTAGCCGAGGAACATCAGCGCGGAGTACCACGTCATGCGCACCAGATCCCTCATTCGCGTATACCGTTGGAACGCCAGCTCCTCGAGCACGAGCGAACCGACGGCCAGCACGTACCCGTTCAGGAAGTTGATCAGCGCGAAGACCAGCAGCACCTTCCAGTTCGTCATGTCCATCGCGACATAGCCGATCAAGGCGAGAAGGCCGGTCAGCTTGAAGTACGGATTCAGCGTCTCGAAAATAATGTTGTAAGGCACGGTCAACATGCCGAACACCTTGTATTTGGGACGCAGCAGCAGGTCGCGGTTCTCCCACATGTTCTTCAGGTTGCCGCGCCCCCACCGCTTCCGCTGGCTGCTCAGAATGCGATACGTGTCCGGCGCCTGCGTCCAGCATACGGCGTCCGGACAGTAGGCGACCCGGTAGGGCAGCTTGTTCTCCAGCATGTGCCGGTGAAGCTTGATAATAATGTTCATGTCCTCGCCGGGATAGCCGTCCCGGTAGCCGCCGACCTCGACGACATTCGATTTGCGGAACATGCCGAACGCGCCGGATACGATAATGAGTCCGTTGATGTGGCTCCAGCCGATCCGTCCGCCGAGGAATGCCTTCATGTATTCCAGCGTTTGGAACATCGGCCACAGCTTCTTCGGCAGCCGCACGTCCGTCACGACGCCGTCGCGGATCGAGCAGCCGTTGGCGATGCGGACGTTGCCGCCGATCGCGACCGTCTCCGCCGGATTCTCCATGTACACCCGCGCCATACGGATGAGCGCATCCTTCTCCAGCAAGGAGTCCGCGTCGATCGAGGAGATGAGCGGATAGTGCGACAGGTTAATACCCGCGTTGAGCGAGTCGGCTTTGCCGCCGTTCGGCTTGTCGATGACGTAGAGCGTCGGATAAGCCGGATTGTAGTACACCTGCCGGATAGGCGTGCACTCGATCGCCTGATGCCCCTTCTCATCCTCCTTCGGCTCCAACTGGAACGCGTCGATGAGCACCTGCAGCGTATTGTCCTTCGAGCCGTCGTTAATGACGATAACCTCGTAGGTATGATAATTCAGCGTGAGCAGCGACTTCACGTTCTCGATAATGGTAAGTTCCTCGTTATAAGCGGGAACGAGCAGCGATACGGGCGGCGCCGACTCCGAGCCCGACAGCGATTGGAACCGGGAGTAGACCGCCCCTTTGATCATGGAATACACGCCTTTGTAGGAGAAAAACAAAATCATAAAATAAATCAACGTAACCGCCATGACGTAATAGATGGCGACCGTTCCGTAGCCGAGCAGCAATGCTCTCATCGTTCAACCTCCGTTCTCTCCCGTTTGCCGGCTCCTTGCCGCCTCGCGGCGGCGAAGGAACTAGGCCTCGCGAGGATTGTCCGGGAAGGGTCACGCATGGACCTGATCATCCTGAGTGAGCGGCACATATTCGTAGGCGGGCTGACTCCGGCCCCTTACGGCGACCCATCCGGTCTCCCGCGATGCCGATTCGCGCCTTCTCATCTCCTCGCGGATGACGTCGCGCGCTTCCTCCGCTCCCGCTTCCGTGTCCGTCTTGGCCGCTTCGCACAGCTCGGCGAAGCCCTCTTCGCCGAGCATCGCCATGCTGCGAGCAGAATAGAAACGAACCTTCCACTCGGGATCGGCCATCGTGAGCCGCAGCTGCTCCAAGCAGGACCGCAGGCCGAGCTTGCCGATCGCTTGCGCCGCCAAAGCTCGCACTTCGCCGTCCGGGTGAATCAGCAGCTTGCGCGCCCGGCCCTCCGAGAAGGAGACGGCGTCCTTCGCCAGCAGCTTGGACGCCTTGAGCCGGATGTCCGCCTGCTCCGATGCGGTCAGCTTGTACAGCGTATCTCCGCTTCCGGCAAGCGAATGCTTCCTCATCGCGGCAAGCGCAAGGCGAACGCGCTCTTCGTCTCCGCTGCGCAGGAATGTCTCCAGCATCGCCGCAATATCGATCTCCGACTCGGCCAGAATGTCGGCAATAAGCGGATGCGCCTCCTTCTTATGGGCGAGCAGGACATGCACCATGTCCCGCAGCTCATCCGTGTGGCGCGCGCACTTGGCGATCGCCCGCCCGACGATGAATACCATCGGGCTGAACCGCATCGAAGCGAGCAGCTTCATCATGCCCGGCACCGCTCCGTGGCTTCGCATGCAGCCCAGATAATAAGCGGCGTCGAGCCTCACCCATTCGAACGGGCTGTCCAGCCGCTGAAGATGGCGCTTCACCAGCCCCATCTCTTCGCACAGCGCGATCAGCTTACGCTGCTGCTCGCCGCGGAACTGCTCGATCCAGCCGATCAGCCGTTCCTGCACGACTCGGCGTTCCTCTTGATTCAACCGGCCCGGCGGCGGATAGAGCGGTTCCTCGCCGTCCAGATTGGCCAGAACGTAGGTGATCCAATCCTCGTGCTTGGCCGTATAAACACCCGCTGTCCGGCGGCGTCGAATATCGCGCAGCTTGAGCGTATATAGCGCTGCGAGTCCGACGGCGATAACGCCGGAGAGCACCGCAATGAATATCGAAGCCATCCGCATATGCATATCCACGATCTGTCACCCTCCCGTCTTCGGCCGTTGGCCGATAGCTTCATAGACTTCCTTCATCGCGTTGTAGCTAGGCTTCAACCGCTCCATATAATGCACGGCGTCCCAGCCCTCCCATGTATACTTTGGAATCTGCGTCACGGGGTAGGCTTCCGACGATTCAGTCGGGCCAACTCCAGGCGATTCCGCTGATTCCACCAATCCCGTCGGTTCCGCCGGTTCCGGACTCGTCGTATCCTCCGAGCCGGCTCCCGCCTCCAGCCCGATCACCCGGTTCGTCTCCTCGTCCACGATCCAAGGCACGAAGCGAATGCCCTCGATCCGCTCCGTCGAGAACGCCTCCTCCGGCATCTCATAGCTGACCGCCTGCAGCGAGCTCGGATCGGCGAGGCCGAGCAGCATCCACGGGATGCGAACCTCGACGAAGCCGTCCTTGTATTGCCACATCGCGAACGAATCGTAAGCGGCGCTGGCCGGGTTGTCGGTGCCGCGCCTCAGCTTCCCGACGTCGGCATGCTCGTACGGATGGGCGGTCTTCGTATCCGGCGGCTCCATCTTCAAGCTGACTGGCAGATGCCAATCGTTGAACAGCCCGGAGTCGTCCTTCAATTCCTTCGCCGTCATGTCGATCATGCCGTAGACGTAGCCGTAGAGCCTTTTCTCCATATCGTAATTCGCGGCGATCTTCACGCCCGTCTCTTCGTCTTCGCCGATCGTGATCAGCGTCTCGAGCCCCTCGTCCAGCGTCTTGCCCGGCAGCTCGTCACCGTGCCGGTTGCCGCCCGGAAGCGTGTCCGCTCCAAGCTCGAGCTTCTCCTTCGCCGGATCGAACGGATGATCCAAACGGATGGACAGGTACACGTACGCTTCGTCATGCGCCGCCTCGATACTCTCGATGCCGGGCACGTCCGAGAACAGCTCCGCCTTCTGCGGCTCCTTCAGCTTCCGCCAATCGCCGTCTTCGCCGTCGATGACGAGCTTGTCCTCCAGCCCGCCGTACATGCCGAGCAGGCCGAATTGCTTCTCGTTCGTCAGCACGTTGAGCCAGTAGGCCCTTCGATCCTCGGGCAGCTCCATCGGCATCGTGTTCCAAGTCTTCTTGAACCATTCGTCCTGCCACATGAACAGCACGGCGCCCGCATAACCGGCATCATGAATGATCTGCGTCAGCTCCGCGTCCACCTTGCCCTGTTCCGTCTCGTTGCGTCCGCCCTGCGAACGTCCGAGCGGCGCAACATGAGAGACGCCGACCGAAGACGGCACGCCGTACTCCGTGACCATGATCGGCATGTCTTGGTGGTACGCCTTCAGCTTATTCAGATAGGAGGCGTACGGGTCCGTACGTCCGCCCGGATCGTCGAGCCGGAAGAAGTCCGGATAATACGGATACACGTGATAGGAGGCGAAGTAGCCAGCGTTCCACTGCACCGGCTTCAGATGCGTCGCGTCCACGCTGACCATGTCTTCGGTGAACAGCGGTTCCTTCGGATGCGACAGCACGTCGGTCGTCACCCAGTTCGTGAAGCTCATCGGATGGCGCCAGCCGTACGGCTGCTCCGTCTTCGCCGCGAAGTCGGTCATCTCGGCCAGCCACGCCTCGAACGGCGACGCCTTAGCCGTCGTCGCGAAGAACGGGCCGACGTAGCTCGCTTTGTCCGGATGGCGCTTGTTCGTATTGGCCACCATCACCGGATCCCACTCGGTGCCGATGCTCCAGCCGAGCAGGTAAGGTCCTGCGTTCGCCTTGTAGTCGCCGGAAGCCTGTCCCGGCGCCGCCGGCATCTCCAGATCGCCGTACACGGCGCGGACATCATTCTCGATCTCCTGGCGGAAGGTTGCTTCAATCTCCGGGTCATACGCATCCTGCTTCTCAATCAACTGCTCCTCCGGCGACCAGATGCCTTGGATGAAGTAGAGCGGATCATCCGCATGCTTCCGGTTGTAATTCACCAGTGCGTCATAGAAGACCGGCTGGTGCCGGGTGTAGACGCGAATGACGTTCGCGCCCATCTCCCGGATCTGCTCGAACCAACGCATGTAGTCAGCGCGTTCGATCGGGAGCTCCCCGGGGTAATGCCCCGGCACCGTCGCCCCGAGGTTCACCCCTTGGGCGAAGAAGGGCTGCCACTTGCCTTCTTGGAAAATGGCCAGGTTCTCGCCCGCCGTCTTGAACTTCAGCCGCGTGCCGTCCGCCTGCCGTTCCGTCTCGATCGACCGGTCGGCGAAGACGTCATGCTCCCGCAAGTAGAGGGCTCCCGCGAGCACAGCCCCTAGCAGCAGAATGCCCGCTGCGGCGCCCGGCCTGCTCCTCCACCACGCTCGTCTTGTTCAGTGACATTAAAGTTGGTTCCTGAAAAAGACTGTAATATCAAGCATTTTGGGATTTTTGACCTCATTTTAAAGTTACATTATTGTTGGTTTCTCAAAATCGATCACTCAACACGCGATTACATTAAAGTTCGTACCCGGAAATTACATTGAAGTTGGTTCCTAAGAAGGGATTTGACTTTTATCCCATCGTGATACACTGCTCTTATATTAATTAGGGCTTGCTGAATAA
>NZ_JACJVN010000029.1 GCF_014212015.1 Cohnella lubricantis | reverse complement strand
GGGGCGATGGCGCGAACAAGGCACAATAAGTGCCTTGTTGGGAGGCAGCCGCGAGGCGATGGCGCGAACAAGGCACAATAAGTGCCTTGTTGGGAGCAGCCGCGAGGCGATGGCGCGAACAAGGCACAATAAGTGCCTTGTTGGGAGGCAACCGCGAGGCGATGGCCCGAACGCGGCTGAATGGCGGCCTCTTCAGAAGTGGCAACCATTCAAAGGCAGGGCGCGTCAAATAAGCAAGAGGTGATGTGCGATGAACGGAATGGTTCGCAGACGGGCAGCGATCTGGCTGCTGATTCCGATGCTTCTAGCGATTTTACCGGGCTGTCAGTTGAGCGGCAAGCTGGCAGAGTGGACCGGAACGTGCGGCGTCGTGAACGAATGGGTCGATTTTCTAATTCTGAATGATATTCATTATGATCGCATCGAAGGCGCTGAACCGGTGCCGGATGATCAGATTGGCGACAAGGCCGGTCAAGTGAAATATACGATGGACGATCACCCTTGCTCATATCATCAAGCGAGGAACGGGGACGCCGCCTACTTGGCGGTTGGAACGCCCGTCTTTGCCTTGAAGGACTATAGACCGGAGTTTCGCGTGATCGCGAATCAGCAGATTTATCAAGTCGACCATAATCCGCATGCGCAGACGATGGGTGAGCTGCTCGACATCGAGGGGAAGGTCGCCAACGTAAGCTTGGTGAGCGGCAACGACGGAAGTATCATCGGTTATCTCGGCGCAGATGCAGCCGAGCAATTCGTGCGTGAGCTGCTTCCGCTGCAATATGTCGGCTTCGATGAGATTAACAAGCAAACCAAACCCGAATATGGCATCAGCCTTCGCGTACACTTGCAAGACGGCACTTCGTTCTCGATCGGTTACAAGCCAGAGGCGAACGCCTTCACGAATGGCGCATTCGGCACAGAAAGTTTAAAAATATTAATTCTGTCTGAACGAGACCGCATCAAAGCCGAGGCGTGGATGTAACGAACCAGCGGATTGACAACGTTCTTCCCGATATCGTTTACTGGAAACAATGGAAGATTGATAGACTATTCTTACAGAACGGATGAGAGCTCGACATGCCATTGATTCTTCGATTGCTGCTGAAGACGATGCAATTCAAGAACACGTCGATCGCGATGACGGCGCTGTTCTTCATCCTGGCCTGCGCTTCCATCGCCTACGCGCTGGAGCCGGATACGTTCGCCCACTGGTTCAACGCCTTGTACTGGGTGCTGACGACGATGTCGACGGTCGGCTACGGCGACTATTACATGAAGACTTACCTCGGCAAAGCGCTGACGATCTTTCTGTATATCTTCGGAGTCGGACTGCTCAGCCTGCTGATCGGCAAGGTGATCGATTCCGTCGCATCCATCCATCGACAACGGGAGGCCGGACAATTGAGCTACCAAGGGAAAGGTCATATTATCATTATCAATTGGAGCAAGAAAGCGCACTATGCCGTCGAAGAGATACTTGCCACCAACGCAGATGCGGAGATCGTCATCCTTGACGAGATCGACCGCCATCCGCTCGCGCGCAACAATAATGTCCATTTCATTAGCGGCGATCCGGCATCGGAAGAGACTCTTGAGAAGGCCAATCTGAAGGGAGCGCGTTCGGCGATTCTGTTCGCGGATTCGCGCATCGAGGAAGCGGCGCTGGCCGACGGCAAGTCGCTGCTCATCGCGTCGAGTATCGAGCGGATCGCGCCGGACGTCCATACGACGGTGGAGATTATGCAGGAGCGGAATATTCAGAACTTCCGCTACATCAACGTCAACGACTTCGTGCTGTCGTATGACGCGATATCGCGGCTCGCCGTGCGGGCGGCGCTGCAGGAAGGCAATTCGGAGATTATAAATCAACTTCTCAGCAGGCAGCGGGGCGATGATATTTACGAAGTGCCGGTACTGCCGGGCTGGCGGACGTACGGCGACGCATTCCAGGAACTTATCCGAAAGGGCGCGACGCTGATCTCCGACCGCGGCGACATGAGCATCAACCGCAAGCTGGATACCCCGATTCCGAAGGAGGCACGGCTCTTCGTTATTGCCAACGGGGAGACCTACCGGTCGATCGCGGGCAAGGAATGATATGGCGACGATTAACGGATCAGTTCCATGAACCCCCGTGCTGCTGTTGACAACGGCATATTCTTCATCGTTAGAATCCCCACATGGGCCGGGGGAAGGGTGACATCCAATTGAATCTCGAATAGAGATCCTTCCTCCAGCTCCTTCGATACGAACTGCCTGGTCACGTAAGAGATGCCCAACCCCCGCTTCGCGAACTCCGTCAGCAGATCAACGCTGCCCACTTCAATCTCCGGCTTGATCGAATGCCCGTAGCTCTGGAACAGCTCTGTTATCCCCATCCGTGCCCGGCTGTTCCGGGAGAAGAGAATGATCGGATATTGAAGCAGTTCAGCCAACGACAGCACTTTACCCTTCAGCTCGCCATACCGAGACCCCGCCACGAAGCAGTCCTGCAGTTGGAAGCTCTCGCGCACTTGCAACTGAGCGTCGACAATCGGCATGCGAATAACGCCTAAGTCGATGCGGCCTTCCTTCAGGAACGTGATGATCTCCGGTGTCGTCCCGTGATTCAAGTGCAGCTTGACGCCGGGATACCGTTCATGGAACTGCTCCAGATACGGAAGCAAATAATGCTTGAACAGCGAGTCGCTGCCGCCAATTCGCAGCTCGCCGCTGTCCAAGTTCTTCAGCGCGGTCATCTTCTCTTCAGCGAGCGTAATCAGAATTTGCGATTGCTCGATGTAAGAGTAGAGAACCGCGCCTTCTTGCGTCAGTGCGACGCCTTTGGAGGTGCGATAGAACAGCGTGAGGCCAAGCCGATCCTCCAGCTGCTTGATGGCGTGGCTGACACTCGGCTGCGTCAGGTACAGCGCTTTGGCGGCTTGGGACAAGCTGCCCGTCTTCGCGGCCCAATAGAACACTTTGTACAGTTCGTAATTATTGGTCATAGATGAGATTTATATCTCCTGTGAAATATATTAATTACTTGTATAGCTCCTAAACGTATTATAGTTAAATTACAAGAGAGAAACCAGCATATTGCGCTTATGCGCAGGTTCCATACGAGCATAGAAGGGAGTTGGAGAAGAGATGGAGCCGACCACGATCGTATTATTCGGGGCGACGGGCGATTTGGCCAAACGGAAGATCTACCCTGCCCTGTACAATTTGTACGTTGAAGGCAAGCTGCCAGAACCTTTCTCGCTGATTGGACTCGGCAGAAGAGACTGGTCCGATGGTCGATTCAAGGACGCTGTGGCACAGTCGCTTGAAGAATTCTCCAGGCGGAAGGCGCAGGATGCCGGCAAGCTTCAATCGTTCCTGGACGCGTTCCGCTACTCGGTCCTCGATATCGGACGCGAGGAAGATTACCAGAGACTGCTCTCGCTCGTCGAGAAGCGGGAAGAGGAGCTTCGCATGCCGCCGAACCGACTGTTCTATCTGTCAGTCGGTCCAGAGTACTTCGAACCGATCGCCGCCAATATTCAGAAGAGCGGACTTGGCTCCGCGAACGGCTGGAAGCGGCTCGTGATCGAGAAGCCGTTCGGCCACGATCTGCGTTCGGCGCGCGAGCTGAACAAGAAGCTGAGCAAGTCGTTCACGGAAGAAGAGATCTTCCGAATCGACCACTATCTCGGCAAGCCGATGGTGCAGCGGCTTGAATCGCTGCAGCAGGGCAATCCAGTCATTCAAGCGCTGTGGGATAACCGATACATCGCGAACGTGCAGATTACGGCGAGCGAGACCGTCGGCGTCGAGGAGCGCGCGGGCTACTACGATCACGTAGGCGCCGTGCGCGACATGTTCCAGAACCATATGCTGCAGCTGCTCATGATGACGGCGATTCATGTCCCGCATGACAGCTCAGCCGAGACGGTCCGCTTCAAGAAGAAGGGCATCATGGAAGCTCTCGAGCTGGTGCAGAAGGAAGACGTTCACGCGAGCGTTGTCCGCGGGCAATATGCGGCTGGCGCGATCGGCGGCAAGCCGGTTCCCGGCTACACGTCCGAGCCGGGCGTCATGCCGGGCTCGCAGAACGATACGTTCATCGCCGCTAAGCTGATGATCGACAACAACCTGTGGCGCGGCGTGCCGTTCTACATCCGGACGGGCAAGCGAATGAAGGAGAAGTCGACGCGCATCGTCGTTGAGTTCAAAGAGCCTGTCAAGCAGGCATTGGCGGCCAACGAGGACGGCACGTCGCCGAACCTGCTCGTCATCGAGATCGGTCCAAACGAAGGCTTCAAGCTGCAGATCAACGCGAAGGAGCCGGGCCGCGACGGCCGGTTCAAGCCGATCCAGATCGAGCTGCAGCCGAACGAAGCGGACGCGCCGGAAGCGTACGAGAATCTCATCTATGACGCATTAAGGGGAGACTCGACGTTCTTCGCGCATTGGGACGAGGTCGAGATGTCCTGGCAGTGGGTGCAGCCGGTGCTCGACGCATTCGAGGAGAACCTGGTGCCGCTCTATCCGTATGAAGCCGGCTCTTATGGGCCGGCCGCGGCCGACGAGCTGCTCGCGCGCGACGGCTACCGCTGGTGGTCCGGCGACAATCTGGACGCCCAATCGTCAGCCGGCCTGGACGGCAAGTCCGCTCCGCCGTCCGAATCCAATACCAAATCTATGGAGAACGAAGGAGAATTGTATGCCTACCACGCAAACCATTGATCAACTCTCGATTGACACGATCCGCACGCTGTCGATCGATGCCATCAACGCCGCGAATTCCGGCCACCCGGGCCTGCCTATGGGCGCGGCTCCGATGGCTTACACGCTCTGGGCTCAGCACATGAACTACAATCCGGGCAACGCCAAGTGGTTCAACCGCGACCGCTTCGTGCTGTCGGCCGGACACGGTTCCATGCTGTTGTACAGCTTGCTGCACCTGACGGGCTATAACGTATCGATCGAAGACCTGAAGCAATTCCGCAAGCTGAACAGCAAGACGCCAGGCCACCCGGAATTCGGCCACACGGACGGTGTCGACGCGACGACAGGGCCGCTCGGCCAAGGCATAGCCATGGCAGTTGGCATGGCGATGGCGGAAGCGCACCTCGCGGCGAAGTTCAACCAAGAGGGCTTCCCGGTCGTTGACCACCACACATACGCGCTAGTCGGCGACGGCTGCTTGAGCGAAGGCATCTCTTACGAGGCTATGTCCATGGCTGGGCACATGAAGCTCGGCAAGCTGGTCGTGCTCTACGATTCGAATGACATCTCGCTTGACGGCGAGCTGAGCCTGAGCTTCAGCGAGGACGTGCGCAAGCGCGCGGAATCCGCGAAGTGGCAATATCTGCGCGTCGAAGACGGCAACGATGTGGCGGCGATCTCTAAGGCGATCGCAGAAGCGAAGAAGAACACCGAACAGCCGACAATCATCGAAGTCCGCACGGTTATCGGTTATGGCAGCAAGGCGGCCGGCACGAACAAGGTGCACGGCAATCCGCTGGGCAAGGAAGAAGCGGTCGCAACCAAAGCGAATTACGGCTGGAACTACGAAGAAGAGTTCACCGTACCGGCGGAGGTTCGCGCGCACTTCGATCAGCTCAAGCAGCAGGGAGCATCCAAGGAAGAAGCTTGGAAGAAGCTGTTCGCCGCTTACCAAGCGAAGTTCCCGGCGCAAGGCCAAGAACTCGCAGATGCGATCAACGGCAACGTGAAGATCGCGAATACGGACCTGCTGACGTTCGATGCGTCCAAGGCCGTGTCGACCCGCGTCGCAAGTGGCGAAGCGATTAATCACTATGTTAAAATGGTTCCTAGCCTCTTCGGCGGAAGCGCGGATCTGTCTCATTCGACGATGACGGATATGCGCGGCGAGCAGACCTTCGCGGTTGAGTCGTACGCCGGCCGCAACGTCTACTTCGGCGTTCGGGAGCACGCGATGGGCGCAGCCGGCAACGGCATGGCGCTGCATGGCGGCGTGAATCCGTTCGTCAGCACGTTCTTCGTATTCAGCGACTACCTGCGTCCGTCGATCCGTCTGGCGGCGCTGCAGAAGCTGCCTGTTATCTACGTATTCACGCATGATTCCATCGCCGTCGGCGAAGACGGCCCGACGCATGAGCCGGTCGAGCACTTGGCCGCGCTGCGCACGATTCCGGGGCTGACGGTCATTCGTCCGTCCGACGCCAACGAGACGGCCAGCGCTTGGGCCTATGCGCTCACGCAGAAGGCAGGTCCGGTCGCTCTCATACTGAGCCGCCAGAACCTGCCGATCTACGAAGCGACGAAGGCGAATGTCGACCATGTCTCCCGCGGCGGTTATATCTTGGAAGAGACGAATGGCAGCCCGGACTTGATCCTCATCGCGACCGGCTCGGAAGTATCGCTCGCCATGAACGCCAAGGCCGAGATCGAGAAGCAAGGCGCTTCGGTGCGCGTCGTCGCGATGCCAAGCCGCGAGCTGTTCGATCGCCAGCCGGAAGCATACAAGCAGAGCGTTCTGCCTAACGCCGTAACGAAGCGGATCACGATCGAAGCCGGCATCTCGCTTGGCTGGGAGCGTTACGCTGGAGCCGCCGGCCAGGTAGTGTCCATCGATACGTTCGGCGCTTCGGGCCCTGGAGGCGCGGTCATGGAGCACTTCGGCTTCTCGGTAAGCAACGTGGTTCGCGTCGCTCAAGAGCTGTTGAAATAACGCTTCATTGCACCTAAATTCATTCATTTAATTGGAGGTCATTATTCATGAAATTCTTCATCGACACCGCGAACCTCGCGGACATTCAGAAAGCATACAAGATTGGTGTCCTGTCCGGCGTTACGACGAACCCTTCGCTCGTCGCCAAGGAAGGCGTGAAGTTCGAAGACCGCATCGAAGAAATTCTGAAGGCTGTGCCGGAAGTAGAATCGGTATCCGCTGAAGTAACGCCTGACGCCATTACGGCTGAAGAGATGATCGCGCAAGCGAACGAACTCATCAAGATCAACGGCGGCGATAAGAACATCACGATCAAGCTGCCGATGACGCTGGCCGGTCTGGAAGCTTGCCGCTACCTGACCAAGAAAGGCGTGAAGACGAACGTTACGTTGATCTTCACGGTTAACCAAGCGCTGCTGGCCGCTCGCGCCGGCGCTACCTATGTATCGCCGTTCCTGGGCCGCCTGGACGACATCTCCGAAGATGGCGTTCTGCTCGTCGCGAAGATTGCCGAGCTGTTCCGCACGCACAACCTGGACAGCCAGATCATCGCCGCTTCCGTTCGCCATCCGGACCATGTTACCCGTGTAGCTATGGCCGGCGCGCACATCGCGACGGTTCCATTCTCCGTAATCGAGCAGCTGTCGAAGCACCCGCTGACGGAGCAAGGTATTGAGAAGTTCGCAGCTGACTGGAAGAAAGCTGTTAAATAAGATGCGATTCGTCGATCGATTTGATCGAACGAAGAAGAGCGCTTTCCGCGAGGAGGGCGCTCTTTTTTTATTGAATCCCGGAATCTTGCCGCAAGTCGACGTAAAGCTTGTCTAACTGATCGATTTGAGCCAGCGCGACGTCGCTCATACGTTCAACGCCAAGGTTTTTCAATTGCTGGTTTATCCATTGAATGTCTTTGCCCGACGCATTTACGCTATTTGGTAAGATACGGCCGTCGATAATGAGAGTTTGCGATTGACCTCTGGTTGGAACGGTTAGGTTAAGATCTTTTGGCGTGACCGGCAATAGATCGGATTTCTTGAGAACCGAGAGGGTTCCGTCGGATTCGAAGTAAGCAAGCTCTACCTCATCTGGATAGAAAGCGCTCTTCTTGCGGAGCATCATCAACAAATCATCCATGGTGATTCTCGCTTTCTTCATTCCTTGCTCCAGAATTTGCCCCTTCTTGATCAACAAGGTCGGTTCCCCGTTGAGCAATTTACGCAAGCGAAGACTTCTCATCGCCAGCAGGCCGGATAGAAGAGCGAGGGCGCTGAATACACTTAAGGCGGCGAATCCTTTCCACATAGACAAGGAGTTGGTGAAAATAATACTGCCGGTGATCGTTCCAATCGTCACGCCAGCGGCAAAATCAAAAAATGTCATTTGAGACATCAGCTTTTTGCCTAATATTCTGCACCATACGAAAAGAATCATAAAGGCAATAACGGAACGGCTCGCCAATTCGAATGCCGACATGAGGAACTCCTCCCCGAGCGATAGAACGTTACAGGCAAAGGCTGCCTTGCGGGTAATATGTTCTTGGCCAGGGCGGTTCATTCACGCCTATCTCGAATCAAGCTCTAGAGGTAAAAGTTACTTGATTATTTCCCGATGCGCATGCGAATTCTACCCATCACAAACAACGGGAGGTGTATGCTGCTTGAGATCGATGCTGCAGGCGTTCGCTTGCATCGGAGTATCCGCTGTGCTGCTGACAGGCTGCGGCGCCGACAATAACGCCGGGAACAACAACGGCGTGAATGCGAAGAATGCGAACCGCGCGAATGTCATTCAGCAAGGGAACAGAATGAGACAGAACGCGGTGGACGACATCAACAGCCTGACCGGCGCGAACAATCGGAATAACGGCGCGGCTAACGGAGCCAATGCCGGCGGATTCAACACTTCGCCTAATGCCGCGAACAACACGGATTCCCACATTCTGCAGTTGGGGAATTGGCTGCGAATTGTTGGCGGCGCGGACGGGCAAACCGGCGCGAATATGAACCAGGCTGCCAATAATGGCGGAAATGGCAATGGCAATGGCAATGGCAATGGCAATGGAAGAAGAGGCATTCCTTCCTTCAACGAGCAAAGCTCGGATCAAGTGGTGGTGATGACCGTTGAAGATCCGCAAGCCATTCAAGCAATTGACCGCATTAACCAACTCTTATCGAACAAGGCTTCGCTCCGTTCGCAATCGGATACGTTGATTCGGGATTTAAGCTATGTTCTGCAGAGCGCGCAGCAATCTGGCGGTGCCGCTGGCAGCCAGCGTTAAGGACGAATGTTGCGCTGCCTCTCCTCATACATTCAATCGGGCGAACGTATCCATCGTTCGTCCGATGTCTTGTAGCCTGGGGAGGGCGATTATATGCAGTACCGGAAGCTCGGGAATACCGGATTAAAGGTCAGCGAGATCAGCCTCGGCAGTTGGCTCACGTACGGCGGTTATGTCGGCAAGGATCAAGCGATTCGCACGATCGACAAGGCGTATTCGCTCGGGATTAACTTCTTCGATACGGCCAACGTCTACAGCCACGGAGAAGCGGAGCGCATCGTCGGCGAGGCGCTGGCGAAGTATCCGCGATCCTCGTATGTGCTGGCTACGAAGGTCAGAGGTCCCATGGGGACGCTGCCGAACGACCAAGGGTTGTCTCGCAAGCATATCACGGAACAGTGCGAAGCTTCGCTTAGACGTCTCGGGGTCGATTATATCGACTTATATTACTGCCACTACCCGGATCCGGACACGTCGATGGAGGAGACGCTTAGAGCGATTGACGATTTAACCCGACAGGGGAAAATCTTATATGCCGGCGTCAGCAACATGTCTGCCGCGGAAATATGGCGAGCGGTCTCGATCACGGAGCAACAACGGTTCCATCCGATCGTTGCCAACCAGCCGCTATATAATATATTTGCCCGAGACATAGAGTCGGAAGTCATTCCTCTGTCCCGCAAGCATGGTATTGGACAGGTTGTGTATTCACCGCTCGCGCAAGGCGTGCTGACCGGCAAATACGCGTCTGTAACGGAACGCTTGCCCGCTAGCCGATCCGTGACGTCGGAGGGCAGCGAGACGGTACGTTCTTGGTTAAAGGAAGAGCTGTTAACCAAGACGAAGCGGCTGCAGGGTCTTGCGTCCGAATTCGGCTTGCCGCTGTCTTCATTGGCACTTGCTTGGACGCTGCGTCTTCCTGAAGTGTCCAGCGCGATCGTCGGAGCGAGCCGGCCGGAGCAGATCGAAGCGAATGCCAAGGCCTCCGGCATTCGTCTGACAGCCGAGCAATGGGCCTATGTTGATCGGATTCTTAGTGAATAGAGCTTGATACTACAAGCGGCAAGAGGCGTGAGGATGCGCTTCTGCCGCTTTATTCTATCTGGCAACTATTCCCGGTTGAATGGGCTAGGAATAAGGTGTATTCTATAACTCCTGCCGCGAACGAGATTGAGTGCGGGGGGGAGAGAACCAACCGAATAGATCAAGCCGGCAACGGCGAGATGGAAAACATTGTTGGTTGCGGCGCTTCGGCGCATGTGATAATCTTTAACTCCTGCCGCTGATACGGCGGGCAATCAAGTGAAGCTTGTTCTTTGAAAACTGAATCATGAGCGAATCTGTTTTATAAGAAGCTAGGTTTTAATGAGCTAGTCAAACACCTCTTTATGGAGAGTTTGATCCTGGCTCAGGACGAACGCTGGCGGCGTGCCTAATACATGCAAGTCGAGCGGATCTCATTGGGAGCTTGCTCCTGATGAGGTTAGCGGCGGACGGGTGAGTAACACGTAGGCAACCTGCCTGCAAGACCGGGATAACATTCGGAAACGAATGCTAAGACCGGATACGCAGTTTGGCGGCATCGCTGAACTGGGAAACACGGAGCAATCTGTGGCTTGCGGATGGGCCTGCGGCGCATTAGCTAGTTGG
>NZ_JACJVN010000028.1 GCF_014212015.1 Cohnella lubricantis | reverse complement strand
GCAAGCCTAAGATCCCCCCTATTCAATGGGCTGCTAGCGGTAGTCTAGCTTTGCCATGCGCATTTTCCACCGTGCGTGCTGACACGATTTCATAAAAAAAAGTCCGGCGCCCCAGAAGGCACCGGACTCTTAATTGCGAGTGCGGATGGCGGATTAGAAAGGCAATCCCATCTCGAAGACGCTCCAATAGGTGAAGCCCAGGAATGCGATGATCATATAGCCCCAGAACATGAAGAGATATGTACGTTCCGTAAACTTCAGATAGCCGAACAAGAAGAATACGGCCGCCTGAATGAAGAACAGCAACGACATTTCCCACATATCGCCCGCGAACGACATCAGAGCGATGACCAGCGTAAAGAACCCTAATACCCGGAACATACGTGCCATGATAGATCCCCCTCTCTGTTCGTTCCCCTAATTCACAAGCATATTATACCTGTGGTCCCAGTAAAGTGTAAACCTGAAGAAGTGACGATTTGGCAAACTTTTTGGACATGTTCTCAATGTTCCGCTTCCTTCGCCTTTTTATTCATTCGCGGCTGCGCCTCCCCCCACCGAGGTATACCGCCGCGAAAAGTGGATATATATAGAAGTATCCGATAGATTCTATGAACTCTACCATGGGCATAGAAATGATAAAAAGGCCAATCGGCTTGATGGCATTCGACGAGGAGGGAGCAGTCGCATGACGGCTGTAAGACAAGATGCATGGAGTCCGGACGATGACATGATTCTGGCGGAGGTGACCTTGCGGCATATCCGCGAGGGCAGCACCCAGCTGGCCGCGTTCGAGGAAGTGGGCCAGCGCATCGCGCGCACATCCGCTGCTTGCGGATTCCGCTGGAACAGCTGCGTCCGCAAACGCTATGACGAAGCGATTAATATTGCGAAGCAGCAAAGGCAGAAACGCAATTATTTGAAGAAGCAAGGGCTTCCCGCGCTAAGCTCCGCCGACACGGTGCTGGCGGAAGATTCCGAGAATGGGAAGAACGAGTTGGTGACGGCAGACAGCCTGTCGATGGAAGCGGTCATCCGGTATTTGCGCCAATGGAAGAATACCGTTCAAGAGCTGACGAGGCAGGTCCGCACGCTAGAGAAAGAGCTGAAAGACAAGGAAGAGCTTCTGGCGGAGCTGAAGCAAGAGAACGATCGTCTGAACAAGGAAGTCAGCGAGGTGCAGACCGATTACCGGGTCGTGAACGACGATTACAAAGCGCTGATCCGCATTATGGACCGTGCGCGGCGTCTCGCCTTCCTGTCCGAGGAATCGGAGGAAGAGAAGACCCGGTTCAAGATGGACGCGAACGGCAATCTGGAGCGGATTGAGTAACAGGAATGACTTGAGCAATAGCAACCGAGAGCTCCGTATCATGGAATCCGGCTGCGGTCCCAAGGCTCTTTCGTCTCGCGATGCGAGCGAAGGAGCCTTCTTTGTTACGATATGGTAAGGTAAAGAGGACCCTGTTGGCAGAGAGGAAGAGTCGGATGCGAGAGACGAAGATAGCCGTTGCGGGCGGCGGTTCGCTTGGCCTGCTTCTAGCAGGCAAGCTGAATGCGGCAGGATGCCCGGCGGAGCTGTGGACCCGGACCGAGGATCAGGCCAGGATCATCGAACGCGATGGAATCACCGTTATAGACGGCGCGGGAGGGGCAGATGCAACAACCGTGAACGCCGCCATGACGGCTGCCGTGAAGGCCGTGCCGTTGGAGAAAGCGGCGGCGCCAAGCGGCACAGCTGTTCTGCTGG
Source organism: Cohnella lubricantis (assembly GCF_014212015.1). Classification (GTDB taxonomy): domain Bacteria; phylum Bacillota; class Bacilli; order Paenibacillales; family Paenibacillaceae; genus Cohnella; species Cohnella lubricantis. Next base: position 213,555 of record NZ_JACJVN010000028.1, on the reverse strand, counting down.
CCATGAAGCAGACGGCGCTGACGCCTTCGTTCGTCGCAAGGCTAAAGCACATGCTGCCTGAAGAGCATGCGATCGTCGCCTTCTGCAATGGAATCGGCCACTTCGACAAGCTGCAGGCAGGCTTGCCCTCGGCGGAGCTGGCGGCCGCCGTCACGACGGAAGCGGCGCGGCGCAGCGGGCCGGCAGAGGTGGCGCACACCGGCAAAGGGCAAATTTGGCTTGGACAAGCTCCTTTGTTCGCCGCAATACCCCCGACATACGCCAAAAGTCCCGATCACGATCGGATGCAATATATCGAAAGTCGGCTGATTCAGGCAGGATTTACCGTTTCCATGTCGAATAATATGACAGAACGAATGCTTCGGAAACTGTTGATCAACGCTGTCATCAACCCTCTTACCGCACTTCTGCGAATTCGCAACGGCGAGCTGACGTCGACGCCTGAGCGGCTCTCCCTGATGCGGCAGTTATACGATGAGACGGCGGGTATCCTGCGCGAATACGGCCTGAAGGACGGTTCGCATTGGGACGAATTGCTGCACGTCTGCGCCCGGACTGCCTCGAACCACTCTTCCATGCTGCAAGACATATTGGCCGGACGCAAGACGGAGATAGACGCGATTAACGGCGCCGTGGTCAGCCTGGCGGCCAATCTCGGCCGGCAAGCCCCGTGGAATGACAAGATCACGCGGATGGTGAAGTCGATATCGGACGGATAAGGAGAGGAAGCAATGGCCGGATTGTGGAACGCTTTGGTTCAGGCATACTCGTATCTTGCGGTAGTGCCGATGATTCCGTTTCTTATTATATATCTCACCGTGAAGCTGCGAAGCGGAGACAAGAAGCGCGCGATCCAACTATCGATGGACGTCACGACGCTATTCCTGATCGGCATCGTCTCCAGCCAGCTGAATCAGATGGGCACTTCCTTCGGGCCTTATATCATTCTGCTGTTCATGCTGATTACGGCAGGCTTAATCGGCAACGCCCAGAACCGGATCAGGGGCAAGGTGAACGCTCGCAAGCTGATTCGTGCTATCTGGAGGCTGTCGTTCCTCGTCTTGTCCGTTCTGTACGTGCTGCTCATGATCATCGAATTAGCCAAGCTGGCGTTCACGCCGTTGTCTTAGCTATCCGAATAACCGAATATAGATGAAGCGGCGGAAGCAACCTACATGAATATGTGGGTTGTTTTTTATTTCCTGCGGCAATGATTTACAGGGATAAAGTGGCTGGTCTATGGGATGATGGCACGAAGGCGCATCCGGTGGGAAAGCAGGAAATAATGACTTGTGGTACAAAAATATCAGGAGCGATATAATCAGTGATATCATTCCACACAGATAGGGGTTTACTTTCGCATGCGCAAAACATGGCTTTCGATCCTCGCGCTGCTGCTTGTTACGGGAGTCCTCCTCGCCGGCTGCGGAACGAAGAACGCGTCCGGCCCCGGGATTTTTAATATGAATCTATCTTCAGACCCGCCTTCGCTTGATCCGGCGCTCGCGCAGGACTCCGTGTCGTTCGTGGTGCTTACCGGCCTGTATGAAGGCTTGACCCGCAAGGACGCGGAAGGCAACACCATTCCTGGCGTCGCTGAGAAGTGGGACATCTCTGGGGACAAGAAGACCTATACGTTCCACCTTCGCCATGACGCGAAGTGGTCGAATGGCGACCCGGTCACGGCCCATGATTTCGAGTATGCGTGGAAGCGGGTGTTGGATCCGAATCTCAATCCGGCGTCGCCGTATGCATACCAGCTGTATTACATTAAGAACGCCCAAAATTATAACATGGCCGCGGACAATCCGGACCATATCAGCGATCCGAATCAAGTCGGCGTCAAGGCGCTTGACGATTATACGCTTCAGGTCGAATTGGAGAATCCGACGCCGTATTTCCTTAGCATTACGTCCTTCTGGACGCTCTTCCCGGTGCACCAATCGGCGAAGAGCAATCCAGCTTGGGCTTCCAAAGCCGAGACGATGATCACGAACGGCGCATTCAAGATGGCGTCTTGGAAGCACGGCAATGCGATCGATCTCGTCCCGAACGAGAATTACTACGCCAAGGGTGAAGTGAAGCTGAAGAAGGTTCACTTCTATATGGTCAACAACGCTTCGACCGAGATGATGATGTTCCATACGGGACAGCTTAGCTTCGCAGGCTTCCCGACCGGCGAGATTCCGGCGGAACAGATCGGGAAGCTGAAGGAGATCAACAAGGACGAGCTGCACATTCAGCCGACCGCCGGCACGTATTATTATGCCTTCAACCTGACGAAGCAACCCTTCGATAACTTGAACATCCGCAAGGCGCTCACGATGGCGATCGATCGGCAGTTGATTGTCGATAAGGTCACCAAAGGCGGTCAGGTGCCGGCATATGGCTTCGTGCCGCCGAGCATTCAAGGCGACGGTCAGATGTTCCGCGAGCAGTATCCGGATACCGGCCTCCTGTCGGAGGATATCGCCCAAGCCAAGCAATTGCTGGCGCAAGGCTTGAAGGAAGAAGGCCTCGCCAGCTTCCCGCCCGTCACGCTGACGATTAACGATGGCGCGGGTCACAAGCAGGTCGCCGAAGCGCTCGCCGACATGTGGCGCAAGAATCTGGGCATCGAAGTTCAGATTCAGACGCAGGAGTGGAAGGTGTTCCTGCAGAACCGCACAAGCTTGAACTATGACATCGCCCGGGCCGGATGGTCGGCCGACTACAACGATCCGATGACGTTCATCGACATGTATACGTCCACCAGCGGCAACAATGATCTGGGCTTCAAGAATCCGCAGTACGATGCGCTCGTCAAGCAAGCCTACGCCTCCAGCGACCAGCAGCAACGCATGCAGCTGATGGATCAGGCGGAGCAAATTCTGGTCAAGGACAACATGGCGATTCTGCCGGTGTACTACTATTCCGGTGTCTACATGGTCCAGCAGAACGTGCAAGGGCTCGAGATGGACTATCAAGGCCAGATCGACTTCACGCGCGCTTCCGTACAGTAGAAGAAAGGAGTGAAATGACGTGGTTCGATATTGGGGAGGGAAGCTTGTCTCCGTTATCATCTCTCTGTTCGTGCTTGCGACGGCGACGTTCTTCCTGATGAAGGCCATCCCGGGCGACCCGTTCACTTCCGAGAAGGCGGTGCCGCCGGAGGTTAAGGCGAAGCTCATGGCTTTCTACGGCCTGGACAAGCCGATCTGGGAGCAATACTTGATTTATTTGAAAAAGCTGATTCATCTCGACCTCGGTACGTCGATGAAGAGCCAATATCAGACCGTATCCAGCATTATTACGGATTCATTCGGCTACAGCTTGCGGCTCGGCATCTTCGCGATTATCGTCTCGGTTATTGTCGGCGTCGGCCTCGGCGTTGTGGCCGCTATGTACCATCGCAAGGCGATCGACGGCATCGCCATGGTCATCGCCGTTCTCGGCGTCAGCATTCCGAACTTCGTCTTGGCGTCGATGACCCAATATCTCTTCGGCTACAAGCTGCAGTGGTTCCAAGTGGCAGGACTAAACGGCCCGTTCGATTACGTGTTGCCGGTCCTGGCGCTGGCCGCATTGCCGATCGCTTATATCGCGCGTTTGACCCGTTCGACCATGCTCGAGGTATTGAACGCGGAGTATATCAAGACCGCGAAGGCGAAGGGCTTGAAGCGCAGCGTCACGATCGTAAGGCATGCGCTGCGCAACGGCATTCTTCCCGTTGTTACCTATGTCGGCCCGATGACGGCTAATATCTTGACCGGTTCAGTCGTCGTCGAGCGGATCTTCGGCATTCCCGGGCTTGGCAAATACTTCGTCGACAGCGTGTCGAACCGCGACTATACGCTGATTATGGGCATTACGCTGTTCTATGCCGTCATTCTTATGCTTGCGCGCTTGCTGACGGATCTCTTGTACGGTCTTGTGGATCCTCGAATCGGACTTCGTTCTAGAAAGGGGGCCTCGTCATGAAGGACAGCCGGACGTTAACGTTAACCAAAGAGATGTTCAAGAGGCTCTCGTTCCGTCCTCCCGGCGAGACGATCGCCGGGGACAGCGTTCCGATGTGGCGCGATGTGCTCCGCCGGCTCGTCACGAACAAGCTGGCGATGTCCGGCGTCGTCTTCCTCGTGCTGCTGGGGGTAATGGCGATCATCGGGCCAATGATCTCGCCGCACGATTACTTCACGAACAATCTCGACCGGACGAATGAGCCGCCTTCCGCAGACTATTGGTTCGGAACCGACAACCTGGGCCGCGACTTGTTCTCCAGGCTCTGGATGGGCGCTCGCATCTCCCTCGTCGTCGGTCTCGCGGCGGCTGCTATCGACTTGATCTTCGGCGTCATCTACGGCGGAATTATGGGCTATGCAGGCGGGCGCACGGACGAGATGATGAACAAGGTCTCGGAGATTCTGTATTCCATTCCGTATCTCCTCGTCGTCATTCTCCTGCTCGTCGTTATGGAGCCGAGCATGTGGACGATCATTCTCGCCTTGTCGGTGACGGGGTGGATCAACATGAGCTGGATCGTTCGGGGCCAGATCAAGCAGCTCAAGAATCAAGAGTACGTGCTGGCTGCCCGTTCGATGGGCGCCTCCGGCGCGCGAATGCTGTTCAAGCATCTGATTCCGAATACGCTTGGACCGATCATCGTCACCTTGACGTTGACCGTGCCTTCCGCGATCTTCTCGGAGGCGTTCCTGAGCTTCCTAGGTCTTGGCGTTCAATCGCCGGCCGCTTCCTGGGGGACGATGATTAACGACTCGCTCGCCGGCTGGACGCTGTTCCCGTGGCAGATGATGTTCCCTGCCGCCTTGCTCTGCTTAACGATGCTTGCCTTTAACGTATTCGGGGACGGTCTTCGCGACGCGTTCGACCCGAAGCTTAAGAAATAATAGATGAATCTCTCATGGGGGGTGACGAGATGGATACGATTCTTCGCGTGAACGACCTGCACGTATCGTTCCGTGCGCGGGGCGGGGAAGTGCAGGCGGTACGAGGCGTCAATTTCGAAGTGAAGAAGGGCGAAGCGGTCGCCATCGTAGGCGAATCGGGTTCGGGCAAGAGCGTAACCGCTCAGAGCATCATGCGGCTGCTGCCCAGTCCTCCTTCCTTCGTCAAACAAGGTTCAATCGAATTTATGGGCCGCAATCTGGTGGATGCGACAGAGGCGGAGATGGAGGCGATTCGGGGCAAGGAGATCGGCATGATCTTCCAAGACCCGATGACATCGCTGAATCCGACGATGACGATCGGCCATCAAATTACCGAAGGCTTGATCAAGCATCAGGGCATGAACCGCAGCGAAGCGCGCGAGCGCGCGTTGGAGCTGCTGCGGCTTGTCGGTATTCCGAATCCGGAAGCGCGCTTCGGCCAATACCCGCACAATTTCTCCGGCGGCATGAGACAGCGGGCGATGATCGCCATCGCGCTGTCCTGCAATCCGGCGCTGCTCATCGCCGATGAGCCGACGACGGCGCTCGACGTGACGATTCAAGCGCAGATCATGCAATTAATGAAGGATCTGCAGCAGAAGTTCGGCACTTCCATCATTCTCATCACACACGACCTTGGCGTCGTAGCCGATATGTGCGACAAGGTGATCGTCATGTACGGCGGCCAAGTGGTGGAGACGGGAACGAAGTGGGACATCTTCGCGAAGCCCCAGCATCCGTATACCCGCGGGCTGCTGCGGTCGATGCCCAGACTCGATCTGCCGAAGGGCGAACCGCTCGTGCCGATCGACGGGACGCCGCCCGACCTGCTCGCGCCGCCGGTCGGCTGCGCCTTCTGCGCACGCTGCGAGCATGCCATGGAAGTGTGCCTGAACCATGATCCGGAGCTGGTGCCGGTCGGCGAGAACGGCCAGACGGCCAAATGCTGGCTGCACCATCCGCTCGCGAAGGAGGTGCAAGCATGAGCGCATCCGCAGTGAAGACGAAGGGGGCTGCTTTCCAACCGGTCGCAGGCGCGTCCGGCGAGAAGCTGCTCGAAGTGAGAAATCTGAGCAAGTTCTTCCCGGTTGGCAGTAACGAGACACTGAAGGCCGTGAACGACCTGACGCTCTCGATCGGCAAGGGCGAGACGCTAGGCGTCGTAGGCGAATCCGGCTGCGGCAAGTCGACCGCGGGCCGGACGATTATGCGCCTGTACGAGCCGACCTCGGGCGAGACGCTGTTTAACGGGCGGAACATCTACAAGATGAGAGGCTCTGAGCTGAAGACGCTGCGCCGCGAGATGGCGATGGTCTTCCAGGATCCGTACGCATCGCTTAATCCGCGCTTCAACATCATGGACGTGATCGCCGAGCCGCTCGACATTCACGGCATCGCGGGCAGCGCCAAAGAACGCCGCCGCAAGGTGGAAGAGCTGTTGGATCTAGTCGGCCTCCGGCCCGAGCACGCTGCGCGTTACCCGCATGAATTCTCCGGCGGCCAGCGGCAGCGTGTCGGGATCGCCCGTGCGCTCGCGGCGAATCCGAAGTTCATCGTCTGCGACGAGCCGATCTCGGCGCTCGACGTCTCGATTCAGGCGCAGGTCGTTAACCTGCTGCAGGATCTGCAGAAGCGCCTCGGCCTGACTTATATGTTCATCGCGCACGATCTGTCGATGGTGAAGCATATCAGCGACCGTGTTGCCGTCATGTATCTCGGCAAGATGATCGAGCTGGCGGAGAGCTCGGAGCTGTACGCCAATCCCAAGCACCCGTACACGCAGGCGCTGCTGTCCGCGATCCCGATTCCCGATCCGTTGATCGAGGCGCAGAAGGAGCGGATCGTCCTGTCCGGCGACCTGCCGAGTCCGATCCATCCGCCGAGCGGCTGCCCGTTCCGCACGCGCTGCCCGTTCGCGACGGAGAAGTGCGCGAAGGAAGTGCCTGATTTCCGCGAAGTGAAGGACGGCCACTGGGCTGCTTGCCACTACGCTTAAGACAATTGCAAGAGAAGCTGCTGAAGAGGCTGCTGCTTCGGGCCGGACGCCCGGGGAGCGGCCTCTTCGCGTTGGAATCGGGCGAATCCGCGAACACTTGCGGGCGCCGAGGCGAATAGGTTGGAGGATAAGCTGCGAGATTCCTTGGGGGTCTGCCGCAGCAATCGCGATAGGCTTCAAAGGACCGCTTCACTTTGCTCTTTGCCGAAGCTTACCTATTCATGTACAATCAACTTTGGATATGTTACTTGCTATTTATTAGTCGGGAGGACCCCCTGATGAATTTGACTCCCCTAGAAGGGCTGTCTTCTCCGTCTCTGGCGGAACGTTATCGGATGGCTGATCCGGCCGTATGCGGCTTGTTCGGATCCCATCCTTCTAATTCGCAAGACTGGCTCGGCCGGGCGGATTGGCTCGACCGGACCGAAGCTAACCGGGCTGACCGCAGCCAACTCGCATCTGTCCTTCGCGCTTATCAAACGCGCATCGGGACGCATGAGGCGGCGGTTCGCGCCATTGATTCGCTGGAGCGCGATCAAGCGCTCGCCGTCGTCGGCGGTCAACAAGCCGGGCTGTTCGGCGGTGCGCTGCTGATCGTCTACAAGGCGTTAACGGTCATTCAGACGGCCAAATACGCCGAGGAGCTGCTCGGACGTCCGGTCGTGCCCGTGTTCTGGATCGCAGGGGAAGATCATGACTTCGACGAAGCCAATCATGTCCATATCGGATCGATCGAAGGACAAGTGAAGCGGATTCGCATTGAGCGGCCGGAAGGGGCGCGCCATGCGGTCAGCCGAACCGAGCTGTCGTCGGAGCAATGGGCTGCCGCTGTCGAAGAGCTGTCGGCCGCGCTGCCCGATTCAGAATTCAAGCCGGCGCTGCTGGACCGCCTTCGCGAGCAAGTGGCCGATGCGCCGACGCTGACCATCGCGTTCGCGCGCCTGCTCTCGGATTGGTTCGGCTCGGACGGCCTCGTGCTGCTCGATGCCGACGATCCGGCGCTTCGGCGGCTGGAAGGCTCGTTCTTCCGCAGACTGATTGAACGGAATGACGAAGTGGAAGCGGCGCTCGCGGAAGGTGACAGCCGCGTCCGCTCGCTGGGCTGGCCGGTTCAAGCCGAATCGGCTCCCGGCTGCGCCAACCTGTTCGTTCATGGCGATGCGGGACGCGTGCTGCTCTACAAGCAGAACGGCCGCTTCGCCGACCGCCGGGGCGAGGTCTCCTTCGAACGAGACGAGCTCCTACGACTGGCAGACGAGAACCCGGACCGACTCAGTAATAATGCGCTGACGAGGCCTCTCATGCAGGACTTTGCGCTGCCGGTGCTGGCGACCGTGCTTGGGCCGTCCGAGATCGCCTATTGGGGGCAGCTCGGTCCGGCGTTCGCCCGATTGGAGATAGAGATGCCGCTTATCGTGCCTCGGCAGTCGTTCACCTATTTGGAGCCCGGCGTCGTCAAGCTGCTTGAGAAATACGAGGTGTCGCCGCTTGATATTATTCGGCGGGGCGATGAGCTGAAGGCGCAGTGGCTGGAGCGGCAGGACCAGTGGCAGCTAGAAGCGAAATTCGCGGCCGTCCGCGAGCGGTTCGCGGAGCTGTACGCACCGATCTTGGATACGGTGGCGCAGGTCGAATCGGGTCTTGCCAAGCTTGGCGAGGCGAACCGCGACAGAATCATGCAGCAGATCGCCTACCTGCAGGAGCGGGCGGAGGATTCGGTGGCGAAGAAGCATGACGCTGGGCTTAGGCAATGGGATCGGATGCGCTTCTCGCTGTGGCCGCAGGGCAAGCCGCAGGAGCGCATCTACGGCGCCATTCACTTCTTGAACCGTTACGGCCCGGATTGGCTGGAGCTGTGGAAGCAAGCGCCATACGATGTCACAGGCGGACACCGTATTGTCTCGGAATAATTTGCTTGGCTCGTATTCTGTACTCGAACATCAAGAGGAGGAAGTATTCCCTATGAGAACATCACTGCAAAGCGTAATTAAAGATCCTTCCCTAGCGCCGGAAGGCAGACTCAAGATTGACTGGGCTTCGGCCCATATGCCGGTGCTGAACCGGATTCGGGAGCAATTCGAGCGCGAGCAGTCGTTCAAGGGACTGCGCGTCGCGATCTCGCTTCATCTGGAGGCGAAGACGGCGTATTTGGCCAAAGTCGTGCAGGCGGGCGGCGCCGAAGTAGCCATTACGGGCAGCAATCCGCTGTCGACGCAGGACGATGTGTGCGCGGCGCTGGTTGAGGACGGCATCGCCGTATTCGCCAAGTACAATCCGACTCCCGAAGAATATCACAACCTGCTCGTGAAGACCGTCGAGACGAAGCCGGACCTGATCATCGACGACGGGGGAGACCTCGTCACGATTCTGCATACCGAGCGCCAGGATCTCATTTCGAATGTGAGAGGCGGGGCTGAAGAGACGACGACGGGCATTCTGCGTCTGAAGGCGATGGACAAGGAAGGCTCGCTGAAGTTCCCGATGGTGGCGGTCAACGATGCTTATTGCAAGTATTTGTTCGACAACCGCTACGGCACCGGCCAATCGGTATGGGACGGCATTAACCGGACGACAAATCTGGTTGTCGCAGGCAAGACGGTCGTCGTGAACGGCTACGGCTGGTGCGGCAAAGGCGTCGCCATGCGGGCGAAGGGACTCGGCGCGAACGTCGTCGTGACGGAAGTCGACGCGATCAAAGCGGTGGAGGCTTATATGGACGGCTTCACTGTGCTCTCGATGGACGAAGCGTCCAAGGTTGGCGAATTCTTCGTGACCGTTACCGGCAATCGGGACGTCATTCGCGGCCGCCATATAGCGAACATGAAGGATGGCGCGATTCTGTCCAACGCCGGCCACTTCGATGTGGAAGTGAACCTGGTCGAGCTGGCCGAGCTGGCTGTATCGAAGCGGACGGTTCGCCGCAATATCGAGGAGTATGCGCTCAAGGACGGCCGCCGCATCTATGTCCTCGCCGAAGGCCGTCTCGTGAACTTGGCCGCCGGCGACGGGCATCCGGCCGAGATCATGGACATGACGTTCGCGCTGCAGGCGCTGTCGCTGAAGTATGTGAACGACAACTATGCTTCGATCGGCAACCGCGTCGTGAACGTTCCTTACGAGCTCGACGAGCAAGTGGCGCGCACGAAGCTGGAGTCGCTCGGCATCTCCATCGACCGGCTGACCGACGAACAGAAGGCTTACTTGGACAGCTGGGCCTCCCACTAAGTTTGCTGCGTTTATGCCTCCCGTGCCGATCCTAGGCACACGGGAGGTTTTTTATATTGCTCTCAGAGACGAACAAACCCAGAACATGTAACTTTTGCCACCCATTCCCCGTCTAGTTTGGCGAACGGACCAAATGAGATAGAGGGGGAACACAACGATGGAGCTTCCGAACAGAGACAGATGGGGAAAATGGTTGTTGGGCTCGCTGGCTGCGCTGCTGCTGCTCGCTGCGCTTGCCGCATGCTCATCCAGTTCCAACGACGACAGTGCGGCATCGATGGCTGACGGTGCGGAGCCGGCTTCGGCTGGATTCGGCGAGAGCCTCGCTTTAGGCTCCGGCGAGAGCGGCAGCGAAGACCGAACGGCTCAAGACGCTTCCGGTTCCGCCGAATCGGCGCCGAGCGCTTCTTCAGCCGCGCAGGGTGCGGATACGGCGGCGGGCACGGGCAGCGGCATCGGAGCGATCGCAGACGCTAACGCGGGGTACAACCGGAAGATGATATACTCCGCGACCGTGGTTCTGAAGGCAGAGAGCTTCGACAAAGCGGAAGAGAAGGTCAGCAACGCCATTTTCCAAAGCCAGGGCTTCATCGTTCAATTCTCGGACACGAACAACGGCGACGAGATCGGTTCAACTTATGTCATCAAAGTGCCTTCCGCCAACTTTAGCTCCTTCCTGGCGCTGCTCAAGGCAATTCCGAACGAAGGCTTCGATCGGCAGATTCAAGGCAGCGACGTGACCGAAGAATACGTCGATCTGGAAGGAAGGCTCACGGCCAAGCAGGCCGAAGAGGCGCGGATGCTCGCCTTCATGGACAAGGCGGCGAGTACGGACGATCTGGTCGCCTTCTCGAACGCGCTAGGCAGCGTGCAGCAGGAGATCGAGAAGATCAAAGGCCGGATGCGCTACTTGGATCAGAACGTCGCTTATTCCACGATCAACTTGCGGCTCTATGAGATTAGCGAGAGAGAGACGGCGAAGGCAGAGGAGAATGCCGGACTGGGCGCTAAGCTGGGCGACGCTCTGGTGGGAACAACCCGCTTGCTGGGGCGCATCGGAGAAGGGCTGCTGACCTTCGCGGCCGGTCTGCTGCCGGTGCTGCTCGTCGCTGCGGTGATCGGCGTTCCCGCCTACTGGTGGACCCGCAAAGCCCGAGCCGCCCAACGAATTCGCGCGGCGGCGCGGCGCAAGGAGCTGAATGCGGCGGCGTCCGATCCGGCCGCGGCCGTACCGCCGGCCAGCCTTGGAGCCGCGGCGGAGGAAGAGGAGAGGCCGGTCGATTGACGTCGAATCTGCTCGGCCATAATTTTATCGGCTAAAATAATTTTTTAACAAATCCTGCTCTCGGAGCAGGATTTTTATTTTATGACGCGAATATTTCATCATATGTGGTTCAAAGTGGTGGAAAGTGGTGGATGATGGGGGTGACGGGGGCAAATGTTTCTCGGGGAATTTCAGCACACGATCGATGACAAGGGACGCATCATCATCCCTGCGAAGTTTCGCGATGCCCTCGGCGCCGATTTTATCCTCACCCGCGGCTTGGACAACTGCTTGTTCGTCTATCCGCGCCAAGAATGGAGCCTGCTGGAGCAGAAGCTGAAGCAGCTGCCGATGATGAAGTCCGACGCCCGCGCTTTCACCCGTTTCTTCTTCTCGGGCGCGTCGGAATGCGAATGGGACAAACAGGGAAGGGTAAACGTGCCCGCCCATTTGCGCGAATACGCCAAGCTCGAGAAGGAATGCGTCGTCATCGGCGTCTCCACGCGTGTGGAGATCTGGGACAGGTCAACCTGGGAGTCTTATAACCTGCAGTCGCAAGAGTCCTTTGGCGAGATTGCCGAGAAGCTCGTCGATTTTGATTTTAATTTCTGACCGTCGTTTACACATTGCTAGTTACATACATAGACAGACAGAAGCGACCCGAGAGGTTGCCGGGAGGCTTGCATCATGTTCCAACATATTACCGTGCTGCTTAAGGAAGCGGTCGAAGGGCTGCGCGTGAGAGAAGACGGCATCTACGTCGACTGCACGCTCGGCGGGGCGGGCCACAGCGAGGCGATCGCGTCAAGGCTGGCTCCGGGCCGGGGCCGGCTGATCGGGCTGGATCAGGACGATACCGCACTTGCCCATGCGCGGGAGAAGCTGAAGCCTTATGGCGAAGCCGTTACGTTGGTCAAGAGCAACTTCCGGCGCCTGACCGAGGCGCTGAAGGAAGCCGAGGTTCCGCTCGAGGGCGGCGTCCCGCAGGTTGACGGCGTGCTGTTCGACCTCGGCGTCTCCAGCCCGCAGCTGGATGAAGCGGACCGAGGCTTCAGCTACCATCAAGAGGCCGAGTTGGACATGCGGATGGATCGGAGCCAGCGCTTGACGGCGAAGGAGATCGTCAACGAGTGGGAGGAAGCGGACATCGCGCGAATCCTTCGGGATTACGGCGAGGAGAAGTTCGCCCGCAGAATCGCCAGGCACATCGTGCAGGCGAGGGAGAAGGCGCCGATCGAGACGACGGGGCAGCTTGTCGAGTTAATCAAGGCCGGCATCCCCGCCGCGGCAAGAAGAACGGGTCCGCATCCGGCCAAGCGTTCATTCCAGGCGATTCGCATCGCCGTGAACGACGAGCTGGGCGCATTCCGCGAGGCGCTCGAGCAGGCGATCGATTGCGTGAAGCCGGGAGGCCGCATCGCGGTCATTACCTTCCATTCGCTCGAAGACCGAATATGCAAGGAGACGTTCGCGAAGGAAGTCGCGACTTGCCGCTGCCCGCCGGACTTTCCGGTGTGCGTCTGCGGAGGCGGCGACGGAAGGCTGCGGCTGACGCCGCGCAAGCCGATCCTTCCTTCCGAAGAGGAATTGGAGCTGAACAACCGGGCGCGCTCCTCCAAGCTGCGCATCGCCGAGAAGCTCGGCGGTTCCGCCGGACACTAACGAGAAGCCGAATCCAACTTTTTATCTGATAGATTATGAACAGCATTCGCAAGGGGGGCAATTACGCTATGCAATACTATGGGAATCTGGCGCTTCAAGAGGAACGCAAGCCATCTCAACCGACTCCAAGACAACGCGGGCAGCAAGCTCCGCAGCTGCGCCGCCGCTCGATTCCGGTGGGCGAGAAGCTTCTCTATATGCTGACCGTCATGGTGCTTGTCGCCGTGTCCAGCCTTGTGATCTATCGTTATGCGAGCCTCTATCAATTGAATCGCGAGATTCAATTGACAAGCATCCAATACGAAGAGACCGTCCAGCAGTCGAAGGAGCTGCAGCGGGAAGTCGAGAAGCTGAGAGATCCGAACCATATCCAAGAGAAGGCGTTGCAGTTAGGCTTGCAGCCTCAAGGAGGGCAGCCGATCACTTTGTCTCCTTCGGACGGAAGCGAGTCCGAGGCGTCCGGGACAGCGAAGCCGTAAGCTTGCGCGAAGGGTGATGAGCAATGACCAGAAGAATTCGAATTCGTACGCTGTTGCTGGGAGGGTTGCTAACCCTCCTTTTTGTCGGTTTGATCGTTCATATCTATTTGGTGCAGGTTGCCCACGGCCCTTTCTGGGCGGAGCAAGCGCGGAAGACGTGGATTACGAGCAAGCCGCTGCCCCAAGAGCGCGGCACCATCTACGACCGGGACGGCAAGGTGCTCGCCGCCGACGCTTCAGCCTATACGGTCGCCGTGAGTCCGAAGAAGATACACGCGCTGGAGGCCGAGCATCCCGAATGGCGGCTGCTCGACCAGATCGTATCCAAGCTGCATCTTGTGCTGGACAAGCCGGAGAACGAGGTTCGCGATATCGTCAACGCGCAGAAGGACGGCGGCTATTACGATCAGCGCGAAGTCCGTCCGGAAGGCTGGAAGATTGACAAGGAAGTCGCCGATCGGCTCATCGCGTTTAAGGACGAATTAAGCGAGCAGACGGGCAAGTCGGACATCGGCCTTTATTTCATCGAGGAACAGAAGCGATACTATCCGAAGAACTCTCTTGCTTCCCAGGTGCTTGGTTACGAGGATAAGGACGGTATCCCGCGAATGGGGCTGGAGAAGACGTTGAACGACGTTCTTCAAGGCCAGCCCGGCAAGATTACGTACGAGAAGGACGGCATTCGGACGCAACTGGCGGGCGGAGAGCTTGAAGTTCAGCAGCCGGTGGACGGCAAAGACGTCACGACGACGATCGATACCGATATTCAGTTCTATATGGAGGAGGCTGTCCGGGCCGCCTATGCTGAATATAATCCAGTCAGCATTACGGCCATCGCCGCCGATCCGAAGACGATGGACATTCTCGGCATGGTCAGCCTGCCCGACTTCAACCCGAACGAGTATTGGGAGGATGCGAGCAATCTGGAGGCGTTCAAGAACAACGCGATCCAATCGGTGTACGAGCCGGGCTCGACGTTCAAGATCGTGACGCTGGCGGCGGCGGTTCAGGAGGGGCTGTTCCACCCGGACGAATATTATCAATCCGGCAGCATCAGCATCTCGAGCAAGGACAAGCCGATTCACGACTCTAACTATTCGGGCTGGGGGAAGATTACGTTCCTTGAAGGTTTGAAGCATTCCAGTAACGTTGCGTTCGTTAAACTCGGCTATGAGATGCTCGGCAAAGATAAATTTAAGGAGTATATCAACAATTTCGGCTTCGGCGTCAAGACGGGCATCGAGCTGCAGGGCGAAGTCGTCGGCAGCCCGATTCCCGTATGGAACCGTGACTGGGCGGCAGCCACCTTCGGTCAAGCCGTCACGGTGACGCCGCTGCAGCAGGTAGCCGCGGTCGCGGCCGTCGCCAACGGCGGCAAGCTGATGAAGCCGCATCTGGTGAAGTCGATCACGGATCCGGCGACAGGCGAGAAGACGGTGACGCAGCCGGAAGTGGTGCGTCAAGTGATCTCGGAGGAGACGTCGCGCCAGGTCGGCGAATATTTGGAGCAGGTCGTCAGCGACAAGGAGATCGGCACCGGGCGCAACGCCTACATTCCCGGCTACCGCATCGCGGGCAAGACGGGAACGGCGCAAGTATACGGTTCGGACGGCAAGATTCTATCGGGTCAATACGTCGTATCGTTCATCGGCTATGCGCCGGTCGAAGATCCCAAGATCGTGCTGTACGTGTTGGTCGACCGGCCGGAGGATGAGTATGCCAGCGGCGGCGGCGTCGTAGCGCCGATCTTCAAGCAGATCATGGGGCAATCGCTGCTGCATCTGGGCGTGATGCCGAAGGTGGAAGAAGACGCTGCCGGCAAGGACAACCAGAACTCCGATAATGGCGGAGCGGCCGACGAGCACGTGACGGCAGCCGTTCCGGACGTGACCGGGATGACGATCGAACAAGCGAAGAACGAGCTGAAGAATCATTCCTTCACGGCGCAGACGCTTGGAGAGGGGGCCCGGATTCTCCAGCAGGTTCCGCGAGCGGGAACCATGCTGCCGACGTCGCAGTCCGTCTTCCTCGTGACGGAGACGAAGGGCAGCGCCGGAAGCGTTCCGGACATGCAGGGTATGTCGCTTCGCGACGCGCTGGAGATGTGCGCACTGCTAGGCGTGTCTTGTACGGCGGAGGGCGAGGGCTACGTCGTGTCGCAGCAAACGAGCTCGTCCGGCGGCAAGACTGCCGTCGCGCTGACGCTGGCCCCTGCCGGCGCGAAGGCGGAAGACGAGGACGAAGCCTCGAGCCAAGGCGAAGACACCGACAGCGCCGGCAACGGCGAGCAAGCGGATAAAGACGGCGCGGCCGCCGCCGCTGGCGATGATTCATCCGGGTAACGAGACAAGCCGGCATGGCTTGTTCTAACTCCTCCCTTCATGGAATAGCTTGGAACTAAGGCTTAATGGCTTGTTCCGGCTTTTTCGAAGGGAGGTTTTGCATTGTGAAGATATCGCAGGTGACGGTGCGCAAGAGGCTGTTCCTCATTCTGATCGGCGTTATTGTCGCCTTCGGCATCTTGGCGCTGCGCCTGGGCTACGTGCAGCTATGGAACGGCGCCAAGCTGTCCCAGATGGCGGAGGACTCCTGGCGTCGGGAGATCGAGTTCACGGCGAAGCGGGGCGATATCGTCGACCGCAATGGCGTGAAGCTCGCTTATGACGTCAGCATGCCAACGTTGTACGCTGTTCCCGTGCAGGTCAAAGACAAGAAGGGGACAGCGGCGGCGCTCGCCCCGCTGCTCGGCATGACGGAGGAGAAGCTCTACGGCATGCTTACCAAGAACGAGAAGGATGTGCGGCTGCAGCCGGGCGGACGCCGAATCTCGCCTGAGCTCGCCAACCAGATTCGCGCGCTTAACCTGCCGGGCATCGTCGTAGCAGAGGACAGCAAACGCTTCTATCCCTATGGCACGCTGGCGGCGAACATTCTCGGCTTCACCGGCTACAGCGACGGCTTGAACGGCGTGGAGCTCAAATATAACGACTTGCTCAAAGGCATCAACGGCAATATCTCGTCGCTGGTCGACGCAGCAGGCAACAAGATGCCGGACCCCGCGCAGAAGTACGATCCGCCGCGCGACGGCTTGACGCTGGAGTTGACGATCGACCAGACCGTCCAATCAATCGTCGAGCGGGAGCTGGATCAAGCGGTGCTTCAGTACCAGCCGAACAGCGCGATCGCCATCGCGATGGATCCGAACACCGGCGAGGTGCTCGCCATGGCCAGCCGGCCGACGTTCCATCCATCCAACTATCAGGATGTCGATCCGATGGTGTACAACCGGAACCTGCCGATCTGGATGACGTACGAGCCCGGTTCGACGTTCAAGATCATTACCTTGGCGGCTGCGTTGGAAGAGAAGAAGGTCGACTTGAAGAACGAATATTTCTTCGACCCCGGCTACACCGAGGTCGCCGGCGCCAAGCTTCGCTGCTGGAAGAAGGGCGGGCACGGCAGCCAGACGTTCCTCGAGGTCGTCGAGAATTCGTGTAACCCCGGCTTCGTCGCGCTCGGGCAGCGCCTCGGCAAGGAGACGCTCTTTAGCTATATCAAGGACTTCGGCTTCGGCAAGAAGACGGGGATCGACTTGATCGGCGAAGAGAACGGGATTCTGTTCAACCTGAAGAACGTCGGGCCCGTCGAGCTGGCGACGACCTCGTTCGGCCAGGGGGTGTCGGTGACGCCGATTCAGCAGATTACGGCGGTGTCCGCCGCGATTAACGGAGGCAAGCTCTTCAAGCCGTACGTGGCCAAGAAGTGGATTCACCCGGACACCGGCATGGTGCTGGAGGAGAACCAGCCGGAGCTCGTCCGGCAGGTCATCTCACCCGAGACGTCGGTGCAGGTGCGCTCGGCGCTGGAGAGCGTCGTCGCGCAAGGCACGGGCGGCAACGCCTTCCTCGACGGCTACCGGGTCGGCGGCAAGACGGGGACGGCGCAGAAGGTCGTGAACGGCCGCTACTCGCCGAATGAGCACATTGTCTCGTTCATCGGCTTCGCGCCGGCCGACGATCCGCAGATTGTCGTCTACGTCGCGATCGACAATCCGCAGGGCATTCAGTTCGGCGGCGTCGTCGCCGCGCCGGTCGTCCGCAACATTATGGCCGACGCGCTGCCGCATCTCGGCGTCGAGCCGCGCAAGGAGCAGTTGAACAAGGAGCTGAAGCCGGGCGAGACCCCGACGGTAACGGTGCCGAATCTCGTGGGCAAGACGGTAAGCGACATTTACGAGGACATGAACATGAATTTCCAGCTGACCTCGTCGGGCAAGGGCAACACCGTTCTGCGGCAGGCGCCGGAAGCCGGCGCGAGAGTGCCGAAGGGTTCGATCATCCGAATTTACCTGGGCAGCGAGGACGGATAACAGCCGAATGATAACCGGATGATAAAGCGCTCATTTTCAGAAAATGCCTGTCGTTTTCCCTTGTAAGGGCGCGAGGGATGAACGATAATGGGGATACGGTCCGACCGGCTGAAGGCCGGATCGACTTCTGGGAGGACGATGGGTATGAGATTGAACGAGCTATCGGCTCATTTGCTGGTCTGTCGAACGATCGGCGATATAACGACGGAGATTCGCGATCTGGAATCCGATTCCCGCCGCGCATCCGCCGGACAGCTCTTCTTCTGTCTGCCGGGCCATACGGTAGACGGGCACGACTACGCCGCTCAGGCGGTGGAGAAGGGAGCCGCCGCGCTGGTCGTCTCGCGCGAATTGCCGCTCGCCGTGCCGCAGCTCATCGTGCCGGATGTCAGGCAGGCGTTCGCCGTGCTGACCGACGCTTGGTTCGGTCATCCGTCGCACAAGCTGCGTCCGATCGGCGTCACCGGCACGAACGGGAAGACGACGACGACCTACTTGATCGAGCGCATTCTCGCGGACGCGGGCATCGCGCCGGGCGTCATCGGCACGATCGAGACGCGCTTCGCCGGCAAGAGCTTGCCGATGTCGGGAACGACGCCGGACTCGCTCGCGCTGCAGCGGACGTTCCGCGACATGCTGGATGCGGGAACGGAACGCTGCGTGATGGAAGTCAGCTCCCACGCGCTTGAGCAAGGAAGAGTGAAGGGCGTCCGGTTCCGTACGGCGATCTTCACCAACCTGACGCAAGACCATCTGGACTACCACAAGACGATGGAAGCTTACGCCGACGCCAAGGGACTGTTCTTCTCCCGGCTGGGCAATACATATGCGCCAGATCCGCAAGACCGCACATATGCTGTGTTGAACGCGGACGACGAAGCATCCAAGAAGTTCGCCAGGCTGACGTCCGCGGAGGTTGTGACCTACGGCATCGAGAGCGATGCGCACGTCAAGGCGCGGGACGTCGTCATCTCAGCGAGCGGCACGTCGTTTAAACTCGAGACGTTCCGCGGGGGCAGGGACGTGAATCTGCAGCTCGTCGGCAAGTTCAACGTCTACAACGCGCTGGCGGCAATCGCTGCAGCGCTGTGCGAAGGCATTGATCTGGACGCGGCGGTGAACAGCCTCGAACGCACGCCGGGCGTGCCGGGACGAGTAGAGGCCGTCAACGAAGGACAGCCGTTCGCCGTTGTCGTCGACTATGCGCATACGCCGGACGGCCTCGACAACGTGCTGCGCACGGTGAACGAGATTGCGACCGGGCGCGTCATCTGCGTGTTCGGCTGCGGCGGCGACCGCGACCGGACGAAGCGCCCGATCATGGGCCGCATCGCGTCCGAATTGTCGGATTACGCGGTCGTCACGAGCGACAACCCGCGGACCGAAGATCCGCTGGCAATTCTCCAAGACATCGAAGAAGGTTTGAAGCAAGCGGGCGCCTCTCCGGACAGCTACGAGATGGAGCCGGACCGCGCCAAAGCGATACACAAAGCGGTTGAAATGGCAAGCCCGGGAGATGTAGTATTGATTGCGGGTAAAGGCCATGAGACCTATCAAATTATAGGCGGCGTCACCCATGATTTCGACGATCGCCTCGTGGCGGGAGCCGCGATAAGGAGCCTAGTCAAGTGATTCAAACAACGCTTAGAGAAGCGGCCGCCTGGTGCGGCTCTTTAAGCTTTCCTTTGGTTGGCGAAGCGGGGGATATCCGCTTCGCCGGCGTATCGACGGATACGAGAACGATAGCAGCCGGTCAGTTGTTCGTGCCGCTTGTCGGCGCTAATTTCGACGGCCATGATCATCTGACCGCGGCGGAGGCTGCGGGAGCGGCCGGCGCGCTGTGGCAGTCGGATCGGCCGCAGCCGGAGACGAAGCTGCCGCTGATCTTGGTGAGCGACACGCTGGCCGCCTTGCAGAAGCTGGCGGAGAGCTACCTCGCCTCGATTGGAGCACGGGTGGTCGGCGTTACCGGCAGCAACGGCAAGACGACGACGAAGGATCTGATCGCCTCGGTGCTTCGGACCGCCTTTAAGGTGGCCAAGACCGAAGGCAACTTCAATAATCATATCGGCCTGCCACTGACGATTCTGCGGGCGCCGGCGGATACGCAGGCGTTCGTGCTGGAGATGGGCATGAGCGACCGCGGCGAGATCTCGCTGTTGACGCGCATCGCGAAGCCGAACGTTGCGGTCATCACGAACATTGGCGAATCTCATCTGCTGCAGCTCGGCTCGCGCCGCAACATCGCGCGCGCGAAGCTGGAGATCGCCGAGGGGCTGAAGACAGGCGGCGCGTTAATTTACAATGGCGACGAGCCGCTGCTGGCAGAGGAGCTGGCCGCATCGCCGCTGCCTGCGGGCATCGGCAAGCTGACGTTCGGAGCGGACGCAAGCTGCGATCTGCGGCTTGGCGCGTTCGAAGGCACCGCGGAAGGCAGCCGCTTCACGGCGGAGGCTGGCCGGTCCGGCGAGCCGAGCGAGCCGGGCAAGCCCGGCAAGTCCAGCGGACCGGCCCCTGCGGAAGCGGCGAATCAGCCGGCAGCGCCGGAAGCTGTGTTCGAGCTCGCGATTCCGGGCCGGCACAACGCGCTCAACGCACTGGCGGCGGTGGCCGTCGGACGGCTGTTCGGCTTGTCCGACGACCAGATCGCCGAAGGGCTGCGGTCGGCGCAGCTGACCGGCATGCGCATCGAACGGACGGCGGCGGCCAACGGCGCGGCCGTCCTGAACGACGCATATAATGCCAGCCCTGCTTCGGTGCGGGCCGCGATCGAGCTCGTCGCCAGCCTGAAGGCTGCGCCTGGCGGGCGCAAGATCCTCGTGCTCGGCGACATGCTGGAGCTCGGCCCGGACGAGGCTGAATTCCACGCCGCTATCGGCCGCGCCGTGACGCCGGACAAGGCGGATCTGCTGCTGGCGTACGGACCGCTGTCCGCGAATGGAGCGCGGGAAGCCGAGAAGCTTCTCCCCGCGGGTGCGGTTAAGCATTATATGGACAAAGAGCAGTTGATCGCCGACTTGCTCGCGAAGCTGACGCCTGACGACCTCGTGCTCGTCAAGGCTTCGCGGGGGATGAAGCTCGAAGAGGTCGTATACGCGCTGCAGAGGGGAGCCGTGAGTTGAACTGATGGACTACACATCGACATTATGGACGCTAGGGGTCTCGTTCGTGCTGGCGGCGCTGCTCGGACCGCTGCTCATCCCTGTGCTGCGCCGGATGAAGTTCGGTCAGACGGTGCGGGACGAAGGACCGGAGTCGCATAAGAAGAAGACCGGCACCCCGACGATGGGCGGCGTCATCATTCTGCTGGCGCTGACGCTGGCATTCTTGAAATTCGCGGATCGGGGCTATCCGTTCTGGGCGCTCCTCGTCGCCTGCCTGGGCTTCGGCCTGGTCGGCTTCCTGGATGACTATATCAAGATCGTCATGAAGCGTTCGCTCGGCTTGACAGCCAGACAGAAGCTGTTCGGCCAGCTCCTCGTCGCCATCGTCTTCTGCTATCTGCTGCACTGGATGGGGCATAGCACGGCGATCGGCTTCCCAGGCGTGAACGGCACGCTGGATCTCGGCTGGTTCTATTACGTCTTCGTCATCATTATCTTCTTCGCATCTACCAACGCCGTGAACTTCACGGACGGCCTGGACGGCCTATTATCCGGGACAAGCGCCTTGGCATTCGGGGCTTACATGCTGATCGCTGTCGATTCGGCGCAATCGCAGTCGGCGATCTTCTCGGCGGCCATGATCGGCGCCGTGCTCGGCTTCCTCGTGTACAACGCGCACCCGGCGAAGGTGTTCATGGGCGATACCGGCTCGCTCGGCATCGGCGGAGGCTTGGCGGCTGTCGCGATTCTGACGAAGACGGAGCTGCTGCTCATCCTGATCGGCGCCGTATTCGTGCTTGAGATGCTGTCGGTCATCATCCAAGTGACTTCGTTCAAGACGAGAGGCAAGCGGGTGTTCAAGATGAGCCCGATCCATCACCACTTCGAATTGAGCGGATGGTCCGAATGGCGAGTCGTCACGGTGTTCTGGGCGGCCGGCCTTGTCGCTGCCGTCTGCGGATTGATCTTATACAAGGGGCTATAAAGCATGAGACCATTAGATGAATACCGGGGACGCCAAGTCGTCGTTCTCGGATTGGCGCGCAGCGGGGCTGCGGCGGCGAAGCTGTTCCACAATGTCGGAGCGATCGTCGTCGCGAACGACCGCAAGCCGCGGGAGGAGTGCCCCGAAGCCGAGGAACTCGAGGCTTTGGGCCTTTCTATTGTTTGCGGCGGGCATCCGGACGATCTGGTTACGGAACAGACGGCGCTTCTTGTCAAAAATCCGGGTATCCCGTACACCGCGCAGCCGATTCGGCGCGCGGCGGAGCTTGGCGTCGAGACGGTGACGGAGGTCGAAGTGGCGGGCATGCTGTCGCCTGCGCCGATCATCGGCATCACCGGCTCGAACGGCAAGACGACGACGACGTCATGGACGGGCGCGCTGCTGGAAGCCGCAGGCCTTACACCGATCGTCGCCGGCAACATCGGCCGCCCGCTGGTTGACGCCGCGCAAGAAGCGACGGCGCACAATTGGCTCGTCGCCGAACTGAGCAGCTTCCAGCTGAAGGGCACGTCCGCCTTCCGGCCGCGTATCGCCTGTCTGCTGAATTTGGCGGAGACGCATCTGGATTATCACGGCTCGATGGAGGATTATGTCGCTTCGAAGGCGAAGTTGTTTGCGAACCAGACATCAGACGACACGGCCGTCTACAATGCGGATGATCCGGTTGTCCGCGAGGTGGCCGAACGTTCCGAGGCGCGTAAGCTGCCGTTCTCTCTGACGCAGCGGCTGCCGGTCGGCGTATCGATCGAGCCGCCGCTGCCGGCCGTGAAGCCGGGCGAGAGCGCGCCGGAGGAGCCGGGCGTCGTGCGGTGGATCGTCTACCGCGCCGAAGACGGCTCCGAGCGGCGCATCGCAGAGGTCGCGAAGCTCGGCATTCCGGGCCGCCACAATGTGATGAACGCACTCGCGGCAGTAGCGGCTTCGCTCGCCGCTGGCGCCAGCCCGGCTGCGCTAAAGAAGCCATTAGAGGAGTTCCGGGCCGTCGAACATCGTCTCGAGTACGTCGGCGAATTCCACGGCGTGCGCTATTACAACGATTCGAAGGCGACCAATCCGGTCGCGACCGCGACGGCAGTCGCTTCGTTCCCAGCGCCGCTTGTGCTCATTGCCGGCGGCCTCGATCGCGGCTCCGACTATATGGAGCTGCTGCCGGTGTTCCGCGATCGGCTGAAGGGGCTTGTCGCTTTCGGCCAGACGCGCGACAAGATGCGCAAAGTCGCGGACGCTGCCGGTTTAACGTCGGTCATTATCGTCGAACCTGAGGGTGATGCCGCCGATACGCTGCGTCTCGCCGTCAAGGAAGCCGCAAGGCTGGCCGAGCCGGGAGACACCGTTCTGCTGTCGCCCGCCTGTGCGAGCTGGGACATGTTTCCCTCGTACGAGGTTCGAGGCCGCATTTTTAAGGAATCGGCGCATACGTTGTAAGAAGGGGGCTCGTCCCCACTTCTTCGTCACGTGAGGTGTCGGTTCGATGATCAAAACCCGCAACGCTCCCGACATATGGATGATTGCGGCCACGCTCGGCATCTTGGCCATCGGCGTGGTTATGGTGTACAGCGCCAGCGCGGTCGCGGCGTTCCACGATTACGGGGACAAGTTCTATTACGTCAAGCGCCAGACGCTGTTCGCCGCGATCGGCGTAGCCGCCATGTTCGCGACGATGAACGTCGATTACGGACGCTTGCGGAGATGGGCGCCTGCGGGGTTGATCATCTGCTTCGCGCTTCTGCTCATTGTGCTCATTCCCGGCATCGGGGTCGTGCGCGGCGGGGCGCGGAGCTGGCTGGGCATCGGCAGCTTCGGCATCCAGCCGTCCGAATTCATGAAGCTCGCGATGATTCTGTATCTCGCGCGCTTCCTGTCCGAACGCCAGCAGCTGATGGTATCGTTCACGCGCGGCTTGCTGCCGCCGCTGGCCATTCTCGGCACGGCGTTCGGCCTGATCATGCTTCAGCCGGACCTCGGCACAGGCGCGGTTATGATTGGCGCGTCCCTGCTGGTCATCTACGTGGCCGGCGCGAAGGTGAAGCATCTGGCCGGCCTTGGCTTGCTGGGCATAGCCGGGCTAGTCGGCTTGATTGCCGCGGCTCCGTACCGATTGCAGCGGATAACCGCTTTTCTCGATCCATGGCAGGATCCGCTCGGCGCCGGCTACCAGTCGATCCAATCGCTGTACGCGATCGGACCGGGCGGGCTCGTCGGCCTCGGCCTCGGCATGAGCCGGCAGAAATACAATTATTTGCCCGAGCCGCAGACGGACTTTATCTTCTCGATTCTAGCGGAAGAGCTCGGTTTTATAGGCGGGACGCTGCTGCTGCTGCTGTTCCTGCTGCTTATCTGGCGGGGCCTTCGGACCGCCATGACGATTACCGACCCGTTCGGCAGCTTCCTGGCCGCGGGCATCGTCGGCATCATCGCCACGCAGGTGCTGATGAACGTCGGCGTCGTCATCGGGCTGCTTCCGGTGACGGGAATTACCTTGCCGCTCGTCAGCTATGGGGGCTCATCGTTGACGCTGCTGCTGACGGCGCTCGGCATCTTGCTTAATTTATCCCGTTATTCGAGGTGACTTGAAACATGCGACTTGTGCTGACCGGCGGAGGTACCGGCGGACATATTTATCCCGCGCTGGCGATCGGCCGCGAGGTCGCCGAGAAGGAGCCGGGCTCGGAGCTGCTCTACATCGGCACCAAGAAAGGACTTGAGAGCCGCATCGTACCCGCCCAGGGCTTGCCGTTCGAGAGCATCGATATCTCCGGCATCCGGCGCTCGCTGTCGCTGGAGAACGTCCGGACCGTCATCCGGTTCATTCAGGGCGTCCGGCGCTCGAAGGCGCTGCTGAAGCGGTTCAAGCCGGACATCGTCGTCGGAACGGGCGGCTATGTCTGCGGACCCGTCGTCTACGCGGCATCCCGGCTCGGCATTCCGACGCTTATTCACGAGCAGAACGTCGTGCCCGGTTTGACGAACAAATTTCTGAGCCGGTACGCGTCCGGCGTCGCGGTCAGCTTCGAGGATTCGCTGCCGCATTTCGCCCGCGTCGGCAATGTGAAGTACGCCGGCAACCCGGTCGCTTCGACCATGGTCAAAGCCAATAAAGCGCAAGGCTATGCGTCTCTCGGCTTGGCACCGGGGACGCCGTTCGTGCTTGTAACGGGCGGCAGCGGCGGAGCGCGGGCGCTCAATGACGCGGTCCTCGCCATGCTTCCCGGCTTGGTGAGCTTAGCCGGCGTTCATCTGGTGCTTGTGACCGGCGACCGGTATTACGAGCAGACGGCGGAGCGCGTGAAGGCGCTGCCGGCTGATGTTGCGAAGCGTGTGCACGTGCTCTCGTACGTCAACAACATGCCGGAAGTGCTGGCCGCTTCCTCGATGATTATCAGCCGGGCGGGAGCGTCCTTCCTAGCCGAGGTGACGTCGCTCGGCGTTCCGGCTGTTCTTATTCCGTCGCCTAATGTAACGAACAACCACCAGCAGCCGAATGCGGAGAGCCTGGCAGCCGCCGGAGCTGCGGAGATGATACTGGAGAAGGACCTAAGCGGCGACGGTCTGCTGCGGTCCGTCTCGTCGATTATGCGGGACGCGGAGCTGCGGGAGAAGATGGCGAAGGCTTCCCGCCGTCTTGGCACGCCTAATGCGGCAACGGCGATCTATGAGCAAATGCTAGAACTTATTCATCGCAAATAACGAACAACATCGAACTGGAAGGCTTGGCTGCTGGGCGTTTGTCACCACGCCGGCGATGTCGACATAAGATACAGCGTGATCGTGATTGTCGAGTTGGCGCAGGCGAGAAGCGAGAGCAGCGAAGCCTTCTATTATGGGCAAGGGGGAGCAATTATGCAACGGTTGGTCGCGGAACTGGAACAAGCCCTGATCGGCTCGGTAAGCTTGAACGAACCGCTTGCCAAGCATACGACTTGGAAAATCGGCGGACCAGCGGATATCTTCCTCGTTCCCGATACCCAAGAACAGTTGGCTGACGCTATCCGCATCCTGAATCGGCATGACGTGCCATGGACGACGCTGGGGCGCGGATCCAATACGCTCGTGTCTGACAAGGGCGTTCGCGGCGCCGTCATCAAGCTCGGCAAGGGCTTTGACTTCGTGTCGTTCGACGGGGGAACCGTCAGGGCGGGCGGTTCTTATTCCTTCATCAAGCTGTCGGTTATGACCGGCAAGGAAGGGCTCACCGGACTGGAGTTCGCGGGAGGAATTCCAGGCACGGTAGGCGGAGCCGTCTACATGAACGCCGGAGCGCATGGCTCTGATGTGTCACGCATCTTACAGTCGGCCGACATCGTCTGGGAAGACGGAACACGGGGAACGTACGGGAAGGAAGACTTGGCATTCGGCTATCGCCATTCGATTCTGCAGGAGCGGCGGGGTATCGTGACGGAGGCGACATTCCTTCTCCAGCCGGGAGATCGCAAGGAGATCGCCGCCGCGCTGGCATCGTTCAAGGATCGCCGGCTGCGGACACAGCCGCTGCAGATGGCCTGCGCGGGGAGCGTATTCCGCAATCCGCCGAACGATCATGCCGCGAGGCTGATCGAAGCCGCCGGGCTGAAGGGCGCGCGTGAAGGCAACGCCGAAGTCTCTCTTCTGCACGCCAACTTTATCGTCAACCATGGCGATGCCAAGGCCGAGGACGTCCTCACCCTCATACGCCGGGTTCAGAGCACCGTGGAAGACCGCTTTGGAATTCGAATGGTGCCGGAGGTTCTCCTGATGGGTGAGCGGTAATCCGGAGGTGACAACCTTGGACAAATTGGTGATTGAAGGCGGTAAGCCGCTTTCGGGCACCATACGCATCCATGGAGCCAAGAATGCCGCTCTGCCGATTCTGGCCGCCAGCATGCTGGCGGAGGAAGCGGTGACGATTCGCAACGTACCTCGCTTATTGGATATCGAAGTGATGCTTCATATTTTGCAAGATCTAGGCTGCAAGACGAATCAGACAGACGACCAGGTGACGGTCGACAGTTCGAAGGCTTTCTCCTCCCATGTACCGGAGCATTTGATGAGGCAGATGAGATCGTCGGTCTTCCTCATGGGGCCGCTGCTGGCGCGCTTCGGGGAAGTGGAAGTCTATCAGCCTGGGGGCTGCGCAATCGGGGAGCGCAAGATCGACCTGCACTTAAGGGGGCTGCAGGCGCTTGGCGCCGAACTGCGAGAGACGGGCAGCCGCATCGTTTGCACGGCCAAACAGCTTGTCGGCGCCGAGATTATTCTCGATTTTCCGAGCGTCGGAGCGACCGAGAATATTATGCTCGCCGCCGTTCTGGCCAAGGGCCGAACGACGATCGTCGGCGCGGCTCGCGAGCCGGAGATTCAAGATCTGCAGCGCTTCCTCAATGAGATGGGCGGGCAGGTCAGAGGAGCCGGAACCGATACGATCATTATCGACGGGGTTCCTTCGCTGTCCGGCTGCGAATTCGACATTATTCCCGACCGCATCGTCACGGGCACGGTGATGGTTGCCGCCGCGGCTACTAGAGGCAGCGTAACCCTAGAAGGGACGCAGCCCGGACATTTGACCTCTCTTATTCATGTATTAAGACGCGCGGGTGTTCATATCGAAGTCGAGAATGGTATAATGAGAGTTGGAGCCAGCGCCCGTCCGCGGGCGGTCGATCGGGTCGTGACGTCGCCTTATCCGGCGTTTCCGACTGATCTGCAGGCGCAGCTTATGATCTTGTTATCACTCGCTGACGGTGTCAGCGTCGTCAAAGAGACGGTGTTCGAAGGACGCTTCAAGCATGTGGAGGAATTATGCCGGATGGGAGCCAACATCAGGCTGGACCTGAACACGGCGTTCATCCGAGGCGTTCCGAAGCTGTACGGCTCGACCGTTGAAGCGACCGATCTGCGCGCAGGAGCGGCGCTCGTTATTGCGGGGCTAGCCGCCCATGGCACGACCATCGTCGAGCACGTTCATCATATCGATCGAGGTTATGACCGGATTGAAGGGATGTTTGCAAGTTTAGGAGCCGACATCGTGAGGCTGCCTTACGAGAGCATTGCGGCAAGCGCCAATCGATAACGGCTGTTCTCCCCCGCTGTAGCGGAGCGATCCTATGAGCGGGGGATTTCTATGACCATAGATCGGACAAGCATGCGATAGAGGGGGATACATCCATGGCCGAGCGGATTCCTGCGTTGAGACCGGAACCCGTTGCCCCGCGGCGCCGCGGCGGCACGCTCCTAGGGATCGTGATCGCACTGTTCGCGATCGCGCTGATCGTGTTGTTTTTCCATTCGTCGCTGTCGCGCATTACCGATATCGAGATTACGGGAACCCGCTACGCGGCAGCCGCTGATGTGGAGCAGGCGCTCGGAATTCAGGAGGGCGATTCATTCTTCAAGGGAAGTCCGAAGAAGCTGGAAGCGAAGATTGAAGAGATCGGACCTGTGCAGAACGCTACGGTGACCAAACGTTTCCCCGGACATTTGAAGATAGAGGTTCAGGAATTTGCGGCAGTGGCCGTCGAACTGAACGATACGGGCCGAGCTTCGCTCGTGCTCGAGAACGGCCTGTCCATTCCGATGAAGGAAGGGGAATCGTTGCCGGATATGCCCATCTTGACGGGATGGAATGTTAACGATCCGAACCGGGCTGCGCTTTGCGGCGTTCTCGGCAAACTGGAGCCGGCGGCGCTAGGCGACTTCTCCCAGATCGCGCCGGATCCCTCCAACGCGTATCCAGACCGGATCAAGCTGTTCACGCGGTCCAAATTCGAGATCGTAACGACGATTGGCAAGCTGCCCGGCAAGATGGATATAATGGGCGAGATCGTAGCGAATCGTGCGCCTGGACTTATCACTTTGCTGGAAGCGGACTATTACCTTCCTTATTCGGCACAAAACGAGCAGCAGAGCGGCTCCTAAGCTATTAAACATAAGGAAAAGGACTCTACTCTTTTAGCCGGAACAATGCTAGAATTTATAATATCGGCTGCCTATAAATCCTTGCGTGAAGGATTTGAATAATAGCACTGAGAATCAGCACCGAGAATCATGAAATTTTTTGTTGAAAAAAGAGGGAAAAACTCGCAGACGTTGAATAAGTAGAGAAAGCATCCCATTTCGCAGCTATTTTCAACGACTAATTGGAGGTGCCACCGTTTGAGTAGCAACGACCTCATCGTCAGCTTGGACATCGGCACGTCGAAGGTCCGGGTGATCATCGGGGAAATCAGCAACGGGGCCATTAATATCATTGGCGTCGGATCTTCGGATTCCGAAGGCATCCGCAAAGGCGCTATTGTCGATATTGACCAGACCGTTCAATCGATCCGAAACGCCGTCGACCATGCGGA
The DNA here is from genome assembly GCF_014212015.1 of Cohnella lubricantis. Classification (GTDB taxonomy): domain Bacteria; phylum Bacillota; class Bacilli; order Paenibacillales; family Paenibacillaceae; genus Cohnella; species Cohnella lubricantis. The sequence continues at coordinate 184,203 of NZ_JACJVN010000028.1, read as the reverse complement.
ACGCATGGTTGGGATTGACATCGGAGAAGTATACGTAGGCATTGCCGGCAATCACATAGCGCTTCAGAGCAATCATGGCGTTGTCGCCGTGTCGAATGAAGACCGGGAGATCGGGGAAGAGGACATTGAGCGCGTTCTTCAAGCCGCCAAAGTGGTCGCGCTTCCGCCGGAGAGAGAGATTATCGGCTTGCTGCCGAAGCAATATCTTGTTGATGGGCTTACCGGCATTCAAGATCCGAGAGGAATGATCGGCGTTCGTCTGGAAGTCGAATGCACGATTATTACGGGAACCAAAGCCGCCGTACATAATTTAATGCGTTGCGTTGAGAAGGCGGGCCTTAAGATTTCCGGTATCATTCTGATGTCTCTGGCTTCGGGCATGATGGCACTCACGAAGGACGAGAAGCAGATGGGCACGGTGCTTGCTGACATCGGAGCGGGAGCGACGACGCTCGCGATCTTCGAAGGCGGCAGCCTCGCAGCCGTCTCGACGCTTCCGATCGGCGGCGATTATGTGACGAGCGATATTTGCTACGGCCTGAAGACGCAGACCGAGCACGCGGAGAAGATCAAGCTGAAGTACGGGTGTGCCCGTACGGAGGATGCGGCTGAGGACCAGAAGTTCAAAGTGATGAGGGTCGGAAGCAATGTGGAGAAGGAATTCTCCCAATACGATCTATCCGCGATCATCGAGCCGCGCATGCAGGAGATATTCCACATGATTCGCCAGGAAGTCAAGCGTCTTGGTTATTTGGACAAGCTTAACGGATACGTGTTAACGGGCGGATCGGTATCGATGCCCGGCGTTCTTCCCCTCGCGCAGAGCGAATTGGAATCGAATGTCCGGATCGCGGTGCCGGACTTCATCGGCGTTCGCGATCCATCGTTCAGCAGCGGCGTGGGCATGATTCAATACGTGACCAAGTACGTTCGTGCCCGCAGCGCCGCGCAGGCCAAACGCCCTCAGAAGAGCAAAGCGGCTGCGGGAGCGGCCTCTTCTAAGCCCGGCGGCATTATGGAATGGGTTAAGAATATGTTTAAGGAATTTATTTGAGCCGCCGCTGATAAGGGATTCTCATAGCGATGCGAGGAGGAAATAGTAATATGTTGGAATTTGATTTTGAAATGGAGCCGCTCGCGAAAATTAAAGTGATCGGCGTCGGTGGCGGCGGCAGCAACGCGGTGAACCGAATGATCGAGAACGGCGTGAAGGGCGTCGAGTTCATTACGGTGAACACGGACGCTCAAGCGCTTCACCTGACGAAGTCGGAACAGAAGCTGCAGATCGGGGACAAGCTTACCCGCGGTCTCGGCGCCGGCGCTAATCCGGATGTCGGCAAGAAGGCAGCAGAAGAATCCCGCGAAGCGATCATCAATTCGCTGCGCGGGTCGGATATGGTATTCGTAACAGCGGGCATGGGCGGAGGCACCGGTACGGGCGCGGCTCCGGTTATTGCGGAGCTGGCGAAGGAAGCCGGGGCTCTGACGGTTGGCGTCGTTACCCGTCCATTTACCTTCGAGGGCCGCAAGCGTTCCACGCAGGCTGATCAAGGCATCGAAGCGCTCAAAGAGAAGGTCGACACGCTGATCGTCATTCCGAACGATCGCCTTCTGGAGATTGTCGACAAGAAGACGCCGATGATGGAAGCGTTCCGCGAAGCGGACAACGTGCTCAAGCAAGCAGTTCAGGGCATCTCCGACTTGATCGCGGTGCCGGGACTGATCAACCTCGACTTCGCCGACGTGAAGACGATCATGACCGAACGCGGCTCGGCTCTCATGGGCATCGGCGTAGCCGGCGGCGAGAACCGTGCGATGGAAGCGGCCAAGAAGGCAATCATGAGCCCGCTGCTCGAGACATCCATCGAGGGTGCGCGCGGCATCATTATGAACATTACCGGCGGCTCCAACCTCTCGCTGTTCGAAGTTAACGAAGCAGCCGAGATCGTCATCGCCGCTTCCGATCCGGAAGTGAACATGATCTTCGGCGCGAGCATTGACGACAGCATGAAGGATGAGATCAAAGTAACGGTCATTGCGACCGGCTTCGAGCATAAGATGTCGAGCCGTCCTCGCGTTCAGCCTTCTTCTTCGCATATGCAGCCATCGCAGCCATCGCAGTCAGCCGCTGCATCCGAGACGCAAGACACGCGTTCTGCGAGCAACGCCGCCAGCAACCTGCGCCCGTTCGGCAGCAACAACCTGACCAGCGATCAGCTCGACATTCCTGCATTCCTGCGCAATCGTCCTCGCGACCGGTAGTCACAGCGATGCATCGGCTTGAACAAGCACCTTATTCCGGATTCTCGGAATAAGGTTTTTTTGTTTGACTGCATTCTCGGCGGCACCGTCTCCGATAAGCGCATGTAGTAAAAAAAGGAATTATTCCTATTGACAGTCATTCATTTGTCTTGTATGGTTAGTTACATGAGTAATTAACCACACAAGCACTGGACATAGTATACAATACGAAGCAAGGAACCGAGGTGATCAACAGAATGGATGACAGTCGCCCTATCTTCCTACAGATTGCCGAGAAGATTGAGAATGACATTATTGAAGGAGTCCTGCCTGAAGAATCGCAGGTGCCGTCGACCAATCAATTCGCGGCATTCTATCAGATCAATCCGGCAACGGCGGCGAAAGGCGTCAATGAACTGGTCGACCAAGGCATCCTTTACAAGAAGAGAGGGATTGGAATGTTCGTGAAGGAAGGTTCGCGCAGCGTGCTGATCGAGAAGCGCAAGGCACTGTTTTACGACCAGTATGTATTGTCGATGCTTCGGGAAGCGCAGAAGCTCGGCATCACGAATGCCGAAGTGGCAGATATGATCCGGAAAGGGGAGAACGGATGATGAGTGCGGTTATCGAAGTCAACCATCTGCGCAAATCGTACGGCCAGGTAAAGGCGATCGACGACGTCAGCTTCCAGATCGAGGCGGACAAAATCTATGGCATGCTTGGCCGCAACGGCGCCGGGAAGACGACGCTGATGCATATTCTCACGGCCCAGGGCTTCGCGACGAGCGGCGATCTGAAGGTGTTCGGAGAGCATCCCTACGAGAACGAGAAGGTGCTTAGGAACATTTGCTTCATCAAGGAGAGCCAGAAGTACCCGGACACATTCTCTGTCAAAAATGTGCTGGACGTATCGGCCGACTTCTTCCCGAAGTGGGATCGGGACTTCGCCAATTCGCTTATCGCGGATTTCCAGCTGCCGCTGAAGCGAAATGTGAAGAAGCTGTCCAGAGGCATGCTCTCTTCTTTGGGTATCGTGGTCGGGCTCGCCAGCCGCGCGCCGCTGACGATTTTCGACGAGCCGTATTTGGGATTGGATGCGGTCGCACGCAGTTTGTTCTACGATCGTCTGCTGGAAGATTATAGTGAACACCCGCGCACCATCATTCTATCCACGCATCTAATAGATGAGGTCAGCAGGCTGTTGGAGCATGTGATTGTCATTGACAGCGGCAAGGTGATTCTGGATGAAGAGACCGATACGATCCGCGGGCGGGCTTATGCGGTGGCCGGGGCTGCTTCGAAGGTCGAGGACTTCTTGCGAGGCAAACAAGTGATTCATCGAGAGCCGTTCGGAGGTTTGTTGACCGCAGCCGTCATCGGCGCCGGCGATGGACGGGACCGTCACGAGGCTGAAGGCATGGGATTGGAGATTCAGCCGGTATCGCTGCAGCAATTGGTCGTGCATTTGTCCAAGATCAATCAAGTTCAAGGCAAGGAGGGTGAGCGGGCATGAGCCGTGTAGCCGGCGTTATACGCATGCAATTGAAAGATTGGATATGGATCGCCCTCCCCTGGATTGTACTCCTGAGCGCCTTCTTCGTGAATCTGATTCTCTTCGCGACAATCGATACGGAGGAAGAGAACTATACGGGAGCGTTGGCTTCTATCTTCATTATCCTGTTCACGAACGGAATTATGACTATTAATCAGCAATTCTCGTTCGCGCTTGGGTTCAGCGTTCGCAGGAAGGATTACTTCTGGGGAACGACAGCTGTCGTCCTCATTCTAAGCGCTCTGTATGCAGCGGCATTGACCGTCCTCACGCTCGTGGAACGGGCGAGCGGCGGATGGGGCGCGCGGCTGCACTTCTTCCGCGTCCACTCGCTAAGCGACGGCTCTGCGGCGGAATGGGGATGGATCATGTTCGTCGCCTTCTTGAACATGTTCTTCGCCGGATTCGTATTCAGTTGCTGGAAGCGCAGATTCGGCCTTAAGGCTCTCTTCGCCCTCTTGGTCGTTCTGGCGCTTGTCCTGATCGTCGTGTCCGTGCTTGGCACCTACTACGAAGGCTGGGACAATCTGTATCGCTTGCTGAAGCCCTTGTCCGTAGGCAAACTCTTCACTTGGCTGATCATCCCGCCCGCGATTAACGCGTTTATCTCTTATCTCTTGCTTCGCAGAACGACAGCCTAAAGTGGAGCAGCTTCAATCGAACTGATCTTCAGACCCATGACATTCTTCATGGGTCTTTGCTTGTGCTGCCCGGCTCAAAGAGGCTGCCGCCTCGACAAAAAAACAACGGGAAGAACGGCAGGATTAGACAGACACCGGAATCGAATCGGATTATACTGGGTTCATCCATCCCGGCCTTCGTTCTCCAAGGCAGTCTCGGGCATAGAAGGATGGCGATCCGGATGATTGTGTATGTAGATATGGTATTTCTAACGAATCTGGCGGTCGACGGCACCGTACTGCTCACAACCGCCAAGGTTCGCAGACTACAGCCGAAACGGCGCCGCATCGCCCTATCCGCGGGGATGGGCGCCGTTTATGCCGCGGGCATGTTCATGGCGGACGTTCCTTACTTGTACAGCTTCGCCGTGAAGGTGCTTGTCTCTCTAGCGATGCTGCTATGCGCCTTCGGCTACGGAAGCCCGCTGCGGCTAGCCCGGCTGATGGGCACGTTCTATCTGGTGAGCTTCGCCACGCTAGGCGGCGTCCTCGGCCTGACGTTCCTGCTTCGGCAATCCAGAGCCCCTTGGAGCGATCTGTCGCTCTCGCCGGACGGAGGGCTGCTGCTGGAGCTGCCTTTGCAATTCTTGCTATTGGCTGTCTGCTTCGCCTTGTCCGTCTGGCTGTTCCGCGGAGCTTCCGCCAGCGCAGAACGGACCGGACAGCTCGATTCGCTCATCGTGAACGTCGCGGTCACGATCGGCGGAGAGACGAGGGAGTGCCGGGGACTGGTGGATACGGGCAATCGGCTATATGATCCGTTGACGCGGATTCCGGTCATGATGATGGAAGCTTCCTTATGGAAGGAGCAGCTGCCGTCAGGCTGGGCCGAACGCCTGAAGGACGAACCTGCCGACAGTCTCGTCGCGGGCTTGGATCACGATTCAAGCGAAGGGTATGCATGGGGAGACCGGCTGAGGCTCATTCCGTATCGAGGCGTGAACGGGAATACGCGCCTGCTCCTGGCGATCAAGCCCGATTCCGTCTCGATCAGCCCAAGCGGCGCTCCCTCTCGCCATTATAAACGGGTTCTGATCGGTATGGACGGAGGCACGCTGTCTCCGGACGGGTCGTATCGCGCGATCGTGCATCCAGATCTCGGAATGTCCTTCGATGCGGAGGCGGCCCCATCCCAGACTGCCTGACAGGAGGTTGAAGAAGTGCTCGTAAGATTGAAGCTGATGTCCCAACTGACGATCTATCGCCTGTTGTTCAGGCTAGGCTGGAAGAGCGAGGAAGTGTACTACATCGGCGGAAGCGAGGCATTACCGCCGCCGCTTACGCGCGAGGAAGAAGAATATTTGCTGGAGCGCCTGCCTTCGGGAGACTCGGCCATCCGCGCGATGCTGATCGAGCGTAATCTGCGCCTCGTCGTCTATATCGCCCGCAAGTTCGAGAATACCGGCATTCATATCGAAGATCTCGTGTCGATCGGTACGATCGGTCTGATCAAGGCGGTGAATACCTTTGACCCCGAGAAGAAAATCAAGCTGGCGACATACGCCTCCAGGTGTATCGAGAATGAGATTCTGATGTACTTACGCCGCAACAGCAAGACGCGCACCGAGGTCAGCTTCGACGAGCCGCTGAACATCGATTGGGACGGCAATGAGCTGCTGCTGTCGGATGTGCTCGGCACAGAGAACGATACGATCTACCGCAACATCGAGGAGCAGGTCGACCGCAAGCTGCTGCACAAGGCGCTCGATAAGCTCAGCGATCGGGAGCGGACGATCATGGAGCTCCGCTTCGGCCTGGCCGATGGCGAAGAGAAGACGCAGAAGGATGTCGCCGACCTGCTCGGCATCTCGCAATCGTACATTTCTCGGCTTGAGAAACGGATCATTAAGCGGCTGCGGAAGGAGTTCAACAAAATGGTCTGACCGAATAAAATAGGCACCCCCGGAAATACTCTACATTAACGCTGCTCCCCGGGAGGAATTCGCCTTGACCCGCAACAAAGTGGAGATATGTGGAGTCGACACCTCAAAGCTGCCTGTCCTAACCAACGCCGAAATGAGGGAACTTTTTCTCGCTCTGCAAACTCGGGGTGAACTCAACGCCCGTGAGAAATTGGTCAACGGCAATTTGCGTCTGGTGCTTAGCGTCATTCAACGGTTCAACAACCGAGGAGAATTCGTGGACGACCTGTTCCAGGTCGGCTGCATCGGGCTGATGAAGGCGATTGATAATTTCGATCTAGGCCAGAACGTCCGCTTCTCCACGTACGCCGTTCCGATGATCATCGGCGAGATTCGCCGATACTTGCGCGACAACAACCCGATTCGCGTCTCCCGCAGCCTGAGGGATATTGCCTACAAGGCGCTGCAGGTGCGGGATCAGCTGACCAATCAGCATTCCCGGGAACCGACGATTCTGGAGATATCCGAGGTGCTGAACGTTCCCAAGGAAGACATCGTCTTCGCGCTTGACGCCATCCAGGACCCGGTCTCGCTCTTCGAGCCGATCTATCATGACGGCGGCGACCCGATCTATGTGCTTGATCAGATCAGCGACGAGCGCAACAAGGATATTCAATGGATCGAAGAGATTGCACTTCGGGAAGCGATGCGGAAGCTGAATGAACGCGAGAAAATGATCCTGTCGATGCGCTTCTTCGAGGGCAAGACGCAGATGGAGGTGGCCGACGAGATCGGCATCTCGCAAGCGCAGGTGTCGCGTCTCGAGAAGTCGGCCATTCAACAAATGCAGAAGCATGTGAAAACTTAATAGGCTGTCAACCGAAAAAGCGGGGATAAACCCCGCTTTTTTTTTGATTCGCGCCCTTTAAGTCCCTCGGCGATTCCGCATGAAGACACGCGAAGATTTAATGTCCTTTCGGCCGAATAGGCACATATAATGGTACGAGAAATCATTCGCGGGTTTAAGAAAGCGGGGGAAACGGCGTATGAAAATATCCGATTTCCAGACGAAGGACGTCATTAATATCGTAGACGGCAAGAAGCTCGGGCAGGTCAGCGATCTGGAGCTCGACCTGCGCCAAGGGCGGATCGATTCGATAGTCGTGCCGACGGCGACCCGGTTCTTCGGCATGTTCGGCGGCGGCAACGATGTGGTCATTCCTTGGCGCAACATCGTCAAGATCGGCGCCGACGTCGTTCTCGTTCGGCTGGACGAAGCCAAAGCCTATCGTACGGAAGAAGCGGAAGGGGTCGGGCGATAGGCCGCTCCTCTTGCGGCTTCCCCATACGGATGGGCTGTGATAAACTGGGGGCGGAGGTGGGAGCTTGGAACCATTCAAGATAACAGACAGAGGAGAGGCTTCCGCCGTTCTCCTTCATCTGGACACGTGGGAGGAGAAGTGCGAAGGCCTGACGGTTGGCTTCACGACCCGCCAAGGCGGCCATAGCGCTTCGCCGCGCGATTCGCTGAACACTGCGCTTCACGTCGGTGACGACCTGGCCGCTGTCCTTCGCAACCGGCGCCGCACGGCCGAGACGCTCGGCTGGGACTTCGCAGCTTGGACGTGCGCCGAGCAGGTGCACAGCGCGCGCGTGCGCGTCGTCGCCTCGGCTGAGCGAGGCCGCGGCAGAGAGAGCCGCGAGTCGGCGATTCAAGACACGGATGCGCTCGTCACGAACGAGCCGGATCTGCTGCTTGTGATGTACTTCGCGGACTGTGTGCCGCTTTACTTCTATGATCCCGAGACAGGGGCGATGGGGCTCGCGCACGCAGGCTGGAAGGGAACAGTGGCGGACATTGCCGGCGAGACGGTGCGTACGATGGCAGCGTCGTTCGGAACTCGGCCGGAGAACCTGCTTGCTGCGATCGGCCCTTCGATCGGCCCGTGCTGCTACGAGGTGGACGAACCGGTCATGAAGCATGTGCGGCCGCTCGTCTCTGAGCTGATGGGAGAGTCCGAATCGTTGGCAGGCGCAGGCTTCGAGAGCCGCGGCAATCCGCCTTTTATCGAGCGTGGGAACGGGCGTGCGAGCCTCGACTTGAAAGAAATCAACCGACACCTTATGATAAAAGCAGGAATTTTGCCGAGCCGCATCGAATTGTCATCATGGTGCACTGGCTGTCGAACCGACCTATTCTTCTCCCATCGCAAGGAGAACGGAGCGACGGGCCGCATGATGAGCTGGCTCGGGAAGAAGAGAGGATGAACGCCGCCGTGGGCTTGCAAGACCGGATGCGCGAAGTGGAGAGCCGAATCGGCGAAGCTTGCCGCAGGAGCGGAAGGGCGCGCGAAGACGTGAACGTCGTCGCCGTGACCAAGTATGTATCCGCAGAGACGGCTGTCCTTGCGGTAACGCAAGGAATCCGGCATATCGGCGAGAATCGATGGCCCGATTCCGAAGAGAAGTGGCGCCAATTGCAGGGACAAGCCGTGTTCCATTTTATCGGATCGCTCCAAACCAGGAAAGTGAAGGATGTCGTCGGCCGTTTCGATTACATACATTCGCTGGATCGTCTATCCCTGGCGGAAGAGATTCAGAAGCGCGCCGCCGCGCTTGGCATTGTCGTTCCCTGCTTCGTGCAGGTGAACGTGTCGGGCGAAGCGTCCAAGCATGGCATGCAGCCCGAGGAGCTGCCCGGCTTCGCAGCCGCGCTCCGGCCGCTTGATCGCATCAAGCCCATCGGGCTGATGACGATGGCCCCGCTGGAGAGCGGGCCGGAGGAGACGCGTCCCGTCTTCCGCGGGCTCCGGAAGCTGCGGGACGAGCTGAACGCGAGAGAGGCCTTCGGCGAGCCGATAACGGAATTGTCGATGGGCATGTCGGGAGACTTCGAGGTCGCGATCGAAGAAGGCGCGACTTGGGTGCGTCTCGGCAGCGTGCTTGTCGGAAGAGAGAGTGCAGGTTGATGCCGGACTTACCGGACTTCAGTCGCGGTCGGCTATTTAGGAGGGATAGATGATGAGCGTCATGAACAAATTTTTGAACTATTTGGGATTGCAGGAAGAAGACGAAGCCTCAGCCGACCGGGAGCGGATGGGAGCTTATGACGAACAAGAAGAAATTGAAACCTCTCCGTTCGAACTTCGTAAACAATCGAGTAAGAACAACGTCGTCAGCATCCATGCTCAGAAGAACGTTCGCGTTGTTCTGGCGGAGCCGCGCACATACGATGAAGCTCAAGAGATTGCCGACAATCTGAAGTCCCGCCGCTCCGTCATTGTGAATCTCCAGCGAGTCAGAAGGGAGCAGGCCATTAAGATCGTCGATTTTCTTAGCGGAACCGTTTACGCATTGGGAGGGCATATCTCCAAGATTGGCCCGAATATTTTCCTCTGCACGCCGGATTCCGTGGAAATTACCGGAACGATATCGGAGATGATGGCGGAGGAAGCCGATTATTTGAAAATGAGGTGACCTCTGTTTTGGAAACATTAGCAAATTTCATTGGCATTCTATACAACATTTACTTCTACATGATTCTGATCTACGTGCTCATGTCTTGGGTGCCGTCGGTCAGGGAGAGCTTCGTCGGGCAGCTGCTCGGCAAGCTTGTCGAGCCTTATTTGTCCGTATTCCGCCGATTCATTCCCGCCATCGGCGGCGTGCTGGACATTTCCCCGATCGTGGCGCTGATCGCCCTGCGATTCATTGTGATGGGTCTCGTCACGGTGCTCGACATGTTCATCTAGAAGTAAGAGTCCAGCAACGCCCGAAAGGATACGATCGATATGCCGCATAAGGATATTTACGCGCATTTCCATCCCGACGAGCGAGCGTTCGTAGACCGCGCCTGGGAGTGGGTCGAGCGGGCAGCCGAGTTCCATGAACTTCGGCGAACCGACTTTCTTGACCCGCGCCAGGCGCATATTTTGTTTGCGCTCGCCAACCGGCATCCGGACGCCGCCATTCGGCTGGACGGCGGCAGCCCGGATGCGGAGCGCCGGCGCGCCATCATCGCGCCGGATTACCGCCCGCTGGACGACGAGCCGATCGGAATCGCCGTGCTGGCTATCGATTCGGAGGACCGCCGAATCGGCGAGCTCGACCACGGCGATTACCTTGGCGCGATACTCGGCCTTGGCATCAAGCGGGAGAAGATCGGCGACCTCCATGTCAGGGAGGACGGCTGCCACGCGCTCATCGCGGAGGAGATCGGCGATTTCCTCCGCATCCATCTTCGGCAAGCCCACCGCGTAGAGGTGAGCGCTTCGCTGCTGCCGCTCGAGGCGCTGCGGGAAGTGAAGCCGGAGCTCGAGGAGTTGGCGATCTCCGTCGCCTCCATGCGCCTCGACGGCGTCACGAGCGACGCGTTCCGGCTGAGCCGCGCCAAGATCGTCGATCCGATCCGCGCCGGACGCTGCCGCGTCAATTGGAAGACGATCGAGGATCCGTCGGTCCAACTGGCAGAGGGAGACGTCGTCTCGCTCAAAGGATTCGGCAGGTTCAAGGTGCTCTCCGTGGAAGGAACGTCCAAAAGCGGCAGAATTCGCGTGCGAATCGGCAAATTTGTATGAATGCGCAGGAGGAATTTGCCACCATTCGTCGAAATGAGTGAGAGAACGCTTCTTAGACGGACAAAGAGCACAGGAGGGACGTTTGATGCCACTTACCCCATTAGACATTCACAACAAGGAATTCGGCAGACGTCTTCGCGGCTACGACGAAGACGAAGTCAACGAATTTCTAGATCAGATTATTAAAGATTACGAAGCGCTGATCCGCGAGAACAAAGAGCTGCAGAACCAATTGGGAGCGCACCAGGACAAGCTGGGTCACTTCGCGAACATCGAAGAGACGCTCAGCAAGACGATCATCGTCGCGCAGGAAGCGGCGGATGAGCTGAAGAACAATGCCAAGAAGGAAGCGCAGCTGATCGTCAAGGAAGCGGAGAAGAACGCCGACCGGATCGTCAACGACGCGCTGGTTAAATCCCGCAAGGTGGCGATGGAAGCGGAGGAGTTGAAGAAGCAAGCCTCGATCTACCGCGCTCGCTTCCGTGCGCTGATCGAATCGCAGCTGGAGCTGTTGAACCAAGACGGCTGGGATGCGCTGGAGTCGCACGAATCTCGCGTACGCGAGCTGGAATAGGCGCGGCAACGCATGAAGGGCAATGCGGGGGCATTCACCTCTGCATTGCCCTTTCTTGTTTATTTGGCGAAGAATATTTGACAAACACGGTATTTACCGTTATAAAAAAGGGAAGAAGATTAAGATGAACGTCGAAGACGGGAACAAGTGCGCCCTGAGCGGATGCCCAGAGAGCTGGCGGCCGGTGAGAGCCAGCGTGATGCGAAGGCGGCATATCCTCCCCGAGACGACGCGCCGAACAGGCCGGATACTCCGGCAGCGTAGGCGCGGACGGGTTCCCTGCCGTTATCAGGGCGGCGCGGCGTCCATTGCCGCGCTCTCGAGTGCCGCATGCGCAAGCCTTCCAGGCGAACGTATGGCGGAACAAGGGTGGTACCGCGAGTTGAACTCGTCCCTTTTGCAGGGACGGGTTTTTTTTGTTTTCCCCAGCAGTCTCACAAGGAGAAAGGAAGCGACAGTCATGAATCGCGTTGACGTCAAAGAGAAAGCCCGCACCCGCGAGCTGCGCGTGCTGAACCAATGGAACCAGGAGGGCACCTTCCGCCGTTCGATCGAGCAACGGGAAGGAGCGCCGAACTTCGTATTCTACGAAGGGCCGCCGACCGCGAACGGCAAGCCGCATATCGGCCACGTGCTTGGACGTGTCATCAAGGACTTCGTCAGCCGCTATAAGACGATGTCCGGCTACCGCGTCATCCGCAAGGCCGGCTGGGATACGCACGGCTTGCCCGTCGAGCTCGGCGTCGAGAAGCAGCTTGGCATCTCGGGCAAGCAAGAGATCGAGAACTACGGCGTAGAGCCGTTCATCCAGAAGTGCAAGGACAGCGTGTTCGAGTATGAGCAGCAATGGCGCGAGCTGACCGAAGCGATCGGCTACTGGACGAATCTCGACGATCCGTACATCACGCTCGACAACCGCTACATCGAGAGCGTCTGGAACATTCTGGCGACGATTCATGACAAAGGCCTGCTGTACCGCGGCCACCGCGTCAGCCCTTATTGCCCGGACTGCCAGACGACGCTGAGCTCGCACGAAGTGGCGCAGGGCTACGAGGATGTCAAGGATCTGACCGCGACCGCCAAGTTCAAGCTGAAGAACGGCGGCGAATACGTGCTCGCCTGGACGACGACGCCTTGGACGCTGCCGGCCAACGTCGCGCTGGCCGTTCACCCGGACATCGAGTACGTTCGCGTCCGCCAAGAGGGCGAGACGTACATCGTGGCGGGATCGCTGGCCGAGAAGGTTATGAAGGGCGAATACGAGACCGTCGGAACGGTCAAAGGCAAAGAGCTGGTCGGTCTCGAATACGAGCCGCTGTTCACCTATGTGCCGGTAGAGGGTGCTTATCGCATCATCGACGGCGACTTCGTTACCGACTCAAGCGGTACCGGCATCGTCCATATTGCGCCGGCGCACGGCGAAGACGACTACCGCGTCGCGCAGAAGCACGGCATTCCGATGCTCAAGGTCGTGAACGGCGCCGGCCGCTACATCGATGAGGTAACCGATTGGGCCGGCCGATTCGTCAAGGATCCGGAAGTGGACATTGAGATCGTGAAGAAGCTGTCCGAGCGCGGACTGCTCTATCACAAGGAGAAGCACGAGCACAGCTATCCGTTCTGCTGGCGCTGCAAGACGCCGCTGCTCTACTACGCGACGGAGAGCTGGTTCATCCGGACGACCGCGGTCAAGGATCAGCTGATCGCCAACAATCAGACGGTCAAATGGTATCCGGAGCATCTGCGCGACGGCCGCTTCGGCAAGTTCCTCGAGGACCTGGTCGACTGGAACATCAGCCGGAATCGCTATTGGGGAACGCCGCTGAACGTCTGGACCTGCGAGACGTGCGGCAAGGAGAAGGCGCCGCACAGCCATGCGGAGCTGCGCAAGCTCGCGATCGGCGAGGTGGCGGAGGATCTCGAGCTGCACAAGCCTTATGTCGACGACGTGCATCTGCGCTGTGAGTGCGGCGGCGTCATGAAGCGGACGCCGGAAGTGATCGACGTCTGGTTCGACAGCGGCTCGATGCCGTTCGCGCAGTACCATTACCCGTACGGCGATACGCAGAAGTTCGAGGAGCAATACCCGGCGGACTTCATCTGCGAAGGCATCGACCAGACGCGCGGCTGGTTCTTCAGCTTATTGGCCGTATCGACGCTGTTCAACGGCAAAGCGCCGTACAAGTCGGTCATCTCGACCGGCCACGTGCTGGATGAGAACGGCCAGAAGATGAGCAAGTCGAAGGGCAACGTCGTCGATCCTTGGGATATCATCAACGAGCTGGGCACGGACGCGCTGCGCTGGGCGCTTCTCTCCGATAGCGCGCCGTGGAACAGCAAGCGGTTCTCCAAAGGCATCGTCGCCGAAGCCAAATCGAAGGTCGTTGATACGCTCGTCAATACGCATGCATTCTACGCGCTGTATGCTTCGATCGACGGCTTCGATCCGGCGGAGCATACTGAGCGTCCGTCCGAGAACAAGCTGGACCGCTGGGTGCTGTCCCGCCTGCATTCGCTGATCGGCGAAGTGCGCCGCGGCCTCGACGCCAACGACTTCTTGAACCCGGCGAAGGCGATCGAGACGTTCGTCGACGAGCTGTCGAACTGGTACGTGCGCCGCTCGCGCGACCGCTTCTGGGGCAGCGGCTTGTCTGCCGACAAAGTCTCGGCCTATCAGACGCTGCGCGAAGTGCTGCTGACGCTGTCGCGCCTGCTCGCGCCGTATACGCCGTTTATCGCCGAGGATATCTACGGCAATCTCGGCGGCGGCGAGAGCGTCCACCTGGCGGACTATCCGGAGGCGGACGCGTCCAAGATCGACGCCGAGCTGGAGCGGGACATGGAGACGGCCAAGACGATCGTCGAGCTGGCCCGCAACGTGCGCAACGAGTCGGGCATCAAGACGCGCCAGCCGCTCTCGGAGCTGCTCGCGTCGCTGTCCGGACCGTTCGACGTCGCCGGCTACGAAGAGATCGTCAAGGACGAGATCAATGTGAAGAAGCTGACGCTCGTCAAGGACGACAGCGGCTTCGTCGACTTCAACCTGAAGCTCAACCTGAAGATCGCGGGCAAGAAGTACGGCAAGCATGTCGGTCCGATCCAAGGCGTGCTGAAGGGGCTGTCCGCGGATGAGGCGCGCGGCGTCGTCACGAATGGCGCGCTCGAGTATGTCTCGCCTGAAGGCGAGAAGCTCAGCATCTCGCTGGAGGAGCTGCTCGTCGAGAAGCAGGCGAAGACGGGCTTCGCATCCGCATCCGGCAGCGGCTTGACGGTCGCGCTGAACACCGACATCACGCCGGAGCTCGAGCAGGAAGGGCTCGTGCGCGAAGTGATCCGCGCCGTGCAGGATACGCGCAAGAAGCTCGATCTGCCGATCGAAGCGCGCGTCAGCCTCGTGCTCGACGTCGATGCGGAGACCGAAGCGGCGCTAAAGGCATTCGATCATGTGCTGCGCGAGAACGTGCTCGTCAACGAGGTGACGATCGGCAAGACCGCAGATATGGAGACGGTGCAGGCAGGCGAGAAGACGATCGGGCTTGCGATTTCTGCAAAATAACATTTTGGATATGGCAAAAAGCGGCTGCTTGGGGAACGCTATTCCCGAAGCGCCGCTTTTTATTGTTATCTGCCAGATGAGTGAAGCGATACATATGTGCAAGGAAGGGGGATCGCCCGTGAAGCTTCGCAAAATGAGACAACGCCGATCCGCGGAGTCATCCCCGGCCGGCCGCAGGCACCCGAGGCGGGCGTCTGGACGCGCAGATCTGCCGCCTGAAGGAGCGGTTGCGCCGCTCAAGCCGCAAGCAGAGCAGTTGCAGCCGGACACCGCCAAGCTGTCAGATGACACTGTCGGCGCATCCACCGACCCCTCCGTCGTGTCCGCCGACCGTCCCGGCGCTTCTGCTGCATCCGGCGTACGGCGCAGAACGCTTATCGCCGAGGCGAGGGCGCTTAGGCAAGTGCTTGACGCGCTGACGAAGCGTATTGACAACTTGGCGACAGATCTAGAGAAGGCAGAGCTCAAAGAATACGTCAACCTGATGAGGCATCCTTGGAGCCTCATCTGGCGCAACTTTATCTCCGGCTTGCTGCGGGGCATTGGCATCGCTTTCGGCTTTACTTTCTTCGCTGCGACGATCGTCTGGCTGCTGCAGCAGCTTGGCGCGCTTAATCTGCCGATCGTCGGCGACTATGTCGCCGACATCGTCCGGATCGTGCAGCGCCAGCTGGAGATGAAGACGTACTGAGCCGATCGCCGCCCTGGCAAGGCGGCCGCTATCCATCAACTCCTTAACTCCAGTCGTCCGCGGTCTCGTCCGGCTCCAGCAGCGGGTCGCCTTCGTGATTTTCCAAGTACTGCCGGTATGCCCGGTTGCGCACGATGCTGACGTCGTGGCCCGTGATGTCGGTGGCGAGAAAGCTCTCGAGCGGCTCCACATAACTGTCGTTCTCATCGGCTTCGATCTCCATGTGCCCGTAATCGTCCATATCGTTGCCTTCGGCCATTGCCGGGCTGTTGGAGGTGCCCCAGGACTCGACGATCTGCCAGGCGTCTTCGCCGTCGAAGCCGTTCTGGCCTTCATGCTCGTCCATGCTCGTGCGGCCGAACGGCGGGTGCAGGAACGATTCCTCGACGGGGAAGCCTTCCTTCTCCTGCTGTCTGGGAGTATGTTCCATGCAGCGGGTGGCTTCCGGCAGCGCTTCGAGCCGCTCAACAGGAATCGGCTTGCCGCAAGTGTCGCACAGGCCGTACGTGCCCTTATCCATGCGTTCGAGGGCGGCGTTAATGCGCGCCAGCCGGAACGTTTCATTCTCTTCAAGCGCGATGTCCTTGCCCCTCTCGAACATCTCCGTTCCGCCGTCGGCGGGGTGATTGTCGTTAGAGGACAGCTCGCCTGTCGACTCCCGGAACGAATTCGTAAGGCCGAAATGCCCGTTCTGACGCTTTCGGCTTTCGATGTCTGTCTTGTCTTCGAGCAGCCGGTTGCGCAGCGCCTGCAGGCGTTCTTCCGTCAGCGGAAGGGTCATCGCGTTCACTCCTTTAACTAAGTTGGGCTATGGGTAGTTTCCGTTAGGGAAGCGGAAAGTATTAATGGCGGGGGCGCGTGGACGTCCCGATCGCCGATATGGTAAAATCATCAGGCAGGAATTAACCGTTTGAAAGGCGGACCGTGTCATATGCAACGAAGACAACCTGGCATTTGGATTTATTATTTGACAGCAATCGTCGTGTTCGCGATCGATTATTTCACCAAGATGTGGATCAAGAACTCGGTCGACCTGTACGAGCAGATCAAAGTGATTGGCAATTTCTTCGTGATTACATCCATTCGCAACCGCGGAGCTGCCTGGAGCATGCTGCAGGATCAGCGCGTGCTGTTCATTCTAATCACCATCGTTGTCGCCGCAGCCATTATTTGGTATATGAACCGTACCCATCCCAAAGGGAAGATGCTGCTCATGTTCGCGCTGTCGCTCGTGCTGGGCGGGGCGCTGGGCAATTTCCTGGACCGGGCGGTCTACGGCGAAGTCGTCGACTTCCTGCAGTTTACGTTCGGATCGTACATTTATCCGATATTCAACATCGCCGACTGCGCGATCTGTATCGGCGTCGGGCTGATCATCTTGGATTCGATTCTGACGTCAAGCAAGGAGAAGAAAGGTAGCCACGAACATGGAGAGCAATCCGAAGAAGAACATACTCCCGTATCCTAACGGGGAGGCAATCGAAGACGACGCCGGCGACAATGTAATGGCCTGGACGGTCGGCGACGATCGCTCCGGCGAGAGAATAGACAAGCATGTCACCGAAGCGCTGGCGGACGAGACGGTGTCCCGCTCGCAAGTGCAGGATTGGATCCGCCAAGGAGCGGTGACTGTCGGCGGAGCTCCAGTCAAGCCGAACGCCAAGGTAGCCGCCGGCGACGAGATCGTCGTGCGGTTCGCCGAGCCGGAGCCGATTGAGGCGCAGCCGGAGGACATTCCGCTTAACGTCGTCTACGAGGATTCCGACGTCATCGTCATCAACAAGCCGCGAGGCATGGTTGTTCATCCGGCGGTCGGCCATTCGAGCGGAACGGTCGTCAACGCACTGCTGTATCATTGCAAGGACTTGTCCGGCATTAACGGCATGATGCGTCCCGGCATTGTCCATCGCATCGATAAGGACACGTCCGGCCTGCTGATGGCGGCCAAGAACGATCTCGCCCACGCGTCGCTGGCCGGGCAGTTGAAGGCGCACACTGTCGTGCGCCGCTACACCGCGCTTGTCTATGGCAAGGTGCCGCATGACAAGGGAACAATCGACGCGCCAATCGGGCGAGCCAAAGATGATCGCAAGATGTTCGCCGTCACCGACCGGAACTCGAAGCATGCGGTGACGCACTTCACGGTCATCGAGCGGTTCGAGGACTACACGGTCGTCGAGCTGCGCCTCGAGACCGGCAGGACGCACCAGATTCGCGTGCACCTGAAGTATATCGGGCATCCGATCGTCGGCGATCCGATGTACGGCGGCCGCAGCGGGCGCACGCTCGGTATGGTTGGACAAGCGCTGCACGCCGGCGTGCTCGGGTTCGTCCATCCGCGTACCGGCGAGGCGCTGGAGTTCAACGCATCGCTTCCGCAGGACATGGAGGACGCGCTTCACATCTTGCGTTCGCGTTGAAGCTCCTTATGACAAGCTGCCGGCGCTGCCGTGGAGATGGAGATAGTGGCGAAACCCTGCAAATGTTCAGCGGAATAATCCATGGTGAATGGCGCGCCGGATCAGGCATATTAGGGAGTGTGAGCTCGTTCGAGCTTTGGCGATATCGTGCAAATCGAGCGGGCGTGTTGAGCTAAGGTCATATTATTATTTTCATACGAGGAGTTGTTGGCAGTGAGCGTGGAACAGTACCAGGAGACATTCATTCAGCAGCAATTCGCCGACCGCATCGGCGGCGCGAACTACGGCAAAGATACGAACATCTATAAGTTTGAGAAAATAAAACGTGCCAAAGCGGCGGCTAAAGCAGCTCATCCAGACGTCGAATTGATCGATATGGGCGTGGGCGAGCCGGACGAGATGGCGGATGCAGGCATCGTCGCCAAACTGGCTGAAGAAGCGGCTAAGCCGGAGAACCGCGGCTATGCCGATAACGGCATTCCGGAATTTAAGGCTGCCGCGGCTAAATACTTGAAGGAAGTGTTCTCCGTCGACGGCATCGATCCGGTGACGGAAGTGCTGCACACGATCGGTTCGAAGCCGGCGCTTGCCATGCTGCCTGGCGTATTCATCAATCCGGGCGACGTGACGATCATGACGGTGCCCGGCTATCCGGTTATGGGCACCCACACGAAATATATGGGCGGCGAAGTGTACAACGTCCAATTGACGAAGGAGAACAACTTCCTGCCGGACTTGAACGCGATTCCGGAAGACATTGCGCGCCGCGCGAAGCTGTTCTATCTGAACTACCCGAACAACCCGACCGGCGCAGCTGCGACGAAGGAGTTCTTCATGGAAGTAGTCGCTTGGGCGAAGAAGTATAACGTAGTCATCGCGCACGACGCTCCTTATGCGGCGCTGACGTTCGACGGCGTGAAGCCGCTCAGCTTCCTGTCCGTGCCTGGCGCGAAGGATGTCGGCGTGGAGCTTCACTCCCTGTCCAAGTCCTACAACATGACTGGCTGGCGGATCGGCTTCATCGCCGGCAACCCGCTGATCGTCAAGGCGTTCGGCGACGTGAAGGACAATAGCGATTCCGGCCAATTCATCGCTATTCAGAAGGCAGCCGCATATGGCTTGGCCAACCCGCAGATCACGGAGGAGATCGCCGCGAAGTATTCCCGCCGCCACGACTTGCTCGTCGGCGCGCTGAACGAACTCGGCTTCCGAGCCGAGAAGCCGAAGGGCTCGTTCTTCCTGTACGTCGAAGCGCCGAAGGGCATCAAGGGCGGACAGCGCTTCGAGTCCGGCGAGGCGTTCTCGCAGTTCCTGATCCGCGAGAAGTTGATCTCCACCGTACCTTGGGACGACGCCGGCCGCTTCGTGCGCTTCTCGGTGACGTTCATTGCGAACGGCGAGGCGGATGAGCTTCGCGTTATCAGCGAGATCAAGCGCCGCTTGTCCGACGTTGAATTCGAATTCTAATTGGCGAGACGCAGGGGAGAGATCCCTTGCGTCGTTTTGTTTATCCCTTCAGCTCAGGACAAGATCCGGAGAACGCTTTGACGCCGGGAGTAATTGAGCAATTATGGCATCGGGAAAATGGCGCTTTATCGCCTTGACATCAGGGATTGGAAATGCGATAATTCCATAGACTTAGACGGTTACCTTTAACTCAGTCCCGTGAGGCTGGCAAGGTGGCGCAGCATATCATGCATACACTAGGCACAGGAAGCCTGGCTCCTCTCCTCGTACACGAGGATCGGACAGGTTGTGCCCGGGATGAAGCTTGAAGCTCACCTCCTTGCTATAGACGCAAGGAGGTTTTTTGGTATGCAGGAGAGCCGTACGCTTATGGATGAATCGGCGATTCGCCGGGCGTTGACACGCATCGCTCACGAGATTGTCGAGAAGAACAAGGGCATCGAAGGCTGCGTGCTAGTCGGCATTCGTACGCGCGGGATCTATTTGGCTAGACGGGTGGCAGAGCGGATTCTGGATATCGAAGGCGCGCCGGTGGAAGTCGGGGAGCTGGATATTACCCGGTACCGCGACGATCGGCCGCAGGATGCGGCCGCCAGCCCGAAGCTCGAGAGCTTGCCATTCCCGATCAAGGATAAGCGGATCATTCTTTTCGACGATGTTCTGTATACAGGCCGAACGATCCGGGCTGCGCTGGATGCGCTGATTGATAACGGCAGGCCGCAATCCATTCAATTGGCCGTCCTCGTTGATCGCGGCCATCGGGAACTTCCCATTCGGCCGGATTATGTCGGCAAGAACGTGCCGACTTCGAAGCAAGAGGAGATTGAAGTGAGGCTGCGGGAGATCGATGAGGAAGATGAAGTCGCGATCGTTCACCCGGGAACGGAAGATTAGGCAAAGCGTAGGCTATTTCGGATAACATGGATTTTTATTCATGCAAAATGAATATTTGTTGCGCGATAGTGACAAATCAACGCTTCGGATATACAATAAGGTGAATAAAGATACACCTCACCTCATCCGCGGCGAACAGCTTGCTCAAACGGCAGAGGAGGAGAAATAATTGGCGATATGGATTCTGAACGCGCGGGTCGTTGACGATGAGAATGGGGAACTGCTAACGAAACACGTCAAAGTGCAGGACGGCAACATCTCGGAATGGGCGGACGGCTCCGCAGAGCCGGATACGGCCGGCTGCGAGGTGATTGATGCCTCGGGCAAGCTGCTCTCGCCGGGCTTCATTGATATGCATGTGCACTTAAGAGAGCCGGGCTTCGAGTATAAGGAGACGATCGCTTCGGGTACGCGCTCGGCTGCCAAAGGCGGCTTCACGACGATTGCCTGCATGCCGAACACGCGCCCGGTTACGGATACGCCGGAGACGGTACAGTATGTGCTGGACAAAGCCGCTAGCGAAGGCGTCGTTCGGGTGCTCCCGTACGCGGCCATCACGAAGAACGAGCTCGGGCGAGAGTTGACCGACTTCGCGGCGCTGAAGGAAGCCGGAGCGGTTGGCTTCACGGACGACGGCGTCGGCGTGCAGAGCGCGCAGATGATGAAGGACGCGATGGCGCTCGCGAAGTCGATGGAGATGCCGGTTATCGCGCATTGCGAGGATAACACGCTGGTTGAGGGAGCGTCGGTCTCCGAAGGAGCCTTCGCCCGCAAGCATGGGCTGAAGGGCATCCCGAACGAGTCGGAAGCGATCCACGTCGGCCGCGATATTCTGCTCGCGGAAGCGACGGGCGTGCACTACCACGTTTGCCACGTCAGCACCGAGCAGTCGGTTCGCCTCATCAAGCTCGGCAAGTCGGTCGGTGTGAACGTCACCGCGGAAGTGTGTCCGCACCATCTGGTGCTGTCCGACGAGGACATTCCGGATTCGATGGACGCCAATTGGAAGATGAACCCGCCGCTTCGAACGCCGCGCGACGTCGAGGCGTGCATCCAGGCGCTCGAGGAAGGGACGATCGACATCATCGTCACCGACCACGCGCCGCACAGCGCCGAGGAGAAGGCCCGCGGCATGGAACGCGCGCCGTTCGGCATCGTCGGCTTCGAGACGGCGTTCCCGCTGCTCTACACGAAGTTCGTCAAGACCGGGCGCTGGACGCTGAACTTCCTGCTGTCCCGGATGACCAAAGATCCAGCCCGCGTGTTCGGCCTGGCGTCTGGCACGCTGAAGCCGGGAGCGCCGGCGGATCTGGTGCTGATCGATCTCGAGAACGAACGGGAAGTGAATCCCGAGACGTTCTTAAGCCAAGGCCGCAACACGCCGTTCGCCGGATGGAAGCTGTACGGCTGGCCGGCGCTTACGATGGTAAGCGGCAAGGTCGTCTGGACGGAAGCAAGCGGCATTCAGTAATCAAACCATTCACGCGGGCGCCGGATGCCGGGTCGCGCATAGCGCCGCGAGTACAACTATAGGGGGAATCGGGATGCAAGCGAGATTGTTGTTGGAGGACGGGACGCTGTTCACGGGCCAGAGCATCGGCGCCGATGGCGCGTCGATCGGCGAGGTCGTGTTCAATACCGGGATTACCGGCTACCAGGAGGTACTGTCCGATCCTTCCTATTGCGGCCAGATCGTCACCATGACGTTCCCGATGATCGGGAACTACGGCATTAACCGGGACGACTTCGAATCGGTTCGCCCCTACATTCACGGCTTCGTCGTGCGCCGGCATGAAGACATTCCGAGCAACTGGCGCGCGCAGTATACGCTTGGCCATCTGCTGAAGGAATACGGCATTGTCGGCATCAGCGAGATCGACACCCGGATGCTGACCCGCATTCTGCGCCAGCATGGCACGATGAAGGGCATTCTGACGACCGGCAATGAGCGTATCGAGGAGCTGCGGGAGCGGATGTCCGTGACGCCGCTGCTGCGCGATCAAGTGGCTCGCACCTCGACGAAGCAGCTGTTCTCCAGCCCAGGCAACGGCGAGCGCGTCGTTCTGATCGACTACGGCGCGAAGAGCGGCATTCTGCGCGAGCTGACGGAGCGCGGCTGCGACGTCGTCGTCGTGCCGCAAGATACGACGGCCGAAGAGATTCGCCGCTTGCATCCGGACGGCATCCAGCTGTCCAACGGCCCCGGCGACCCGAAGGACGTGCCGCATGCGGTGGAGACGATCCGCCAATTGCTCGGCGAATACCCGATCTTCGGCATCTGCCTCGGACACCAGCTGTTCGCTCTTGCCTGCGGCGCGGATACCGAGAAGCTGAAGTTCGGCCATCGCGGCGGCAACCATCCGGTCAAGGAACTCGAATCCGGCCGCTGTTACATCACTTCGCAGAACCATGGCTACACAGTCAAGGAAGACTCTGTGCGCGGCACGGAGCTTGAAGTGACGCACATCAACAACAACGACAAGACGATCGAAGGCCTGAAGCACAAGAAATACCCTGCCTTCACGGTGCAATACCATCCCGAGGCGGCGCCAGGGCCTTTCGATAACAGCTATCTATTCGACCGGTTCCTGGAGATGATCCGCGAGCATAAGAAGAACAACCTGGAACGTCCGCGTCAGG
Organism: Cohnella lubricantis; assembly: GCF_014212015.1. Taxonomy (GTDB): domain Bacteria; phylum Bacillota; class Bacilli; order Paenibacillales; family Paenibacillaceae; genus Cohnella; species Cohnella lubricantis. The sequence continues at coordinate 161,049 of NZ_JACJVN010000028.1, read as the reverse complement.
CCCAGTTGGCGCAAGCGCTGAGAGGAGAGCTGCAATATGCCCAAAAATAAAGACCTCAAGAAAATTCTCGTTATCGGCTCCGGCCCGATCGTCATCGGCCAGGCGGCGGAATTCGATTATGCGGGCACGCAGGCTTGCCAGGCGCTTAAGGAAGAAGGCCTCGAAGTCGTTCTGATCAACAGCAATCCGGCTACCATCATGACCGACACGAACATGGCTGACAAAGTCTACATCGAACCGATCAATCTGGAGTTCGTCTCCCAGATCATCCGCCAGGAGCGTCCGGACGGCTTGCTCCCGACGCTTGGAGGACAGACCGGCCTGAACATGGCTGTCGAGCTCGCTCGGGCAGGCGTACTGGAGCAGGAAGGCGTGAAGCTGCTCGGCACGCAGCTGTCCGCGATTGAGCGCGCTGAGGACCGCGACTTGTTCCGCGAGCTGATGCGCCAGCTAGACCAGCCGGTGCCGGAGAGCGACATCGTCACGACGGTCGAAGGCGCCGTTGACTTCGCTAATCGGATCGGTTACCCGGTCATTGTGCGTCCGGCTTATACGCTGGGCGGCACGGGCGGCGGCATCGTGGCGAACGAGGAAGAGCTGCGCGAGACGGTCGCGAACGGCATCCGCTACAGCCCGATCGGCCAGTGCTTGATCGAGAAGTCGATCGCCGGCATGAAGGAAGTCGAGTACGAGGTCATGCGCGACGCGAACGACAACTGTATCGTCGTCTGCAACATGGAGAACCTCGATCCGGTCGGCGTCCATACGGGCGACAGCATCGTCGTCGCGCCGAGCCAGACGCTGTCCGACCGCGAATACCAAATGCTGCGCTCCGCATCGCTGAAGATCATTCGCGCGCTGAACATCGAAGGCGGCTGCAATGTGCAGTTCGCGCTCGATCCGCAAAGCTATCAATACTATGTCATCGAAGTGAATCCGCGCGTCAGCCGCTCCTCGGCGCTCGCCTCCAAGGCGACGGGCTACCCGATCGCCAAGATGGCCGCGAAGATCGCCGTCGGCTACACGCTCGACGAGATCGTCAACCCGGTCACGGGCCAGACCTATGCCTGCTTCGAGCCGACGCTGGACTACATCGTCAGCAAGATACCGCGCTGGCCGTTCGATAAATTCACCGATGCGAACCGCAAGCTCGGCACGCAGATGAAGGCGACCGGCGAAGTGATGGCCATCGGCCGCACGTTCGAGGAGTCGATCCACAAGGCTGTCCGTTCGCTCGAGATCGGCGTTCATCGCCTGCTGCTGAAGGGCGCGGACGAGCTCGGCGACGAGACGCTTAAGATTCGTCTCGCCAAGCCGGACGACGAGCGCTTGTTCCTCGTCGCCGAAGCGTTCCGCCGCGGCTGGGAGCTTCAGCTCATTCAGGACATCACGAGCATCGACTGGTGGTTCCTCGACAAGATCGAGCGCATCGTCGCATTCGAGGACGTCATTCGCCGCGAACCGGGACTGACGATCGAGACGCTGTACAAGGCGAAGCGTATGGGCTTCACCGACCGCGCGATCGCCGAACTTCGCCGCGAAGGACAAGGCGCCAGCGCGCCGCATACAGCGGAGATCGACGTCCGCGAATATCGGCTGCAGCAAGGCGTGAAGCCGGTCTACAAGATGGTCGACACGTGCGCAGCCGAGTTCGAAGCAACGACGCCTTACTACTACTCGACGTACGAGACCGAGAACGAAGTGACCGAGAGCGGCAAACAGAAGGTTATCGTGCTGGGCTCCGGTCCAATCCGAATCGGCCAAGGCATCGAGTTCGACTACTCGACCGTTCATGCCGTATGGGCGCTGCGCAACGCAGGCTATGAAGCGGTCATCATCAACAATAACCCGGAGACGGTGTCGACCGACTTCAATACGTCGGACCGCCTCTACTTCGAGCCGCTGTTCTTCGAGGACGTCATGAACGTCATCGAGCAGGAGCAGCCGATCGGCGTCATCGTCCAATTCGGCGGCCAGACGGCGATCAACCTGGCGGCGCCGCTGGCGAAGGCGGGCGTGCGCATCCTGGGCACGGCGCTCGAGAGCATCGACGAAGCGGAGGATCGCAAGAAGTTCGAAGCGCTGTTGCGCAAGCTGAATATTCCGCAGCCGAAGGGCAGCACGGTCACTTCGGTTGACGAAGCGGTCGGCACGGCCCGCGAGCTCGGCTATCCGGTGCTCGTACGCCCGTCGTACGTCCTTGGCGGACGCGCGATGGAGATTGTCTACTCCGACGAAGAGCTGCTGAACTATATGAAGGTGGCGGTGAAGATCAATCCGGAGCATCCGGTGCTGATCGACCGCTACATGCTCGGCAAGGAGATCGAAGTCGACGCTATCTGCGACGGCGAGACGGTACTCATCCCGGGCATCATGGAGCACGTCGAGCGTGCAGGCGTCCACTCCGGCGACTCGATCGCGGTATATCCGCCGCAGACGCTGTCGGAGGACGTGAAGCGCCAAGCGATCGACATCACGACGCGCATCGCCAAAGAATTGAGAACGATCGGATTGGTCAACATCCAGTTCGTCGTCTTCGATGAGCAAGTCTACGTGATCGAAGTGAATCCGCGCTCCTCGCGTACGGTGCCGTTCCTGTCGAAGGTGACGAACGTGCCGATGGCGAACCTGGCGACTCAGGCGATCTTGGGCGTGAAGCTGGCGGATCTTGGCTATAAGGAAGGGCTCTGGCCGGAAGATGAGTTCGTCTCCGTTAAGGTGCCGGTGTTCTCCTTCGCCAAGCTGCGCCGCGTCGACCCGACGCTGACGCCGGAGATGAAGTCGACAGGCGAGGTCATGGGCCGCGATCGCCACTTCGCCAAAGCGCTGTTCAAGGGCTTGGTCGGTTCCGGTATGAAAATCCCGCAGTCCGGCTCGATCATCGCTACGATCGCCGACAAGGATAAGGAAGAAGCGCTCGAGATTCTGCGCGGCTTCTACAACCTCGGCTACAAGCTGATGGCGACCGGCGGCACCGCCGAGCTGCTCGAGAAGGCCGGCATGCGCGTGAAGCGCGTGAACAAGCTGAGCGAAGCGTCGCCGAATATTCTCGACCTGATCCGCACCGGGGAGGCGCAATTCGTCATCAACACGCTGACGAAGGGCAAGACGCCGGAGCGCGACGGCTTCCGCATCCGCCGCGAAGCGGTCGAGAACGGCGTCGTCTGCTTGACGTCGCTAGACACAGCGCGCGCGCTTATGAACATGCTGCAATCGCTGCGCTTCTCGAGCGAAGCGATGCCTGTACTGCAAGCGTAAGCTGCGATTTTTCGCCCGGTCTCACTCCGCACGATTGCGGAAGAGATCGGGCGAAGCTATGTCCCCGAACTTGCGCGCAAACTGACTCCGTAAGCCCAGTTGGAGGTCTTACGTGATGGACTAGTCAACTAAGGAGGCAACTGCTCATGGCATTATCTCGAAGCGAAGCGGCCGCCAAGGTGATGGTGGCGCTGGACAAGCCGGACGAGGCTTCCGCGCTCCGGCTCGCAGACCAACTGCAAGGCAGCGGCTGCTGGGCGAAGGTCGGCATGGAGCTGTTCTACGCGGCTGGCCCCGGCATTATCGGCGAGCTGAAGGCGCGCGGCTTCCGCGTGTTCCTGGATGTCAAGATGCACGACATCCCGAACACGGTTCGCGGCGGCTCGCGCAGCATCGCCCGGCTTGGCGCGGACATGTTCAACGTCCACGCGGCGGGCGGAGCGGCGATGATGAGCGCCGCTATGCAAGGTGTGCAGGACGCGATCGACGCCGGCGATGCCTCGGTATCCGCGCAGCCGCTCGTCATCGCCGTAACGCAGCTCACCAGCACAAGCCGGGAGACGATGAATGACGAGATCGGCATCCCCGGCACGGTCGAAGATGCAGTCGTACATTATGCTCGGTTGGCGAAGCAGGCGGGCCTTAACGGCGTCGTCGCTTCGCCGCTGGAGGTCGAAGCGATCAAGACTGCCTGCGGCGACGAGTTCCTGACCGTGACGCCGGGTATTCGCCCGCGCGGCGCCGACATCGGCGACCAGACGCGCATCACGACACCGCTGGACGCCGTCCGTCTCGGCACCGATTATCTGGTCATCGGACGCCCGATCACGGGCGCGTCAGATCCGGCCGAAGCCTACCAATCCATACTCGAGGAGATGACTCTCTAATGTCCAACACGCAACTGCAGCAGCTTCCGAACGACATCGCTAAGGGCTTGCTCGGCATCGGCGCCGTCGCGCTCCGCCCGAACGAGCCGTTCACCTGGACGAGCGGCATCAAGTCGCCGATCTACTGCGACAACAGGCTGACGATGTCTTACCCGGCCGTCCGCGAGCTCATTGCCGAAGGCTTCGCCGCGATCATCCGCAGCAAGTATCCCGACTGCCAAGCGGTCGCCGGCATCGCGACGGGCGGCATTCCGCACGCGGCATGGGTCGCGCAGAAGCTCGGCTTGCCGATGCTGTACGTTCGCGACAAGGCGAAAGGCCACGGCAAGACGAACCAGATCGAAGGCCATTTCGAGCCTGGACAGAAGGTCGTGCTGATCGAGGACTTGATCTCGACGGGCGGCAGCTCGCTCAAGGCTGCCGTCGCGGTTCGCGAAGCCGGGTGCGAGGTGCAGGGGGTTGTGGCGATTTTCACCTACCAATTCGCCTCCGCGCTGGAAGCGTTCGCGGCCGAGAACATTCCGCTGGACACGCTGTCGAACTACTCCGCACTCGTCTCCGTCGCGCTGGAGAATGGTGCGATCCGACAGGAAGATGTCGAACTGCTGCAATCGTGGCGCAAGGATCCGTCCAAGTTCGGCGTTTGATTCTCAAGCTTTAACAGAACGGCTGAGCATTCAGCCGTTTTTTTAATGCTGATAGCCATAATTGAGGGCCATCATTTGGGTTTCCAGTATTTTAGACTCCAACCAGCCGCCTCTTATTTGATAGGATGAGTGATAGAATCGCTCGACTTATTGCAAATGGGGTGGCTGTTGTTGTTTACGTCTCGAACCTTATCTCGCAAACTAGCAATCACCGCACTGGCGACGCTGGCGATTGGCGGCGTAATTGCCTGGCCGGCGGCTAATCCTCGGATCGCATCAGCCGCCTCGGGCCTGCCATTCGACGACATCGCTGGAAGCTATGCGCAAGCCGATATTATATCTCTATACAAGCAAGGCATCGTGGGCGGAACAGGTCCCCGGACGTTCGAGCCGGGCAAAGCGGTGACAAGGGCTGAATTCGCGTCCATGGTCGTCCGCCTGTTCGGATTGGAATCTATCAACGCAAGCTTACCGGCGTTCAAAGATGCGAGGCCGGACGCTTGGTATTACGGCGCGGTGGGGGCGGTATCGCAGCTTGGCATCGTATCTGGCGTCTCGGCGAACGAGTTCCATCCAAGCGCCCCCGTGACGCGCGAGCAAGCGGCCGCGATTCTCGTTCGCGCGCTTCGATTGGCGGCAGTATCGGCGGCTTCGGCTAGTGTCTCTTATTCAGACGCCAGCCGCATTGACGCTTGGGCCGTCAGTGCGGTTCGAACCGCAACGGAAGCGGGGCTGATGCAAGGGGATAACGGACGCTTCCGCCCGCTCGATCAGTTAACCCGCGCCGAGACGGCCGCGCTGCTGAATCGGGTCGCCAGCCGATCCGAATGGGCTGCTCAATTCAAGAGCGCGCCGAAGATAGGGCTGCAGCTCGGTTGGCAATATGGCCAGACGACCTCGCAATACATTGCCAGTGTCAGCCGTTCGACCGTCAATACGCTTGTTCCGCGAGTGTTCTTCCTCGATTCCGGCTCCAGCTTCTCGGAATCGATCGATCCCGCGCTCGTCAAGTGGGCTTCCGCGAACGGCAAGCAGGTGTGGGGCATGTTCGGCAACCGTTCGAACGCAGACAATACACATGCCTTGCTTAGCAGCGCAACCAACAGGAAGACAGTCGTTGCTGGAGTCGCTTCGCTGGTCCAGAAGCACGGCATGGACGGCATCAATCTTGATTTCGAAAATGTACTTCCTGTCGACCGCGCCGGCCTGACGGCGTTCGTCTCCGAGCTGGCAACAGCGCTGGACAAGATCGGCGCGGTACTCTCGGTTGATGTGTCGCCGGATCAAGAGGACGATTGGACGGCCGCGTTCGATTACGCCGCGCTCGGGAAGTCCGCCGACTACATGGTGCTGATGGCTTACGACGAGCATTGGGCAGGCGATCCGGTCGCCGGGTCGGTATCGTCGCTGCCGTGGCTGGAGCGGGGGACGGACAAGCTGCTGAAGTCTGTTCCGGCTTCCAAGACGATCGTTGCTCTGCCGCTATATACACGTGACTGGACGATCTACCCGAAGGTCTCTTCGTCGGAGCTGTCGATTGCCGATCAGACGAAGTACATCGAGTCGCTGGCGTCCGCCAACAGGTCGTGGAACGATGAGTTTGGCCAATATATTTACACCTATGCCAAGAGTGGGGCGACGCATCGCATCTGGACGGAAGACAGCCGGTCGTTGACGTTGAAGAGTCTCTCCGCCGCCTCCCGCGGGACGGCCGGGTTAGCCTACTGGGCCATCGGATCGGATACGCCGGACGTTTGGCCATCCATACGCAACGCTTATAAATTTGCTTCGTTTAAGCCGTAAAATAAACATTCCGGCTGTCGCTTCATGAGCCGTGAAGTCTGTCGTCCAGGCTGGTGGTCCGCGGGTATACGCGGGAGAAGCTCGACTGAATCGAGTATCTCCCGCAGAATCCCGGCAAACGCAAAGAGATGCTCGTAACATTCGAGCATCTCTTTCTGCGTTAAGGTGCGCCTAGCGCTTTGTCAATGCATCCGGACCAGGCCCGACTACTTCAGTGTATCCTTCCAAGCCTCGATGTCGGCGTTCAGCCCGCTGAGATCCGGCATCTTCCCCGTACGGTCGTGCAGGTCGTATTGTGCCTTCAGCTTCAGAATCCGGTAGACGCTCTCATCGATACGCTCCTCCGTCAGCTTGCCGCTCTTGACGGCATTCAGCACAGCCTCATATGCGGCGTGCTCGTTGTCGTAGCCGTGGCCGACGAGCAGAATGTCGGCGCCTGCCTGCACGGCGAGAACGGCCGCATCAGGCAGCGTGTAATTTTTGACAATGGCGCCCATGCCCAGATCGTCGGTGATGACAACGCCGTCATAGCCTAATTTGCCGCGCAGCAGATCATCGATGATCTTCTCCGACAGCGATCCCGGCTTGTCGGGGTCGATCTTCGGGAACAGAATGTGCGCGACCATGACGGCTTCGGCGTTCTCCCGAACGGCCGCTTCGAACGGAACGAGCTCGAGCTTCTCAAGCTGATCCGCCGTCTTGTTAATGATAGGCAAGTCGTGGTGGGAGTCGACGGAAGTATCGCCATGCCCCGGAAAATGCTTCACGACCGGGATAACGGCTTCGCCGCGTATGCCCTTCATCTCCGCGATGCCAAGCTGCTCCACCAACTCCGGCGTGCTGCCGAACGAGCGGTCGCCAATGACCGGGTTATCGGGGTTGCTGTTCACGTCGAGCACCGGCGCGAAATCCATGTTGAACCCGGCAGAGAGCATCGCGCGCCCAATCAAGCTGCCCATCGTGCCAGCGGCTTCCGCAGCGCCAGACTGGCCGACGACACCATTCGCCGGGAACTTGGCGTATTCGCTCGGCAGCCGGTTCACGCGGCCGCCTTCCTGGTCGGCGCTGACGAAGATCGGCGCCGGGTTCGGGACGTTGGCGCTCTTGATGGCGTTCACTAGCGTGACAAGACCCTTCACATTCTTAATGTTGTTCGAGTACAAGATGATGCCTCCGACCTGATCTTCGGCAATCATCCGCTTGGCGTCAGCGTCCAGCGTCGTTCCTTCGACGCCGGCTAGAATGAGCTGGCCGACCTTCTGTTCGAGAGACATCCGATCCACCTTCGACTGAATCGGATCTTCGCTGTCCGAAGGAGCGGCAGGGGAATCCGATGGCGAAGGGGAGGCGGAAGGCGGAGCGGAAGGAGAAGCAGAAGGCGACGCGGATGGCGATCCAGAAGGCAATGGCGGCACAGCCGCGGAAGCGCTGCCCGCGGCGCCGGACGGTGAAGGCGAAGCCCCGTTAGAGCCGAGGCCGCAGCCGCCGGCGGCCAGCGCTACAGCAGCCGTAAGCGAGAGAGTCGCGAGCGGGCGCCAGTACATTTTCACGATGATATTCCCTCCTGTCGGTACAAGAAAGCTCCGCCGCCCGGTAGAGCGGAGGAGCCTTCTGGGTGTATGAATTGGACGGTTAGGAACGGCGGAAGGTTTCAACCATTCATCGGCAGATTATGCCTTCCCAACCTCGAACGAGCTCTTGAGCGACACGATGCGGCCAAACACCGGCCGTCCCGGCTCGCTGTCCTTCGGATCGACGTTGAAGTAGCCGTGGCGGAAGAACTGGAACTTATCCTGCGCGGCCGCTTCCTTCATGTTCGGTTCGACGAAGCCTTGCAGCGTCTCGAGCGAATTCGGGTTGATCCGCTCCAGGAACGACGTCTCGTTCTCCTCGTTCTCGTCCTCGTCGCGGATCAGCGGCTCGTACAGCCGGAACTCGGCCGGCACCGCCTGCGTGGCTTCAACCCAATGGATCGTGCCTTTGACCTTGCGTCCGGTGAAGCCGGTGCCGCTCTTCGTCTCGGGATCGTACGTGCAGCGGAGCTCGACGACTTCTCCGGCTTCGTTCTTGATCACTTCTTCGCACTTGATGAAGTACGCGTGCTTCAGCCGCACCTCGTTGCCCGGGAACAGGCGGAAGTACTTCGGCGGCGGCACTTCCATGAAGTCGTCCTGTTCAATATAGATCTCGCGGGAGAAAGGGATTTGCCGGCTGCCAAGCTCCTCATTCTCGGAGTTGTTCTCCGCCTCCAGCCATTCGACTTGGCCTTCCGGATAGTTGGTGATGACGACCTTGAGCGGGCGGAGAACCGCCATCGTCCGAGGCGCCTTCAGCTTGAGATCCTCGCGGATGAAATGCTCGAGCATGCGCTCGTCTACGACGCCGTAGCTCTTCGCGACGCCGATCTCGCGGCAGAACGCGCGAATCGCTTCCGGCGTGTAGCCCTTGCGGCGGAGGCCGGAGATCGTCGGCATACGCGGATCGTCCCAGCCGTCGACGACCTTCTCCTCCACGAGCTGCTTCAGCTTGCGCTTGCTCATGACCGTGTTCGTCAGGTTCAGCCGGTTGAATTCGTATTGATGCGGCTTGGCTTCCGTCTCGCAATTCGCGATGACCCAGTCGTAGAACGGGCGCTGGTCTTCGAATTCCAGCGTGCAGATCGAGTGGGTGACGCCTTCGATGGCGTCCTCGAGCGGATGCGCGAACGCGTACATCGGATAGATGCACCAAGCGTCGCCGGTATTATGATGATGCGCGTGTACGATCCGATAGATAACCGGGTCGCGCAGGTTGACGTTGGGCGAAGACATGTCGATCTTGGCGCGAAGCACCTTCTCGCCATTCGCGAATTCGCCCTTCTTCATCCGCTCGAACAGATCGAGGTTCTCTTCCGGCGTACGGTCGCGGTAAGGGCTTGGCTTGCCGGGCTCGGTCAGCGTGCCGCGCGATGCGCGGATCTCGTCTGCGCTCTGGTCGTCGACATAGGCAAGACCTTTGCGGATGAGCAGCAGCGCTTTCTCGTACATCTTCCCGAAGTAATCGGATGCGAAGAACAGGCCGTCCCAGTCGAAGCCGAGCCACTGGACGTCCTTCTTGATCGATTCGACGTATTCGACATCCTCCTTGACCGGATTCGTGTCGTCGAACCGCAGATTGGTTCTTCCCTTGAACTCGTCCGCCAGTTCAAAGTTCAAGCAGATCGACTTGGCGTGGCCGATGTGCAGGTAACCGTTCGGCTCCGGAGGGAAGCGGGTGACGACTTCTTTGACGCGTCCTGCTTCCAAATCTTCCATAATGATATTCCGTATGAAATTCGATGACGACGATTTGCTCTCCAATCCGACCAACCTCTCTCGCAGTGAACATGTTTATTCCTTCATCATACACAAAATATCCCCGCCTTATAAAGTCCTTCTCATGATTCTCATAAAAAGTTGCTAAAGACGTAACTTTTTGCCGGATCGCACCGTTATAATTGGTGGAAATATTTTTTGGCAAAAGGAGGTAACTAGCGGATGCTCGCTTGGATGCAGCGCGGTAGAACAAAGGAGCCGGACATCGCGCCGAACGCAGAAGAGAACATGCGCGGTTCGGCAGATACAGTTGAATACACAGGGCCGCTGCTAAGCGTGCGAGGCGTGGAACGTTCCTTCGACGTCGGCCATCAGAAGCTGAAGGTGCTGAAGGGAATCGACCTTACGCTCTACCCGAAGCAGCTGGTGATGCTTAAGGGCAGGTCAGGCTCGGGCAAGACGACCCTGATGAATCTCATGGGCGGGCTCGACGTGCCGACGAAGGGCGAGATTATCTTCCGCGGGCAGCCGCTGCACGAATGGGACGATAATCGGCGGACGGCTATCCGCCGCAAGGATATTGGATTTATTTTCCAAGCCTACGCACTAATGCCGTTGTTGTCTGCGTACGAGAACGTGGAATTATCGATGCGCATGGCGGATGTTCCCCGTTCGGAATGGAAGGCGCGGGCGACGGCATGCCTGGACATGGTCGGACTCGCGAAGCGGATGCATCATCGACCGTTCGAGATGTCCGGCGGCGAACAGCAGCGCGTCGCGATCGCCAAGGCAATCGCGCATCGCCCAAGCCTCATTCTGGCCGACGAGCCGACGGCGGAGCTGGATTCGCAGATGGCCGCCCAGGTGATGGCCGTCTTCCGGGAGATTGTCGCGAAGGAGAACATCTCGATCTGCATGACAACCCACGATACTACCATTATGGAGGTTGCCGATCATGTCTATGAAATGGTGGACGGCGTATTCGTCGTCTAAGGGAGAGGGGAAAGGGAGCGCCTCCGCTCTTCGCCGCAGAACGGCGGGAGCGCTTGCCGTTGCGGCGCTGTCCGTCGCGCTGGCCGGCTGCTCCTTGCTGCCCGACGAACCGGAGGAAGAGGATCTGTCGATGATCCAGCTGCCGCAAATCTCGAAGAAGCCTGAATATGAAGTGACGACGAAGACGCTGGAGACGAAGGTACAGGCGTCGGGCAAGATCATGTCCACGCAGGAGAAGACGCTCTACTTCACGTCGAAGAACCTGGATGGCAAGTATTTGAAGACCTTATACATACAGATCGGGCAGCAGGTACAAGCCGGTGATCCGATCGCCGAGCTGGACGTGGAGGATTTGAAGAAGTCGCTCCGCGGCCAGGAGCTGAGCTTCCGCCAAGCCGAGATGGAGATGAAGCAGACGCTGCGGGAGAAGGATGAGATGGATCCGATCGAGTTCGAGCAGAAGCAGATCGCCTTCGAGGAGCAGCGGCAGGCAATCGCGGATCTGAGGCAGGATATCGCAGACGCGGTGCTGACGGCGCCATATGCCGGTACGGTCGTCTCGCTGAGCGTACAGGAAGGGATGAGCGTCAAGGCATACGATCCGATCTGCATCATCGCAGACCCGAGCAAGCTGGTCGTCGCCGGAGACTTCTCCAGAGACGATCTGTCCCGAATCGCCGTCGGCATGGAGGCGGTCGTCGACATCAACACCGTCGGCTCGGTCACGGGCGAAGTGAAGTCGCTGCCATCCGAGACGAACGATAACGGCCAAGACGGCGGGGGCGGCGGCCAGCAGATCGAACGTCCGGAGCAATATTTGCTCGTGGATGTGCCGGATTTGCCCGAGACGGTGACGAGAGGCACGCCGCTGACGGTCTCGGTCGTTGTCAATCGGAAGGAGAACGCCGTCGTCATTCCGCTCTCGGCGCTTCGCACGATTGGAGCCCGCACTTACGTCCAAGTGGCGGAAGCGGACGGAACTAAACGCGAGGTCGATATCGAAGTCGGGCAGAAGACGTCTACGGACGCCGAAGTGCTGGCGGGCTTGACGCCAGGTCAGAAAGTCGTAGGGCAGTAACCGATGAACGCACTGATCCGATTTCTATTCCGCAAAATGTGGAACACCCGCTGGCTCACGATCAGCACGCTGGCCGGACTGCTCGTGGCGGTGGCGTTCACGACCAGCATTCCGATGTATGCGGACGGCGCGCTGAAGCGTGTCGTCGCCCAGTCGCTTAAGGAGAACAGCGAGGGGCTTCCCGCCGGCTCGCTGCTGATCCGCTATCAATCGACCGACGGGAAGACGGACCGCGCCGGCTTCGATAGCGTCAACCAGTATATTACGGAGGACGTGCCGAAGAAGATCGGCTTCCCGGTTCAGGCATCCCAGCGCAGCTTGACCATCCGCAGCGCCGATGTGACGCCGGAGGATCCGGAGAAGGTGGACGCGAGCCGTGCCCGCAAGCTGGCGCTCGCTTCGTTCGGCGAGCTGGAGGACCATGCCGAGCTGGCGGGCGGCAAGATGTACGCAGACCGCGCAGCGGCGGACGGTACGATCCAGGCCGTCATGATGGAAGAAGCGATGTTCAGGAGCGACCTTCACGTTGGAGACGTGCTGCTGTATCCGATCTATGGCGGGCTTAACATCACGCTAAGGGTCGAGATCGTCGGATCGTTCAAGCCGACGGACGATACGGGCGCTTACTGGTACCAAGGCCTCGATAGTTTAATGAACACGATGTTCATCGCCGAACCGGCGATGCTCGAGGATTTGAACGGCAGCCTGAAGATTCCGCTGCAGACGGCGAACTGGTACTCGGCTTACGACCTTGGCGATATTCAGACGGGTCAACTGTCGCCGCTTGAGCAGACGCTCAACCGGATCGACATCGAGGTGTACCAGAAGCTCAAGGATACGCGGGTGGAGATCTCGTTCGCTGACATGCTGAAGGAGTTCCGGACCCAGAGCATCCAACTGCAGACGATGCTGTTCACGCTCGCCGTGCCGATGATCGCGATGGTGTTCTACTTCATTACGATGAACGCCCGACAGTCGCTCGAGAAGCAGCGATCAGACATCGCGGTTATGAGAAGCCGCGGAGCGGGAACGCGCCAGATCTTCCTGATCTTCCTCCTGGAAGGCGTTCTGCTTGGCATCGTATCGCTTGTCGTCGGCCCGCTGATCGGCTGGTTCATGGCGAAGAGCATCGGTTCGGCCGATGGCTTCCTGTCGTTCGTCAACCGCAAGGCAATACCGGTCGGCTTCAATTCGGACGGCATCATGGCCGGTGTGCTGGCCGTGCTCGTCGCGATCGGCGCGGCCGTGATCCCGGCGATCGTCTTCACGCGGACGTCGATTGTCGACTACAAGCGGAAGATGGCGCGGACCGATCGCGCGCCCGTCTGGCAGCGATGGTTCCTCGACATCGCGCTGATCGGCGTCTCCGCGTACGGCTGGTACTTGTTCAACGAGCGGCAGATGGTCTCATTCAAGACGGGGCTGACGACCGACCAGCTGAACGTGCAGCCGTTCCTGTTCTTCGTGCCGGCGCTGTCGATCTTCGCGGCGGGGCTGCTGTTCCTGCGGCTGTTCCCGCTGCTGCTGAAGCTGTTCAATCGGTTATGGCGGGCCATCCTGCCGGTTCCGCTCTACTTGACGCTGACACAGCTGTCCCGATCTTCGAGAGCGTATTATTCCCTGATGATTCTGCTAATTCTGACGCTTGGCCTTGGGGTCTACAATTCGTCTGCGGCGCGAACGATTGGGCTCAATTCGGAGGAGCGTATCTTGTATAAGCACGGCGCGGATGTGGTGGTGTCTACGGCATGGGAAGGGAACGCGGAGATCTCCGCACCGCCGGCGAATAGCGGCGGCGGAGGCGGCCAGCAGCAGCCGATTCCAAGCCGAATCAATTACAACGAGCCGCCGTTCGAGGTGTTCAAGACGCTGCCGGGAGTCGAGCATGCCGCTCAAGTGCTGCAGACGAAGGCCGATATCAAGATCTCCGGACGCACCGCAGGCCAAGGAACGCTCATGGGCATCGTCAACCAAGATTTCGCGCAGGTGGCGTGGTTCCGAGACGATCTGTATCCGTTCGATCCATACTGGTACTTGGCGCTGATGGGCAAGAGCGCAGAGATTGCGCTCGTCTCCTCCAACCTGGCTGAGAAGTACGACCTGAAGCAATGGGATCAGATTGAGGTTACGGTGCAAGAGCAGAACGTCAGCTTCCTGGTCGGAGCCATTCTGCCCTACTGGCCGGCGCAGTATCCGGACCAGTCGCCGTTCATCATCGCCAACCTCGGCTACATCTTCGATGAAGTGCCGAAGATTCCGTACGACGTCTGGCTGAAGATGAAGCCGGACGCCAAGACGTCGGATATCATCGAACCGCTGCAGCAGGCGGGCATTGAGATCGCTGCGATCAGCGATGCGCGCAACGAGCTGATTACGCAGAGCAAGCATCCCGCTCGCGGGGGCGTGTTCGGCATTCTGAGCCTTGGCTTCCTCATTACGATCGTCGTGTCGCTTGCCGGCTACGTGCTCTTCTGGTTCTTCAACTTGTCTGGCCGGATCGTGCAGATCGGCGTGCTGCGGGCGATGGGCTTGTCGCGCAGGCAGTTAACCGGCATGCTGCTGCTGGAGCAAATATTCACGGCCGGCCTGTCGATTGGACTCGGCATCGGCATCGGCAAGCTCGCCAGCCTGCTGTTCCTGCCGTTCCTGCAGACGACCGATAACGCGGTCGGCCAGGTGCCGCCTTTCCGCGTCGTGTTCGACAACAGCGACACCGTGAAGCTGTACATTGTCGTCGCCGTCATGATGGCGATCGGCGCTGCGCTTCTCGTGTCGCACATTCGCCGGCTTAAGGTGCACCAAGCCGTCAAGCTGGGAGAGGAGCGTTAACGATGATCCAATGCGAAGGGCTAGTGAAGATCTACAAGACGGACGATCTGGAAGTCGTGGCGCTGCAAGGTCTCAACCTGGCGGTGAACGAAGGCGAGATGATGGCTATCATTGGCAACAGCGGCAGCGGCAAGTCGACGCTGCTCAATATTCTAGGCGGCCTGGACCGGCCATCGGCCGGCCAGGTTCGCGTAGGGCCGTGGGATCTGCTGAAGGTGAGCGACAACGATCTCGTCAAGTATAAGCGAGACACCGTCGGCTTCATCTGGCAGAACAACGCGCGCAACCTGCTGCCGTTCCTGTCGGCGCTTGAGAATGTGGAGATGCCGATGATGTTCTCCGGTAAGCTGGACCGTCCTTACGCGAAGCAACTGCTAGAGTGGGTCGGCCTGAAGGACCGGATGCACAATAAGCTGACGCAGCTGTCAGGGGGCGAGCAGCAGCGGGTCGCCATCGCGATCTCGCTCGCGAACAAGCCGCAGATGCTGCTCGCGGACGAACCGACGGGCTCCGTCGACTCCAGGACGTCGGACATTATCATGGATATTTTCCGAAGGTTCAACCGGGAGCTCGGCCTTACGATCGTCATCGTCACGCATGACCTGTCGCTCGCCGGCAAAGTCGACCGTGTCGTCGCCATCCGCGACGGCTTGACGAGCACGGAATTCATTAAGCGCAATCCGAACCTGGACGGCGCGCCATCGCTTCATGAGAGCGGCGGGATTGATGCGGTTCACGAAGCTTACGTCGTGGTAGACCGCGTGGGAAGGCTTCAAATCCCGAAGGAATACCTCCAAGCGCTCGCGATCAAAGACAAAGCAAGCATGGAGTTCGACGGGGAGAAAATTTTGATTCGAGCACCGAAATCATTGGAGGGGGAGACCGCATGAACAACAGAAAGGCAAGCTTCCGCAAGTGGACGCTCGCGGCGATGAGCGCCGCTATCTTAATTCCATCGCTCGCGGCTTGCACGAGCAAGAGCGAGGATGATCCGAACAACCGCCGCACGCTGCGAATCGGAACGATGTACGGCAGCCAGCAGGACGAATCTTACTTCCGCCAGCAATTCACGGACATGTTCGAGCTGACACACGACGGAATCGACCTCGAGATCGTGCCGGCGATCGACTATACCGAGCAGCAGTTCGAGCAGCCGAATCCCGATCAACCCCAGCCTGACCCGGTCGAGAAGGTGAAGGAGATCATGAACGGCGACAATCCGGTCGACGTCATGATTATCCAAGATCCGAGCCTCCTGGAGAGCCTCATTCAAGAGAATCTGGTGAAGCAGCTCGACACGCTGCTGAAGGAAGACAAGATCGATACAAGCACGTTCGTTCCCGCGGTCATCGACGGCATCAAGGATGCAGGTGACGGCTCTCTGTACGCTCTCGCGCCGACCTATACGCCTTCCGCTCTTTTCTATAATAAGAAAGCCTTTAGCGATGCCGGCGTTGAAGTGCCAACGGGCAGCCTGACTTGGGATGATGTGTTCAATCTGGCTAGACGGCTAAAGACGGGAACGGGTAAGGACACGAAGTTCGGATTTGCTCTTAATTCTTGGGGCTACAGCAACGGCTATTACGACCTGCAAACGTACGCAGCCCCGCTGCAGTTGAAGCTGTTCGACGATAACGCGGAGCAGATGACCGTTAATACGCCGCAATGGGAGAAGGTCTGGACGACGATCACGGATCTGTACAAGGACCATATCTTGCCGTCCAACGAAGACCTGCAGGTCGATCAGCCCCAGCCGACGGATACGACCATCTATAACCCTTATCAAGGCCAGCCGTTCTTCAATGGCAAAGTCGCCATGGTTATCGGCAGCTACAGCATGATCAACGATCTGGAGGTCTACAACAAGAATTACCAGAAGTTCGAGGGCGCCGAGGCTCTCGATTGGGATGTGCTGCCGGTGCCGACGTTCGCAGAGAACCCTGGCGTCAGCAGCTATGTCAATCTGAGTACGCTCGCCGCTATCAATGCGAAGGCTGCCAACCCGGACGACGCTTGGGAGTTCGTTAAGTTCATGAACGGCGAGGAATGGGGCAAATTGCGTTCCCGCAGCAGCTATGAGATGCCGACGTTGAAGGAATTCGTCAAGCCGAAGGAAGGCATGTCCTACAATATTGACGCGTTCACCTCGGTGAAGCCGTTCCTGTCTCAGAACAACTTCAAAGAGAACTTGATGTACCAAGAACGGCCCAATTTGTACTTGATCCAACAGCTGGCGCAGATCGAGTACGACAAGGTTATGCAAGGACAGCTTACCGTTAAGGAGGCGCTTGCGGAGATGGAGACGAAGGGCAATGACCTGCTGCAGAAGATCAAGTTGAGCCCGAAGGGAGAGATTGATACAAGCGGCATTTTCGACGACGTATACGGCGGCGGAGGCCCCATCAAGTATTAACGACCCGAAGATGAGCCGGTTAGAATAGCACCTTCATCAAGCGCCGCTCGCACAGTTGACAGTTGAACGCAGCGGCGCTTGATTAATATGGATTCGAGGAGGACTAGATGTTGGGAACGAGATCGAAGTACATAAGAACGCTGCCGCTGGTCTTATCGGCCGCGCTGCTCGTGCCGCTGGTTGCCGCTTGCAGCAAACAAAGCGCTGATGATCCGAACAATCGGCACACGCTGCGGATTGGCTTGCTGTCGGGAAGCTCGGATAGCGAATCTTATTACCGCCAAGAATATACAGACATGTTCGAGATGACACACCAGAATATCGACATTGAATTCGTGACCGCGGTCGATTATTCGGACATGCAATTCGCTACCCAAGAAGAGCAGCAGAAGATGCAGGAGATCGATCCCGTTGAGAAAATGAAGGAGATTATGACCGGCGATAATCCGGTCGACGTCCTCATTCTGGATACCGGAACGATGGGTAAGCTGGCGCAAGACAATTTGCTCATGCCGCTAGAACCGAAGATCAAAGAGGATAAGGTGAATTTGGAGGACTACGTTCCGACTGTGATCGATACGATTCGGGAAGCGGGTAACGGCCAGCTGTATGGACTGTCGCCAACGTTCTCCTCGTCGGTGTTATTCTACAATAAGACGCTGTTTGACAAGATGGGCGTCACGCTTCCTACCGACGGCATGATGTGGGATGACGTCTTCAACCTAGCGAGAAGGTTAACGTCCGGCACCGGCCAAGACGCGACGTTCGGGCTTACGCTGAACGATTGGGGCGCCGGTCTGAACTACTACAACATTCAAAGCATCTATTCGCCGCTCAAGCTGCGCATGTACGACGACAAGGGCGAGACGATGACGGTCGATACCGCCAAGTGGGAGGAAGTGTGGTCGAAGCCGATTGAGCTGTACCAGGATCATGTCTTCCCAAGGCAGGAAGATATGCAAGTCGAACAGCCGCAAGACGGCACCTATCAGTACAATCCGTATCAAGACAGGCCCTTCTTCACGAACCGCGTGGGAATGGTCATTGGCAGTTATAGTACGATCAGCGATCTGAATACGTACAACCAGAATGTCGACAAGATGGATGGTTATTCGAAGATCGATTGGGGCATCGTCACGTACCCGCAGCTGCCAGAAGCGCCGGGAGTCGGCGGCGGCATGTACATCAGCCAACTGGCGAGCATTAACGCCTCGGCGCAGAACCCCGAGGACGCTTGGGAATACATCAAGTTCGTCAACAGCAAGGAGTCGGCCAAGTTCAAGTCGCGAAGCACTTATGAGCTAAGCACGCTGAAGGAGTTCATTAAGCCGAAGGATGGCATGACCTACAATATGCAGGCATTCTACCAGCTGAAGCCGATACCGGATAACGCGAGCGACAGTGAGATTCAACTATACCGGGAACGCCCCAATATTGGCTTGATCTCGCAGCTTGCGGAACAGTCGTTCCAGAAAGCGCTGAACGGCGATATGACGGTTAAGGAGGCGCTGGCGGATCTGCAGACGAAGGGCAATGAGCTGCTGCAGAAGATCAAGGAGAATCCGACAGGGCAGATCGATATGTCGGCTTACGTGGATTATGGCGGCATGTACGGCACGTCGGAAGCTGCTGCCGTAGCGCGGGCGGCAGGGGTAGGCTGATTCTGGCCTCCGTCGGCAGCGGAACCACCCGACCCATTAAGACCCATCACAGCATTTGGCAGCCTTCAAGAAGGGAGTAAACCCGGCATCAGGCGTTCATCCTAAGGATCATCAATACCTACGATTCGGAGGGAACGCGATGAAATGGGTTTACTGGTCCAGGCTTTACGACAGCAAATTTCAAGCGGGCTGCCTCGTCCGCAGAATGGAGCATGACGGCTGGCTGTTCGGCATCGATATGCCGCACGAGATCGAAGTGTATCGTTCCCGCAAAGGCAAATACGGCGTCCGGTACGTTCCTTAAACCAGCTTCAAGACCCGCGGCTTTAGATGGAGCCGCGGGTCTTGGCATGTTCCGAACGGTTATGGTATGGTCAAGTAGAGGAGAGGATCGAACATGAGAAGAATGCCCTTATCGGCGGATACGGCTGTTAAATTAGCGAAGCACTTGAACGTGCCGCTGGAGCATCTGATGCATATGCCGCAGCATATTCTGCTGCAGAAGCTGGCGGAGATGGCCAAGGCGGAAGCGGCGCAGCTAGCGAAGGGACAGGTGCCGGAGCAGCCGGCGGGAGATGAGAAGAAGCCGGAAGGGGACGGTTAATTTTCCTCCGTTCCGTCTTTTTTTGATAAATTTCCTTGACGTTAATGGCTGGGCTATAGTATATTAATTCTTGTCGCTATTGCAGGATGTACGCTTACATTGACGCGGGGTGGAGCAGTCCGGTAGCTCGTCGGGCTCATAACCCGAAGGCCGCAGGTTCAAATCCTGCCCCCGCAACCAATTTTTCCTCGTACGGCCGAGGGCCCTTAGCTCAGTTGGTTAGAGCTGTCGGCTCATAACCGATTGGTCGGGGGTTCGAGTCCCTCAGGGCCCACCACAACCCTTGACGCGAATGGAACAAGCCGGAGTGGTGGAATGGCAGACACAGCAGACTTAAAATCTGCCGGGAGAAATCCCGTACCGGTTCGAGTCCGGTCTTCGGCATATAAGCTTCTCCTGAACTTCGTACCGTTTCTGAACTGCAGAAGACGGGTGCGATTTTTTTATTTTATAGGAGTTAATTCCGCACGGGGATATTCAATCCCTCTTGCGACGATTGTCCGATCGTCTTCTTACGAGAGAATCTTGTTGCCATACAGCCCTGATCCTATTTATACTGTGAGTAATATTAGGGAGTGTGACTTGAAGGCAATAAGACAGCTTGGCCTTGCATTCTTTGAACCCTATCGATGAAAGGTGTGAGAATAATAGGTGTACCAAGCAAGAAGATTATCGGCTACAGAGTCATGTTCAGCATGGGCCAATTCCAAATGTACGTATATATGAAGAGAGAGTATTACGAGATCTGGAAATATACCAAAGACAAGCAGATCCGGGACGTTACGATCGAGGAAGTGGAGATGGAGGCGGCTCGATTCTTGGGCTGAGCAGCATCATATGGCAAGTTGGGGGAGAAGCAAGAATGACCAGACAGTACGCGATCGACTTGGCCAAGAGACTGTACAGAGACAATAGGCAGTCGTATTACGTGGTCGAAGATTCGATGACACAGGAATATCGAGTCGTCGAGAAGCCGGAAGTGGAGAAGGAGCGGCTCAATCGTTACGTGATCTTCAGCATTGAATGGGACGACGACGAGTAGAGGATATTAGGTTGGGGGAAAAAGGGCCGTGAAGGGCGGACGCGAACATGCGCGTGATGCCGCTTCACGGCCCTTGGTTATTCAGCGGATCGTTGCCGCGAAGGCTTCCTGAAGGCGGCGGGTGACCGGCCCGGCGTCGCCCGCCGCGATGGCGTGCCCGTCAACGCGAACGACTGGCGTCACTTCGACCGTCGTGCCGGTGATGAACGCCTCGTCGGCGCCGAGCAGCTCGTCGACCGTGAATGGGCGTTCCTCCACAGGAATAGCGGCTTCGCGCGCGAGCCGAAGCACAACGCCTCGCGTCACGCCGTGCAGGATGAGGTTGTCTGCCGGGTGCGTTAGGATCGTACCGCCGCGGACGATCATGATGTTGGAGGCGCTGCATTCGGTCACGGTTCCGCTGCGGTGCAGAATCGCATCATCGCCGCCGGCATCTAGCGCCTGCTGCTTGGCGAGCGTGTTCGGCAGCAGATTCAGCGTCTTGAAGTCGCAGCGCAGCCAGCGGATATCGGGGACGGTGACGGCGGCGATGCCTCTCTCCATCGCGGCGAGCGGCCGCGGCAATTCGGTGCAATAGGCCATCGTCACGGGAGCGGCGCCTTGCGGGAACGGATGGCTGCGAGGGGCTGCTCCGCGGGTGAACTGCAAGTAGACGGTGCCCTCCTGCAACCCGTTGCGCCCGATCAACTCCTCAAGCAGCTGTTGTATGGCTTCGATGGTATAAGGCAGCGCGATGCGCAGGCCGTCCGCTGTCCGGACGAGCCGCTCGAAGTGGGCCTCGGCTTCATATATTCGTCCTGCGTAGACACGGAACACTTCGTAGAGGCCGTCGCCGAAATAATAACCGCGGTCGTCGGGAGAGATTCGAACATCCTCTTTGGCGATGAACTCGCCATTGTACCAATAGACGGATGGCATAGGGTTCCTCCTTGTATCGCTAGGATAAGGCAGTGCTGGATTGATATAATGGATTCGAGATGGAACAACGTATTCCTTTATTATAGATGATGGAGGTTATCGTGATATGGCTGTCGTATTTGACAACGAGTGGGGGCCGCTGCTGCAGCCGGAGCTGGATAAGCCCTATTGCCAGAAGCTGCGAATGCAGCTGGAGGAGGAGTACCGGGATCGAACGGTGTACCCGGATAGGCATCACATTTTCCAAGCGCTGCACCTCACCTCCTATGAGGACGCGAAGGTCGTCATTCTCGGGCAGGATCCCTATCACGGAGCGGGGCAGGCGCATGGGCTGAGCTTCTCCGTGCTGCCGGGCGTGCGAACGCCGCCTTCGCTTCAGAATATTTATAAGGAACTGCGGGATGATCTAGGCTGCGCGGTTCCAAGCCACGGCTTCCTGGAGCATTGGGCGCGCCAAGGGGTGCTGCTGCTGAATGCCGTCCTGACCGTTCGGGAGGGAGAGCCGAATTCGCATCGGAAGCTCGGATGGGAGACGTTCACGACCGCGGTCATTGCGGCGCTGAATGAGCGGGAGCGGCCGCTGGCGTTCATTCTATGGGGGCGCAATGCGCAAGAGAAGGCGGCGTTCATTGACCGCGAGCGTCATCTGGTCATCGAGTCGGCGCACCCGAGCCCGCTGTCGGCGCGCAACGGCTTCTTCGGCTCGAAGCCGTTCTCTCGGGCGAATGCTTTCCTGAAGGCGAATGGGCTGGCGGAGATCGATTGGCCAGTCCCGGAGCTGGAAGAACGAGCAACGGTGGAGGCGGCCGACGGACGGAAGAGCGGGAGGGGGCTGGCGTGAGCGTCGCTTCTTCGTCCTCGTCGTCGTCCGGAATGCGTCCCGTCCGCTGGCTGACGCCGGCCACCGGCTATTTGAACGGCTATACGCATACGCTTAACCCATACGTCGGCTGCGCGTATGGGTGCTCGTACTGCTACGTCCGCAGGCTGCCGGTGGCGCTGTTCCGGCCCGAGCCATGGGGAGAGTGGGCGGAGGGCAAGCGGGGCGACCCCGCCTCGCTGAAGCGGGAGCTGGCGCGGGCCAAAGCCAAAGGGCCCGTCGCCGTGTTCTTCTCGTCGGCGACAGACCCTTATCAGCCGCTGGAAGCGAAGCTGCGGCTTACGCGCGGATTGCTCGAAGCGATGGCCGAGGCGGAAGCGCCGCCGGACTTCGTGCTGCTGCAGACGCGCGGGCCGCTCGTCACGCGCGACATCGATGTGCTGCAGCGTCTCGGCGGGCACGTGCGCGTCAGCATGACGGTCGAGACGGACCGCGACGACGTCCGCCGCGCGTTGACACCGACGGCCCCGCCGCTGGCGGCGCGTCTGCGGGCGCTTCGCGAGCTCGCGGAAGCGGGCGTCGCCGTGCAGGCTGCCGTCTCGCCGCTGCTGCCGCATACGCCCGCGTTCGCGGAGCAGCTGGCGTCGAGCGCGCCTCGCGTCGTGCTCGACGACTACTTCCGCGGTGACGGCAGCAGCGGCCGCCGCAGCGAACGCCTCGGCATGCGCGAGACGTACGCGCGGCATGGCTGGAGCGAGTGGTACACGCCGCAGCGGATGGACGAGCTTGCGGAAGCGCTGCGCAAGCGAATGCCGCCGGAGGCGGTCGTCGTCAGCGCCGAAGGCTTCGCGCCGCCGGCGCTTAGTTGAGGGGAGCTGAGCCGCTGCTCGCGGATTCGGTCGCAGAACCGCTGTTGCCGGCCGCGCCATCCGCGGGTTCGCCAGCCTCGCTGCCGTTAGGGGCGCTGTCGCTAGCCGCCGGCGGGCTGCTCATGCCTTCAAGCGTCCCCAGAACCGGCGTGAAGCCGGCAGGGATGTAGGCTTCCGCGGTGACGGTCGTGATGACCTGAGGATAGAGCGCTGCCGGGTCCGGCAAGCGGATACGGTAGTTCACCGTCGCCTGCTGGCCTTCGAATACGATGCTCGACACCTCGAGCCCGTAGCCCGGATGCGGCGCGGTAGCCGTTAGGGAAGCCTTCGCGACCCCTTCCGCATAAGGAGCGCTAGTCAGCTTGAGGTCGCTAAGCGGCGATTCGGCCGGCAGCTCGGGGATCGGCTTCGTCTTCTCGACGAACTCGATCGCCTTGTCGAGCATAACCGCCGCTTCGCTGCGGGTGATGACGTCACTCGGACGGAAGTTGCCCTTGCCGTCCAGCTCCGCGATCTTCGAGATGAGCAGCTTCTGGATGCTGTTCATATAACCGTCGGTGACGCTATCGGCATCGCTGATCAGGAGGAACTGCTCCGTGAACGCATAATCCCCCTTCGTCAAGATGCCTTGGAACAGCCAATTGGCGAATTGCTCCCGCGTCACATGGGCCGACGGATGAATGTCGCGGGGCAGATCGAGGCCGTTCATCCTCGCGATGATGAAGGTCTGCGCGTAAGGCGCGTCATTCTTGACCTTCGTGAAATAGTCGCTCGCTTCAGGCTCTTTAATGAAGCGGATATTGTCAATGTTGAGGCCGAGCCCCCTGACGATCAGCGTGACAGCTGCCGCTCCGTTCACTTTGCCGGCAGGCTTGAACAGATCGCCGCCGATGCCTTGAACGATGCCGCGCTTCTGCAGATCCAAGATTCGCTGCTCGCCGGGATCGTTCGCGATGTCGCTGAAGGCGGACACCGATCCGCTGGCGGCGAGCATTGAGGAGACGGCAATGATCAGGGCAGCCATCGATTTGGACGATTTTCTCAGCTTCATAACTTTCCTCCTAATTCATATGAGATGGACTGACCGATTGAGGTCAACTTCAAGACGCAGCCGGATTCACAATTGTTGCATATATGTCCGTACGCTTCCAATCGTTGATTCGAATAACAAAAAGCCCCGCCGTTGCCGGCGGGGCTTCATCGATTGTATATGGTGATCTGGACAGGGATCGAACCTGTGACCCCTACCCTGTCAAGGTAGTGCTCTCCCAGCTGAGCTACCAGATCAAGTTGTATCGACTTGATCTATTATAGCGGCATGTCCGGGCGATGTAAAGGGTTTTCTCTATTTTTTTAATCCGTGCTCTTTGGCGAAGCTTCTTCCTGCTTGACTTGATTGGCCTTATCCCAGGTGCGATGAATTCGATCCTTGATGCGGGTCTTCTCTTTCTCGAGCAGGCGCGAGACGAGCGCTTCCTCCGAGATGCCTTTCTCCTTGCCGACTTGGGCGATCGATTTGCCCTTCTTTAATTCATCGAGCAACTGTTTAGATGTCATCCCAAGCACCTGGGCGGTGTCGTCCAACCGCGATTTGCCGGCATGTCCCATATGACCGTGACGCTGCCTCATCAGCGGACCTTTCCGATCGACGAATTTCTCGGTGCGCTCCTGAATGCCTTCGCTCCATTTGGCCGCTTGCTCCTGCGTGAGTTTGCCGGACTTGACCGCTTCGGCTAGACGAGCTTGCTGCTGCGCGACGAGGAGGTCGATGACCTTCTGTCTGTCAACGCCCTTCTCCTTAGCGATCTCAGCCAGCGATTTGCCTGCTTGAAGCTCCTTATGCAGCGTATCGGCGTCAATCTTCAGCAGCGTCAAGAGCGTCTCGTTGCCTTTCTTGCCTTCCTCCGCCATGATCTGGACGGATTGGCCCCGCTCTTCGGAATGGTACAGCGGATGTTCCAAGGCGGCGGCTCCGGCGCTGTCTGCGGCATCGGCGGATACGGAACCGCCAGTTGCGAAGCCCGTTATAGCCGTTGCTGCGCAGGCGGCGATCGCCAGCCTCTTGAAGAACACGTTGATCGTTACTGTCATGTTAGTCTCCCTCCTTCAAACTCCATTGTAGGTAATGAAAGGAAGAAGTATACGTGCGAAGAGGAGGGAGGGGGTGATTTTTGGCGGGTACAACAAAAAAAGAAGCCTTGTCGGCTTCTCCGAAGTTCGATGATGGTGATCTGGACAGGGATCGAACCTGTGACCCCTACCCTGTCAAGGTAGTGCTCTCCCAGCTGAGCTACCAGATCATGTCCGCCTCGTTGCGAGGACATTTAGAATAATACCAAGGGATGAGCGCGAAGTCAACCGGTTTTCTGCCAACCTTTTTTGCACAATCCATGCCAAATTTTGAGCTTCCGTCTTCGGAAAAGAGTGATGTTCGGCGCGATTCGGACGTAAGTATGAACAACGGAATCGAGCGGGAGGCGTGCGTGTGTCCATAACGAACGAAATGACGTATCTGGTCGTTTGGCTGATCGGCTTGTTCGGCCTAGTCGGCTTCGTAATGGCGGCGGTGGCGCAGATGGTGCGCAAGGACACGATGGAGCACGACAAGAGGTTCGTCTGGCGGGCGAAGGCTAATGAGAGCAAGGAGGACGACAAGCCCTAGGCCGGAATAACGGCTCTGTCCGAAGGACAGAATGGGAAGGCAGGAACAGCTGTCCAACAAAGGAATGAGCCAGCAGATGAACAACGAATCCCATTCGCCCGTACCCGCCAAGCATCCGCAATTCGCCAAGCGTCCGCAGCTCGACAGGCGTCTGAAGGCGATTGCCGTCACGGCGCTGCTCGCCGTCGCAGCGACGGCCGTAACCGGCTGCGGAGCTCAGCCCCGCGCGCCGCAAGCTCGGCACGTATCGGCCAGCGTATACGGGCACGATTCCCGCAGCGTGACGTCTGACGTCTATTCGCTGCAACAGCGGCACAACTGGTAGGACGGCCATAAAGAAAGCTCCGGATGCGGCATGTCCGCTACCGGAGCTTTTCGTTCATTCATCCCATTTGCGGGAATAGGCCTTGCTCGTTACCCAGATGCAAAGCAAGATAATCAAGACCGCAATGATGCCTGCAATGACGTAAGTCGTAACCACGAGAAGATCTCTTCCTTTCGCCGGAACGTTCCTTCTATCATAATGGATCGAATGGTTCCGGGACAATCCTTTTTCGACGCCGGGGATATCACCGCTCGCAGATCTCCCGCATATCTTATCGGGATGATCATTCCGGTGAGGGAGCATGGAAGATGAACAACAAGGCGGGCAAAGCGAAGGTTATTAAGAAGAAGGGGTCCGGCGACGTCCAGCCGCAAATGAAGATCGTCCTCTCGGACGTATGCGCAGTCTGTCCAACGCCGTGTACGCGAGGGCTTCAGTATCTTGCGCGCATGTCAGAGCCGGGCGCGTCAGGCAACGGCGTTCCTTGCGTGCTGACGCTGCCGAGATCGGCTGTCAAGGCAGTTGTCTAGAAATTTAGGCTCCGTCCGCAACTTTTTTTTTCGAGGCTGGTATAACCAAGTACCAACCTGGAATCAAACGTGAGCGACGGAGGGATTGACGGATGAGAATCCGCAAACTGCTGCTATTGACTGTAGTGCTTACCTTGCTTGGCGGCACGGCTATTTTCGCAGATACGGTCTCGCAGAAGGTCAAGATCGTATGGAATAAACAGGAGCTGAACGAAGGCGGCGCCTTGATCGACGGCAAGGCCTATATCGGCGCTAGAGAGGTTGCCGAGATTGCGCAAGCGTTCGTGACGTGGGATGACGACGAGAAGAAGGCAACGATCTCCAAACCGAACGTACATATGTTCCTGATGGACGGGAACACGCCGTTCGGCTCGGTCTCGAAGGGCAAGGGCAACTTCAAGGTGTTCGCGCAGATCGATAATTTGCAGACGAGCATCACGAGCTTCAAGGTAACGATCGCCGACCCGTATGGAGACGAGACTTATATCGATGGGCGAACGAACAAGGATAACGGGTTCCCGACGGACAAGGATAACTTCTGGTTCACTTCGATCGAGAAGTCGTATGAGTTCAAATACAGCGGGAAGTATACGATTCGCTTCTGGATGAAGCCGTCAGGCAATTCTCCGATGCAGGTCGTCTCCGAGAAGACCGTCATCTCCAAGTAATAGAAGCGTATTAGGCGCGCTCCGTCCTGCTTGTTAGGGCGGGGCGTTTCGTTTGACCTGACATAGGCCGAAATGGTACGATACGACAGTAGCCCAAATTACCCGACCGAACGGAGGTTCCACATGAGCGATCATGTTCATGACGAGAATTGCGACCATGAGCACGAGGATATGGTGTTCGTTGTAACCGACGAAGACGGCAACGAACACGAAATGGTGCTTGCGTATACTTTTGAGACCGGAGACAAGGCATATGCGGTGCTGCTGGACCGCAACGAGCCTGAAGACGACGGCGTCATCTTCCGCATCGAAGAAGAGGGAGAGGACGAGGTTCTCGTCAACATCGAAGACGATGAGGAATGGGAACGCGTCATGAAGGTGTACGAGGAATTGGTTGCGCAGGAAGCCGACTGACCCGTTGGCTTCGCTGCCGAATGACTAGGGCTGTCAAGGCCGTCCGTTGGACGCCGGGACAGCCCTTCGTTCGCGTATCGGAGATCGACGGTTATTTGCGAGGATTATAGTAGAGCGTTCGGCCGTTGAACAGCTTCACTTCGGCGAGCAATCTCTTGCCAATCCACTTGCAATATTCGTTCGCTTTGGATTTGTCGCCGTGCGTTGCATCGTCCGGCAGCACGACATGAATATAGGGGACGGTTGTCTCGCCTTCGGCGCGCAGCCCCGTTCCGAACAGGATGTATCGGTATGGCGGCTTGCGGCCTTTGAGGAAGAACCAACGGTCTTCTTCGCCGGCCTTCGTCTCAATCGAATAAGGGAATGCCGCCTCCGCGTAATTCCAATCCAACTGCTGTCCGGTAAGGCCGGTCTGTTCCCGGTAGTGCTGAAGCTGCTGCTTGACATCCTCGAGCGAGATCTCGGCTGCGGCGGATCCTTGAACCAGCGATATGTAAGCGCTTTGACTCATCGGCTGCACCCCTCCCAAGGCAAATGATAGCACCTGCAGGACGGATTGGCAACGATTCCCATGCGAGAAGAAGAGGCCGTATATCCGGTTCCCCCCAAAAAAACAAGCCTCTGCGAATCGGCGGAACGCCGGCCGCAGGGGCTTTGATATGGATTAGGAGATCGCCGTCTCTTCCACGATGACCTTGATCTGCCGGACAGAGCGGTCTTCCGGCCCTTTGACGGGAAGGCCGACATCGAGGTGATCGACGATGTAATCGATATTCTCCTGGGAGACGACCTCGCCGGGCAGAAGGATCGGAATGCCAGGCGGATAGACATAGATGAACTCGGCGATAATGCGTCCCGCCGATTCCGTGAACGGGATCGTCTCCGTCTCGCCGTAGAACGCATCCCGCGGCGTCAGCGACAGGTGCGGGATCTCCGGGATCTTGACCACCATCTCGATCACTTCGCGCGTATGAAGGAATTCGTCCGCCATCTTCGTCAGCGCGCCGAGCAGAATGCTGATCGATTCGGCATCGTCTCCGGGCGTAATGAGGCACAGGATGTTGTACATATCGCTGAGCTCGACTTCGATGTTGTAATGCTCGCGCAGCCAATTCTCGGCGTCATATCCGGTCATGCCGAGATGGCGCACATGGATCGTCAGCTTGGTCGGATCGTAATCGAAGGTCGCCTCGTCGCCGAGAATGTCGTCGCCGAAGCAATAGAGCCCTTCGATCTGATTGATGGCTGTCCGCGCCTCATTCGCCAGCTTGACCGTCCGGCTTGCCAACTCTCTGCCATGCAGGGCAAGCTGCCGGCGCGCGGCATCTAGCGAGGCAAGCAGCGGATAGGAGGTTGACGTCGTCGTCAGCAGGCTGAGAATCGTCTGAACGCGCTGGAGGTTAACCCGTCCGGCTCGGACGTTCAGGATTGAGCTCTGCGTCATCGAACCTCCGAGCTTGTGCACGCTTGTCGCCGCCATGTCGGCGCCGGCCTGCATGGCAGACAGCGGAAGCTCTTCGGAGAAGTGAATGAGCGCGCCGTGGGCTTCGTCGACGAGCACCGGAATATCATACTCGTGGACCAGATCGACGATCTCCTTCAGGTTCGCGCAGACGCCGTAATAGGTCGGGTTAATGACGAGCACGGCTGCCGCATCGGGATGCCGCTCCAAGGCGCGGCGCACCGACTGCGTCGTAATGCCGTGATCGATGCCGAGATTGCGGTCCCGCACCGGAGACAGGAATACCGGCCGGGCGCCGGAGAAGATGATCGCCGACAGAATGGACTTGTGCACGTTGCGCGGCACGATGATCTTGTCGCCTTGTCCGCACACCGCAAGGATCATCGTCATGATGGCGCTGCTCGTGCCTTGCACGGAGAAGAAGGTCGCATCCGCGCCGAAGGCGTTCGCTGCGAGCTGCTGCGCTTCCAGAATGACGCCGACCGGCTGGTGCAGGTCGTCGAGAGGGGCAATGTTGATCAGGTCGATGTCGAGCACGTTCTGGCCGATATATTGACGGAACTCGGGATCCATTCCGGTTCCTTTCTTATGTCCGGGGATATGGAACTGCACCGGGTTCTGCGCTGCGTGGCTGCGCAGGGCGTCGAATAGTGGTGTGCGGGTATGATCCAAAGATGAGCGCCTTCCTTTCCATGCCGTACATACGGCTCTCTTCAAACAAGCATGAGTATAGCAAAAATAGGGGGGAATGCAACTTCTGGCATCCCGGGGCTGTCACGTTGTCACGAAAATGTCTTGAATCGTTGTTTGGAACTACCCTTTCGACTGTGCTACCATATTTTACGATACTGGACGACACTTGCCTCTAAGGAGAGAATACCCGTGCGCAGCAAGCTGACGATCGTTGCACTCATGCTAGTTACTACTTTTATCGGATTCGGCATTATTATTCCTGTCCTGCCGCAAGCGGTATCGGACCTTGATCCGGAACGGGCGAATCTGCATACCGGCTTCATGCTGGCGCTTTATTCGCTCGTCTCCTTTCTCTTATCGCCCGTCTGGGGAAGGCTGTCGGGCCGGGTCGGCAGAAGGCCGGTCATTATGATCGGCGTGCTCGGCTTCTGCGCCAGCTTCCTGCTGTTCGGGCTTGCCGTGGACAACCTCGCGCTGATGTATGTCTCCCGCCTGCTCGGAGGCTTGTTCTCGGGCGCTGTCACCTCTTGTATCGTCGCTTACGTGGCGGACATCACGACGAACGAGCAGCGGACGAAGGGGATGGCTGTCGTCGGCATGAGCATCGGGCTCGGCTTCACGTTCGGGCCATTCGTCGGCGGAGAGCTGAGCCAGATCTCGCTGGCTGCCCCGTTCTATGCCGCGGCCGGACTGGCGCTGCTCACGTTCATCGCGGGCTGGCTGAAACTGGCGGAGTCGCTCACGCCGGAGCGTCGAGCCGCTATAGCGGTTCAGCCGAGAACGTCGCGTTGGACAGCGTTCCAAGGTTCCCTCAAAAATCTGTACGTGCTCGCATTCTTCGTGACGTTCTCGCTAGCCATTCTGGAAGCGACGATGCAGCTGTACGGCATGCACCGCTTCGACGCTACGCCGCGCAACGTCGGCTACATGTTCTTCTTCTGCGGTCTTGTCGGCGCGCTCATTCAGGGCGGCGTCGTTCGCCGCCGCGTCAAGCAAGGGCAGGAGACCGCGTATATCGCCGCAGGCCTTGTCATCTCGGCGGCCGGCTTCTTCCTGCTGCTCACCGCGCACAGCGTAGTCGCCGCTACCGTCTACTTGTGCATCTTCGGCATCGGCAATTCGCTCATCCGTCCGTGCGTCACATCGCTCATCACGCAGAAGACGACCGTGGAGCAAGGCGTCGCATCCGGCCTCAGCTCCTCGATGGACAGCTTGGGCCGCATCGTCGGCCCGCTGCTGGGATCGGTGCTTCTGGGCGCCTATGCGCAGCTGCCGTTCCTCGTGTCCGGCGCGCTGTCGCTCGCCGCGCTCGGCCTGCTCGCCCGGTTCCGCAGCGCGGACCGCGCGCAGGCCAAGGCGGAGGCTTGACGCTGCCCGGTGAACGCCGTCAGGCGATTACCCGATAGGGTTCTTCAAGGGGCTGTCCCAGAAGGGGTCACCGAGAGTGATCTCTTCTGGGACAGCCCTATTTGTTTGCTCCAAGCCCGAGACGGGAAGGCCCGCCATGGAACGCTCTAACCCGGCAAACTCGGGTTAGAGAGGCGAAGGTGCGACCGGGGACGTATACACTCCCCGCCTTTCGTCCAGGCGCAAATACGGTCCTCCGCCGTTTTCGCACCCCTTTCATTTCCAGCTATGATGGATGAGTCCATTATAGATACCGAGGTATGGAAGGAGTTTGCTGGAGTTGAGATCAATCATTCAAGGAGCTTTCCGCAACAAGGCGGTTATCGCCATTCTGGTCGTCATGGTGCTCGGGCTCGGCATCTTCAGCTATTGGAAGCTGCCTATGGAGCTGCTGCCGGAGGCGGACAATCCGCAAGTGACGGTCAGCGTCATCGGGCAAGGCTATGACGCCGCCGCGATGGACAGCCTCGTGACGAATCCGCTGGAGCAAGCGGTAGCGGGCGTGAAGGGCAAGACGAACGTCTTCTCGACTTCGGGAGACGGCTATTCCCAAGTGAATTTGAATTTTGACGCGAAGACGGACATGAAGGAAGCGAAGGAAGAGGTTGAGCGTGCGGTCAATGCGGTGCCGCTGCCGGAGCGGGTATCTCCGCCTTATGTGGTCCAGTTCAACACTTCGATGATTCCGGTCTCGTACATCTCGCTGGCATTTGAGGAAGGGACGACCGACGCTCGGAAAGCCCAGATCGAGCGGCAAGTCGTCGATGCGTTCCGCGCCATCGACGGCGCAGGCGACGTGCAGCTGGCGGGCAATGCTTCGCCTTCGATCGCGGTGACGCCGGACATCGCTAAGTTGGAAGCGAGCGGTATTCCGCTTCAAGCATTGTACGGGGTCTTGCAGGGCCGCGAAGCATCGGCCTCGGTCGGACAGACGTCGCTGGATGGGACGGTCGTTAACCTGAGCGTCGATTCGGCGAATTTGGAGGATGTGGAGTCGCTCCAGAATCTGCCGGTCGCTCCCGGCGTCAAGCTGAGCGACGTGGCGAACGTGGAGCTGCGCGAAGACAAGGAGAGCGTCCTGCGCATCGACGGACAGGACGCGCTGGAGTTGATCGTCTCGAAGGCGGCGAACGCCAACGCCGTCAGCGTCGGCAAGGAAGTGCAGAAGACAGTCGACCGCTTGAACGAGGAGGTCCCGGATGCGAAGGTGGAGGTTCGCATGAACACGTCCGAGAACATCGTCGGCTCCGTGAACAGCATGATGCGCGAGGTGCTGATGGGCGCTCTGTTCGCCACGATCGTCATCCTCTTGTTCATGCGCAACATCCGGGCGACGGCCGTGACGATTGTCTCGATTCCGCTGTCGCTCGCGCTGACGCTGTACCTGCTGGATCTGTCCGGCATCTCGCTGAACATCCTGACGCTCGGCGGCGTAGCCGTCGCAGTCGGACGGCTCGTGGACGACAGCATCGTCGTCATCGAGAACATCTTCCGCCGCCTGCAGAAGGAGCCTTTCTCGATCGACCTGGTCATCGATGCGACGAAGGAAGTGTCTCGGGCGATCACCGCCTCTACGCTGACGACGGTAGCTGTATTCCTGCCAATGGGGCTGTTGCGCGGCTCGCTGCAGTCGTTCTTGCTGCCGTTCGCGCTGACAGTGACCTATTCGCTGCTGTCGTCGCTGCTGGTCGCGCTGACGGTCATTCCGCTCATGAGCGCGGGCATGCTGCGGAGATCGCGCATCCATGAGCACCAGCCATCGAAGCGGTTCGGCTCGTTCCTGCATTGGAACCTGCGCCACAAGTGGGTGCCGCTGCTCGTCGCCCTCGCGCTGCTGGTTGGCTCGATCGGCACTTACTTCTCGATGCCCAAAGGCGCGGTTGACGCTTCCGGCGCGATGAGCGTTGACGTGTCGCTCGAATACAAGCCGGATACGCCAGCGGATGAAGTGCTTGCGAACGGCAAGAAGCTGGAGTCCTTCCTGATGGAGCAGGAGGGAGTTGATTGGGTCGCGATGAGCATGGGCAACAGCGCAGACGCGGCGAAGTACGGCGGCGTGCAGTCTCCGACGCTGGTCTCTTATATGATGATGCTGGCGGAGGATGGAGATGCTCAGAAATTGATCGATACGATGAAGTCTGAGCAGCCGCAATATCCTGAAGCGGAGCTGACGGCAAGCTTCAGCTCGTTCATGGGGGGCGGTGGTCAATCGGAGATCTTCGTGGACGTCTCGGGAGACGATCCGGAGAGGCTGACGGCAGCCGCGAACGAAGTGATCGCGAAGATTAAGCCGATCCGGGATGTGCTGAAGGTCGAGAGCAATCAGGAGGAGCTCAAGACCGTCTACACACTGCAAGTCGATGCGACGCAGGCGAGAGCATCCGATATCGCTTCGCAGCTGCAGGCAATGCTCAATCCGGTGCCGATCGGTTCGGTAACGGTACAAGGTCAAGCAGTGCCGGTTATGCTGCAGCCCGTTCTGACCCCGCAGACGGAGAGCGACCTAAGCGGCCTCACGTTCTCGACGGACGCAGGTCCGCGTCCGGTATCGGACTTCGCCGAGTGGGTGAAGGAAGAGAAGCCGACCCAGTTCTACCACAAGGACGGCAAGAGCTATATTCGCGTCACCGCAACGGTAGAGCCGAGCCAGCTGTCCATCGTCGGCGGCAAAATCACGGAAGCGCTGAACGATGTTACGCCTCCGGACGGCGTTCAGCTGTTCATCGGCGGCGCGTCGGCCGACCAATCGGCAGACTTCGCCAGCCTGTTCGTCATGATGATCGTCTCGATCGGCATCGTCTACCTGATCATGGTCGCGACGTTCAAGACGCTGCGCGCCCCGATCGCGATTCTGGCCACGATTCTGTTCGTGCCGATCGGCGCGGTGCTTGGCTTGATCATCTCCGGCATCACGCCTGACTTCACGGCGATCTTCGGCGTCGTCATGCTGATCGGCGTCGTCGTGACGAACGCGATCGTGCTGATCGACCGCGTGAAGCAGAACGAGGAGCGCATGACGATTCGTGAAGCGCTGCTTGAGGCGGCAGGCACGCGGATGCGGCCGATTCTGATGACGGCCATCGCGACCGTATGCGCCATGCTCCCGCTCGTGTTCGGCACGTCGGAGAGCGGCAGCATCGTCAGCCAGAGCCTGGCAATCGTCGTTATCGGCGGACTGGTCGTGTCGACGCTGCTGACGCTGGTTATCGTGCCTTGCCTGTATGAGCTGCTGTTCTACCGCAAGTCCCGCCGTCAGCGTCTAAACGCGAGATTGCAGGAAGCGGAGGCAGCGGAACAGGTCGCGGCTGGATTGAACTAGAGACAAAACCCGCGAGCGGCGGCATAGGTGCGGCATACCATTGGTTTAAAATAACGGAA
This sequence comes from Cohnella lubricantis, assembly GCF_014212015.1. GTDB lineage: Bacteria > Bacillota > Bacilli > Paenibacillales > Paenibacillaceae > Cohnella > Cohnella lubricantis. Next base: position 126,395 of record NZ_JACJVN010000028.1, on the reverse strand, counting down.
CGCGGTTCCTCTATTACAGAGCACAATACCGCTCGTAGGCCCGATAGAGGAACGCCGTTCCGTTATTCGCCGCATTCTCACAAGCAGCTAACTAAAATCGCGTAAACAACGGAACACCATTCCGTTATCATGCAGAAATTGGCCATCCATCCTGCAGATAACGAAACGGTGTTCCGTTAAGCTATCTATTCGGTGTCGGAATCCGAAGACGGAGCTTGAGCCGGTGTCAGGGATCCGTAGCTGCAGCTTAAACTGGCGTCCGGAGCTGGAGCTGGAGCCGGAGCCTGGAGCCGGCGTCATAAGCCGGAACTCTGAGCGCGGAGCCGGTGTCCGGAGCTCGAGCTGCCGCCGGGCCAATCATCGGCGGCTTAAGCCTGCGCCATCTTGTACAGCGGCAGCAGCGTCGCGAACACCGATTCCGCCTTGCGCAGCAGGGCGTCTCCATTCTCAAGCAGCGGATCGCCGCGGCGAATGTGAACGCCGCACGTCAGCTCCGACGCCTTCACGGAGCCAAGCCGCTGGAACAGCGCGGCAAGCTCGTCGTCGGACAGGTCGCCGTGCACGGAGCCGGTCGGTACCATATGGTCCTTCGACCAGACGTAATGCGGCGGCACCGCTTCGCGGATCGAAGCGAGCTCGCGCGCTGCCCGCTCCGCGAAGATAGTCTTGTTCGGGCATTCGTAGATAATGGCGAACTGAATGAATAAGTGCGTCGACCACAGGCCGATCTGGTAATGAGGGAACGCCTTGTAGCCTCTCGCGCTCGGCGACCACGCTACCCACGTGTCGTCAGGCGGATTGACGGAACGCCGCGCGTGCTTGGCGACGTGCGGATAAGTGTTCTCGCCGGTCAATCCGGCCAGGACGGGAGCGAGCGCATCGCCCAGTGCGTGCAGCTTCGGGCGCACGGTGCCGATAATCGCTTCCATGCGGCCCTCCAGGCCGGGAACGCTCATGGCGTTAAAGTCTTCGTCCGTGAGACCGGTGAAGACGGACGGTGCAGCTAATGTCATTTTCGAATCACCTCGGGTGTTGTTGTCGATTGTCGGATGCCGTCTGAGGATCCGCGCGTTCGGAAGGCTGTTCGACCTTAAACCTTTCCTTCACTATACGGGATACGACAAAAGAAGCCAAGCCGGCAGTACCTGAAAATAGTCAAGAAACCAAGTTGCCATTACATATGATGGAGTATAAGATAGAGGTAAGATCAAATATTCTGAAGATTCGGTCAACAACTCGAACCATGCGTATTCGGCAGGAGGGAGGGGATGGCCGTGAACCGGAGCCACGAGGTTGAATATTGCAACTTGGAGCTGCGATTCGACCGAAGGCAAATTCAGAGCTTCATCCGGGAGCTCATCTCGGAAGGGTACTCCCTGTACTGGAACGAGAGCGAGCATCAATTCCTCATCTCCGTGCGGACCGGCCGCAAGCTGCTCAAGCTGAGATTCCAGCGCACGCGCAATCGCTACAAGATGGTTGGCAATTATATCGTCAGAGACGAGAGGCTGGCGCAATGGATCGAGAGGCTGATCAACGACTCCCGGGGGCATGCCGTCGTCAAGAGGTTTAAGGACCGTCAGGTGCTGATCGAGAACATCATGTTTGGCGAAATTATTCGTCTCGTGGAGGTGTCGGGCATGGAACATCGGATCATCTTCCAGAAGCGTCCCCAAATCACGGTAGAAGATATGGTTCAGGCGTTCAAGTCGAAGAGGGCCGAGCTGCGGGCGGGAGTCCTCCGTCTTGAGATCGATTACGAGCTCGCGGTTCTCCATGAGGCTTTGCAATTAGGGCGCACGGAAGAAGCCGAGGCGAGCAAGAAGCGTCTTGAAGGAATGCGTACGGAGATGCTGTTGTTGGAGTTGTAGCTGCAGCGTGAATAGATGGGCTGGCCAAGGCGTCCTTCGGGACGCCTTAAGTGTGCGCTGTTTGCGAAGCGGAAGGCAATTCCACCGGTGAAAATAAATCGAGCCGCCCGTTCGGAGTCCAGACTCCGGCGGGCGGCTCTTGCTTGGCGCGATTCAGCGGGCTCGGACGCCAGCGGAATCAGTGGCCTGCAGCCGATCACGCCCATCAGGCCGACGCTCGATCCGCCGTACACGAGCGAGATGCCTCTCGCAGCAAGCTCTCGCCCCAATGCGCAGGCGGCCTCCTTATAGATCTCGGATGCTCCGTTGCTGGAGCTGCAATATACGGCAATGCTTCGCATGTTGTCTCCCCCTTTGGCCCCAATGTAGCGCAATTCAAGTTCCTTGTATCCTTAGGGTTGCCAGAACGTGCCATATCATGGGCGCTGACGCCTTCCGGAGCAATCATGAAAGTTCGATGAAGTAGGTTTTCATTCGGGGGCAAAAAGAGTACAATAGCCGTATTGTGAAAAATTAGCACAAAAGGATGGGGCGAACTATGTCAAAAGCACACATTGGCGTCGTCGGCATGGCCGTCATGGGACGCAACCTTGCTCTTAACATCGAGAGCCGGGGATATACGGTAGCGGTCTACAACCGTTCCCGAGAGAAGACGGACGATCTGCTGAACACGGACGGCAAAGGCAAGAATCTCGTTCCTGCCTACACCGTAGAAGAATTCGTAGCATCGCTTGAGAAGCCGCGCAAGATTCTGATCATGGTCCAAGCCGGCTCCGGCACGGATGCGACGATCCAATCGCTGACCCCTCATCTGGATCAAGGCGATATTATCATCGACGGCGGCAACGCCTTCTTCCCCGATACCCAGCGCCGCAGCCGCGAGCTGACGGAGCAAGGCTTCCACTTCATCGGCACCGGCGTATCCGGCGGCGAAGAGGGAGCGCTCAAAGGCCCTGCGATCATGCCGGGCGGCCCGAGCGAAGCGTACAAGCTGGTCGAGCCGATTCTGACGGGCATCTCCGCGAAGGTGAACGGCGATCCATGCTGCACTTACATCGGACCGGACGGCGCCGGCCACTATGTCAAGATGGTGCATAACGGCATTGAATACGGCGACATGCAGCTGATCTGCGAAGCTTATCAATTGCTCAAGGACGTGCTGGGCTTGTCCACGGATGAATTGCACAGCATCTTCACCGAATGGAATAAGGGCGAGCTTGACAGCTACCTGATCGAGATCACCGCTGACATCTTCTCGAAGAAGGATCCGGAGACGGGCAAGCCGATGGTCGACGTCATTCTCGACTCCGCCGGCCAGAAGGGCACCGGCAAGTGGACGAGCCAGAGCTCGCTTGATCTCGGCGTACCGCTGTCTATCATTACCGAATCCGTATTCGCCCGCTTCCTGTCCGCGATGAAGGAAGAGCGCGTGGCTGCGAGCAAAGTCCTCAAAGGACCGAAGACGTCCGCGTTCCAAGGCGATAAGGCCGCCTTCATCGAGAGCGTCCGCAAAGCGCTGTTCGCCAGCAAGATCTGCTCGTACGCTCAAGGCTTCGCGCAGATGCGCGCGGCTTCCGAAGAATACAATTGGGATCTGCAGTACGGCAACATCGCGATGATCTTCCGCGGCGGCTGCATCATTCGCGCCCGCTTCCTGCAGAACATCAAGGATGCCTACGATCGCGATGCGGGCTTGCGCAACCTGCTTCTGGACGAATACTTCAAGAACGTCGTCGAGTCCTATCAGGACGCATGGCGCGATGTCGTCGCAACGGCTGTACGCTACGGCGTTCCGGCTCCGTCGTTCGCAAGCGCCTTGGCTTACTACGACAGCTATCGCTCCGAGCGGCTTCCGGCCAACCTGCTGCAAGCGCAGCGCGACTACTTCGGCGCGCATACGTTCAAGCGCCTCGACAAGGAAGGCACGTTCCATCACAACTGGATGGAATCCTAATTCAGAGCGAGCGTGTCCCTAAGCATTGCTCGCAATTGCTCAGTATCTTCGCCGCACAGGCTCTGCCGATGCAGCAGATGCATCGCCAGATTCGCGTAAGCGGCGAAATGCGCAAGCAGCTGTGGCCGATCGAGTCCCGTCCATTCGGGGGCTCCGTCGGCCACTTTCCTTTTAATATAGTCGAGCGCCCAGATCAAATCCTCCCTGCACAGCGGATAGTCAGGGTCCAGCAGATGGCGAAGCGGATCAGGCGCGGCGGGAGCTTGGCGCGTCCTGTCATTCAATGCAGGCTCCATTTCGGATATCACCCTCATTTTTCTAATATTGATAAGGTTCATCTCATCCTTACGGCAGAATGGGCGGATTTATACCTTCACGGTGTTGTGATATGATAGGTGAAGCAATGACGGGGAAGTAGGGATCACGGACGTGAACGATAGAAGCGCGAATCGCAATATTGTTATTGTCGGATTCATGGGAACCGGCAAATCGACGGTCAGCCAGCTGCTGGCGAAGCGCCTGGGATGGACCCGCATCGATACGGATGAAGAGATTGTGAGGCGTGCGGGGAAGAGTATTCCGGACATCTTCGCATCGGATGGGGAGCAGATGTTCCGCGATATGGAATCCCGCGTGCTGAGGGAACTGCTTGAAGAGAGCGGGAGGGTCGTCGCGACGGGCGGCGGTGCCGTGCTGCGCGAAGAGAATCGCCGGAGCATGAGGGCCGGCGGCTGGGTCGTCGCGCTTGCGGCGGACAAGCCGAGCTTGCTCGCGCGGGTGGCCGCCGGCGGCGATGCGGCCGGCAGGCCGCTGCTCGCAGGCGATGCCGAAGCGCGCATCGACGCGCTGCTCGCGGCGCGCCGGCACGCTTACGATTTCGCGCATGCGACCGTCGACACCTCCCGGCTGTCGCCGGAAGAGGTCGCCGAGCTGCTCCTGCGCTGGATGTGAAGCGCCTCGATTACTGATCGTTCCAGGCGAGCATGCCGCCCTGCATGTTGACGATGTTGCCGAAGCCCTGCGCTTCGAGGTACTCGCATACGCGGCCGCTGCGTCCGCCGCTGCGGCAGATGAAGATGACCTCGCGGTCTCTCGGAATATCGGCGAGGCGATCCGGAATCTCGCCCATCGGAATGTGGATCGCGCCGTCGATCATGCCTGCGGCGACCTCTTCGTCTTCGCGGACATCAATCAGGATCGGCTTCTCGCCGGCATCGAGCCGCGACTTTAACTGATCGACCGTAGTCGTTGCATAGCTCATACAACTTGCTCCTTTCCTATATCCAACTGCAATCATCATAATGAACCGGCTGACAGACTGTCAAATCGGCATTCGCCAGCTAATCGATATCCGCATCATTCATACATAAGACGAAGGAGAGTTTACGGAATGGATATGATCGTAACGCCGACCGGCAGGCTGCAAGGCGAGATTCAGGCATTGTCTTCTAAAAATTATACGACCCGCTATCTGCTCGTCGCGGCGCTAGCGGAAGGGACCAGCACCATCATGTACCCGGCGCATAGCGAGGACAGCGATGCGCTGAGAAGATGCATTCGCGATCTGGGCGCGGTTGTCGAAGAAGACGATGAGAAGATCGTCATTACCGGCTTCGGCCGCCATCCGTTCCCGGCCAAGGAGTTGAACGTCGGCAACGCGGGAGCCGTGCTCCGCTTCCTCATGGCGGTCGCAGCTCTCCTGCCGGAAGTGACCTTCGTCAACGTGTATCCGGACTCGCTCGGCAAGCGGCCGCATGACGATTTGATCACGGCGCTGCAGAGCATGGGCGTAGAGGTCGAGCACCGCAGCGGCCGCCTGCCGATCACGATCCGGGGCGGCAAGCCTCGCGGCGGCAAGATTCAAGTGTCGGGCAGCGTCAGCTCCCAATACTTGAGCGCGCTGCTGTTCTTGACTCCGCTGCTGGAGGAAGACAGCGAGATCGTAGTGCTGAACGACCTGAAGTCCAAAGTCGTCATCGGCCAGACGCTCGAGGTGCTCGCGCAAGCGGGTATCGCCATCGAAGCGTCCGAAGACCTGCTGCATTACCGCATCCCTGGACGACAGCGGTATAAGGCGCAGACGTATGTCGTTCAAGGCGACTATCCGGGCTCAGCGGCCATTCTCGCGGCTGCCGCCGTCACGGATTCCGACGTGACCGTTCACCGTCTGCTGGAGGACAGCAAGCAAGGCGAGCGGGCTGTCGTGGACGTGCTGAAGGCAATGGGCGTGCCGCTGACGCACGAGAACGGCATTGTGCGCGTGAAGGGCAACGGCAAGCTGGTCGCCGGCGAATTCGACGGGGACGAGTTCACTGACGGCGTTCTCGCCATAGTTGCGGCGGCCGTGTTCGCCGAGGGCACTTCGCGCTTCTATAACGTTGAGAATCTGCGTTACAAGGAATGCGACCGCATCACCGATTACTTGGCGGAGCTGCGCAAGGCAGGAGCGAACGTCGAGGAGAAGCAAGACGAGATCATCGTCCGCGGACGCCCGGACGGCGTCGAAGGCGGCGTGGAGATCGACGCGCATATCGACCATCGCGTCATTATGGCGCTTACGGTTGTAGGCCTGCGGTCGAAGCGGCCGATTCGCATCAAGGACGCGCATCACGTCGCGAAGTCCTATCCGAACTACTTCGATCACTTGAAGGCGCTTGGCGCGCAAGTGGAATGGGCAGAGTAAGCTGGGCTGAGCAGGTTAGGCTTGCAATCCCATACTTAAGAGGAGGCTGGTTAGCATGGCTTTCGAGAATCCTTCGCGCGAACAGATCAAGGAGATGCTGCTGAACGCGGACACGATTGCAGTAGTCGGTTTGTCCGACGATCCTTCCAAGACGTCGCACATGGTGTCGGCGGCGATGCAGCAGAAAGGCTACCGAATCATTCCGGTTAACCCGAATGCCGATATCGTGCTCGGGGAGAAGAGCTATGCGTCGCTTCGGGATATTCCGGAGCCGGTCGACATCGTCAACGTGTTCCGCCGTCCGGAGCATACGCCGCCGATTGCCGCGGATGCGGCTGCCATCGGCGCGAAGGTGCTCTGGCTGCAGCTCGGCATCGCGAACGCGGAAGCGGCGCGTATCGCCCAAGAGGGCGGCTTGACCGTCGTTATGGATCGGTGCATCAAGGTGGAGGACTCGATCCTGCTGCCGGAGGGCAAGGCGCGGAAGTAATGAATGTCACGCTGGTTCTTCCAGGAGATACCCCATTGTCTGATGCATGACACTGTCACTTCGCAGAGCCCTCCTCTAGCGGATCAGTTATTTCGTTTGCAAACCAACTCCCCCCGAATGTGACGCTTATGCGCAGAGTTAATTCGTTCGCCGACTAACTCGCTCGCTGGCGGCCGTTTGAGCGGGGAATTGTTTTGTTTGTAGGACTAATTCTTGTTGAAAGTTACGTATTTGCACGGAATTGTTTCGTTTGCCGACCAACTTGGCCGAAGACTCCCAATCTGGCGCAGCGGTTTAACTCGACGCGTCCGGAATGTTTTGACAAGGAGCGCCTAGAGGACTTAACATCGAAGGAGAAGGAGGCGTTCAGGCTCATGTTCGGTTTGGGCTATCTGCAACGGCTTGGCCGGGCGCTTATGCTGCCGATGACGGTGCTGCCCGCAGCCGCAATACTGCTTATGCTGTCGCGCCTGCCATGGAGCGCTCTCGGCTGGCCGACGGCTCCCGAGCTGTTCTATGCGGCCGGCATTGCCGTTTTTCAATATGTCCCATACGTGTTCGCAATCGGAATTGCGCTCAGCATGGCCGGCCAATCCGTATTCGCCGGTATGGCTGCGCTGACAGGCATGATCATCTTCACGACGGTTACCCATACGTACGATCCGGACGGCGTTCAGCCTTCAATGTTCGCAGGCGCGGTGATCGGTCTTCTGTCGGCGTTGGCGCATGAGAGATTTAAAGCGCTGAAGCTCCCGGAATCGCTGCAATTTTTCGGCGGCTCGCGATTCGTGCCGATCTTCATGGCCGCCGTGTCGCTGCTGTTCTCTTGGGTCATGATCGAGGTCGGCGGGACGCTCGAGGCGCTGATTGCCCAATCGGGCCATCTGATCGGGGAGGCCGGCGGCTTCGGCGTCTTCCTGTACGGCTTCCTGCACCGGATTCTGGTGGCTTTCGGATTGCATCATCTGCTAAATCATCTATTCTGGTTCCAGGTTGGGGAATACCAAGACCCTATGGGCAATGTCTTCTTCGGCGACATGCCGCGGTTCTTCGCCGGCGATCCGACGGCGGGCGGCTATATGGCCGGCCTGTATCCGATCATTATGTTCGCGCTGCCGGCGATCGCCTTCGCGATCATTCACGAGGCCCGCGAGGATCTGAAGCCGAAGATCGCGAAGCAGTTCCGCGTCGCGGCGTTAACTGCTTTCCTTACCGGAGTGACAGAGCCGGTGGAATTCGCATTTCTATTCGTCGCGCCTTACTTGTTCATCGTTCATGCGATCATCTCCGGCGCTGTCATGTGGATCACCTACGAGCTTGGCATCCGCGACGGCTTCAGCTTCTCCGCAGGCGCTCTCGAATATGTCATCAATCTGCCATTGTCGCAGAAGGGCTGGATGATCGTTCCGCTCGGGATCGTTGTGGGCATCGTCTATTACGTTCTGTTCCGGCTGACGATCCGCAAGTTTGAGCTGTCGACGCCCGGACGCGAAGACTCGACCCGACTGGACGACTGGGCCGGCGATATACCTTACCGCGCGCCGCTCATTCTGCAAGCGCTCGGCGGCAAGGAGAATATCGTGCGGCTGGACGCATGCATTACGAGGCTGCGGCTAACGCTGGGGGAAGACAAGCGCGTTGATTCCGGTTCGCTTCGCCATCTTGGGGCGGCAGGCGTCATCCACCTTGGAGGCGGCCATGTTCAGGTCGTCTTCGGAACATATTCCGAATTGATTCGCGAGGAGATCGCGAAGCTGATGCAGCAGGACGTTCATCAGGTGCAATTCCATGCGCCGGTACAAGGCCGGATGATTCCGCTCGAGGAAGTCGACGACCCGATCTTCGCTCAGCGGCTCGTCGGGCGAGGCGTCGCTTTCCTGCCGGACAAAGGCGAGCTTGTGGCTCCGGTTGGAGGCACGATCATTCATCTGTACCCTACCAAGCATGCCGTCGGGATCGAGACGAAGGAAGGACTTCACGTGCTGCTGCATATCGGCATCGACTCTTCGCAGCTGAAGGACGTCTTCATGTCATTCGTCTCTGAAGGCGAAGAGGTCAGGCCGGGGCAGCCGCTCATTCGATTCAATCTGCCCAAGCTGAAGAAGGGCGCGAAGTCGATCGCGACCCCGATGCTGATCACCAATCCCGACAACGTCCGCAGCTGGCGGTTCGCGCCGTTCGCATCTGTGAAGAAAGGCCAGGCGGCGGTCATGTCCGTCGTCGCCAAGCAGAGAGAGAACAGGGGGGAAGAAGCATGATGATTCAAGGATTGGCTGCCTCGGAAGGCGTAGCGATCGGCAAAGCGTTCGTGCTTCCGAACTGGGAGTGGGAGCTGCCTGAACAGAAGATCGGAGCGCAGGATCTTGCAGTCGAGTTCGAGCGGCTGTACGAAGGCGTGAAGCGTTCCAAGTCGGAGATCCATCAGATCAAATCGGAGATCGACGAATTTGTCGGCTCCGACGAATCCGGCATCTTCGAAGCGCATCTGGCGATTCTGGACGATCCGGTGTTCATGAATGAGATTAAAGGCATCATTCAGCGTCAATATAAAGCGGCCGAAGTGGCGGTGAAGGAAGCGATCGACCACTTCGTCACGATGTTTGACCTGCTTGACGATGAGTATATGAAGGAACGGGCGCTGGACATCAAGGATGTCGGCAACCGGCTGCTGAAGCACCTGCTCGGAGCGCCGGAGATTTTGCTGCCGACGGATACGCAGCCGTTCATCCTCGTCGTCCGCGAGCTGACGCCTTCGCAGCTGATCCACCTGAAGCCTGATGTCGTCCGCGGCATCGTCACGATGATCGGCAGCCCTTCTTCGCATGCGGCGATTATGGCCCGAGCGCTGGGCATCCCGCTGGTCATGGGAGTGGAGAACAAGCTGCAGAAGCCGATCGAGACCGGGGAGCTGCTCATTCTCGACGGAGGTTCCGGCCATCTCCACGTGCGGCCTGCGGCGGACACGGTGCTCCGCTATTCAGAGAGGCAGAGGCTTCTGTTGGAATCGAAGGAGCGCTTGCAGCAGCTGGCGCTTGTGCCGCCGGTGACGCCGGACGGCATGATGCTGGAGCTGGCCGCGAACATCAGCACGCTCAAGGAGCTAGATGCCGTGCTGAGAAGCGGAGCGCATGGCATCGGCCTATTCCGGACGGAATTTCTATATATGGATCGCGGACGCTTCCCGACGGAACAGGAGCAGTATGAGGTTTACCGTGAGGCAGCGGAGAGGCTGCAAGGGAAGCCGCTGATCATCCGCACGCTGGACATCGGCGGCGACAAGCATCTGGATTATCAGGAGATGCCCGAAGAAGAGAATCCGTTCTTGGGGTTCCGGGCGATCCGGTTCAGCCTGAGCCGCAAGGACTTGTTCAAAGTGCAGCTGCGCGCGATATTGCGGGCTTCAGCGCACGGCAATGTGCAGATCATGTATCCGCTGATCGCTTCCGTGGAGGAGGTGCGCGAAGCGAACGGCGTGCTGGCCGAGGCGAAGCGGGAGCTGGCCGCCGAAGGCGTCCCTTACCGGGAGGATGTTCCCACGGGAATTATGATCGAGGTGCCTGCCGCTGTCGCCATCGCAGAGCTTCTCGCCGAAGAAGTGTCCTTCTTCAGCATCGGAACGAACGACCTGATCCAGTTCACGCTCGCGGTGGACCGGATGAACGAGCAGATCAGCCATATGTATGAGCCGTTCCATCCAGCCGTCCTGAGGATGCTGCGCGCCGTCGTCGAAGCTGCGAGCAGCCGCGGCGTACGTGTAGGCGTCTGCGGCGAGCTTGCCGGCGACGTCCGGGCGATCCCGATCTGGCTCGGGCTAGGCATTCAGGAGCTGAGCCTGTCCTCTCAAGCGATCCTCCCAGTGAAGGAGGCGGTGCTGCGCACATTCGCCCAGGAGAGCCGAGGTCTAATGGAGGAGCTCTTCTCGTTGCGAATCGCTTCGGCTATTCGCGAGCGTCTGGAGAGATTCCATTCGGAAGCGGTGCTCGCTGAAGACATCGCGCGTCCCTGAGAATCTCACCGTTGGCTGACATTCATTTTCTATATACATTGCAAGTCGAAGGAGGCAATCCGTTCCGTTGACTACTCGGCGCTCTTCCCTCAACAGGCTGCTGCGCTGGCTGCCCGCCGTCTGCTGCATGGCTGTCATCTTCGCTTTGTCTGCCCGCAGCGGCGGAGAGCTGGACAGCTGGCTGCCATGGTTCCAGGAGCTGATGCCTCAGCTTCAAAGCTTCGATCCGGTCCACTATGCCGCTTACTTTGCGCTTGCGTTCACCTTCGCGTTCGGGTTCGGCTTCCGCCGAATGAACGTTTGGCGCTGCCTGCTCGCCGTCCTCCTATCGGTAGCCTACGGCGCAACAGACGAATGGCATCAATCGTTCGTGCCGAGACGATCCCCGGACGCTGCCGATCTGCTGCATGACGGGATCGGGGCGGCAGCCGCGATGATAGCCGTCTGGCTGTGGAGGCTGCGGGCCGTACGCCGATAGTTCCAAAATTTACAGACGATGGTCTGGCAGGAATCGCGCGTGCGCGGGGCGAATACAATGATCAAGGAAGTAGAAGCCGCTTGGAATCCCTGATCATTTATTGTCCATCGAGGAGAGAGGCCCCCGTGTTAAAAAGCTGCGCCTGCGGTTATACCATGAAGTTAATATTGCGAACGGTTATCCATGCCCATAAAGTAAGCATCGCCAACGTGCCTGTCTATTCCTGCGAGAATTGCAGCCGTAACGAAGTGTTTCCAGGCGTGAAGGAGGATCTCGGACGCTTGATCGGACGGTTCGGCTCGAAGCCCGAACCGGATCGCATCCGGTTCGACGAGGTCCACGAGCTGGCTGGCGTTCTGCGCCACCTTCTGGAACGCAAGCTGCCCCTTCAAGCGTCAGAAGTGGCGCGCCGAACGGAGGAGCGAACCAACGAATTGCTGGATCTGCTATTAGTTGCCGATTCGTTGGGAGACGAGAAGTGGAAAGCCGAGCTCAAGTGCCGGCTCGCCCAATTAAGCGCTCAATACATAGCGTAAGACGAGACCGTCAAGGTCTCTTTTTTTTGCGCTTGCAGGATAATTCTGATACCATGAAAATGAACAGACTTATTTTCAAGGAGGGGTATCGATGGCCGACATGAGAAGCTTAATGTCGCTAGAGGACTGGGAGAACACGCTGCGCAAATCAAGCGAGAAGCCGCAGCTCATTTTCAAACATAGCACGCAATGCCCCATCAGCGCGGGAGCTTATGAGGAATTAACGCAATATATGGCGAGATCTGCGGGTGAAGAAGCGGACTTCTCGATCGTTCGCGTCATCGAGGAGCGTCCCGTCAGCAACGCGATCGCCGAAGCGCTCGGGGTGACGCACAAGTCGCCGCAAGCCATTCTAGTGAAGGAAGGACAGCCGGTATGGGACGAATCCCACTGGCGGATCACGCAGTCGTTCCTGAACGAGAAGTTTGGCGAATCAGGAGTTTCCGAGGCGTAACGGAGGCCGCTCGAATGCGGCCAAGAAGTGGAAGACCGTCTCCGCGATCATTGCGGAAACAACGTTTTTATCGTATCATTACCTTAATATCCCATGGACGAGCCGGTATGTGACGAGGTTGTTCATGACAATGGAGCGAGTGACGTGACCGTAACTATTTATGATGTGGCTCGTGAAGCCGGCGTATCAATGGCAACGGTATCGCGGGTTGTCAACAACAATCCGAACGTGAAGCCTCAGACCCGCAAGAAAGTATATGAAGCGATCGAACGGCTTGGCTACCGTCCGAACGCCGTCGCGCGCGGCTTGGCGAGCAAGAAGACGACGACGGTAGGCGTCGTCATTCCGGACATTTCCAACGCGATATTTGCCGAAGTAGCCCGCGGCATTGAAGACATCGCGAACATGTACCATTACAATATCATTCTCTGCAATGCAGACAAGCGCAAGGAGAAGGAGATTCGCGTCATCAACACGCTGTTAGAGAAGCAAGTAGATGGCTTGCTGTTCATGGGCGGCGCGGTGACGGAAGAGCATCTGCAGGCGTTCAGCTCGTCGAATGTGCCGATCGTGCTGTGCGCGACGACCGACGAGAGGGGGACGATGCCCTCGGTGGACATCGACCACGAAGCGGCTGCATTCGATGCCGTGAGCCGTCTTATTGCCGACGGCCATCGCCGGATCGGCATGATCAGCGGGACGCTGCAGGATCCGGCCAACGGTTATGCGCGTTACCAAGGCTATAAGCGCGCGTTGGAGGAAGCCGGCATCGCGGCGGACGAGCAGCTGGTCAGAATCGGTAATTATAAATACGAATCTGGCATGGAAGCCGCTCAATATTTCCTCGATCTAGCGGAGCGCCCGACGGCCGTCTTCGCGGCGACGGATGAGATGGCGATCGGCGCGATTCACGCCATTCAGGATGCGGGCCTTCGCGTTCCACAGGATATCTCGGTCATCAGTGTCGACAACATCCGCATGGCGTCTATGGTTCGTCCTCAACTGACCACTGTAGCTCAGCCGATGTATGACATCGGTGCGGTGTCGATGCGCCTGCTGACGAAGCTGATGAAGAAAGAATCGGTAGAGCAATCTAAAGTCGTGCTCCCGCACGAACTGATCATACGCCAATCGGCAGCATCGGTCTAACGGAGGTTATGGAATGATCGGCATTATCGGAGCGATGCAGGAAGAGGTTGATCTGCTGCTCGCAGCGCTGCAGGACTTTGTTGAAGTAGAGCGTTCCGGCATGCGTTATTATACAGGATCGCTGCACGGCAAGAACGTAACCGTAGGCAAGTGCGGCGTCGGCAAGGTGAATGCGGCCGTCTATACGCAAGTGATGATCGACCGCTTCAGCGTGAACAAAGTGCTATTCACCGGGGTAGCAGGCGCGCTCGACCCGGAGCTTGAGATCGGCGATATCGTGATCTCGACGAGCTGCCAGCAGCACGATATGGATGTGACGCCGCTCGGTTATCCGAAGGGCGTCATTCCTTATCAGGAAGTGTCGGACTGGCCGGCTGACCCGGAGCTGGTGCGGATCGCATCGGAAGCGGGCGAGACGGCTGCGCCGGGACGCTGCAGGAAGGGCAAGGTACTCTCAGGCGATCAATTCATCGCCGACCGTGAAGTCGTGAAGCAGCTCCGCGAGACGTTCGGCGGGGCTTGCACTGAGATGGAAGGGGCGGCCGTTGCGCAGACGTGCGCGATGAACCAGGTGCCATACGTTGTTATCCGATCGATGTCGGATAAGGCGAACGGATCGGCTTCGGTGAATTTCGCGGAATTTACGGTGGAAGCATCTAACCGATCGTATGCGATCGTCCACGAGATGCTGAAGCGGATATAATTGAAGCAGGGGCGCATGGCAGCGTCCCGCTGCTGAATTTGCGCAGCATACACAGAACAGCGGTAACGGGGACATGGTCTCCGTTACCGCTGTTCTTGTTGATCAGGAATACGGGCTGCCTCTTCGCGGCTAACGGGATATGGAACGGTATTCCCGCGGCGACATGCCCGTCCATCTGCGGAATTGCTTGCTGAACGTGGCAGCATCCTCGTAGCCGAGGCGCGCGGCGATTCCCTCCATGGTCAGGTCGGGGTCAAGCAATAGAAGCTTTGCCTCGCGAAGCATGAGGGCGGAGCGGAATGCGCGCGGCGACATGCTGTAGGTCTCATGGAAGACACGCCTGCAATAAGCGGCGCTGTAGCCGAGCATGCGGGCAATATCCCCGATCGCCGCCTCGCTGTCAACGCCAGCCTCGCGGCTCGTGACAGCTAGCTCGATGCGGCGGGCGATCGACTCGGCGAGCCGCGTTGCCTGAAGCGAGACGGACTGCCGCTCGCCGCTTCCGCCGCCGTCCTCCGGCGCCGCTTCGGATAGAGCCGCCAGCAGGCTGTAGACGGTGGACAATGCCTTCATGCGGTCTGCGGCGGTCTCGGCCTTCGTAACTGTGGCGAGCTCGATCAAGCGGGAGACGGCAGGGCCGATGCGGAGCTCCAAGGGAGAACCCGCCGGGTATAGACCGCGGTCCAGCGCGAGCAGCGTCCGGCGCAGTACAGGATCGTCCACGAGGAAGTGCATGCAGAAGTAAGACATCGTTCCTTGCCCGTCCGAGACGCACTCGTGAAGCTCTGCCGGGCGGACGAGGAAGATGTCGCCGGGCTGCTGCTCGTAGACGGCGCCTTCCCTCGTGAAGCGCTGCATCCCTTCGGTAACTACATTCAACTCGAACATAGCATGGGTATGGGAAGGGTACGACCACGGGGTTTGAACCCGGCGCAGATGTGCGGCGAACAGCTGGAACGTCGTCCGAATGTCAGGTAAGATATGCAGTTCCTTCGTTCCTTGCAACAGCATTTGGCCCGTGGTGTCTTCCATGCTACTTCACCCTTCGTATGTCGCGTCATCTGGACCCATTATACAATATTCTCTGGCTGTAGTCCGATTTGTCCAACTTTATACCTGATATGTCCCTGCCCGCCGCCGCGCGGTTACGATAGCATAGAACATGATTCATCTTAATAAAATTATGTGATCTTGGAGGGGAATTCCTATGCCCAATAATAATTGGTTTAATGCCCATCATGCCCCGATCGGAGCGTTCTCCAGCTTTACGCTGGGGTACCCTGGCGCGAATGGGGGGCTGGATCTTGAACGCGGCCGTCCTCCGGGACAGAAGATCTATATCGGCTTGGAGCGAAATGACGGAAGCGGGACGTACGACGCTTTGCCGTTCTTCGAGGACGTCGTGGACGAGAGCAAACGCTACGCGGTAGGCGGCATCGGCGCTTCGGAGGCGGCGCAGGGGCTGGGTGCAGGCGCGGTCGTCGCGCTCGACAAGAGCGCCGTATCGCGCGAGTTCCGCTTGACGACAGACACATGGAGCGCCGGGGATATGACATTCAAAGTATACTCACAAGCGCCTTCGATCCCGAACCCGGAGACTGCCAGCGAGGACGAGCTGAGGCTCGCGCTCGTGCCGGCTGTTCTTGTCGAAGTGACGATCGACAACACGAAGGGCTTGGCGCCGCGTCGCGCCTTCTTCGGTTACAAAGGCGACGATCCGTATGCAAGCATGCGCCGCTTGGAAGAGACGACCGACAACCGGCTTGCCGGCGTCGGGCAAGGCCGCTTAACCGCGATTGCGTCGACGGCGGCGCCGGACGTGCGCTCGGCGCTCGGCTTCACGCTGGAACGTATTCTGACGACGCAGCTGCAGGAGAACTGGACATTCGGTCTGGGCGGCGTGGGCGTCGTCCTGATGGATACGCCGGCGGGGCAGAAGGCTACGTACCGTTACGCGGTTGCTTTCTACCGCGGCGGTCTGGTGACGACAGGGATCGATTCGTCTTACTATTACACGAAGCTGTTCCCGAACATCGAGGCCGCGGCCTCATTCGCACTGGAGCGCTTCGACGATATCAAGGCCGCTTGTGAAGCAGCGGAATCGCGTTGGCGCCTCGAGGGCTTGAATGAGGACCAGCAGTTCCAGCTCTTCCATTCGATTCGCAGCTATTACGGTTCGACACAGCTGATGGAAGCGGACGGCAAGCCGGTGTGGATCGTCAACGAAGGCGAATATCGCATGATGAACACGTTCGACTTAACGGTCGACCATCTGTATTTCGAGATGCACATGAATCCGTGGGTCGTGAGGAATGCGCTGGACCTGTTCGTAGACCGCTACTCATATCGCGACAATGTCCGCTTCCCTGGCGACGAGACGGAATATCCGGGCGGCATCTCGTTCACGCACGATATGGGGGTCGCGAACGTGATGTCCCGCAAGCACTACTCCTCCTATGAGATGTATGGCTTGCACGACTGCTTCTCGCACATGACGCACGAGCAGCTTGTCAATTGGGTGCTTTGCGCCACCGTATATGTGCACGGGACAAGGGATGAGGAATGGTTCGAACGGCGCCGGCAGGTGTTTGTCGATTGCTTGGAGAGCATGCTGAACCGAGACCATCCGGATCCGGCGCAGCGCAATGGCTTGATGAGCCTCGACAGCACGCGTGTGATGGGCGGCTCGGAGATAACGACGTACGACAGCTTGGACGCTTCGCTCGGTCAAGCTCGCAATAACATCTATATGGCCGGCAAGTGCTGGGCTGCTTATGTGGCGCTCGAGCGGATGTTCCGCTTGCGCGGGATGGGGGACCTGGCGAATACGGCAGGCGTTCAGGCGGAACGCTGCGCATCGACGCTCGCCAGCCACTTGAAGCCTGAAGGCTATATTCCTGCGGTGCTCGAGAACGGCAACGACTCGCGTATTATACCGGCGATCGAAGGACTTGTGTTCCCTTACTTCACTGGTTGCGAAGAGGCGCTTGATCCGAACGGCCGCTTCGGCGGGTATATCCAAGCGCTCAAGAAGCACCTCGACACGGTGCTGGTGCCTGGCGTATGCTTATTCGCGGACGGAGGCTGGAAGCTGTCCTCGACGAGCGACAACTCCTGGCTCAGCAAGATCTACCTGTGCCAGTTCATCGCCCGCGAGATTCTTGGTCTGCCGTGGGACGAGAAGGGTATGGCGGCGGATGCGGCGCATGTGGATTGGCTGACGCATCCGGAGCTGTCGTTCTGGAGCTGGAGCGATCAGATTATCGCAGGCGAGATTACCGGCAGCAAATACTATCCGCGCGGGGTGACCAGCATCCTGTGGCTGCAGGAGACCGGCGCGGCCCAAATATTGCCGCAGCGTTAAAGAAGCGCTAGAGAAGGCGCCCAATCGGGAAGACCGATTGGGCGCCATTTGCGTTTGAACATATAGAATCATGGCAGAACCGCCAGCAAATCGACATCTGTCGCAGCGGGAATGAACCGGAGCCGGCGGCTCTATCGCCTTATCCAAGATGCTGAAGCGCGATCTCCAGCACTTCGCGATTCCTCGCCGCAATCTCCGAACGGCGGGGCATCGGCGTCCAAGCGGCGGGATCGTCAAGCCAGGTGCGAGGAAGCTCAGCCGGCCGTCGGTCGGAGGCGACTCGCGCCGCCCAATCCGGCGGTAGCTGGCCTCCGTCCGCGGCCGCATCGATGGTTCGAAGCAGCGGGTGATCGCTCATCTCCAGCCACAGGAGCCCCCATGCGCGCGGAACGACGTTCCAATGGTCATAGCCGCCGCCGCCGAGCGCGATCCAGCGGCCGCCGGTCCATTCATGCGCGAGTCGGTGAATCCGCTTCGGCATCTCCCGATAGATGCGCATGCTGCAGTGAATGTGCGCGAGCGGGTCGAACGCATGGGCGTCGCAGCCGTGCTGACTGACGATGACGTCGGGCTTGAACGACCGCATGAGCAGCGACAACGATTCCGAGAAGCAGTCCAGCCACGATTCGTCTTCGGTATAAGGCTCTACCGGAACGTTCAGGCAGGTGCCGTACCCCGAGCTGACGCCGCGCTCGTTCGCGAAGCCGGTTCCGGGGAACAGGAATTTGCCCGTCTCATGGATCGAGAACGTGAACACGTCCGGATCGGAGTAGAAGCACCACTGCACGCCGTCCCCATGGTGAACGTCCGTATCGATGTAGAGCACTTTGGCGCCGTAGCGCTCTTGAATCCAAGAGATCGCTGCCGCAGCGTCGTTGTAGATGCAGAAGCCCGAGCTCCTGTCGGGAAAAGCATGGTGAAGCCCGCCGCCGAGATGAAGGGCGTGCGGCGCGCGGCCGGACATGACGGCTTCCGCGGCGGCGAGAGAGCCGCCGACAACGGCTGCCGCCGCCTCATGCATGCCCGGGAAATACGGCGTGTCGCCGTCTGTCTCGAAGCCATACCGGGCGGCCTGCTCGATTGCGCTTCTCGGCGGGGCGGCGGCGCTCAGCTCCTTGACGATCTGCAAGTAATCGGAGCGGTGTATTCTTCGAATGGTCTTCTCGATAGATTTCGAGGAAGCCGGGATCATCTGTTCAGGCTTCAGCGCGTCGCAGGCGGTGAGCAAATCTTCGGTCAATTGCAGGCGAATCGGATGGAACGGATGATCGTCATGGAAGCGGTACCGCTTCGATGCGGCGTTATCGATCCACACGGGAGCGGAGGCAGATGAAGTCAACGCAATCTCTTCCTTTCGCTAAGCGATCGAATTCTACTACACTCTATCAATACATGAACCGCTGCCGGAAGCGAACGCGGTCGAATTGCTCCGCTGAAGCGAGCGGAACGTCCTTGCCGATCCGAACCATAAGGCAATTCGCCGGATGCGCGCAGATCTCCGGGTCGTCCGTCGCGAACCAGACCATGCCGACGGACTTCATGAGCTTCTCCATCATCTCCCGGTATTGCCAGACGGTTAAGCCGCTGCCTTCCAGGTCCCAATGCCAATAATATTCCGTCGTATAGACGATGGCGTTGTCGAGCTGGCCGTCTTCGAAAGCGGTAATAATCAGCGCTTTGCCGAGGCCTAAGCCGCGGTAATCGTCGGCGACTTCGATCGCGCCAAGCTCGATCAGATCGTCCATTCCGCCTTCGGACCAGCGTTCCAGCTCGTCCGGATAGTGGAAGGTGACGTATCCGACGATGACGTCTTCGTCGAGAGCGGCGATAATTCTCCCTTCGGGCAGCCCGGCAATCTCGACGAGCGCCGCATGCTGTTCGGCCGGCCGCCTGAAGGCGTCCAGTGACGGATGCATGCGATACCGCAGCAACTGCTCCGGCGGAATAGGCCCTTCAACGGCGATCGGCCCCGCTTTGCCTGGCCGGACGCGGCGCTTATATCGCTTCAGATGCTCCATTTCCGATCTCTCCTTTGGCTGCTGTCATTATACACCAATTGCCGCTTCGGCGATATTGTCCCTTCGTGGAGGATAATGTCCGCCTTCCGGAATGACCAATCGCGCATGCCTGTGCTATAATATAATGGTAACATCCTCCGATTCGCCGGTTGTAAGCGCATACTTAATTGATTATTCGGAGCGATTCACGTAACTATACGGGATGGTGATGGGAATGACGCTGCAGCACGATGAGAAGCTGGCGGTAACGGCTTCTGCTTCTAATCTTGGTTCATACGAAGAAGCGGTGAAGAATTTCCGCCTGGAAGACATTGAATCGCATTTCTCTTGGGCGGCGACGGGCAAGGTCAACATGGCCTATGAGGCAATCGATCGGCACGTCGAGAACGGCAAAGGAGAAGTCATTGCCTTGCACTACAGCGACAGTGTGCGCGACGAGAGCTACACCTACGCGGACCTGTCCCAAGCGTCCAACCGGTTCGCCAACGTATTGCGCGGACTGGGAATCGGCAAGGGAGACCGCGTCTTTATTTTCATGCCTCGAACGCCTGAATTGTATGTCGGCTTGCTGGGCGCGTTGAAGGTAGGCGCCGTCGTCGGCCCGCTGTTCGAAGCGTTCATGGAGACGGCGGTCAGGGATCGGCTGCAGGACAGCGGAGCCGTCGCCATCGTGACGACCCCGGCGCTGCTCCCTCGGATCGACAGAGATCAGCTCCCGGAGCTGAAGCATCTGATCGTCTACGGCGACGAGGTGGCCGAAGGCAACGGCATCGTCGATTACAAGAAAGCAATCGAGAGCGCCTCCGAAGAGACGAAGATCGAATGGCTGGACCGGGAGGACGGACTCATTCTTCATTATACGTCCGGTTCAACCGGCAAGCCGAAGGGCGTCTATCACGTTCAGAACGCGATGATTCATCACTACTATACCGGACGCGTCGTGCTGGATCTGCGGGAAGGCGATGTCTACTGGTGCACCGCCGATCCTGGCTGGGTGACGGGAACTTCCTACGGGGTGTTCGCTCCATGGCTTAACGGCGTCACCAACGTGATTCGCGGCGGGCGCTTCAGTCCCCAGGATTGGTACGAGACGCTGCAGAAGTACAAAGTCACCGTCTGGTACAGCGCGCCGACGGCATTCCGCATGCTGATGGGCGCCGGGGACGAAGCGGTGAAGCCTTATGACCTGTCGAGCGTTCGACATGTGCTCAGCGTCGGCGAGCCGCTCAATCCGGAGGTCGTGCGGTGGGGAGTGAAGGTATACGGCAAGCGCATTCACGATACCTGGTGGATGACGGAGACGGGCGGGCAGCTCATCTGCAACTATCCGAGCATGGAGATTAAGCCTGGATCGATGGGCAAGCCTGTGCCGGGCATCCGAGCCGCCATCATCGACGATCAAGGCAACGAGCTGCCGCCTTACCGAATGGGCAACTTGGCGATTCGCACGCCATGGCCGTCCATGATGCGCAAGATTTGGAACAACCCGGCGAAGTACGAGGAATACTTCCGGATTCCGGGCTGGTACGTCTCCGGCGACTCGGCGTATATGGACGAGGAAGGTTACTTCTGGTTCCAAGGACGGATCGACGACGTCATTAATACGTCCGGCGAACGCGTCGGACCGTTCGAGGTCGAGAGCAAGCTGGTCGAGCATCCGGCTGTAGCGGAAGCCGGCGTGATCGGCAAGCCCGACCCGCTGCGCGGAGAGATTATCAAAGCGTTCATCTCGCTGCGCGAAGGCTTCACGCCGTCCGATGAATTGAAGGCAGACATCGCCCAATTCGTGAAGCTCGGCTTGTCCGCGCATGCCGCGCCGCGCGAGATCGAATTCCGCGACAAGCTTCCGAAGACCCGCAGCGGCAAGATCATGCGGCGGGTGCTCAAAGCATGGGAGCTGAACCTGCCGGCCGGCGACTTGTCTACGATCGAGGACTAATCTAATCGCATCCTGCTCTCAAGCAATAAAGCCGCGTCCCGGCGCTTNNAAGCGCCGGGACGCGGCTTTTAGCTTGCCTTTTGTTATGCTTTGCTTGGAATTATTAATTGATTTGAATCTTGCCAGAAGGACTGGACGATCCGGCCGCGTTAACGGCGGTCACTCGATACCAGCCGGCGGGACTTACCGTCGGATAATTGAAGCTCGTGGATTCGGTCGACCCGAGCAGCGTGAAGTCATCGTTGTTCGGACTATACCATACCTCATACTTGCTTACTTTGTCGGCCGCCGGGTTGGCACTCCACGACAGCGTCACGCCGGTCGGCTCTCCTTGGCCGCTAAGCCCTGTCGGTACGGAAGGAACAGCTTGCGTTCCTTCCGGCGGAGCGGCGCCTCCTGTACCGCCAGTGCCATCCGTGCCTCCGCCAATGTCCCCTCCCGGAAGAGGCAGGGTCGGATCGATCAGATCGCCGTCTCCGCCGCCGACATGAACGACGGAGCTCGGGCTTGATTCGTTGCCGGCCACATCCACCGCTGTAACGTAGTATTGGTATTGGTTGCTAGCCGAAATGTAATTGACGAATTTCGGTTCATCGCCGGCGAACACGGACGCCTCGACCTTCTGGAAGGAACCGCCGCTTACCGAACGGTACAGACGGTAGCCGGCGACGTCCGCTTCCGGGCTTGGCGTGAACGTGATGCGGGCGAGACCGTCGAGCAGCTCAACCGCCGGGTTGCCCGGCGCAGTAGGCGTGCGTCCGTCTTCCGTTCGCGGATCGAGCTTGGACGGCGCGCTGGCTTTGGCATCTGTCGGCAGATAATAGCTGAGCGGCTTGCGGGCGTCGGCCGAGACGTTCGGCAGCGCCGCTTCAATCTCTTCCATCAGCTCATCGAGCGGCTTCTCGCGCTTCACCATGACCGATTCGCGCATGAGATCCTCCGGCGTTCCCGGCTGAGGCAGGTAATTGACGCCGTTGTAGGTAATGTACTTCACCTTGACGAGCGAATCGTCCTGTTCGGTCGGAATGTACTTCTTGTTGAAAATGTCGGTGGTCAGCTTGCCGGCTTCGCGAGTCAAATCCGTCGGCAGCTTGCCGCTGACGCTCGATACGGTCATCGATACGATGTCGTCGGGCTTCTCGAACGACTCGGTCGGGAACAGCTCAGGCTTCGCCTCGGTGACGGCGTTCATAATCTTCGCCCAGATCTCCTTCGAGCGGTTATGCCCTGCCGTCGACAGCGTGTAAATAGACTTCTCGTAGCCGGTCCAGACGCCGAGTGTAATGTCCGGCGTGTAGCCCTCGAACCAGACGTCGGAATAGTTCTGCGTCGTACCGGTCTTGCCGACGAACGGAATCTTGCCGTATCCCTTGAACAGCGACTTCAGCGAAGTTGCGGTGCCTTCCTGGATGACGCTCTTCAGCATGTCGGTCATCAGGTAAGCGGACTGCTCCGACGCCACGCGCTGAGGGTTAGGTTCGTGCTTGTAGACGTCCTCGCCTTTGGCATCGACAATCTCTTCAATTAGGTAAGGTTCGTTCAGCACGCCCTTATTGCCGATCGCGCCATATGCGCCTGTCAGTTCTTCGACGCTGACGCCGTACGTCAAGCCGCCGATAACGCCGGTCTGGGCTTGATAGTCCTGCTCGACGAGCGTCGTAATGCCCATCTTGCGGGCGAATGCCAACGCTTCTGGAATGGTTACCTTGTCGAGGTATACCTTGAGCGCCGGAATATTAAGCGACTGCGCAAGCGCCGTGCGGGCGGTGACAAGCCCCGAGTAACGATTGTTGGAGTTCTTCGGGATATGCTTGCTCGTTCCCCCGTTATTCAGAATGATAGGGGAGTCGTCGAGCACGCTAGCGGGCGATATAAGCCCTTTGTCAAGAGCCGGCAGATATGCGGCGATCGGCTTCATGGCCGATCCTGGCTGCCGGGTCATCTGCGTCGCGAAGTTCATCTGCTCGATGTGGAAGTCGCGTCCCTCGATCATGCCGAGGATAGCGCCAGTCTTCTGGTCGAGCATCACCGCTGCGGTTTGTTCCACGCCCTTGGTCTTGTTGTCCGGCGTGAAATTGTCGGGATCCTCGGCGATCTCGTGCATCAGGTCGTAGACCGTCTTGTCGATCGTCGTCGTGACCTTGTAACCGCCGCGAAGCAGCTGCTCGCGAGCTTCCTCAACCAGCGCGGCGTTCTCCGACTTGTTCAGATCCTCCATCGTCATATCCGGATTGTTCTTCAGCACAAGCAGTTGAGCGGCTTCGCGCTCCGCCTCGAGCATCAGATACGGATAAGTGTTGTACGCTTTCTCCGTCGGCTTGGCGAGTGAAGCATAGAGATCGAATGAGATCGCTTCGTCATATTGCGCTTGCGTGATTTTGCCATACTCGAGCATCTTCTCGAGCACTAGCTTCTGCCTTTTCAACGCGGCGTTGAAGCCGGACTCCCTAAACTCCCCTTTGCTCGTGAACGCGGAATAAGTGGAGGGAAGCTGCGGAACCCCTGCGAGATAGGCAGATTGAGCCAGATTCAGCTGGTTCAATTCAAGACCGAAAATGCCTCTGGCAGCCGCTTTGATACCGTACAGCGTATAGCCTGAAGAACCGTTGCCATAGTTGATCTTATTCAAATAGGCGGTAATGATCTCGTCTTTGCTTAAGTACTGCTCCAGCCGAAGCGCCAAGAAGATCTCCTTCGCCTTGCGGCTGGTCGTCTTGTCGAGCGTCAGGAACACCTGACGGGCGAGCTGCTGGGTCAGCGTACTGCCGCCGGTCTGCACATCTTCGTTCAGAAGCTGCTGCTTAACCGCGCGCAATAAGCCGTTCATATCGATGCCAATATGGTTAAAAAAGTTATGGTCTTCGATCGAAGTGACGGCATCGATAACGGTCTGGGGAATTTGGTCGTATGTAACCGGTTGCCGATCTTCCTCCGTGCGGAGCTGGCCGATCAACGTATTATCACGGAAATAGACGAATCCGGTGATGGCGTTTGCATTAATTTTCTCTTCAATAAGAGATTGCGGGCGGACCGGATCGTCCTTGACCAGCGCTGCTACATATCCCCCTACAGCCCCTACGGCGACCAAGCCGGACAGGATCCCGAATAGAACCAGCCAGAGAATCGTATAAATGAAAATGCGCGTCGCCATCCACCAGCCGGAGCCTTTCCGTTCTTGCGGCGGAGGGACTTGTTTCGACTCGTTCATATGCAGCCTCCTTCAAACAAACAACACATATTATAGCACACTCGACTTCATTTGACTTCCATCGGAAGGACGCTTAAATAAGAGAGAGAAATACATGCAATAAGAAACTTTATCCTGATTTGTCACGTATAATTGAATAATTACCGCTAATAGGAAATTAAGAGGAGCATCAGGAAAGGGGGAGGGTTGTCATGGAGGCGTTGTTCTGGTGCTGCCTCGTCTTCGGAGCGTTGATCGCGATTATCACGCTTATCTTCGGCGACGTGCTTGGCGGAGCGGCGGACGGCGCAACGGGCTGGCTGCCGATCGACGTGAATCATCTGTTCCAACCGGTTGTCCTGTCCGGCGCGGTGACGGTGTTCGGCGGAAGCGGACTGCTGCTGGACCGCTATTCTTCTTGGCCGAATGCTGGCGTATATGCAGGGGCTGTCACGATTGCTGTCGCAATCGGTGCGGGAATGTACTTCATCTACGTTCGCCCGATGCGGGACAGCGAGAATTCGACAGGGTATTCGATGGAGGATCTCGCCGGCAAGAGGGCGGAGGTGCTGACCTCGATTCCGGCGAACGGCTTCGGCGAAGTGCTGGTTCGTGTCGGGGCGGGCAACGTGAATCACACCGCCGCTAGCTTCGACAGAGAGGAGGTGCCGAGCGGAACCGCGGTTGTAGTTGTTGAAGTTAAGGAAGGAACGCTTTACGTGTCGCGCATGGATTAATAGAAGAAGCAAGACCAAATTGGACAGATAGAAGGAAGGATGCGTGTTAAATGGATAACATTCCGGACTTTTTGTACATACCCATCATTGTCGTTGCTGTATTGCTCGTGTTGGGCATCGCGTTCTGGGCTCGCTACAAGACGGTAGCGCCAGACGAAGCGATGATCGTCACCGGTTCGTTCCTGGGGAGCAAGAATGTGTCGATCGACGACTCCGGCCGGCGCATCAAGATCGTGCGAGGCGGCGGTGCCTTCATTCTGCCGATCTTCCAGCAAGCGCAATTCCTGTCGCTGCTGTCGCATAAGCTGGATGTGACAACACCGGAAGTGTATACGGAGCAAGGCGTTCCGGTTATGACCGATGCGGTGGCGATCATTAAGATCGGCGGGTCGGTAGAAGACATCGCCACAGCGGCGGAGCAGTTCATGGGCAAGCCGACGGAAGCGCTCAAGGGGGAAGCTCAGGAGGTGCTGGAAGGCCATCTGCGCGCCATTCTCGGCATGATGACCGTCGAAGAAATGTATCGCAACCGCGACAAATTCGCGCAGGAAGTACAGAGCGTCGCGGCGCGCGACCTGAAGAAGATGGGCCTTCAGATTGTGTCGTTCACGATCAAGGATGTTCGCGACAAACACGGCTATCTGGAGGCGCTAGGCAAGCCGCGGATCGCGGCCGTCAAGCGGGACGCCGACATCGCCGAGGCGCAGGCGATTCGGGATTCGCGCATTCAGAAGGCGGCGGCCGAGGAGGAAGGGCAGAAGGCGGAGCTGCTGCGCGACACGAATATCGCCGAAGCGACGAAGGCGAAGGAGCTGAAGGTCGCATCGTTCAAGAAGGAACAGGATCAGGCCAAGGCGGAAGCGGATCAGGCCTATTCTATCCAAGAAGCGCGCTCGAAGCAGAGCGTTGTCGAAGAGCAGATGAAGGTCGAGCTCGTTCGGAAGGAGCGCGAGATCGATCTGGAGGCGAAGGAAATTCTGCGCCGCGAGAAGCAATATGACGCGGAAGTGAAGAAGAAGGCGGACGCCGACCGCTACGCTGTCGAGCAAGCGGCCGAAGCCGATAAGGCGCGGAAGATGAACGAAGCGGATGCGCTGAAGTATAAGATTGAAGCGGAAGCGAAGGCGAATGCTGAGCAGAAGCGGCTCAGCGGCTTGGCGGAAGCCGAAGCGGAGCGGGCGAAGGGGACGGCCGAAGCGGAGGTTATCCGGCTTCGCGGCCTGGCGGAAGCAGAAGCGAAGGAGAAGCTCGCGCAGGCGTTCGAGAGCTTCGGCGAAGCGGCTGTGCTCGACATCGTCGCGAAGATGCTGCCGGAGCTGGCGGGCAAGGTGGCGGAACCGATCTCTTCGATCGACAAGCTGACCGTCGTCGATACCGGCCACGGCGAAGGCGCGGCTCGCGTCAGCAACTATGTAACGTCGCTGATGGCGACAGCGCCGGAGATGCTGAAGAGCGTGTCGGGCCTCGATATCAGCAAGCTCGTGCAGGGGCTGACGAACCGTTCTGCCTCGCCGGCCGCATCGGGCGTTGTCTCGCCGGCCGCCCCGGCCGCGAATCCGAAGCCAGCCATCGAGCCGGCATCGGCTCCGGCGGATTTGCCCCCGGGGAACGCGTAACGCAATCATTCATTATATGCCGTTCAATAGGATAGCGAATGAAAAACCCCGAACCGCACTGGCGGTTCGGGGTTTCGTTCCATCGCACGCTGAATCGAACGATTAGCGGTTGTAGAACTCGACGATTTGCTTCTCGTCAATCTCTTGGGACAGCTCGTCGCGGCTCGGCAGGCGAACGTACTTGCCTTCCATTGCCGCAGCGTTGAAGTCCAGGTACGTCGGCAGGTGATGACGGCCTTCGATCGCTTCCTTGATCGTCTTCAGGCCGCGGCTGCGCTCGCGCAGGCCGATCACGTCGCCCGGTTGTACGGTGTAGGAAGCGATGTCGACCTTCTTGCCGTTAACCGTAACGTGGCCGTGAGAGACCAATTGGCGAGCGCCCGGACGGGAGTTCGACCAGCCCAGACGGTACACGAGGTTGTCCAGACGGCTCTCGAGCAGGAACATGAAGTTCTCGCCCGCTTTGCCCTTCATCGCGGAAGCGCGATCGAACAGGTTGCGGAATTGCGTCTCGTTCAGGCCATACATGTGGCGAAGCTTCTGCTTCTCGAGCAATTGCTTGCCGTATTCGCTGACTTTGCGACGCTGGTTAGCGCCGTGTTGACCCGGAGGGAACGGGCGCTTCAGATCTTTGCCATTGCCGAGAAGGGAAATGCCCAGACGGCGGCTTAATTTAAACTTGGGTCCTGTATAACGTGCCATTAGTATGCGTAACTCCTTTTTCAAAATCAGATTTTGAAAATGGGGGTCCGTTGCGCCGGTCCATTCCAAACTTGGCGGAAAACTTGTCCGTCTTCCTACAAGACCCGGCAGGATCTCAGCCGCTGCCCGCCGGTGAATCTTCCGTGAGGGTGACACAAAGCGTTTGCCCAATATTCAACAAGTAATATTATACGATCATAGCTCGCGAAGTCAAGGGGGAATCAGCTTGAAATCATTCCCTAAGCCCAACTATTCGCGCCTTCGAAAACTCGCAACGAAAGTCCCTTTATTTTGAAGATGATATAGTGCAAAATTCCTGTATTCATTGTATAGTTAGGAGAGAAGAATTGGCAGAACGGAGCAAGGAGGTGCGGGGATGGCGCCTAATGGAGATAGCGGTCTATCGAACGGGTTGGTTCAAGCGGACAGCAGGCTGCCCCGTGCTGCGAGCGATTATCCGCAATGGCTGGAACGCCAAGATTTGGCTGAAGCGGATTTGCCTTATATGCATCGAATACTCGCCGAGAGCTTCGCGGATTGGCAGGAGCAATCCGAAGGGTTCCCATGGCCGTATGAGATTCCGATCTATCTGCTCCATCCGGACGGCTCGGTTGTCTCCTCTTTAGGAAGAGGAACTGAAGATCCGCCGTCCGCGCTGTCCGACTGGAGCCCGGATCTCATCGGCGCGAACGCGGCTGCAGCTGCGTTTAAGGCATGCCGTCCTATGACGCTTCGGGCGGACGAGCATACCTTGGCGCCGTTAAAGGCGTTCGATTCAGTCGCGGTGCCGGTCTTCACCCGCGCAACGGGAATTCCTTGCGCGGCGCTAGCCTGCCTGCTGCCGCCAGGAGAAGCGCATGCCGTTGAGATGAAGCTGCTTCAGGCGGCTGCGCTTCACTTCAGAAGCTGCTTGTACAAGCGCTTCGAGATGATGTTTGTCCGAGACCAGCTGCATTCGAATCAGCTGAGCAACCGCGAAGAGCTCAGACGGGACATGCTATTCGAAGTGCTGAGGCGGTTGAACGACCATATTGATGTTGAGAGCGTCTTGTCAGAAGTGTTCAACATCTTGGAACAGCTGTATCCTGCATGCAGGACCGATCTGTTCTTGTCCCAGGATTACAACAGCTCCAACGAGAGAGTGCAGCCGTTAGCGTTCCATCAGCAGGAGATGGACATCTGCTGGAGAGCTTTCATGGAAAGCGCCATTCGAGAAGAAACGGAAGGCGCCCGGCGGCGTTTCGCTTTTCCGCTGACGGGCAAGCAAGGCGTATACGGCGTTCTTCTGCTTGACGTGTCCGGCAAGCGCTTCGAAGAAGAGGATATGCGCTTCCTGCGAATATTGACAGGGGCGGCGGGGACAGCTTTCGAGAAGGCGAAGCTCCATGAACAGTCCAATACGCTGATCGGAGAGCTTCGGCTGATCAACGAGCTGACGAAGCGGCTCAATAGCAGCCTTAAGCTGTCGGACACGATGAAGTTCGCGACAGACGAACTGTTGGACATTTTCAAAGCGGATTATTGTTTTATCCTGCAGTTGGACCGGATGAACGGCCATTTCGTGGTCATGTCCACGAATGCGGCTAATATGGAGAGCGAGAAGTTCTCGATGGATTACGGCTTCTGCGGCGTCATGCTGTCCACCAAAGAACCGATCATTCTATCCGATTATCGCTCGGCTGCGCCGGTCGGTTCTTATGTGATGGACGTCACTCAATCACGGTCCTTGCTCGCTGCTCCGCTGCTGCTGGACGGCCTTGTGACCGGCGCCGTGATGGTAACCCATCGCCTGCCGAATCATTTCTCCTACGACAATTACAAGCTTCTGCAGGTTCTGTCCGCACATCTGGGCTTGGCGGTATCGAATTCTTCCCTGCATGCGGAAGTCCGGCGAATGGTCATTACCGACAATTTGACCGGCCTGTTCGCCCGCCATTATTTGAACGAGCGAATTCAGCACAAGCAGCAGAAGGACAGCTACGGTTCGCTGATTCTGGTTGATATCGACCATTTCAAGCAGATCAACGATACGTTCGGGCATCAGATCGGGGATGCGATCCTCGTCCAGGTGAGCTCGATCATCCGGTCGGCGATTCGGGATACGGATATCGCGGCCAGGTGGGGCGGCGAGGAATTGGCGATCTACTTGCCGAAGCTGACCATGGAGCAGACGATGCGGGTTGCCGAACGGATTCGTATGCGTGTGGAGGAAGAGACGAATCCGACGGTAACGGTCAGCTGCGGGCTGTCCGAATGGTCGGCCGCCGACGACAAGATCAGCGTCGAGTCGCTGTTCTACCGCGCGGACATGGCGCTCTACAGCGCCAAGCACAAAGGGCGCAACAACGTCGCGGTCGGGTGACTGCGCTTCAGAACTGCGGATAACCAGCCAATAGCCGCCGCAGGTAGAAGGTCGAGTTCAGAAGACTAGAGGACGAATCGGTTGAGGCCGGTTCGTCCTTACTTGTTGTTGCTTGGCGGCTGGAATAAGGTACGCCGAGGGGGAGACGCTAGGGGCGAGAGGGGCGTAGCGAATGAACGTCTGTGTTATGCGCTTGCGCTTGGCAGGCTCCTTGCTGGCTGCGCTAAGCTGCCTCGCGGCTTGCTCGGGCTGTCTGGCCCCTGCCGGGATGCCGGCGGACCAAGCATTCGCGCTGTCAGCATCGGCCCTTGCGGGAAGCGACCGCTACTCGTTCTCCGGTGAATATACCGTTATGAACGAAGGGGGAACGATGGAACGGCGGCGCCAGTTCCGCGGCGAGGTAGCGGGCCATCGGCTGGCTGCGCTTCAATGGGAGGCTTCTTCTGCCCGGCAGCCGGACGCGGATGGCGGAACCGATCCGTTATCGCTAATGGAAGCTGTGCAGCTTCAGGCGGCGGCGGTTGCTTACGAGCCGTCAGGCGCTAATACAGTTGCGCTTATGATAGCGCTGAAGCCTGAAGCAGCGAGGGCTAGAGCAGTCGATCTGCTGCGTGCCGACCTGAAGGCGTCCAAGCAGCGGGATGAGGCGCTCCAATCGCTGAAGGCGACTACCGTCTGCCGGTGGACGGCGGACCGGCGTACCTGGTTCCCGGCGGAGCTAAAGGAAGAGACCGTCCTGCAGTACCGAATAGGAGGCGCTTGGCGGACGCAGAAGCGAGCTTCCATCACACATTTTCGCCGGAGGGCGGACAGTGCTATAATAAACCAGGAAGAGGGGCATTAACGGCTGCTCTTCGCTTGGCATTCATTGCCATGGAAGCCAAAGTCGAGAGGGGATAACCATATGCGCGATTCGCGTATCCAGAAGCTTGCTGAGAATTTAGTCGGCTATTCCGTGAAGGTGCAGCCGGGAGAGAACGTATTGATCGAGATGATCGGTTCGGAACGCGAGCTGCTCAAGGCTTGTATCGAAGAAGTCGCCAAGCGCGGCGGACATCCGTTCGTGGAGATCGAAGACCGTTCCGTCACCCGTGCGCTCCTGAATCATGCGACCGAGGAACAGATGAAGACCTGGTCGGCCTACGACCTGAACCGGATGGAGCGGATGCAAGCCTATATCGGCATTCGCGCGGGCGACAATCTGAATGAACTGTCCGACGTGCCGTCCGACAAGATGAAGCTGTATGACCGCATTCATCGTCATCCCGTACATATGGAGCAGCGCGTGAAGAGAACGAAGTGGGTCGTCCTTCGCTATCCGAACCAATCGATGGCGCAATCGGCCAATATGAGCACGGAAGCGTTCGAGGACTTCTACTTCGATGTATGCAACTTGGATTACGCCAAGATGGACGAGGCGATGAATCCGCTCAAGAAGCTGATGGACCGCACGGACAAGGTGCGCATCGTCGGCCCGGGCACGGATTTGACGTTCTCGATCAAAGGCATGGGCGCGGTGAAGTGCTCCGGCGAGCGCAACATTCCGGACGGCGAAGTGTATTCCTGCCCGATCCGCGACTCCGTCAACGGCACGATCTCTTACAATACGCCGAGCGTCTATAACGGCTTCACTTACGAGAACATCTCCTTCACGTTCGAGAAAGGCAAGATCGTCAAGGCGACCGCTAACGACGATGCGCGCATCAACCAGTTGCTGGACAGCGACGAAGGAGCGCGCCGCATCGGGGAGTTCAGCCTCGGCTTCAACCCGTTCATTCTGCATCCGATGAAGGATACGCTGTTCGATGAGAAAATCGCCGGCAGCCTGCACTTTACGCCAGGCCAGGCTTATGAGACATGCGACAACGGCAACCGCTCGTCCATCCACTGGGATCTCGTCCTCATTCAGCGGCCGGAATACGGCGGCGGCGAGATTTACTTCGACGACGTCCTCATCCGCAAAGACGGCTTGTTCGTCATTCCGGAGCTGGAAGGGCTAAACCCGGAAGCTCTGAAATAAAGCGCTTTCCTACTTGCGCCTGAAGCAAGTTCAAGGTATGATGAGGGAAGAAAATGACCACCCTATAATTTGGAGGGATTTCCATGTCCAACAACGCAGCAATCGTGGAACTGTCTCAAACCGCGAACAAGTACCGGTCTTCCATCGTGTTGCAAGCCGAGAATAAATACATCGATGTGAAAAGCATCCTGGGGCTCTTCACTACGCTGGTGGGCGGACATGCTTACGAACTGCACGTGCATGGTCCCGACGCTGACGAAGCGAAGAAGGAACTGGCATCTGTATTCGCCAAGCACAACTTGAACGTCACAGTCGTCGACTAATCTTGCAAGGCAATCAGCTTTGACTTATTAACCGTATGTTGTACCAATAGTTAGAATCGCGCCCTCGTCCGCACTTGCGGACGGGGGCTTTGTTCCCCCTAAACGCAAGGAGATGTTCACGTGTCGATTACCGATCAACTGCTGGAGCTGGTGTTCCAGTATTCGTATTGGGGCTTGTTCGGGGCGACGGCGCTCGGATTGTTCGGGCTGCCGGTGCCGGATGAAGTGCTGCTGACCGCAGCGGGATATCTCATATCCCGCGGAAGCATGCACTTGGGTTGGACGATGCTGGCTGCCGTCGGCGGCAGCGTCGTCGGCATGTCTGCCAGCTATTGGCTGGGCCGTTCGCTAGGGCTTGCCTTGCTTCGCAGGTTCGGCAAGCGATTCGGCCTGACGGACAAACGATTGGAGCGGCACGAGAAGCTCGTGGAGCGTTGGGGGCAGGCCGTCGTGCTGATCGGCTACTTCGTGCCGG
Source organism: Cohnella lubricantis (assembly GCF_014212015.1). Taxonomy (GTDB): domain Bacteria; phylum Bacillota; class Bacilli; order Paenibacillales; family Paenibacillaceae; genus Cohnella; species Cohnella lubricantis. The sequence continues at coordinate 93,328 of NZ_JACJVN010000028.1, read as the reverse complement.
GACTGCGCCATATGACCGCGCTTCTCTGCGGCGTCGGCAAGCGCTCGTATGCGTCCTTTCTGTTCCATACGGCGCTAGGGGCGCTGCTCTGGACAAGCGTGTACGAGCTGGCTGGTTCCCTGTTGGGCGAGCATTGGCGCGATGTCGCGACAGTCGTGAACCGGGACTCCGTGATGCTGCTGACGGGAGCCGCCGTTCTCTCGGCGACGGCCTTGATCTGGAAGCGGATGTTCGGAGCCAGAAGCTAGACCGGACCATAAGGCTCCGGTCTTTAGGGCGAGGCCGGCTGCGCTTCGGGCGGCTACTGACTTTCTCCCTTCCTGTCCTTGTGTTTGCCGAGGATTTCGTCTAATATGAAAGGGATAGGATCGTAAGGGCACAGGGGGAGTTGGAATGGCTTCATCGGATGTCATGGTGCACCTGAATCAGAAGGCGCTTCGCCTCCTGCAAGAGGATGCGGACAAGATCGAGAAACTGATCGCCATTCAAATGGAGAATTTGGCGACCCGCAAATGCCCGCTTTACGAGGAAGTGCTGGACACGCAGATGTACGGCTTTTCGCGGGCGGTTGACTTTGCGGTGCGCGCGGGACTCGTGGACGAAGGCGCGGGCAAGCTTCTCATTATGCAATTGGAACGCAACCTTGCGTTGCTATACGAAGCACAAGCGCAGAGACAAGAGTAATTTGCTTGCTTCCCTGCGAGATAAGTACAAAAGAAGCCTTGGAGCGGCCGAGCCGTCCAAGGCTTTTTTCGTATGCTTATTTCGCGTCACTCTTGTGGAATTATTACTACACGAAGAAGAAGGCGACGCCTAGCACGATATACACGAGCACGAGCAGCTTGCCCTCATACCAGGTGGTTGAGCCGTCCCGCGAGATGGATGTAGCGATCAGCACAGCGACGGCGATGGCCGCCAGTTCGATGGTCGAGAACAGGATGTCCATGTGCTGGTTGAAGAAGAGGCTAATGAACACCAATACAGGTGCGACGAACAGGGCGATCTGCAGGCTGCTGCCGACGGCGATCTCGACGGCTGCGCCGATCTTGTTCTTCATGGCCAGCATGACCGCTGCGCTGTGTTCGGCGGCATTGCCGACGATCGCGACGACGAAGGCGCCGACGAACAGCTCGGACAATCCGAACTTGTGCGTGAATACCTCCAGCGTACCAACGAGCCATTCGCTGACGAAAGCAACCATGACAGTAGCGATAACCAAATAAAGAATCGACTTGCCTTTGGACCATCGCGGTTCTTCGTCATGGTCGACGCTAGTCTCGCTGCTGTCCTCCAGCAGGCTCTTATGTGTGATCATGGAGTAGACCAGCCAGCCTCCGTATGCGATGATCAGCACGGCGGCGACCGTCACGCTGATCGACATCGAATCGTGGGTGCTCAAGTGCTCGGTCTTGACGAACACGGCCGGGATGAACAGCGCGATAACGCCGAGCAGCATTAGCGAAGCGTTCTGCCCTGCCAGGTGGACGTTGAAATTCTGCACTTTGTGCTTGAGGCCGCCGGCAAAGGCGCTAATGCCTAGAACCAGCAGCAGATTGCCAATGATCGAGCCGGTGAGGCTCGCCTTGACCATATCGAATAAACCTTCCTTCACGAGGAAAATCGCAATAATCAACTCCGCGGCGTTGCCGAACGTTGCGTTCAGGAAGCCGCCGAGACGCTGGCCGGCGTAATGGGAGACGGCTTCGGTCGCTTGTCCGAGGAAGCCGGCGACGAAGATGACCGCGACAGCCGCAAGCCCGAATTGGACCATGGAATTCCAACCGGCATAATGGGCGATAGCGCTAAGCACGAAGAAGACGATCAGCAAGGGGAAAAACAGCTTTTTCAATGGAGCGACACCTCTGATTGGTTGATCTTGGAATGTAGACTTCTAACTTACTATATCGGAAAGCGGCCTTTAAGTAAATGTGAACACCTTCATGCCCCTTATATTGCCATACGGCACGTTCTTCCATTACAATAAGAACATAATGTTCCGGGAGAGTGAGCCGCCAATGACCGAAGAGATGCAGCAAGGATTGATCCGAATTTCCGATGATGTCGTCGCCACGATTGCAGGGCTGGCGGCCCTGGAGACGCCAGGCGTCGCCGCGATGTCGGGGGGCATATCGGAAGGGCTTGCCAAGCGGCTGAGCGGTCGCAACGCACAGAAGGGCGTGTCCGTTGAAGTCGGCCAGGTGGAAGCGGCCATTGATCTTCGAATCGTTATCCAATACGGCATACCGATTCAAGATGTCGGGCTTCGTCTCCAAGAGAACGTCCGGGAGGCGGTTCAGAATATGACCGGCCTTCGCGTGGTTGAAGTCAACATCAAGGTTGAAGGCGTCGCCTTCAAGGACGAGACAGAGATCGAAGAGACGCAGCGAGTCAAATAACATTCGCTGTTCAACAACAAAGCGCCTCATCGGCTGAACCAGCCGGTTGAGGCGCTTTGTTGTTAGATAAGCCTAAGCGGAACGGCTCTGTTCTGCATCGCGAACATTCGCTTTGCCGACCCGGTTGTATTCCCGGGATATGCTGAGCAGAATGCCCATGCCGATCATGAGCGCCAGCAAGGAGGAGCCTCCGTAACTGATGAACGGCAGCGTGACGCCCGTCATCGGGATCGCTTTGCTGACGCCGCCCATGTTAATGAGCGCTTGGAACGCGATAAGCGCCACCATGCCTACGCCGACCAGCGTTCCGAAGGTATCGGGACAGCGCAGCGCAACGATAATTCCTCGCCACAGGAGCAGAATGTAGCCCAGCAAGAAAACCATCGTGCCGATAAAGCCCAGCTCTTCGCCGATAATGGAGAAGATGAAGTCATTGTATGCGTAAGGCAGATAGAACAGCTTCTGCACGCTGTTGCCGAGCCCGACACCGTTAATGCCGCCGTGGCCGAACGCCTCGAGCGAGCGGAGAATCTGCATGCCGGAGCCTTCCTTGTCGGCGAATGGGTCTTTGAACGCCTCGAAGCGGGCAAGCTGATAGTCGCTGATAATGTCCGGCTTGATCAGCAGCGCTAGCGCGGCCAATAGGATACATACGCCGTATACAGCTGCCACCTGCTTCAGATTCGCGCCGCCCGCCAGGATGACCGAGGTCGCGCACAGGGCTAGAATGACGCAGGAGCCGAAGTCATTCTGCATCAAGACGAGAACGGAGATGATGAAGACCACGAACAGAACGGGAAACAGCCCGCTTTTGAACTCGCGGAACTTGTCCCCTTTCTTCGTAATAATAGCGGCTAAATAAAGAATGACCGCGATCTTCGCGAACTCGGTAGGTTGGATGCCTAGACCGCCGATGCCGAGCCAGCTGTGGGCTCCGTTAATATCCGAGGATACGAACAATACGGCAACAAGCATGACGAAGACCAATAACAGGAAGGGCGCAAACCATTGCTTGTACTTGACATAAGAAATGTTCATGAGCACAACCATTACAACGAACCCAAGTCCGGCCCACATGATTTGCCTCTTCGTAAAATAAAAGGCGTCATATCCGAATTTCTCGGAGACGGCGGTCATGCTGGAGCTAGCGCTGAGCACCATGACTAATCCGAAGCCGACCATGAGCAGCGTCAGGATGAGCAGCAAGAAATCCGGCGAACCTCGCCCAGCGCCGGCAGGGGTCTTCATATGAATATCTCCCCCGGCCGATCAGCTAAGCAGCTGCTTCAGCTGTTGAACCCGCTTGGAAGCTTCTTCGAGAATAGCTGCTGGAACCGGAGACTCATATTCCAGGCCATGCGGGAAGGTGGCGCGTCCGATATAGACCGATTCGATCTGAAGGATGGCGTCCGGGTTCTCCAGCTTGCCTTCCATGGCGCGTGTGCTGATGCGAAGATAATAATCGTTCTTGCTGTCATTATCCGGCAGCTTCAAATCGTAGGTAGCGCGGGTATATTCCCACTGCCAACGAATAAAGCCGATGCTTTCGGCGGACTCGTCCAAATGAGCCAGATCGCTCTTCAACCCATTCAGTCCCGTGTTCTCGAGAATCATTAAAGTTCCTCCTTTGGAAAATGCAAACAAGCCTCTGTTTACCCTCCATCATAGACGGTTTCAGAGCCATCTGCAAGCATCGGATGGCTTATAGCGCCTCCTTTCTTTGTCGTTCGACAACCTTCCGTTAAGATCCTTTTTTCTGTTACAATAAGAGATAAAAGCTTTTGTGGGAGAGGAGCGGCGCTGTGCCTGTAATAGAAAAAACGCTGCAGTCGCTGTATAGCGATATGGTGGAATGGCGCCGACACTTGCATCGGCACCCGGAGCTCTCGTTTAAGGAAGTTCAAACATCGTCATGGATTGCGGAGCGGTTGGAAGCGTGGGGACTCGAAGTCACCCGCGGAGTCGCCGGCACCGGCGTCATTGCCAGGCTGAAGGGAGGCCGGCCGGGGCGGACGATCGCGCTTCGAGCCGACATCGATGCACTGCCCATTCAAGATGAGAAGACTTGTGAATACGCATCGACCGTTCCCGGCGTGATGCACGCTTGCGGGCATGACGGACATACCGCGCAACTGCTGGCTGTCGCCCGGTATTATACGCTGCATCGGGAGGAGACAGCGGGGACGAGGGTATTCCTGTTCCAGCCGGCGGAAGAGGTGCTTCCCGGCGGCGCTGTCAGCATGATTGCAGCCGGGGCGCTTGAAGGGGTCGACGCCGTGTACGGCGTTCACTTATGGTCCCCGTTCCCTTACGGCATTGCGGCATCCCGTCCAGGACCGCTAATGGCTTCGCCGGACGAATTCGAGATCGAGGTTGCCGGCAGGGGCGGCCATGCCGGCTTGCCGCATCAGGCGGCGGACGCGCTAGTGGCAGGCGCTCACTTGGTGACGGCGCTGCAGACGATTGTCGCCCGCAACGTCGACCCGCTTGACTCGGCGGTCGTGACGGTCGGGCAATTCAGTGCGGGCACTGCGCGTAACGTCATCGCCGAGCGCTGCAAGCTCGGCGGCACGGTGCGCACGTTCACGCCCGAAGCGAGGAAGCTTGTGCGCGAGAGGATGGAGCAAGTCGTTCGCCACGTTGGCGCCATGCATGGAACCGAGGTGAGCTTCAAGTTCTACGAGGGCTATCCGCCGGTCGTGAACGACGCGGCGGAGGCCGAGCGTTTCCTGCGAGTCGCCCAAAGCCTGCTGGGCGCGGAAGACGCTTATCTCTGCCAGCCGATGATGGCGGGCGAGGACTTCTCGTATTATTTGCGCGAACGGCCAGGTTGCTTCTTCTTCGTCGGCGCAGGCCGGGAAGACGGGGCGAGCGCGCCGCATCACCATCCGCGCTTCGACATCGACGAGCGCGCGATGCTGACGGCAGCGAAGCTGCTCGTAGCGGTTGCGGACGATTCGGCGGAGGATGAGCTGCCGGCTAAGGGCTAATGGCTAGGGTGGTTTAAGGCGCATGCAAAGACTCCTTTTCGGCTACGCTATATCGAGCATCCCGAGAAAGGAGGAGAAGCGTTGTGCGTAAAGTGTCAGACATCATGACCAAAGACTGTGTAACCGTGACGCCGAAGGATAATATCTACGAGTGCGCGGTTCTCATGAAGCAGCACGACATCGGATTTCTGCCCGTCGTCGAAGGGCGCAAGCTGATCGGCGTCGTCACCGACCGGGACTTGGTCATCCGCGGTTACGCGAACAAGAATCCCGGTTCGGAGTCCGTTATGAACGTGTGTACCCAAGATGTGGAGACAATCTCGCCGAATTTGTCGGTAGATGAAGCAGGCGCAAGGATGGCAGCGAACCAGATCCGTCGGCTGCCCGTCGTCGAGAATGGCGAATTGCTGGGCGTCATCTCGATCGGCGATCTTGCCATGAGGGAGATATTCGTCAGCGAAGCGGGTGAGGCGCTCAGCGGCATCTCGGAGCATGAGCATCGGGAGCCGTCCTTCACGCATTGAGACTTTGGCTGCCGGAACGGCAGCAAGAGACGAAGCGGCATATGTTGCCGTTTCGTCTTTTTTTGCGTTGCCGAGCTTCTGCTTTAAATTGCGGTGAAATGGACATCATGGGGACGTGAGGGCATATCTGTGCTCCGGGCGAAGGGGAGTCCGGAGGAATCGCGACAGAAGGAGGAATCGCCGATGCTATCGGTCCAACCGCTGCCGATTCTCGCGCAGCAGGACGGCACGCTGTTAGTCAGCGAGTCGCATCCAAGATATGCAGAAGCCCGCGACCTGCTCCGGTCAATCGCGGAGCTTCGGAAGAGGCCGGGGGAATGGCATACGTACCGGATGACGCCGGTTACGTTGTGGAATGCGGCTGCTTCAGGCTGGACGGCTGACAAGGCCGTTCGCGAACTGTCATCGCTGACACGGTACGGCTTGCCGGCTTCTCTGGAAAGGGAGATCCGCCTGCTCATGGGCCGGTACGGCAAGCTGCGCCTAGTCGAGGATGAGGGGCTGATGCTCGTATCAGACGCCCCGTCTCTGCTGTCGGAAGTATTGTCTGGGCGCGGATTCGATGCCTGCCTGCTGGAGCGCCCGGCGACCGGGAGAAGTCGAATCCGCATTCGCCCGGATTCGCGAGGTTGGATCAAACGCGAGCTGATCGCGCGAGGCTATCCTGTCGTGGACGAGGCCGGCTGCCGGCAAGGGGAAGCGCTGCAAGTGAAGCTGCTGGGCCGAACGGAAGCGGGCCAGCCGATTGCGCTGCGCGATTATCAAGCGGAAGCGGTTGAAGCATTCGCGCCGGAGCCGGCGAATGGCCGCGAGGACGGCAGCGGCGTCGTTGTGCTGCCGTGCGGCGCAGGCAAGACTTGGGTTGGCATAGGCGCGATTGCGAGGCTGCAATGCGAGACGCTGATTCTGACGCCGAACGCGACGTCGGTGTCGCAATGGATTCGCGAGCTCCTTGCGGCAACGACGCTGAAGGAGGAGGAGATCGGCGCCTATACGGGGGAGAGCAAGGAAGTGCGGCCAATCACGGTGGCGACCTATCAAATATTGACGCACCGCAAATCGAAGGAAGAGGAGCATCCGCATTGGAAGCTGTTCGAGGGCCGCAATTGGGGGCTGATCATTTATGATGAGGTGCATTTGCTCCCCGCGCCGGTCTTCCGATTGACGGCGGATCTGCAAGCGACCCGGCGGCTCGGCTTGACAGCGACGCTCGTCCGGGAAGACGGGCGCGAAGGAGACGTCTTCGCACTGATCGGGCCCAAACGGTATGAAGCTGCATGGAGCGGCTTGGAGCGAGAGGGCTGGATCGCGAGGCCGACTTGCCGGGAGTTGCGGGTGCCGCTTCCGGAAGAGACGGCTGCCCGATACATGGAAGCGCCGAAGCGGGACCGGCATCGGATCGCGGGCGAGAATCCCTGCAAGCTGGATGCCGTTCAACGGCTGCTCTCGCAGCACCCGGAGAAGCCCACCCTAATTATTGGACAGTATTTGGATCAGCTCCGCAGCGTATCCCGGCGGTTCGGATTCCCTCTCATTACAGGAAGCATGCCGCAACGGGAACGGGAACGGCTGTACGATAAGTTCAACCGCGGCGAGTTCAGCGTGCTTGCCGTCTCCAAAGTAGCCAACTTCGCGGTGGATCTCCCCGATGCTTCGGTGGCCATTCAATTGTCGGGCAGCTTCGGCTCAAGGCAGGAGGAGGCGCAGCGGCTTGGCCGTATTCTGCGTCCGAAGCGGGACGGCGCAGACGTGTTCTATTACGCGCTTGTGAGTGAAGGGACGGACGAAGAAGAATACGCACGCAAGCGCCAGCGATTTCTATTGGAGCAGGGCTATCAATATGAGCAGGCCCGGTTCGAATCGGACGCCGGCTTGCGGGAGGAGGCTTAGAACGTGAAGCTGGCGGACACGCTTGCCCGTCTTCCGGCAGAGGAGAAGGAGCGGCTGCAGTCTCAGCCGCTTATAAGGGATCACATGCTGAGCGGCCATACGCTCGATGCGGCGTTAAGCGGCGCTGAATGGGCGGCACGCTGGGCGGAAGCCGCGAAGCCGCTTGATCGACAGCTGTTGCTTCGCCTTGTGCGCAGCTACGCAGGGCAGCCCTTCGGCGAAGAAGAAGCGGAGGCCAGGCTTCGGCAGGCGCCAGCTTGGACAGGGGCTGAGATTCGCGTGGCGCTCGCCCGGATGCGCCGGGACGGTGTTCTGTTCGCGATCCGCAAGGCGTGGGGTGAACGGCTGTTGTATGTGCCGGCAGATCTGGTCGGCGTCTGGCAGCTTGTTCTTCGGCCGCTCACAGCAGGAACACCGATTCGGAAGGAACCGGATCTCGGCGAGCGGGAAGCGCAGCTCCGGCTGCCTTTGTCATTGGCTCTGCTGAGCGCATGGTCGGACATTCGGCGGAAGGGGCTCCCTCTGACAGCGAAGGGAGCTCCGAACAAGCAACGGCTGGTGAAGCTGGCGGAAGCCATGGCTTTAAAGGAAATAGAGCTGAAAGGATTCGAGTTCTTTGCGCTGCCCGATCCAGCGGTGCCCGCCAATGTCGCTTTGGCGCTGGATCTGGGATTAAGTCTAGGCTGGCTTATTCGGGAGCCGCAAAGAATCGTTGCGGCGTCTAGCGCGCTTGAGTCTTGGGCGGACTTGCCGCTTGCCGCCGTGGATGCCAAGCTGCTAGAGATAGTGACCATACGGTATGCCGGGCAGGAGGCGACGATGCATTGGGCCGCCATCGCGCTTCGAGCGATGCCGCCGCATGAATGGTTTGAGGCGGACGATGCGCTCCGGCAGTGGGGCGAGGAACTGGTAGAGCGCGAGCGATTAGCGCTCGATCGGTGGACTGGGCTGCTCGTTGCCTTCGGCTGGATGGAGAGAATAGCCGGAAGGGATCAGGTATTCCTGCGGTGGCTGATCGATCCAACTCTTCCGGCGCTGCGGTCAACTGAACGTGCGCATGCCGGACATGACGGCCCCGGAGACGGCGTCTTGTACATTCAACCCGATCTCGATATTATCGTGCCGCCCGAAGCTACCTACGGCGTGTATTGGCGATTGGAACAAATTGCGGAGCGAACCTCGCTGGACATCGTATCTACGTATCGGATCACACGATCTTCTTGCATTCGCGCGGGCGAAGACGGTTATACGCTGTCAACCTTGACCGACTGGCTGGAGAGGGTGTCCGGCGCAGCGCTGCCCGACCCTGCCGCACACGCGCTGGAGGATTGGTTCGGGCGCATTGGCAAGCTGTCGATCGTCGACGCGAAGCTGCTTCGCGTGGCATCCAAAGAGCTGGCGGATCGGATTGCCGGGGATGGCCCGTTATCCGATTGGCTGCTGGAGAGGCTGAACGACTATATCTTCGCGGTCAAGCCGGAAGGTGTTCGCGTGCTGGCCAGACGACTGAGCGAGCTCGGTTATCCGCTCGCCGAGAACCGCGACTCCGCTCGGCCAGGCAGCTCCGCAAGCGAAGCCGATTCAAGCGCTAACGCTTCTGAAGCAGCGGCAGAAGCTTCAGCCGTAAAGGCTGCCTCCGGTGCGGATTTAGGTTGGATCCGCCTGAAGCAGCTGCTCGCGATATACGAGCCGGACGGTTCGATTCCGAAGCGAGAGGAGCTTTTTCCCGGCGTGGAATCCATCCCTTCTGTCTGGCTGGAGAAGCCGCGCAGCTATCATCCGTCAACCCGGCGCGAGATCATCGAACGGGCGATGGCTTGGCGCACAGGTGTCCGGGTGAAACGGGTAGACGGCTGGATCGAATTCATACCGGAAGCGCTGGTGACGGCAGACGGCAGCTGGAAGGTCGAGGGAACGGTTCGAACGCCGCACCCGGGAGGGACCGCCAAAGTCGAATGGTCCGGCGACAGCTTGGGAGAGCTTATGATCGAACTGCCGGACGGCGCTTCCGAGCTGCCAAGGACAAATCATTGACTGCCCGAACGTCCTTTATGGTATGATAGGAGGGAGTAAGGCTAAGGGAAGGTGGAATGAGCCCAATGGTCGAGACAATGACCGAGCACCTGCCCGACACAGCGGCGCCTGGAAGCGCAGAGGCCGGGGAATCCGCCGATTTTGCGTCTCTGATGATGCGCGCTTACGAGTTGGGCGAGATGATCAAACAATCCGCGTTAACCGCGGAATATGTTTATTTGAAGGAACAGGTGAGCCAGGACGACGACGTCCGCAAGCTGGCGCAGGATTTTGCCAAGGCGAAGGAACGGTTTGCCGAATGCGAGCGGTTCGGCCGGTTTCACCCGGATTATAACGAAGCGTTGGATCGGGTTTATGAATTGGAAGCCCGGATGGACGCCATCGAGCCGGTTAGACAATTCAAGCAGGCCGAGCAGGCTGTTGATCTTCTGCTGCACGAAGTGTCATTGATGATCGCAAGAGCGGTATCGGACACGATTAAGGTTCCGGACAATAATCCGAACCCCAAAGGCTGCGGAAGCGGCGGCAGCTGTTCGTGCGGCGGGGGAGGATGCGGATGACGAGCGAAGCGTTAGAGCCGATGGGACCCGAACCGGAAGAGAAGCAGGATAACGGGATCAGCCGGAAATTCGGGGAACGCACGGGATTCATCGTGTGGTACAGCGATTGGAAGGCGGCCCGCGGGTTGGAGAAGTACGGCTCGCTTCATTATTTATCGCGTAAGATGCACTATGCGGTGCTGTACGTCAATGCCGAATCCGCCGAAGAGACGATGCGGAACTTGCAGCGGCTGCCATACGTCAAGAAGATCGAGCGTTCCTACCGCAATGAGATCAAGACGGAATACGAGCGCAACGTGCCGGATAAGACCAGATTTTATGGGCTGTGAACGGTGCCGCGAGAAGGGCTTCCAGCGCTTGGAAGCCCTTTTTGCTGCGCTTATATTTGGTTAACAATTTCGTTCGAAAGTCCGAAGCAATGCGGAATGTGACTGTATAGACATCATTTTGTGATCCATATATAATTAAATAAAGTAAAATGTTAGCGAAATTTTAAGAATCAAAACAATTAACGTCGATTCGAGGTGCGGCTAAATTGACCAAAATTCTCGTTATCGAAGATGAGATAATAATCGGTGAAATGATATCGATGTATTTGACGGACGAACAATTCTCCGTATGCCGAGTCGAGAACGGGAAGGCCGGGCTCGAAGCGATGCAATCTTTCGCGCCGGACGTTATCCTTCTGGATCTAATGCTGCCGGATCTAGACGGCATCGAGCTTTGCGAAAGCGTGCGCAGGCATTCGGATACGCCGATCATCGTCATCTCCATGAATACGAAAGTGAACGAGCGTGTGAGGGCGTTGAATGCGGGAGCGGACGACTATATGTGCAAGCCGTTCAGCATGCAAGAGCTTAAAGCTAGAATCGGCGCGGCGGTGCGAAGGTACAAGCTCCCGCATCCTGCGTCGGCGGAAGAGGTTGAAGTTCAAGGCAAGGGCGAGCACGGCATCGTGCTGGATCTGCATAAGCGCCTCATATCGGTGGGCAGCGTCTCTGTCGAGACGACCTTCTCCGAATTCGAGCTGCTGAAGCTGCTGTTCGAATTTCCCGGACGAGTATTTACGCGGGACGAGCTGATCAGCGCGCTGCGAGGCATCGATTCTTACGTGAACGATAGGGCCATTGATGTCCATATTACGAACTTGCGCAAGAAGATCGAGACCAATCCGAAGGAACCCCAGTTCATTAAGACCGTTTGGGGCGTCGGCTACAAGCTTTCGCTCGATTAGCTGATCGTCTGCTGCATCTCTATCTCCTTCACGCCGGAATCTAACATTGTTACTGCGGCGAGAAGGAGGTTTTTATTGTCGCCGTTCAATTGCGGCCAATAGGCGGCGCTCCGAACGGCAAGCCACAATGTCCAGACTACCGGAGGGAAAGGCCTCATATGTTCCAATCGCTGCGCTTGCGCACCTGGCTGCTGCTGCTGTTAAGTACGGGAATTACGCTGCTGATCTGCGGATGGATCTATTATGCTTCCGCTCAGAAGACCATTCAAATTACGCTGACGAGCAGTGCGGACAATCTGGCAAGGACGAGCGCGGCTTCGCTCGCGTCGAGCACCAGCACCTTGCTGAAGCAAGCGAACGCGCTAAGCGACCGAATCTCCGTTGTCGCCCGCGGCGACGGAGATTATATGAAGGCTCTGAGGGAGGAGTTCTGGTCCCTTAGCTCGTTCTATGCTCTCGGCTATAGCGATTTAAAAGGAATTCTCTGGCGAACCGACGGATCGATTGAGAATATAAGCCGCGACCCTGTCTTTGTAATGGCGGCGGCAGGGCAATCGATCATTTGGAATATTCATGAAGGTATTGGCGATACCGGCCATCCCGGAATCAACCTGCTTGTCCCGGTGCGCGACCAATACAGGGTAATTACGGGCGTACTGTGGGCGTCGGCTCCAATCTCGGAGATAGAGAACGGACTGACTCTCTACCGGCCGGCGAATGGGGACTTGAAGGAACCGCTGGGAAGCTATTTGTTGTTCGACGGCGATGGCGACAAGATCTTCTCGACGGAGTCCGCTCCGGTCCTAAGCGATGACCTTCGCGGAAGCCTGCTTCGATTGGCGGGATCCCGCAATGCAAGCTTGGCTCGCGGAGGCAATCATTATTATGTCTCGAATGTAACCGGCACAGATTGGACGCTCATACTTGCCATTCCGACGGAAGAGTTGTATAAACCGCTGCAGACGCTGAAGCTCCGGACGATTCTGGTCTGCCTGTTGGCGGAGCTGGTGCTGGCATTCCTGTTGCTGCTTATGATCACTCCGCTATTCAAACGAATTCGGGAAATATTGCGATCGACGGAGAAGGTCGCAGCCGGCAACTTTCACGTGGAGCGGTTAGAGACCGGCGTCCGCGACGAGATCGGGGCGCTTGCTTCTTCGGTGAACAAGATGACCGAGCAGCTGCGGAACTTGTTCGAACCGCTGCAGGCGGTAACGAACCAGAATGATTACGGCATTATCGTGACGGATGAGGATGGCATTATTACGAGGTTCAACAAGACGGCACAGCTGATGCTGGGCTACGAGCCGGAGGAGATTGAAGGCGTCGTCACCCCGTTATTTTTCTCTCCTGCAGAAGAAGCCGAGATGAAGGCCAAGCGGTTATCGGGGAAGCTCGGACGCCATGTGTCGCCAGGCATCGATTATATGCACGCCATGATGGCAGGCGGAAAGTCTTTCTCAGACGAATGGATCTATACGCGCAAGGACGGGCGTCCGATTCCGGTGTACTTGAACGCGAGCAAAATCATCGACCCGTTGGGCCGAACGACGGGTTACGTAGCCTTGTTCCGGGACATCTCACATCAGAAGCAGATCGAGGCCGAGCTCATCGAGGCGAAGCAGATTGCGGAGGACGCCAACGAAGCCAAAAGCTCGTTCCTCGCGCGGATGAGCCATGAGATTCGGACGCCGATCAACGGCATTATCGGATTGTCTCAGCTTATGCAGCGAACCGATCTGACGGATGCGCAGCAAGATTATATGCAGAAGATCGTCACGTCTTCCGAAGTGCTGCTGGGCATCGTCAACGACATTCTCGATTTCTCCAAGATCGAAGCGGGCAAGGTTGAGCTGGAGAAGGATGTGTTTGATCCGGAAGAGCTGTTCCTCAGGCTCGGCGACACGATCGGCATTTTTCTGGGCAAGAAAGAATTGGATCTGATTTTCGACATATCGGACCAACTTCCAGCCCGTCTGGTTGGCGATTCGCTGAAGCTTGGCCAAGTGTTGATTAACTTGATGAACAATGCCGTCAAATTCACGAATTACGGCCATGTGCTTCTTCGGGTTCAGCCGGTAGCCTTGGAAGAGGGATTGGCAAGTATCGAATTCTCGGTCGCGGATACGGGCATTGGCATTACGCCTGATCAGATGAGCCGATTGTTCCAGCCCTTCACTCAGGCTGACGGTTCGACAAGCCGCAAATACGGCGGGACGGGTCTGGGTCTGGTCATCGCCGAAGAGTTGATCCGGATAATGGGAGGAAGGCTGGAGGCGGAGAGTATACCGGGCGTTGGAAGCCGATTCTTCTTCACGCTGTCGATTCCTGTCGCTCCGGAGTCGGCGTCGGAGCTCGTACCTGTTGCCGCTGCTGCGGAGAAGCGTTTAAAGCTGCTTTGTATCGAGCGGGAAGGTATGATGCGGCAGGCGCTCCAAGGCATGCTGGCGTCCCTTCCGGTCGATGCCGGATTCATCGGCAGCTGGAAGGACGCGATCTCTCTGTTGGACGAAGCAGAGGGATTCGGCGGCTTCGATTGCGTTCTGTGCAATATGGAGATGCCCGATATGCACGGCGTAGAGACGTGGCGGCAATTGAAGCAATCAGCGGGCTCCGCTCGCATCGTCGCGATGACGACCCCGCTCGGCCAGAGCGAATGGCTGCGAATGGACTTCTCCGACAAGCCGGACCGCATGCTGGTGAAGCCTGTGAACCGGCGCTCGCTCGTTCGGGTGTTCGACAGCTTCAAGCTGGAAGAGGCCCACGAGCGAATGAATAGTCAAGCTCAGGTCACAAGAAGAGGCGGCTCGAGCCGGCCGCGTATCCTGCTGGCTGAAGACCATGTCATCAATCAACAGATCGCCTGCGAGCTGCTGCAGAGCAAAGGCTACGAGACAGGCGTCGCGGCTAATGGCCGCGAAGCGCTGGAGATGCTTCAAGAAGAACAATGGGACCTGATTCTGATGGATCTGCATATGCCCGAGATGGATGGGATCGAAGCAGCGCTAGCGATCCGAGAGCATTGGAACGGATGGCAGCTTCCTATTCTCGCGATGACGGCGAACGTCATGGCGGAGGACAGGCAGAGGTGCTTCCAGGCCGGGATGAACGATGTAATTACGAAGCCGGTTCAGGCGGAGGTGCTGTTCGAAGCGGTCGATCGTTGGTTACAGCATGCCAAGCATATCGACTGGGAGGAAGCATTGGCGAGAGTGAACGGCAAGGAGACGATCCTTCGACACATGTTGAGCCGCTTCGTCGTGGAATATAATGGATTTTGCGGCGAGCTTCGCGAGTTGCTGCTGGCCGGGGATGCCGACGAAGCCGGCAAAAGGCTGCATACCTTAAAGGGAGTGTCTGGCAATTTGTCAGCCAAGCCTGTCTTTGATGCCGCGGAAGCATTGGAACGGGAAATGGCGGCAAGCGGCGTCTCGGCGATCGGCCAGAGAGGAACGGTATATATGGCGCGTTTGGAGACGGTTTTGCGAGAGCTTATCGACGCGGTCAAGTTAGAAGAAAATAGGCGTTCACCCTTATATTTTACATAATTGTATCCGTTTTATTTTTTTGTTGAATGATCGGGAAAGTGTGAGTTAGAATGTACTTAACTTCCTATTTTTTACCCTTGAACTAGTCCTTTGGACTCATACCCAGGAAGGGGGTAACCCGGTGAAAGACAAGCATACCGAACGTTGGAGTACATATGAGCCTTTTCATGTTCCGTTAGGGGACAAGAAGATTGTCGATATCATTATCACCAACCATGCTCGCGCCAGGTGGACTGACCGGGTGGAGTCCGACAAGACTGGATACTCCGATATCGCCCAGTTCATGTGGGAATGTCTGAAGGAAGGGCGCATCGTATCGTATTACAGGAACGAGCAAGATGTCTATACGATCGACGACGATCTGGTGTTCGTCGCCGAGTTCTCCGTCTCGGATAAAGAAGTGGATCTGCTGGGCAATCCGCTTCACAAGATGATCGTGGTGACCTTCCTGGGCCGTATGTCGGAGACGATGGAACTGAGGGATTTGAAGACGTATTATTCCTGGCTTCGCCATTCCAGGCGAATGACGTTAATTAAGAATAACCGCAAACGAAGATAATGCGGACGGCCTACGACGAAGCATGCCTTAAGGCATGCTTTTTTTTTAGATGGATTAGGCGATCGATCAAGCAGGAGCATGGAAATCCTATGTTATAATGGGAGACAACGCAGGATCGGAAAGGCGTGAATGAGACGGATGTCGCTTAATGTGCATCAACTTCACATATTCTACACAGTGGCGGAGAGGGGAAGCTTCTCAGCAGCCGCTCAAGCGCTTCATATGACGCAGCCCGCCATCACGATGCAAATCCAGGCTCTCGAAGAGCGCTTTGGCGTGAAGCTGCTGCTGAGGTCGACCAAGCGGCTGGAGTTGACGGAAGCCGGCCGCTGTCTGCTTCCGCAGGCGCGCAAAGCGGTGGAGCTTATGCGCGAGACAGATGCTCTGATGGCTAAGCACGTCGACAATTTGAAAGGCCAATTAAAGTTCGCCGCTAGCCTCACCATCGGGGAATATGTGCTGCCCAGGCTGTTAGGTCCGTTCCTGCTTCAATATCCGGAGGTGTCGGTTAGCATGCGGGTCATGAATACGAGCGAGATCGTCGAGGAGATCGCTCATCATGGGTTGGCATTCGGGCTTGTGGAAGCGCCGACCGACGACCCGGCCGTGATAACCGAGCCGGTCATGAACGATGAGCTCGTTCTCGTCGCGCCGGTCAGCCATCCGTTCGCTTCCCGCGAAGCGGTGACGCTTGAGGAAGTGCTGCGAGAGCCGTTGGTATTAAGGGAGAGCGGATCTGGAACGCGGCAGGTAATGGTGGAGGAGCTGGAACGCCAAGGCATCGGCGAGGACCAGCTTCGAATCGTCAGCGACTTCGGCAGCAACGGAGCGGTCAAATCGGCGGTGGAAGCGGGGCTGGGATTGACGTTCTTGTCGATCTGGGCGATCAAGAACGAATCGGCGCTGGGGTTGCTGAAGCCGGTTCGAATCGAAGGCATCTCGTTCCGCCGCCAGTTCTATGCGGTTCGGTCGAAGTTGGCTGATCTGCCGCTCCACGCTTCCGTATTAATCGAATATTTAAGGGGACTTTCATCATGAACAAGGCGGATCTGCATACCCATACGACGGCCTCGGATGGGCTTCATCGGCCGGAGGAGAATGTCCGGATGGCGAAGGAGGCAGGGCTTGCAGCCATTGCGATTACCGATCATGATACGACGGCAGGGATTCAAGAAGCGCAGAAGGCTGGCCATGCGCTTGGCGTCGAGGTGGTTCCGGGCGTCGAGATCAGCACCTCCTATGAAGGCCAGGAAGTACACGTGCTCGGCTATTATATCGATCCGGCCGATTCGCAGCTGACTAGCAGACTTCATTCCCAACGGAGCGTTCGCGAGCGGCGCAACGAGAGCATCCTTGAGCGTTTGAACGGGCTTGGCATTCCGATTACGATGGCGATGGTCGAAGAGGCAGCGGGACGTCAGCCTGGCAAGGACGAGACGATCGGCCGGCCGCACATCGCAGAAGCGATGGTGCGTCTCGGGACGGTAGCGTCGGTGCAGGAGGCGTTCGATCGGTATTTGGCGGAAGGCAAGCCGGGCTATGTGAATCCTCCCGAGCGTATATCGCCGGTAGAGGCGTTCCGATGGATTCACGAGGCCGGAGGAACGGCCATTGTCGCGCATCCGGGGCTGTATGGCAATGATGCCTTGGCCGAGAAGCTGCTCTTGAATGGCGCCGACGGACTCGAGGCGTATCATTCGGATCATGGCCCTGAGGCCGAAGCGTTCTTTCGCGAGATAGCGGAGCGCCATGGCAAGTTCGTCACAGGCGGCTCCGACTTCCACGGTGCGCGCAAAGGCAAGCTGTACCACGGTGCGATCGGCAACCGCACGGTGGACGCCTCCATGCTGGCGCAGCTTCGCCGCAACGCGGGAATGTAGGCGCGGGCGGCCGGCGGGTCGGTTTGGGCGATGCGCGCGGCGGATCGTTCCAGAGGGCTTACGGCAGCGGATTCCGTTATGCGTCCTGCTGCCCCGGCGTCTGCATCTGAAGCACTGCTTGCGAAGCATACAAAGAAGCCGTCCCGGGCAATAGAACCTGGGACGGCTTCTCTATGGTTATACCTGCTTGATTTGGCTAGGCAGACTGCGGATAGCCGCTTCATCCGGCGTCACGTATAACGTCTTCTGTCCGTCGTAAATGACGAAGCCGGGCTTCGCGCCGCTCGGCTTGCGGACGAGGCGGATGCGCGTGTAGTCGACCGGCACCCGGCTCGATTCCTTCGCCTTGCTATAGTAGGCGGCCAGCATGGCCGCTTCGTGCAGCGTCGTCTCTCCGTAATCGGTGCCGCGGATGAGCACGTGGGAGCCGGGAATGTCCTTCGTGTGCAGCCACGTGTCCGTCGGATGGCCAAGACGATTCGTGACATAATCGTTCTGCGTATTGTTCTTGCCCACATAGATCGGTACGCCTTCGCTGGACGTATAACAGAGCAGCGAAGGGCGGTCGCCGCGCTTCTTCTTCGCGCCTCTGGCCGATCTGCGAAGGCGGACGTAGCCTTGCTCCGCCAGCTCCTCGCGGATCTCTTCGATATCGGCAGGAGTGGCCGTCTCGAGCCCCTGCAGCACCGATTCGAGATAACGAATCTCCGTCTCGGCCGCTTCGATCTGTTCGCTGACGACCGCCTTGCTGTTCTTGAGCTTCGTATATTTGCGGAAGTAGCGCTGCGCGTTCTCGGTCGGCGTCAATTGCGGATCGAGCGGAACCGTCACCGCGGGCTGCTCTTCATCGTAATAGTCGATCACTTCCGCAGAGGCGTCTCCGCGCTTGATCTGATGCAGATGAGCGGTAAGCAGCTCGCCGATCCGGCGGAAGCGGTCTGCTTCGTCCGCTTCGATCAGCGTCTCCCGCAGCTTCTCCAGCTTCTTCTCGTTCTTCGCCGTCTCGTTCAGCAGCAGGCGGGTGAGGTCAGTCGTCCGCTGGCGGACGAGATCCCGCTCGGCCTTGTCTCCGTAGTAAACGTCCAAGCATTCGCCCATCGACTCGAATGCCCGCATCGTGCCTCCGAGATGAAGAAGACGGACAGCGGAGAAGTAAGTGCGTCCGTCCGCCGTCTCCGCCATGGACGGTTCGTAGCGATGATGGTGAAATGCTTCCATCATCTCGCGGAATGCGGGCCAGAGCTTCTCCTGCAAGCCGTCCGCGCGGTGAACGATCTCCTTGGCCAGCAGCGGGCTTATGCCGGAATAGGCGGCGACGAGCGCGCCGGCCAGCGCTTTGGCATTCGGTACGGCGTTGGCCGCCATAGCATCGCTCTTCGCGCCGCCGCCCGCACCGGTGACTACGCTAACGCTCGTGCTGTCGCCTCCGGCAAGTGCTGTCTCCAGCGCTTCGCGGAACGACGCCTCGGAGAGGCCGTTGAACGGGTTGCGCTTGCCCTGCGGAGGCGGCGAGACATATGGCGATCCCGGCATAACGACCCGATAGCTGCTGATCGCAGGCGTGACGTGGCGGATGCTGTCCAGAATAATGCCGGCGGCCGGATCCAGCAGGATTAAGTTGCTGTGGCGTCCCATGATCTCGAGGGTCAACCGTTTGATCGACAGGTCGCCAAGCTCGTCCCGGTGGCGAATGTCGAACCAGACGATCCGCTCTGCGGCGTCCTGGCGAATCTCTTCTATAATGCCGCCTTCGCAATGCTTGCGCAGAAGCATGCAGAACATCGGCGGCTCCATCGGATTGGTCCAAGGCTTCTCGGTGTAATGTACACGCGGCATGGAAGGGTGGGCGGACAGGAGCAGCTTCTTGCCGAACCCTTGTCCGCGAATATGAAGCACGGCTTCGTTGTCCGTCGGTTGATATATTTTATGAATGCGCGCGCCGGCCAAGACTTGCAACTCATGGACGAGCGCTCTCGTTACGATCCCATCGAGCGACATGGCGAATAACTCCTGGTTAGATTCAATTCGGAAGGATTCCGTTATCCTATGATGCCATAGTTGCCCGCAAAGGGAAAGTCTCGGGGCAGGGGATATTCCTCGGCTTGTCTGAATAGACATAGGGGAGAACGGCTGTCCAGCTAGGCGGCGGACGGCGATTGCGGGAGGGGATGACCGTCGTGGAAGGGAAGGCTTGGCACCAGTTAACAGAGGACGAGCTGGCAAAGTCGCTGGCGACCGACATCAAAGGAGGCATCGCGCCGGAAGAGGCGGAACGCCGGCTGAACGAGCACGGTCCGAACGAATTGGCGGAACGGCAGGGAGAGTCTCCGATTAAGCTGTTCATTAACCAATTCAAGGATTTCATGGTACTTGTGCTCGTAGGCGCGACCGTCGTCTCAGGATTGCTCGGCGAGATGCTGGATGCGCTGACGATTATCGCGATTATCTTAATTAACGGGGTGCTCGGGTTCCTTCAGGAATATCGGGCGGAGCGTTCGCTCAAAGCTCTTAAAGAGCTGTCGGCTCCATCCGCCAAAGTGATGAGGAATGGGGCGCTTGTCATCGTGCCGGCGAAGGAGCTCGTGCCGGGCGATCTCGTCTTGTTGGAGAGCGGCGACCGGGTTCCGGCCGACCTGCGGCTCATCGAGAGCAATCAGTGCACGATTGAGGAGGCCGCGCTGACCGGCGAGTCGGTGCCGGTCGCCAAGCATGCCGCAGCGATCGGTTCGCCCGAGCTGGCGCTGGGCGATCGGAAGAATTGCGCCTATCTCGGCACGATGGTCACCCGCGGGACGGCCAAAGGCATTGTGATTAAGACGGGCATGGCGACGGAGATGGGGCATATCGCCAATCTCATTCAGCAGACGGAGGAGTCCGAGACTCCTCTGCAGAGACGCTTGGAGCAATTGGGGAAAATTCTGATCGTCCTGGCTCTTGCGCTCACCGTTGTCGTCGTCTTGGCCGGCGTGCTGCACGGCCAGCCGATCTATGATATGTTCCTGGCTGGCGTGAGCCTCGCGGTGGCCGCCATCCCGGAAGGTCTTCCGGCGATCGTCACGATCGCGCTTGCGCTAGGCGTGCAGCGGATGATCAAGCGAAGAGCGATCGTGCGGAAGCTGCCTTCCGTCGAGACGCTCGGCTGCGCTTCGGTCATCTGCTCGGATAAGACCGGCACGCTGACCCAGAACAAGATGACCGTCACGCGGCTGTGGATCGGCGGCCGCCAGGTGGATGTGTCCGGCGAAGGCTACGAGCCGACGGGGCAATTCCTGTCGGGCGGCAAGCCGGTGGAAGTGAAGGGCGACGCCGGGCTGCGGCGGCTGACGCAGATCGCTGCGCTGTGCAACAACGCCGAGCTGGCGACGGAAGAGCGCAGCGATGAGGCGAAGCGCAAGAAGGCGGCCAAGGAGGCGGAGGCCGCAGGCTCGACGCCGTGGAACGTCAAGGGCGATCCGACCGAAGGCGCGCTGCTTGTGTTAGCCGGCAAGTCGGGCGTGTCGCGCTCCTCCCTCGAAGCGCTGTACCCGCGCGTGAAGGAATTTCCGTTCGACGCCGAACGGAAGCGGATGTCCGTCATGGTCGCTCATCAAGGCGGTAACCTCATCTGCACCAAGGGCGCGCCAGATATGTTGATTGAGCGCTGTTCTTACGTGCTGTGGGACGGCAACGTCGTGCCCTTCACCGGAACGCTTCGAACGAAGGTGCTGCAAGCGAACGAAGCAATGGCGTCGGACGCGCTGCGCGTGCTTGGCTTCGCCTATCGCGACGTCCGCGCTCACGAACAGTGCGACAATGAGGATCAAGCGGAGAACGGTCTCATCTTTATCGGCTTAGCCGGCATGATCGACCCGCCGCGGCGCGAGGTGTTTGAAGCGATCGTCAAGTGCCGGCAGGCCGGCATCAAGACGGTGATGATTACCGGCGACCACCGCACGACGGCGGAAGCGATCGCCCGGACGATCGGCATTCTGCCGAAGGACGGCAAAGCAATGAGCGGCGCCGACGTCGGGCTGATGACCGACGAACAGCTCGACAAGACGTCCGACGACGTCTATGTGTACGCCCGCGTCTCGCCGGAGCACAAGCTTCGCATCGTTCAGTCGCTGCAGCGGCAAGGGCATGTCGTCGCCATGACGGGCGATGGCGTCAACGATGCGCCGGCGGTCAAGGCGGCTGACATCGGCATCGCCATGGGCATCACCGGCACGGACGTCACGAAGGAAGCGTCGTCGCTCGTGCTCGCGGACGACAACTTCGCGTCGATCGTGGCCGCCGTCGAGGAAGGGAGAGGCATCTATGAGAACATCCGCAAGTTCATCCGCTACCTTCTCGCTTCCAACGTAGGAGAGATTCTAACGATGTTCCTCGCGATGATGGCCGGGCTGCCGCTGCCGCTCATCCCGATCCAGATTCTATGGGTCAATCTCGTGACGGACGGCCTGCCGGCCATGGCGCTTGGCGTCGATCAAGCGGAGAGCGACCTGATGCGCCACAAGCCCCGTTCGGCCAAGGAGAATATCTTCGCCCGCCGGCTCGGCTGGAAGATCATCAGCCGCGGCGTGCTGATCGGCGTCTGTACGCTTGCGGCATTCGTCCTGACGCTTGGCGGTATGTCTGGAGACGGCGCGCAGCTCGTGCACGCGCAGACCGTCGCGTTCGCGACGCTCGTGCTGGCGCAGCTCATTCACGTTTTCGACTGCCGAAGCTCGCGTTCGATCTTCCATCGCCGCTTCTTCGAGAACAAATTCCTCGTGCTCGCGGTGCTCTCTTCGCTGCTGCTGATGCTGGCCGTCCTGTACGTGGAGCCGCTGCAGCCGATCTTCAAGACCGTTCCGCTCTCGCTGCGCGACTGGGCGCTCGTATTCGTGGCAGCAGGCATTCCGACCTTCTTGATGGGCATCGGCAGCGTCTGGGGCTCGTCGCGGCGCCGCCGCAAGAGCGGCCGCATCTCCTACGGCAACGCAGCGCGTCCTGCCGTTCGCTAAGGTGTGACGGAATAATGCAAATAAAAAAGAGATTGCTATATGCGCAAACGGCTCTTCCTGCGTTATGATAGAAGCATTGGAGACCTGTCCGTCGCAGACGATTCGGGCAGGCTCGGCAGACAGGTACTCACGCAGGAGGCTAAAGCAATATGAATTTTACGAAAATGCATGGGCTCGGCAACGACTTCATTGTCGTCTACGGAGAGAAGGAGCTTCCCGCGAACGCATCCGTGCTCGCCGTGAAGCTGTGCAACCGGTTCTTCGGCATCGGCGCGGACGGACTCGTCTACATTCTCCCGTCCGAACGCGCGGACTTCAAGATGCGCATTATCAACTCCGACGGCTCCGAGGCGGAGCAGTGCGGCAACGCGATCCGCTGCGTAGCCAAGTACGTATACGATAACGGCCTGACGGACCGTACGGAGCTCACGATCGAGACGATCGGCGCAGGCGTGCAGCCGCTGCAGTTGACGATCGAAGGCGGCAAAGCCGTGAAGGTACGCGTCGACATGGGCGCGCCGGTGTTGAACGGCCTGGACGTGCCGACGACGATCGACGCGAATCCGATCATCGGGCATAAGGTTGAAGTGGACGGCAAGGAGTTCGCATTCACCGCCGTGTCGATGGGCAACCCGCACGCGGTCATCTATGTGGACGACGCTGCCGGCTTCGATCTGGCGAAGTGGGGGCCGAAGCTGGAGACGCATCCGCTCTTCCCTCGCAAGATCAACGTCGAATTCGCGACGGTGAACGCCCGCGATCAAGTGGACATGAGGGTGTGGGAACGCGGCGCGGGCCCGACGCTCGCATGCGGAACAGGCGCTTGCGCGACGCTCGTCTCCTCGGTGCTGAACGGGCTGACGGAGCGCCAGGCGACGATCTCTCTCGCCGGCGGCGACCTGTTCATCGAATGGAACGAAGACGACGGCCGCGTCTACATGACCGGCCCGGCCGCAATCGCTTATGTCGGCGAAGTTGAAGCGTAACGCGTCTCATCTATACGCGCCGCATCAGCTATATGCAGCACACCCGAAGACCCGGCGCATACCGGGTCTTCGTTCTGTTTCCAGATGCGATCCGGCAAGCGGATTGGCGACAGGATACGAGGAAATTCGATTATCACTAGGCGGGAGAGCCTCTTCCCTCTTGTCCGGCCCATCATTTTCAAGTAAAATAGTTCAATATGGCTTGCGATTCGGATATAACGTCCGGGTGCAGGGAGCTGTTGAATTTCAGTCGTATCAATGTCCCGCAGTATGCGGGGGGCCGCTTTCGGTAACAATGGGAGCGTAGAAGAGGCGCCCCGGAGATGCTTGCGAGGAATAACCGGAGGGAAAAGTTGCATGGCGATCAAACTGATCAACATCGGTTTTGGCAACATCGTTTCGGCGAATCGCATCATTTCCATAGTCAGTCCGGAATCCGCGCCGATTAAGAGAATCATCCAAGAAGCGCGGGACCGGCATATGCTGATCGATGCCACCTACGGCCGCCGTACGCGCGCCGTCATCATTACCGACAGCGATCATGTGATTCTGTCGGCCGTCCAACCGGAGACGGTGGCGCACCGTTTATCGACCAAAGACGACGATAATGACGAATGAATCGGGGAAGTCCATGAACAGAGGTTTGCTAATTGTATTATCCGGTCCGTCGGGTGTCGGCAAAGGAACGGTATGCGCGGAGCTGCGGCGCAGGGCGCCTAATTTGATCTATTCCGTATCCGCGACGACACGCGCTCCCCGAAGCGGCGAGCAGGACGGCGTCAACTACTTTTTTAAGACAAGAGAGCAATTCCAAGAGATGATTGCCGGCGACGCCTTGCTCGAGTACGCGGAGTATGTCGGGAACTACTACGGCACGCCGCGCGACTTCGTTGAGAAGACGCTCGCCGAAGGCAAAGATATTATTCTGGAGATCGAAGTCCAAGGGGCTCTCAAGGTGAAGGAGAAGTTCCCTGAGGGCGTATTCGTCTTCCTGCTGCCGCCGTCGCTTGGCGAATTGAAGCAGCGCATCGTCGGACGCGGCACCGAGACGCAGGACAAGATCGATCACCGCTTGTCCGTCGCCGTCGAGGAGATGAATCTGCTCAGCCGATACGACTACGCGGTCGTGAACGACCGGATCGAATGCGCGTGCGAACGCATCCAGGCGATCATTACGGCGGAGCATTGCAAGCGGGAACGGTTTCTTCACGAGCTGATCGATGAGCTGAAGGGCTTGGAGACAGCGCAAAACGGATCGGAGAGGTGAGCATATGTTATATCCATCGATTGATGAACTCGTACGTAAAGTAGACAGCAAGTATACGCTCGTCGTAGCGGCATCCAAGAGAGCGAGAGCGCTCCGCGACGGCAAGCAGTCGCAATTGACGGCTCCGAAGGCTCACAAGGTTGTCGGCTTCGCGCTGGAAGAGATCTATCATGAATACATCAGCGTCGAATCGATGGGGCAAGACTAATAAGATCAATAAGAAGCCGCCGCGCGCCGTAAGACCGGATCACAGCCCGGGACGCTGCAAGAGAGAGAATAGAGTCGCGGCCATTAGGACAACCCGAGCGGTTGTTTTTTTTCTCTATAGGCCGATATTGCGGCAGGCGGCCTATATCTCGTTTATACCAAAGTCGACTCTAGCAATCGGGAGGGGTAACGATGAGCAAGAGGCTGGAAGGGCGTACGATCGTGCTCGGCATCACTGGAGGAATCGCAGCCTATAAGGCGGCTTCTTTGTGCAGTCTGCTGGTGAAAATGGGGGCGTCCGTCCGCGTCGTCATGACGGAGGGGGCGACGAAGTTCGTTGCGCCGCTGACGCTTCAGACGCTGTCGCGGCATCCCGTGGCGACGGATGTGTTCGACGAGCACGACGCCTCCCGCGTGCAGCATATCGATCTGGCCGATTCGGCCGATCTCGTCATCGTCGCGCCCGCGACCGCCAACATCATCGCCAAGATGGCCCATGGCATCGCCGACGACATGCTAAGCACGACGCTGCTGGCGACGACGGCTCCGGTGCTTGTCGCGCCGGCGATGAACGTGCACATGCTCGCGCATCCGGCTGTAGAGGCGAATCTAGCGATCCTCGCCGATCGCGGCGTGCGGTTCGTAGAGTCGGGGACGGGGCAGCTTGCCTGCGGATACGTGGGCAAAGGCCGTCTGGCCGAGCCGGAGGAGATTGCCGAGGCAGCTTGGGAATTGTTGGCTGGCAGCAGGCCGCTCGCAGGCAAACGCGTGCTTGTGACGGCCGGCGGTACGATGGAACGGCTGGATCCGGTTCGCTACATCACGAATGATTCCTCGGGTAAGATGGGCTTTGCTATCGCCGAAGCCGCGCGCGATCAAGGCGCGGATGTGACGCTTGTCTGCGCGAGGACGGACGGACCGCCGCCAGCCGGCTTGCGGCTCGTGAAGGCGGAGTCAGCCGAAGAGATGCTGGAGGCTGTCATGGTTAGGCTGCCGGAGACGGACGCCGTCGTCAAGGCGGCCGCGGTGGCCGATTATCGCCCGGCTGTGCGCCATGAGAGCAAGATGAAGAAGGGGGCGTCGGAGCGGCTAACGCTGGAGCTGGTCCGCAACCCGGATATCTTGCAGGCCATCGGCGAATGGAGGCGGCAGGGGTCTGCGGCCGCGGTGCGCGGACCGTTCGTCGTCGGCTTCGCCGCAGAGACGAACGATGTCGAGCGCAATGCCGTGGAGAAGCTCAGCCGCAAAGGCTGCGACCTGATCGTCGCCAACGACGTGTCCCAGGAAGGCGCGGGCTTCGGCACGGATACGAACGCAGTGCAAGTATACGGCGCAGAAGGCTTGGTTGAAGCGTTGCCGCTGCAATCGAAGCGCGCCGTCGCGGAGCGGCTGTGGGCCATCGTGCGCGAGCGCGCGGGCTGGAACGGGCCCCAGGCGAGCGGTCCCGGCCGAGAGGAGACGCGCTCATGAGCGTCGCGCGAGTCATTGTCGACGTACCGAGCCGGGAGACGGATCGGCCGTTCGACTATCTCATACCGCCGCGGCTTGAAGGCTGGGTCGAGGTCGGCAGCCGCGTCGCGGTTCCGTTCGGCGGGCGAACGCTGCAGGGCATCGTCGTCGGTCTGGCCGAGGACGCTTCGGTCGACTTGAAGCGTCTGAAGGAACTGGCGGACGTGCTCGATGCCGTGCCGCCGCTCTCCGCCGAGCTGGTAGAGCTCGGCGAATGGATGAGCCGGCGCTGGCTGTGCCCGCTCGCGATCTCGCTGCAAGCGATGCTGCCGGCCGCATTGAAGGGCAAGACGGAGAAATATATCACATTAGCCCGCGGCGCACAGTGGCCTGCAGATACGCTGGAGACTTACGGCGATCTGAAGCAGGCGCTGGAGCGCCACTCTCCGCTGAAGATGTCCGGACTGCTCCAGCAATTCCCGGATCGTGCGGACGCGATCAAGAAGCTGCTGAAGGCGGGGCTGCTCGAAGAGGCGCAGAAGGTCGAAGACCGGCTGTCGGTGCGTACCGTGCTCACGGTATTCGCGCCGGAGCCGGACGCGCTGCGCGAGGGAATCGCCGCGATACCCGCCAGAGCGGCCAAGCAGCGCGAGACGCTCGAGTATTTGCTGGCGCATCCGGAGCCGATCGCCCAGCAGCGCCTTGCCGAGGAGGTTGGCACGGGAACGGCGACGATTCGCGCGCTGGCGGACAAAGGCTTGCTGGAGCTGAGGCAGGTGGAGGAGGACCGCGATCCTTATGCGGGCCGCAACTTCCCGCAGTCGGCGCCGATGCGTCTGACGCCGGCGCAGGCCGAAGCGTTCGCGCCGATCGCCGGCGCGGTGGCGGAGCGGCGGCATGACGTGTTCCTGCTCCACGGCGTGACGGGCAGCGGGAAGACGGAGATTTATTTGCAAGCGATCCAGAAGTGCCTCGATCAGGACCGCGAAGCGATCGTGCTCGTGCCTGAGATCTCGCTCACGCCGCAGATGGTTGAGCGCTTCAAGAGCCGGTTCGGCGAGCGCGTGGCGGTCATGCACAGCCGCCTCTCGAACGGGGAGCGCTATGACGAATGGCGCAGAATCCGGGACGGGCGCGCCCAAGTGGCGATCGGCGCCCGCTCCGCGATCTTCGCTCCGTTCAGCCGGATCGGCCTGATCGTCATCGACGAAGAGCATGAGACGTCCTACAAGCAGGAAGAGAGCCCGAAGTACCATGCGCGCGACGTCGCTGTGGAGCGGGCGCGGCAGCATGGCGCTGCCGTCGTTCTCGGATCGGCGACGCCGTCGTTGGAGACGTACGCGGCGGCCATTGCGCGGGGAACTGCAGCGGCTGGCGCTCGTCGTGCCTATGCGGCGTCCGCTGGCGAAGGGACAACTGCCCTTTCCGCTAGCGAGGACGATGCGATCCGTCCTGTCTACGTGCCGCTGCCGGAACGGGTTGGCGACCGTCCGCTGCCCGGTGTCACGATTGTCGACATGCGCGAGGAGCTGAAGCTCGGCAACCGGGCGATGTTCAGCGGGGCGTTGGCGGACGCGCTTAGAGCGCGGCTCGAGCGGGGCGAGCAGTCTGTTCTTCTGCTCAATCGCCGCGGTTACTCGACGTTCGTCATGTGCCGCTCCTGCGGCTATACGGCGCAGTGCCCGCATTGCGACATCGCTCTGACTTACCACCGCGGCTCCCAGAACCTGCGCTGCCACTATTGCGGCTACGCCGAACGGGAGCCCTCCGTCTGTCCTTCCTGCCAGAGCCCTCATATTCGTTTTTTTGGAACGGGAACGCAGAAGGTAGAAGAGGCGCTGTCGCAGACGTTCCCGGGCATCCGGGTCATTCGGATGGACGTGGACACGACTTCGGAGAAGGGATCGCACGAGAAGTGGCTGACCCAGTTCCGCGAACGGCGCGCCGACGTGCTGCTCGGCACCCAGATGGTGGCCAAGGGGCTCGACTTCCCCTACGTGACGCTCGTTGGGGTGCTGGCCGCGGATTCCGCGCTCAAGCTGCCTGACTTCCGAGCGCCGGAGCGGACGTTCCAACTGCTGACCCAGGTGGCGGGCCGCGCCGGTCGGCATGAGCTGCCAGGCGAAGTGATTATCCAGACGTATGAGCCGGAGCATCCGTCCGTCGCCTTGGTGCGTCACCATGACTATGCGGCGTTCACGGAGCAAGAGCTCGGCCACCGGCGGAAGCTCGGCTATCCGCCGTTCGGCCGGCTGATCTCGATCACGCTGTCTCATGAACAAGCGCCCGCGCTGATCGCGATGGGGCAATCGTTCGCCTCCAAGCTGCGGGAACGGGCATCCGCGGCAGGGCTTACCGGATCGAACGCCTACGGCGCGCCGAATGCGCTAGAGGTGCTGGGGCCTGTCGCTTCGCCGATTCCGAGGCTGAAGGATCGCTACCGTTTTCAATGTATGATAAAATATCGGGGAGACGTCGACGCGCTCGGCTGGACTGCACAAGCGCTTCAAGAGCTGGCCGAGGCGGCCAAGCGGACAGGCGCGCAGATCAGCGTAGACGTCGACCCGCAGATGATGCTTTAATTATCAACTATCCCGGTGAAGGGTGAGGATTCCATGGCTATTCGTATGATCGTTAAACATCCGGACGACGTCCTTCGGGAGCGTGCCCAGGAAGTAACGAAGTTTAACGCTAATCTTCATAAACTGCTTGACGATATGGCAGACACGATGTACGACGCGGACGGCGTCGGGCTCGCAGCGCCGCAGATCGGCATTTCGAAGCGAGTGTTCGTCGTCGACGCCGACGAGGAGCACGGCTTGATCGAGCTCATCAATCCCGAGATCGTATCGAAGGAAGGCGAACAGTTCGGTCCGGAGGGCTGCCTCAGCATTCCCGGCCTGCAGGGCGATGTGCGCCGGGCGCAGAAGGTTGTCATCCGCGGCCAAGACCGCCACGGCAACCCGGTGGAATATACCGGAACCGACCTGCTGGCGCGGGCGCTTCAGCACGAGCTCGACCATCTGAACGGTGTGCTGTTCATCGATTTGGCCGAATCCGTCTACGAGCGCAAGGCGGTTCCGGAACAGGACGGGGAGTAAGCCGATGCGTATCGTATTTATGGGGACGCCCGAGTTCGCCGTTCCTTCCCTGCGAATGCTATTGGAGAAAGGTTATAACGTCGCCGCCGTCGTCACGCAGCCCGACCGCCCGAAGGGTCGCAAGCGGGAGTTGACGCCGCCGCCGGTCAAAGCCTTCGCGCTGGAGCACGGATTGCCGGTGCTCCAGCCGGAGAAGATGCGCGCGGCGGAAGCCGTCGCTGCCATGGCGGAGTACGCGCCCGACCTTATCGTGACGGCTGCCTATGGACAGATCCTGCCGCGAGGCGTGCTCGATCTGCCGCGGCTCGGCTGCGTCAATGTGCACGGCTCGCTGCTTCCGCGTTATCGGGGCGGCGCGCCGATTCAGCGCTCGGTCATCGACGGGGAGCCGTCGACGGGCGTGACGCTGATGTATATGGCGGAGGGACTCGATACGGGCGACATGATCGCGCGCGTTGAAGTGCCGATCACCGACGAAGACACGTCGGGAACGATGTTCGAGAAGCTGAGCGTTGCGGGCGCGAAGCTGTTGGAAGAATGGCTGCCGCGTCTCGAAGCAGGCACGGCGCCGCGCGTGAAGCAGGACGACGCGCTGGCGACGTACGCGCCGAATTTGACGCGGGACGACGAGCGGCTGCATTGGGAGCATACGTCGCGCCAAGTGTTTAACAGGGTGCGGGGTTTGAATCCAATGGCGGGTGCGTTCACGCATCTGAACGGCGAAGTGTTCAAGGTGTGGGGGTGCAAGGCTCCGGCGGCGTCGGACGCCGAACTGCCGACCGAGTGGCTTGCTTCGCAGCCTGGCACAGTGCTGGACAGCGGCCCGTTCGGCATTCGGGTCCGGACGGGCGACGGCAGCATCGTATTGACGGAAGTGCAGCCGGCGGGCAAGAAAATGCTGTCCGCGGCAGAGTATGCGAGAGGGGCGAGACTAGCGCCCGGCACGGTGCTCGGTTAATCGAGCGCCGTTTTTCTATGTAAGGAAGTTCGCTCGGCTCCCCATCTCGCTGCAACCAGCGCCGATGTCAGGGTTCCGCGCGTTTATAGCCGCTCTCCCATTAACTCAGGATGCGAGAGGGGCGAGTGTTATTGGCGTCGCAATCCTATCGCTGACGGAATAGTTCCTATCACTGATAGCACAGTCACTGATGGAACGAGTACTGTAGTTGATTGAAGTGGCCTATCACTGAGCGACGGGGATAGTGGAATAGTGACGCGAATCTCCTGACGCAAGGGGAGAGCGGGCATAAAGCCCCAATAAGGCATTGTTATTGTTATGTCGGGTGGGGCGCGCTGTGTTGGATTAGATGACCTGCTTAGTGGCTCCTTGAGGCGAATTTTACAAGCTATATGTTTCAGGCCATACTAATGATAATTTCTGTTCGGAAAATCGGGGTGTTGTAACTTTGAGCCATAACGATAAATGGCAGCAGTCGAAGGGACGGGGAACCGGACTAGCGGGTTCAAGTCCAGCTCAGGCGAGCGCCAAGGCAGGCAAGTTCGGCGCCGAACGAAGCGGGACAGGTGAGAGGCAGAGGCATGCAGGCGCCAGGCCCAGCAATGTAGGCGCCAAGGCAGGCAACGCTGGCGCTAAGTCAAACAATGCGAGTGCTAAGCCCAATAATGCAAGCGCTAAGCAGAGCAATGCGGGAGCCAAGCTGAGCCAAGCCGCGAGAGCCGGCGGGAAGCCGGCGGGTGCGGCGGGTGCGGCTCGGCGGAAGCCGCAAGGCCCGCGCGAGGCGGCGCTGCGCGTGCTCGAGCGGGTGGATCGCGAAGGCGCGTACAGCGGGTTGGAGCTGAACCGCACGCTCACGGAGGCGGAGCTGTCCCGGCAGGACGCCGCGCTGGCGACGGAGATTGTGTACGGCACGATTCAGCGGCTGAACACAATCGACTATGTGCTGGAGAAAAGAGTCAAGGGCTGGCCGCGCAAGGTCGAGCCATGGGTGCGGAGCCTACTGCGCATGAGCTATTACCAGCTGCGCTGGCTCGACCGCGTGCCGGCGCACGCGGTGACGGACGAGGCTGTGCGCCTCGCCAAGAAGCGAGGCCACGCGGGCATCGCCGGCCTCGTCAACGGCGTCCTTCGCGGTATCCTCCGCGAAGGCGTCGCTCCGCCGCTGCCCGCGGGGCTGCCCGCGGCGGAGCGCATCGCTCTCGAGCACAGCCATCCGCGCTGGCTCGTCGAGCGATTCATCGCCGCTTACGGCGTGCAAGCGGCGGAGGCTATATGTGCGGCGGGCAATATGCCGCCGCACGCCTCGGCCCGCGTCAATCCGCTTCGCGCGGAACGCGGGGAGCTGCTGCGGGCAATGGCCGACGACGGCCTCGATGCCCGCGCATCCGAGCTTGCCCCCGCCGGGATCGTGGCTTCCCGGGCGGGAAGCCTGGCGGCGACGCCCTGGTTCCAAAGCGGCGAGCTCTCGGTCCAGGATGAGAGCTCGATGCTGGTCGCCGCCGTCGCTGCCCCGCAGCCGGGAATGCGCGTGCTCGACTGCTGCGCCGCGCCTGGAGGCAAGTCGGCCCATCTGGCAGAGCTGATGGGCGACCAAGGCGAGGTGATCGCGAACGATCTCCACCCGCACAAGGAAGCGCTCATCGCCCAGCAGGCCGAGCGGCTAGGCCTTAAGAGCATCCGCACGACGACGATGGATGCGGCCGAGCTGCCGGATCGGCTTCCGCCCGGTTCGATGGACGTCGTCCTGCTGGACGCGCCCTGCTCCGGCTTCGGCGTCATTCGGCGCAAGCCGGAGATCAAATGGAACAAGCAAGAAGAAGACGTCGCTGCTCTCGCAGCGCTGCAGCGAAGCTTGCTCGAGCGGGTTCATTCGCTCGTTCGCCCGGGAGGCACGCTCGTCTACAGCACATGTACGATTGCTCATGAAGAGAACGAGGATACGGTGCGCGGCTTCCTATCGCAGCATCCGGACTTCGCGCTGGATTCCGAGTGGCCGGAGGAGATCCTGAACGCGCTGCGGCGCGGCGGTGCGCTGCCGGCAGACTTCGAAGGCATGGCGCAGCTGCTTCCCCAGCAGTTCGGGAGCGATGGCTTCTTCATCGCCCGCTTGAAGCGCCGGCTGTGAGCCGGCGCCTTTCTCAAACAAGAACGGCCGCAAGCAAGTGGGAATGGCCGGTACTCGGATGAACAGCCGCTTGAGAGGCGGGAATCGTCTCGCTTCCTGCGCTTGCGGCGTTATGGTAAAATAGATCGAACGGTGGTGACCTTATGGAGAAAAAAGAACTTAAAGGTTTGGACAGCAAATTAAATTACAAGCCGGACAAACCTTTCATTTACGATTTATCGCTGGAAGGTCTGCAGGACTGGGTGAAGGAGCAGGGAGAGCCTGTATTCCGGGCCGGGCAGATTTTCGATTGGCTATATGTGAAGCGGGTCAGCTCCTTCGAGGAGATGTCGAACCTGCCGAAGCCTCTTCGCGACAAGCTCGCGGAAGCTTTCGCATTCGTCACGCTGACCGAGATTACGAAGCTGCAGTCGAAGGACGGAACGGTCAAGTTCCTGTTCGGCCTGCACGACAACCATGCGATCGAGACGGTTATCATGCGGCACAACTACGGCAACAGCGTCTGCGTCACGACGCAGGTCGGCTGCCGGATCGGCTGCACATTCTGCGCCTCGACGCTGGGCGGCTTGAAGCGCAACCTGACGGCTGGCGAGATCGTCGCCCAGGTCGTGAAGGCGCAGCAACTGCTCGATCCGGAAGGCGAGCGGGTGTCGAGCATCGTCATCATGGGTTCTGGCGAACCCTTCGAGAACTATGATAACACGATGACGTTCCTGCGGCTGATGACCCATCCGAAGGGGCTTAACATCGGCCAGCGCCACATTACGGTATCGACGAGCGGCATCGTGCCGAACATCTATCGCTTCGCGGACGAGGACACGCAGATTAACCTGGCGATCTCGATCCATGCGCCGAACGACGAGCTGCGCTCGAAGCTGATGCCGGTCAATCGCCGGTATCCGTTCGCTGAAGTGATGGATGCCTTGAAGTATTATATTGAGAAAACGGGCCGGCGCATTACGTTCGAATACGCGCTGATCGGCGGCGTCAACGATCGGCCGGAGCATGCGCAGGAGCTTGCCGACGTGCTGAAGGGCATGCTGTGCCACGTTAATCTCATTCCCGTCAACTACGTGCCGGAGCGAGATTACGTTCGCACTCCGCGCGATGATATATTTGAGTTCCATCGCATACTGGAACGCAATAAAATCAACGCCACCATTCGCCGGGAGCAAGGACACGATATCGCGGCCGCTTGCGGCCAGCTTCGGGCGAAGCATATGGAGGCACAGGCGAGGTGACCGTTGTGAAGACGGCAGTGCGAAGTCATGTCGGCAGAGTCCGGCACATTAATGAAGATAGCGCTTGGATCGGCTTGACGGCTAACGGGCTTGTCGCGGCGGTTGTCGCGGACGGCATGGGCGGACATAAGGCAGGGGAAGTGGCGAGCGGCCTCGCGGTGGAGAGCTTGACTCGCTCCCTGTCCGGCTGGGGAGAAGATATTGCGCTCGAAGCGAGCGCAGCTAAGCTGCGAGAGCTGATCGCCAGCGCTAACGCCACCGTGTTCGAGACGGCATCGAGCAATGAGCAATATTCGAATATGGGGACAACGGTTGTGATCGCCTTGATTGACAGCAGCAAGGTTCTGATCGGGCATATCGGGGACAGCCGGATTTATCGTCTTAGGGACGGTCTATTGGAGCTGTTGACCGAGGACCATACGCTGGTTAATGAACTGGTTAAGTCCGGCCAACTCAGCCCCGAGGAGGCGGCGATTCATCCGCATCGCAACTGGGTGACGCGCGCGCTCGGCACCGACAGAGAAGTCAAGGCGGACGTAGAATTGGTGGATTGGCAGGCAGGCGACCGCCTGCTTCTGTGCAGCGACGGTCTGACCAATCTCGTAGAAGGGGATCTGATTGAGCAGACGATGGCAGATCCCGAAGCGGGCTTGGATCGTATTGCCGAACAACTGATTGAGCTGGCTCTGCATGCTGGCGGCGACGACAACATCACGGTTGCACTCATAGATTACGATACTAAACTCGACGTCGCAGGAGGCGGTAAGGCATGATCGGTCAAACGCTGGGTGGACGATACGAGCTGCTGGCCCGCATCGGCGGCGGCGGCATGGCTTTGGTTTATAAGGCAAGAGATATATTGCTGAACCGGTTCGTCGCCGTCAAGGTGCTTCGGCAGCAGTTCGCGAACGACGACGACTTCGTTCGCCGATTCCGCCGGGAAGCACAAGCGGCCGCATCGCTGTCTCATCCGAACATCGTCAGCATTTACGATGTCGGCCAGGAAGATGACACGCACTACATCGTAATGGAACTCGTCGAGGGCCATAATCTGAATGAAATTATTCGCGACCGGGCGCCGCTTCAAGTGGAGGAAGCGGTTCGAATCGCTGCGCAAATATGCGACGCGCTCGACCATGCCCATCATAATCAAATCATTCATCGCGACATCAAGCCCCACAACATTCTGATCGGCAACAACGGCCGAGTGAAGGTGACGGACTTCGGCATCGCGCGGGCGGTCA
This sequence comes from Cohnella lubricantis, assembly GCF_014212015.1. GTDB lineage: Bacteria > Bacillota > Bacilli > Paenibacillales > Paenibacillaceae > Cohnella > Cohnella lubricantis. Next base: position 58,150 of record NZ_JACJVN010000028.1, on the reverse strand, counting down.
CTTCTTCGACGATTACGCAGACGGGTTCGGTTGTCGGTTCGGTGCATTACTTCTCGCCGGAGCATGCCAAAGGCGTCACTACGGGGGAGAAGTCGGACATCTACTCGCTCGGCATCGTGCTGTACCAGATGCTGACGGGCCGCCTTCCTTTCCTCGGGGAGAGCCCGATCAGCGTAGCGCTGAAACATCTGCAGGAATCGTTCGAAGATCCGCGGATTGTCAACCCGCACATTCCGCAGAGCGTCGAGAACGTCATTCTGAAGGCGATGCGTAAGAACCCGCAGGAACGCTATGCGTCAGCCCGGGCTATGCTTGGCGACCTGGAGACCTGTCTGCAGCCGCAGCGGCTGCATGAGCCGCGCGTGCAGTTCGCCAGCGAATACGAGGGCGAGGACAAGGACGGGGAAGAGGCGACGAGAGTCATTCCGGCGCTGAAGCCGGACATGCGCATGTCTTCTGAAGAGACGGTAGCCAAGAGCAGCAGCCGGAAGCGGGAACTGGCAGCCGAAGAGGAGGAGCCGAGGCGCCGTTGGGTACTTCCGACGGTATTAGGCGTCATTGCCGTTATCTTGATCGGCATTCTAATCTGGGCTATCTCGGCGCTTAATGGAGCGTTGAAGCCGAATGACGTTCAAGTTCCTGACGTCACCGGTTCCCAATACGAAGAGGCTAAAGCGGAGTTGGAGGCGCTTGGCTTGAAGGTAATGGATCCGCCTATTAAGCTGCCAAGCGACGAGTATGATCCGAACGAGGTCATGGATCAGGATCGCAAGAATATGACGGTCAAAGAAGGTTCGACGATAACGCTGACCGTTAGCACAGGTCCGGAATTATCTGTTATGCCCGATGTTTCGGGCGAGTCGTACGAGACGGCGGTCGAGCAGTTGAAGGCGCATGGGGTAGACGAGAGCCGAATTACCAAGGGCGAAGAAGTATATGACGATGCATCGCCGGGAACGGTTCTTGACCAGGAGCCGAAAGCCAATGCCGAATTCGATCCGAAGACGGCGGAGATCGTGCTGACCGTCAGCAAGGGGCCGGAATCGGTGGAAATGCCGGATCTGATCGGCAAGACGCTTGAAGAAGCCAAGGCGATTCTGCTGCAGAATAACCTTACTCTTGATGAAGATGCGCTTAGCTACGAGCCGAGCTTCACGCCGAAGGGTCAGGTGTTCAAGCAATTCCCGGTCGACCCGGGCAAACAGGTTGATGTCGGGACCGCGGTTAAGCTCTGGATCAGCAACGGCTATCCGGAAGGAACGAAGGAGAAGTGGATCGACGTCACCGTTCCGCCGGCTGAAGACGGCAAGGAGAGCACGATCCGCATCACGGTCAATGACGAGACCGGCGAGGACATCGAGAGAGTGGCGCCGCAGAAGATCAAGTCGGCGACGACGTTCCGAGTGCTGCTCGTCATGCTGCCCGATACGCAAGGGGTTATCAAGATCTATCGCGATAAAGTGCAGCAAGAGGAAATTCCGGTGCCGTATGAAGACCAGCCGCTGTGGGTGAGTCCGTTCGACCCTCCAGCTGCGGATGATCCGATCGGCGGACTGCCGTTCGATACAGGCGGCCAAGGCGGGGACGGCAACGGCGGCGGGCAAGGCCAAGGCGGTCAGCATGGCGGCCAAGAAAGCAACCCGCAAGGCGGCAACAACGAAGGCGGACAATGACCAAAGGAGTAACCGAATGCCTGAAGGCATAATCTACAAAGCGCTCAGCGGTTATTATTTCGTCGAAGACGATAGCGGAAGAACAGTGCAGTGCAGAGCAAGAGGTATTTTCAAGAAGAGAGGCGAGTCTCCGCTTGTCGGAGACCGCGTGCTGTTCGCGGAGACGGAGAACGGGGAAGGCACGGTGGACGCCATTCAGCCGAGGTCGACGGCGCTCGTTCGACCTCCAGTTGCGAACGCGGACCTGGCGGTGCTGGTGTTCTCCGTCATTCGACCGGAGCTGAACCTGCAGCTGTTGGACAAATTCCTTGTCCATACAGAGCATGCAGGCCTTGATGCGCTTATCGTGCTGACGAAGATGGACGCAACGGCGGACTCGGAGAATGCAGACCGGATTCTCCGTGACGTTGAATCCGCCCGTTCGCTCTACACATCTATCGGCTACGATACGATCGTCACCAGCGCGAAGATGCAGGATGGAATAGACGAGCTTCGAGAACGTCTAAGCCGCCATATCAGCGTATTCGCGGGACAGTCCGGCGTAGGCAAGTCGTCGCTCGTCAATGCGCTCGTCCCCGGCCTTCAATTGGAGACGAATGAGATTAGCGAGAAGCTCGGCCGCGGCCGACACACGACGCGGCACGTCGAGCTGGTGAAGATGGCGGGCGGCGGCTACGTGGCGGATACGCCGGGCTTCAGCCAGCTTGACTTCGCCGAGCTTGGCATCGACCAGATCTCAGACTGCTTCCGGGAGTTCCGGGAGCTCGCTTCCGGCTGCAAGTTCCGCGGCTGCACTCACCTTCACGAACCGGGCTGCGCCGTCATGGCCGCACGGGAGAGCGGAGGCATCGCGGAGAGCCGGTATCAGCATTACGCCGCATTCATGGCGGAATGGAAAGAGAACCGACGGAGGTACTGACATGAACAAGACGATTATCGCACCCTCAATTCTGTCGGCGGACTTTGCCCGTCTCGGCGAGGATGTCCGCGATGTGGAAGCTCGCGGGGCGGATTGGATTCACATCGACATCATGGACGGACAATTCGTCCCGAACCTGACGTTCGGACCGCCGGTCGTAGCGGCGGTCCGTTCGTACACGAAGCTGCCGTTCGACGTTCACCTGATGGTGAACACGCCGGAGCGGCTGTTCGAGGATTTGGTCAAAGCCGGCGCGGACCGGATCACCGTGCATGCGGAAGCGTGCACGCACTTGCACCGGACCGTGCAAGCCATTCGCGGGCTGGGCCTCAAGGCGGGCGTCGCGCTGAACCCGCACACGCCGTTGTCCGTGCTTGATTATGTGCTGGACGACCTGGATCTCGTGCTCATCATGACTGTCAATCCGGGCTTTGGCGGTCAGTCGTTCATCTCGGCCATGCTGTCTAAGATCAAGGCGCTGCGGGAAGAGCTGAACCGCCGCGGGCTTACGGACGTTCATATTGAAGTCGACGGAGGCATTAACGCCGAGACGGCGGGACTGGTGACCGAGGCCGGCGCGAACGCGCTGGTGGCCGGCAGCTATATTTTCGGACATAAAGACCGTTCGCTCGCCATTTCGACGTTGAGATCGTAAGCCCGGAGTTGAAAATTCTCTTATCCTGTCCGGTATAGGGCCAAGCCGTACCCGCATACATATGTATCAAACAGCGCGCGCCAACCAAGGCGAACGGCGGGGCTGCGAAGGGACCGGAGGAGGGTGTGAGGATGAAGTTTTACACGATCAAGCTTCCGAAGTTTCTGGGCGGGTTTGTCAAGGCGATTCTGAACACGTTCCAGAAGAACTGAGCCTCCATGGAACCCGCGGTTCCCGGAGGCTCCGGCTCTGCCGGGAAGACGCTTGCAACGATAGGGGATGGCTGGACGGCGTCCGCCAAAGGGCGGCGGCGGCAGCTTCTGGCGGATGCTTGGCCAAGCAGGCATAACAAAAAGCACCTGGGATCCAGGTGCTTTTGTCAATCATCGGATTTTATAAATTTCCTGAACGCTCCGTAACGTCCGGCGTTATTAGACGCGGGTCACTTTGCCGGATCTCAGGGCGCGGGTGCTCACGTAAACCCGTTTCGGTTTGCCGTTAACCAGGATACGCACTTTCTGCACGTTAACCCCCCAGCTGCGGCGGTTATGGTTGTTGGCGTGAGATACGTTGTTGCCGGAACCAGGCTTCTTGCCCGTAATGTAACATTTGCGTGCCATTAAATCCACCTCCCTACCCAGACCTTGCAGACACTTTCCCTATCATAGCATACGCTAACATGCCTTGCAATCTGCGTTTTGGCTTCAAACCTGGGGAATTTTATAGTACAATGAACTAAAGTCCATAATAACAGCATAAAGGAGTGAATTTCCATGCCCATGCAGCTGGCGACAGAAAACGGGAAAATCGACATCGACGATCAAGTGATAGCGGTCATCGCCGGTTCCGCAGCGGTGGATTGTTATGGATTGGTCGGCATGGCATCCCGCAAGCAATTGAAGGATGGCATTGCGGAGCTGCTCGGGAGGGAGAACCTCGCGCGGGGCGTGGAAGTCAGGCGGGAAGGCGAGCAAGTGCACCTGGATCTTCACGTCATTGTCAGCTACGGAACGAAAATATCCGAAGTCGCCCACAACATCCAGTCGAAAGTGAAGTACGTGCTGGAGGAAGTCGTTGGACTTAAGGTCGACTACGTTAATATTTATGTTCAAGGCGTACGCGTGACGCGCTAGGCAACAACTTGTTGAGGGCTTAATGCCTGCAGATCAACCGACGTCCTTCGGAAGGGGAATTTACATTTGAGCAAACGCAGCTTAAGCGCAGCGGAATGGACGGCAATGGTGCTCGTCGGCGCGGAGCGTCTGGCGAGACATCAAGACCGTGTGAATGAATTGAACGTGTTCCCGGTACCGGACGGCGATACGGGAACGAACATGAACATGACAATGACGGCCGGAGCGGCCGAATTGCGAAATAGACCGTCGGACGAAGTCGGCCGGGCCGCCGAGGTGCTGGCCAAGGGACTGCTCATGGGAGCGCGCGGCAACTCGGGCGTTATTCTGTCGCAATTGTTCCGGGGATTCTCCCGCGCGGTTGCGGGACAACAGGAACTGACAGTGCCGACTTTCGCCGCTGCTTTGCAACAGGGAGTTGATACCGCTTACAAATCTGTGGGCAAGCCGATTGAGGGCACGATTCTGACCGTGGCGCGGGAAGCGGCCAAGCACGGTCTTGCGATATCGCGGCGTACGGCGGAATTAGCCGAGTGGATGGAGGAAGTGTTGGACAAAGCACAGGAGACATTGGAGCGTACGCCGGATATGCTTCCTGTGCTGAAGCAAGTGGGCGTCGTTGATTCCGGCGGCCAGGGCCTCGTTTATATATATGAGGGATTCCGGGATTATCTGGCCTCGCACACAGGCGCCGGATACGGACTGGCGCCGAACGAACCGGCTGCCGGGAAGCTCTCGTCCGATTCTTATTCATCCAATCGCCCGGCGGCAGCGCCGAATATGCGGCATCTCGCTCAATCGCGCATCGAGACAGAATCGATTGAGTTTCCTTACGACATGGAATTTTTCATTCGAAGAGACGTCGCCAAAGCCGGCCCGTTCCCGGAAGACGCCTTCCGGAAGACGCTGGAGAAGGACGGCGACTCGATCATACTCATAGATGAAGGCGACATTGTGAAGGTTCACGTTCATTCCCGCCGCCCGGGGGACGTATTCAACGCGGCGATCGTACACGGCGAGCTGACGGAGATGCGCATTCTCAACATGCGGGATCAGCATCGCGACTTGCTGCATGCGGACGAAGACGCGGGGAAGCCGTACGGCAGCGAGCTTGGCCTTGAGGCGGCTTCCGGGCTGCCCGCGGCGGATAGCCGCGAAGGCCAAGGGCTTGAGGAAGGGCGCGAGACGCCGCCGAACCCGGACGCGTACGAGATGGCGCCGTTCGGTATCGTAGCGGTCAGCGTTGGACAAGGCAATGAAGAGCTGCTGCGCAGCCTGGGCGTCGATGCGGTGATCTCCGGCGGTCAGAGCATGAACCCGAGCACCGAGGACTTCATGAAGGCAATCGGAGGACTAAGCGTGGAGCACGTGTTCCTGCTGCCGAACAATTCGAACGTTCTGCTCGCTGCCAAGCAAGCGGCGGAATTGGCGGACCGTCCCGTCACGGTTATTCCCTCGACCAGCATCCCGCAAGGCATGGCGGCTCTTCTCGCCTACCGGGAAGAAGACTCGGCGAACGCCAACGAAGAGCGCATGATCAAGGCGCTGGACAAGGTTACGACCGGGCAATTGACCCGCGCGGTACGGGATACGCAGATGAACGGCCTGGACATTCGCGACGGGCAATACATCGGCATCTTGAACAAGGATATCATCGCTGCCGAAGACGGCGTGGTGGAAGCCGCTCGTCTGCTGCTTGAGAAGATGCTGACATCCGGCGACGAGCTCGTCATGATTCTGACCGGCGAAGACGCCGATCCTGAATGCACGGGCGCTCTCGTCGCTTGGCTGGACGAGAACTATCCGGACGCCGAGGTCGAGGTTCACGAAGGCGGACAGCCTCTGTACCCGTACTGGTTCATGGTCGAGCAGGTGTGATAACGATTCGCACCCGCCATGCCTGCCTATTCACCATTAGCTTAATATAAGGAGAATGCCACTATGTCCACTCAATCGATTGTCATCGTAACGGACAGTACGGCTGACATTCCCAAGGACATCCGCGAGAAGCTCGGCATCGAGATGGTGCCGCTGAGCGTTCACTTCGGAGACGATTCCTACCTGGACAATGTGACGCTCAGCCCGGCGCAATTCTATGAGAAGCTGCCAGAAGCTAAAGAGCTGCCGAAGACGTCCATGCCGTCTCCGGGGGACTATTACGAGATCTTCAAGCGCCACGTCGACGAAGGTCGGCAGGTGATCTCCATCAACCTGTCCTCTGCCTTGAGCGGTACGCACCAATCTGCTGTTCTGGCCCAGTCAATGCTCGAAGGTGAAGGCGACGTGACCGTCATCGACTCCAAGTCGGCGTCGTACGGCTACGGACTGCTTGTCGTGGAAGCGGCAGAGATGGCGCGCAGCGGCGCGTCGAAGGAAGACATCCTCGCCCGCATAGAGGAATTAAGAAGCAAGACCGGACTTTATTTTCTCGTAGAGACGTTGGAATACTTGCACAAGGGCGGCCGCATCGGCCGGGCGTCGGCGCTGTTCGGCACCTTGCTGAACATTAAGCCGATCCTGACGATCGACGACGAAGGCTATGTCAACTCCATTGACAAGGCAAGAGGCCAGAAGCGGGCTTATGCGCGAATCGTCGAGCTGCTCGAAGCCGACTTCGCGAACGTTCCCGTCGACATGGCAGCCGTCACGACGCCGGGGCGTACGGAGATGGCGGATGAGCTGATCGCGATTCTGAAGGAGAAGTTCCAGATTCGCAAATATACCCATTCCGACATCGGACCCGTTATCGGCACGCATGCCGGCCCGGGTACGATCGGTATCTTCTTGATTCCTTCCAAGGAGCAATGATTGGCATTTAGGAAAGGTTGAAGGGCAATGGCAAACGATTTGTTCGCTATCCCGATTGAGCAACTCCGAGGCGTGAGCACCCAGAAGGCGGGGGAGCTTCACGCCTTGGGCGTCTCATCGGTCGGAGATCTGATCGAATATTATCCGTTCCGCTATGAGGACTACCGGATTCGGCCGCTGATTGAAGTGAAGGACGGCGAGAAGATCACGGTGGAGGGCCAGGTCGCCACGCTGCCGTCGCTGCAGCGATACGGCCGTACCGCCCGTCTCTTGTGCAGGGTGACGGTCGAGGGGATGCTCGTCACGGCTGTCTGGTTCAACCGGGGGTTCCTGAAGGATCAGCTCGAGATGGGGCGCCATATCCATCTGACAGGCAAGTGGGACGCCCGCAGACGCCAGATCACAGTGGCGGAATCATCCTTCCCGGATCGGGGCGGGGCGAAGACGGGAACGCTGCAGCCGGTCTATTCCGTTGGCGGAAGCCTCACGCAGGCTTGGCTGCGGAAGAAGATCGATGAAGCGCTGAATCAATACGGCGCGATGATTCCCGAACTGCTGCCCGCCGAGCTGCTGGACAAGCATGGGCTTATGCCCCGCCGCGAGGCGATTGTCCGGCTTCACCGTCCCGAGAATACGAGTGAAGGGCAGGAAGCGCGGCGCAGGATGGTGTACGAGGAGCTGTTCCTATTCGAGCTGAAGCTGCAGGCTTACCGGGCCGCGAATCGGAAGCAGCCTGACGGCATCGCCCATCAGGTGAACAACGATGAGGTGCGGGCGTTCGTGTCGGCGCTTCCGTTCACGTTAACCGATGCCCAGAAGCAGATCATCAACGAGATCACCTATGACATGAAGCGTCCGTATGCGATGAACCGGCTGCTGCAGGGCGATGTCGGCTCCGGCAAGACGATCGTGTCGGCGGTGGCGCTGTACATGACCGTCCGTTCGGGCAACCAGGGAGCGCTCATGGTGCCGACGGAGATCTTGGCCGAGCAGCACGCGAGATCGCTGTCCAAGCTGTTCGAGCCGTACGGCATCCAGGTCGCCCTGCTGACCGGCAGCTTGACGGAGCGCAAGCGCAAGGACATACTGGCGTCGCTGCAGATAGGGCTGACGGATATCGTCATTGGCACGCATGCGCTCATTCAGGACGATGTCGTCTTCCGGCGGCTAGGATTAGTCGTCACGGACGAGCAGCACCGATTCGGCGTCAACCAGCGGAGCGTGCTGCGCCGCAAGGGGCTGAACCCGGACGTGCTCATGATGACGGCGACTCCGATCCCGCGAACGCTGGCCATTACCGTGTTCGGCGACATGGACGTCTCCACGATCAAGGAGCGCCCGAAGGGACGCAAGCCGATTCTGACGTATTGGGTTAAGCACGGCATGATGGACCGGGTGCTTGGGTTCATTCGCCGCGAGGCGGAGCTGGGCCATCAGACGTTCTTCATCTGTCCCCTCATCGAGGAGTCGGAGAAGCTGGATGTGCAGAATGCGATCGACCTGCATGCCCAGCTGCGGCAGGCGCTGCCGGAGCTGGCGGTAGGGCTGCTGCACGGGCGAATGACCCCGGCCGAGAAGGAAGCGGCGATGGTGGAATTCGCAGCGGGGCGGACGACCGTACTCGTGTCGACGACGGTCATCGAGGTTGGCGTCGACGTGCCGAACGCAACGCTAATGGTCGTCATGGACGCCGACCGATTCGGCCTGTCGCAGCTTCATCAGTTGCGCGGGCGAGTCGGACGCAGCGAGCATCAGTCCTACTGCGTGCTGATCGCAGACCCGAAGTCGGAGAACGGCCAAGAGCGGATGCAGGCGATGACGGACACGGACGACGGCTTCGAGATCGCTAGGCGCGACCTGGAGCTGCGAGGGCCGGGCGACTTCTTCGGCACGAAGCAGAGCGGCGTGCCCGAGTTCCGCGTGGCGAATCTGATGGAGGACTTCGCCGTGCTGGAGCAGGCGAGGGACGACGCTGCAGCGCTGACGGCGGAATCAGAATTCTGGACGTCGCCGCGCTATGAGCGGTTAAGAGCGTTCCTCAGCAGAGAGGCGCTGTTCGACGGGGAACCGTTGGATTAAGCGGGGAACCATTGGACTTGGTGAGGGTAGCGTTGGATTAGGCAAGGGGACCGGTTCAAATTCGGCTTCCGCCGGCATAGGATATTCAAGACTATGCCGGAAGGACGTGTTGGGGATGAGCTATCAGCAGTTCGGCATCAGGCCGGATCTCGTGGAGCGGGTCAAGTTCAAGATGAAGAACCCCGCGACCAAGGAGAGACTGAAGCAGTTAATCGACGGGGCGAACAAATATGATTTGCAGGACCGTGTCAAGGTGGCCAAGTGGGTGAAGTCGGCCGCCCGGATTCTGAACGAGCCGCTGACCAGCATTCAGGAGCAGCAAATCGTGAACTTCGTGCTCGCCCAGAAGATCGATCCGAAGAACACGTTCCACTTGATCAAGCTGTGGGCGATGTTCCGCTGAAGCGCGGCGGACGATCCGCCCCATGATCCTCTGTTCGTTCGGCTGGCGGCTGGTTGCCGCTGTAGGGGAGTCTCTCAGACGCGGAGGGCTTGTCCTTCTTCCTTAGCTGCGCCTCGCCTGAGGCAGGCCGGTCTGTCGGTTCGCGCGTTACCGACAGACCGGCCTATTTCGCATGCCTCTAGCAACGGGTCGCGAGCTCTTCGCGATCGGCTTGGATGTCCGAACGGGCGGCTCAAGCTGCCGCCTCCTGGCGGTGAAGGAGCAGAGCCGGCGAGAGCGGCGGCTTCTGTTCCGATCAGAAGCTCTTCTTGCGGCAGAGAGCCACGATGAACATCGGCTGAGCGTTCTTGATCTGACCGTACGGCACGAGCTCGTGGCCTTTGACGGCCGGAGTCGGATTCGGCCGCCAGACCGGGTTGCGCGCATGGTGCTTCCGCAGCATGCGGTGGGCGTCGTTGTCGGCGTCATGAATCAAGGTTTGGCCGTAAACTTCGAGCAGATCGTACTCCTGCAGAAGCTCCCCGACGAATTCGGAGAAATTGTACTCATAGAAGTGATAGGGGTTGAACGGATCTTCTCCGTAATACAGCCCCGGATTGCAGGTCTGTCTGTTGGGGGTCGAGACGAGGAACAGCCCTCCCGGCTTCAGCACCCGGGCGGATTCGCGGATCCAGTCTGAGCCCCGCGGAATATGCTCGATCGTCTCGAAGGAGACGACAGCCTCGAACGTCTCGTCCTCGAAGGGCAGACTCTGAATGTCCGCCAGCAGATGGCGAATCCGCTCGCCCCCGTATGCGGAGCGGGCATGAGCCAGACTCTCTTCGTCCACGTCGACGCCGGTCACGTCTGCCGCACCGGCCATCTCCATCATTTTGGAGCCGTAGCCTGCCCCGCAAGCGGCGTCCAGCACGCTAAGTCCGCTGACGAAGCGGCACGCCCAGTCGTAACGAAGGAGATGCTCCGCGAAGACGGGATTCATCTTGACTTGCGAATTGATGATCAACCGCTCGCCGGAGAAGCTGACGTGATCATGGCTGCGAGCGGCCACGGGGTGGGTCAGCCCCCGGGCTCCTTCCGACGGCCAGCGTTCCCGGTACAGCCGGACAGCCTCGTTGACGGAAGCGGGATCAAGATGGTTGGCCAATAGTAACCCTCCCTCTTAATCGGTCAAGCATGGGACCGTATTCTTGCATAAAGAGCCGTTTCGCGTCCGCGAACGAGGGATCGACGTAGGATACGCCGCAATCATGCAGCACCCAGGGCTGCTCCTGCCTTGGAACGGCGATCCGGTATCCCGCTCGCAGATACTCCAAGCTCTGGGCGATATCGTAATAATGCCAGCCGGACAGCACATCGTCCCTCCACGGCAAATCGTACTGCGTCATCATCAACAGGCCGTCAACGGTCTCGACGAAGGCGAAGTCTTCTTCAATATCGCCGAAGTTCATTAACTGCACTACGCCGTTGATCGTGCCGTACACCTTCCCCGCCGTATCGCCGCCTTCCCACCATCTTCCGTGTATTGGGAACGTTCTCGCCCCGGTCATCCCGATCAGGCCGATCTCCGGCGAAGCTTCGAATAGTTGAACCATATCGCGGATGAACGAGCGATGCAGAATATAGACATCCTGGTGCATATAGACTTTGTACTTCGCGTCGGTGCGTTTGATCCCTTCGTTGTAGCCTGAGGTCATGCCGGAAGCTCCCGTGATCGGCACGATGTCGATCTCGAATCCATCGGGAACATCCAGCGATCGAATGTACAGCGAGCACTCCTCGAACATCTCCTCGTCATTCGTACAGCAGATGAATGCCACTTTGCGAGGATGGATCTCAAGCATCGGTCTTCCCTCCCAGCAGCGCACGTATGGTTTGTGTCTCCGATTCGGCAATGCCGCGCTCGCATAGAAGCCGGGCGAGCTTGCGGGCCGCCTCTTCTTGGTCAGTCACGGCTCGCTCGATGACGCGAGCGGCATCCAGAAGCTGCGCTTCTCCGGCGCGGAAGAGGGCCGCTATCTCCTCGGTTGTCCGGATCGGGTCTATCTTCCATTCCAGCCGGCGAATGAGCCGCTTAAGCCGGGGGTAGCCGGGCGAGTTCGGGACGCCGGGAGAGAGGGAGGTCAAGTAGCCTTTGATGAGAAAGTGGGTCGACATCCAATAGTCGATCATGGATTCGCCTTCTCTTCGGGCCATCTCCCGGATCCAATGCTCATCTCTTGGAGGCGGTTTGCCGTTCGTTATTCCCTTGTATTCCAAATGGTGCACGCCGCTCATCTGCATCATGCGGGTCAAGCTGGAGAACGTGTAATAACGCAGAGGCGAGTGGTCCTCATAACCCGACCACTCCCCGCGAAGCAGGTTCCGAATGACCGAATAATGGGATAGATTCGCTACGCGGGCGATCAGCTTGCCGTCGTCCTTCAAGTAGGGAACGTACTGGCGCACCAGCTCGATTGGCTTAGCGTGCTGCTCCAAGGAGGCCCCGAACAGAATGTAGTCGAACGATCCGGGCGGCTCCGTGAGCCGGGCGAATTCCGGATCGCCCACCGTGACCGAGGCGACGAGAGAGGCGAGCTCTGCCGCGTGCGGGCTGCGTTCGATGCCGAACAGCTCAGTGTTCGGATAACGGTCCTTCAGCTCCAGCAGCGTAACCCCGCCGCCGCAGTTCAGCTCGAGAATTCGCAGCGGCGTCTCTCTAGGCTCGTCGATCCACCCGATCATATCGTGGTGAATATCGAACACGTTCGGACTGTAGCCCCACTTCTCCACGAATTGAACCGCATTTCGCTTGATGGTCTGCTGATAACGCTTGATGTCCTGCCGGAATGCAGCGCTTCCTTCATGATGGATGAACGTATCGGCGCACAGCATCAGGCGGTAGCCGGCGAGGCGCAGCCGGATGCAATAGTCGTCATCTTCGAAGTTGCCCGGGGAATAGCGTTCGTCCAACTCGCCGACAGTCTCGTAGGCTTCGCGCCTCAGGAGCAGGCAGTAGCCGATCAGCTTAGCCCGCTCCTCCCACTTAGACGGATCTGAACGGTTGTAGCCTTCCGCGAAGGCGAGCATCTCCTCCCGGCCGCTATAGGGTGCCTGTACAGCCGTATAATAGGACGCTTGATTGGTGACCGGGCCTACGGCGCCGATGCGCTCGTCGCTCTCGAGGCAGGCGGTCAACTGCTCCAGCCACCTCGGGGTGACGACGGTGTCGTTGTTGAGCAGCAGCAGCCGGCCGCCTGTCGCCAGCCTCATCCCTTGGTTGCATCCGCGAGGAAAGCCGACGTTCTCGCTGTTGGCGATCAGGCGTATGTCCGGCTGCTTCTTCAGCCATCCGACCGTCCCGTCGGTCGAAGCGTTGTCGACTACGATCAACTCGTAGGGCGATGGCGGCGTGTATGCGCGGATGCTCTCGATGCACGCTTGGGTCAGCTCAAGCTGGTTATGCGTAAGAAGAATTATGCTCGTCGTCATGGCCTATCCACCGCGGCTTCTTCCGAGTGCTGCCGTTGTTGTTCCATGGCGGCCTCCAACCTTTTCTTATTCTCCAGCAGGTTCGGATCATTCGGGAAGTAAGAGAGCGCCTTCTCGATATGCTCCAAAGCTTTGCCGAGTTCCCCGAGCTTCCCGTAGCAGAGCATCAACTGCACATGGGGCACCCAAGTCCAGCACACTAGATTCATCAGGCCGAAATAATCGACCGGAATATCCTGCTCCGCGGCTTCTTCGTACCAGTAGGACGCTAGACGGTATTCGCCCTTCTGCTCGAACCAGAGCCCGATTCGGCAGACGTAGTCCGCCCGTGGCACGTCGTATTCGAACGTCTTGAACAGGTACTGAAGCTCCCGATCCAGATCTCCCCGTTCGTGATACAAGTGGGCGAGCACCCCGCATGCGGCGATATGGTCCTCGAAGTTCTCGACGCTTCCTTGCAGGAACGATTCGTAAGCGGCGAGCGCTTCGTCATAACGCTCGTTGTCGAAGAGCTCGTTCGCTAAGTAGAATTCGCTTCGCCGAGACGGTCCGTCCTTGCGGATGTGCTCCTGCAGGATGGTCAAATTGCGCGTGCGGTTTCGCTTCTCCAGCTTCGGAGCGTGCGTAATCTCGACGGGAGAGAGCAGAAGGCTGCCGCGGATAACGAGAATCTCGTGAATCGGGTATATCCAGCGCGGGGATATCGAACGTTTGACGAGCCGGTTGTGGCGCGTCACGTTGTGCGCGTTGCCGCCAGAATCGCGAGAGAGCACGTAATTCATAATCACGGAATCGATTCGCGTATCGAGCGAGCCCTTGAGCTCGCGGAACCGCTCCCGATCCTTCTCCAACAGCACGTCGTCGGCGTCCAGCCAGAAGATATAATCTTGCGTCGCCTGGTCGAACGAATAGTTGCGGGCCGCGGCGAAGTCCTGAATCCACTCGAAGTCGAAAATCCGGTTCGTATATTGGGATACGATCTCCTTGGTCCGGTCGGTGGAACCCGTATCGACAATGTTGATCTCGTCCACCAGATCATGGACGGAGTCGAGGCAGCGTCCGATCGTCTCTTCCTCGTTCTTGACGATCATGCACAAGCTGATGGTGATCACGGTTCCCATCCTTTCACGTGAAGGGATTCTTGGTTATGGAAAAAGAGGAAGCTGTGCGAACAGAGAATGAATCCGTTCGCAAGCTCCCTTGCGATTAGCCCACGGAGGCGGTACCCCAGAACGCTTCGGGTCCGACGCGCGTGCCTGCCAAGACTCCGCCCAGGCCGGTGCCGGTGACGAAAGCCGTGTACTGCGTCTCCAGAGCAGCCGGAGCGAGCAAATCCTGCGCACTGAAAGAGATGTTCTGGCTGACGGCCGACAGGAACGGCGACTGCGCGGTATAAATAATCGTGCCGCCTGCAATGCTGCCTCCGCGAACGACGTTGATCGTCACCGTGGATGCGACGCCAAGGGATACTCCGATCGTGCCGGACAGGTTGACGATCAGGGAACCGTTGTTCCCGAGTCCGTTGCCCGCGATGCCTTGCGTCTGCAAGCCGATGTCGCCGAACAGCACGGGCGTCGTCGACAACGGAATGGCGATCGTTGTGCTGGCGTTCATCGAGCTTCTCTGGTCAAGGAATGTTCCCATAGATATTCCACCTCCTTTCAAATGAGGCTAAAGTATTCTATGAGAACGTGTCCGGTGAGGTATGGACAAACCAATCCAGGTAAGAGCGGAATGTTGTTGGGACAGGCTCGAATGCGATAGAAGAAGGGGCCCTCCCAAGCCATCTCGGACGGCTGAGGGAGAGCCCCATGTCTTCACTTCGCGATTCGTTCGATACAAGCCGGACTGTCGTTCGCGGCATGGCCTACCGCCTGGCCGACTTCATAAGCCTCCATCTCTTCCGCCGGATAGGGCATCATCAGCTGCTCAAGCCTGGAAGCATCCCATACACGGCGGTTGAGCCACAGCGCTTCGTCTTCCGGCCGGAGAATGACCGGCATCCGGTCATGGATGTCCGCCATCAGCCGGTTCGGCTTCGTCGTCAGCACGGCGCACGTATGCAGCTTGCTGCCGTCTGGCACCGTCCACGTCTCGTACAAGCCGGCGAGGCTGAACAGCCCGCCTCCGCGCAGCGTAATGCGCATCGGGCGTTTCTTCCCGTTATCCAGCTTCTGCCACTCGTAGAAGCCGTCCGCAGGAATGAGGCAGCGTCTGCTGCGGTAAGCGTCCCGATAAGCGGGGCGCAGCGCAATTGTCTCCGCGCGGGCATTGATCATGCGATTGCCGATCTTCGGGTCGTCCGCCCACGGAGGGACGAGCCCCCACTTCAGCATGCCGAGCCGATTGCGCTGCGCGCCGGCAATGACGGCAGGCACGAGCTGGCCGGGCGCTACATTGTAGCGCGGCTCGTAGCCGGAAGCCAGCGCATTCTCAGCTTCGTATCTAGCAAGCAGCTCTTCGAGAGCGATCGTAATGGTATATCTTCCGCACACGGGAGATCTCCTCCTTGCTGGCGCCGCAGCGGGCGCATCTGCTCTCATTATAGCAAAAAAGGTTGACCGCTCCGCGCCAAACGTTTATGATGAAGGGCGAGACGTTAATAACCGAATACGTAACGCGGGAGCTGAGGGAACTTGGCTGAGAGGGAAGCTAATCCGCTTTCGACCGTCAGACCTGATCTGGATAATTCCAGCGGAGGCAGTGATTTGCACATATAACCGTTGGGGCGCAGCATGTTGTTGGCGTCCCTTCGCGTTTGCGATTCGATAGCGGTACGCATGCGTGATAGGCGTGCCGCTACCGAATGTGCGTTCAGGCGCCCTCCGGCTTGTCGGAGGGCGTCTTTTGTTGCGCTTAGGTCGCGTGGGGTGGCGTCTCGCATTTTGAGTGCAGAGAGAGGGAGAATGAGAATGGGAGAGATTGGATCGAAAAGGCTTGGGTCACTAGGAAACAGGTTAGCCTGGAAAGGCAAGGGGATCGCCGCGCTGGCGGCCGTTGCCATTCTGGCGGGCTGCGGCAACAACGGCTCGAACGACGGCGGGGCGTCTTCGCCGGCATCGTCCCCGTCGCCTTCAGGCGCGGCATCGGCTTCTGCGTCCGCGCCTGCGTCGCTGGGTGAAGTGAAGGTCGTCCTCGACTGGACGCCGAACACGAACCATACGGGGCTGTATGTAGCGGCCGCTAACGGCTATTGGGAGAAGCGGGGTCTTACGGTCGATATCGTCCAGCCGCCGGAGAGCGGCGCGGACGCCATGGTGGCGAGCGGCGCGGCCGAGTTCGGCATTGGCGCTCAGGAAGGGCTGACGCTGGCCCGCGAGCAGAACGTACCGCTTGTCTCGCTGGCGGCCATCATTCAGCACAATACGTCGGGATTCGCTTCCCCGGAGGAGAAGAATATTAAGGAACCCAAGGACTTTGAAGGGCATGCTTACGGAGGATGGGGTTCGCCCGCTGAGGAAGCGGTCATCGGCTCCATGATGAAGCAGCAGGGGGCGGATGTCGGCCAAGTGAAGTTCGTCAACGCGGGCACGGCAGACTTTTTCACCGCGGTTACGAAGGATATCGACTTTGAATGGATCTTCTACGCGTGGACCGGCATCGAGGCTGAGCAGCGCGGCATGAAGCTGAACATGGTCTATCTGAAGGACTTCGACCAGCGGCTGGACTACTACACGCCGGTGCTCGAGACGAGCGAGAAGTTGATCCAGAACGAGCCGGACGTCGTGCGGGCGTTCGTCGAAGGGGCGGCCGAGGGCTACCAATACGCGATCGACCATCCGGACGAGGCGGCGGACATTCTGCTGAAGGCGGTGCCGGACCTGAACGCCGATCTCGTGAAGGCGAGCCAGGAGTGGCTGAGCCCGAGGTACCAGGACGACGCATCGCAATGGGGCTTGCAGAAGGAAGAAGTGTGGTCCGGCTACGCCGAGTTCTTGAAGGAGCACGGAGTGCTGACGCAAGAGCTCGACTACGACGCGATGTACACGAACGATTTTCTGCCGCAAAATTCGTGATTTGAAGCCGGCGCCGGCCGCCGGCCTTCCTACATATCATTCGATAATCAATGAGGAGGAATTCGACATGGCGCAAGCGCTGCTGAGCATTCAAATCCTGCCGAAGCTGAAGGCAGGGGACACCGACATCATTCCGTACGTCGACCGTGCGATCGACATCATCAAGGAGTCCGGCGTTCCTTATCGCGTAGGGCCGCTGGAGACGACGATGGAAGGCGATCTGGACGAGCTGCTGGACATTGTGAAGCGGATGAACGCGGCGATGTTCGAGATCGGAAGCCCGTCCGTGCTGTCGCAAATCAAGCTATCCGTCAGCGGAAGCGGCGAAGCCTCGATGGCAAAGCTGCTGCAGAAGTACCCCGATGGCCAGTAGAACGTTGCTGCAGCGGTTCTGGCTCCCGGCAGGCGCGCTGGCGCTGCTCGTCCTGGTCTGGCAGCTCATCTGCAAGCTAGGCGGCGTCGATCCGTGGATTCTTCCGGCTCCGTCGGCGATCGCGCACAATATGTGGGACGACAGCTCCCGGTTGTGGAGCCAAGTGTGGTTCACGCTGCGGCTCGCGCTGAAGGGCATCGGGCTCGGCATCGTCATCGGCGTGGCGGCGGCGCTGCTGTTCCATCTCATTCCCGGCGTGCGCGCCGCTCTGTCCCCGATCATTATTATTACGCAAAATATTCCGTTGATCGCGCTCGGTCCGCTGCTGATCGTCTGGTTCGGCTTCGGCCTGCTGCCGAAGCTCATACTGCTCGTGCTCGTCTGCTTCTTCCCGATCGCTTGGTCGATGCTGTCCGGCCTCGGGCAGGCGGAGCCGCACCTGCGCGAATATTTGGCGATGATCGGCGCGAGCCGCTGGGAAGTGCTGTGGCGGCTTGAACTGCCAGCCTCGCTGCCGTCGTTCTTCACCGGGCTGAAGCTGACCGCCACGTACAGCATCACGGCCGTTATCGTAGCGGAATGGCTCGGATCGAGCGAGGGGATCGGCCACTATCTCGTGCTGAAGTCGAAGGGCTACGACACGCCCGGCGTGTTCTCCGCGATCGCGTGCATCGTGGCGCTGGCGCTGCTGTTCTACGGCGCCGCCGCGCTGCTGGAGCGGCTGGCGATCCGCTGGCGGCCGGGGCGGCAGGCCGCGCAAGGAGGGAGGAGCGCATGAGCGACTGCATAAGCTTGAGCGCGGGCGGGTCGGCGCAGGTGAAGCTGGAGCTGACCGGTATCGGCAAGAGCTACGTCCGCGACAAGCGCCCGCACCTTGTGCTGGACGGCATCTCGCTGCACGTCCGGGAGGGCGAGTTCGTGACGCTGATCGGCCCGTCCGGCAGCGGCAAGTCGACGCTGTTCCGCCTGATCGGCGGCGTGGAGCGGCCGGATGCGGGCACGATCCGCATCGGAGGCCGAGATACGACGGGCGAGCGCGGCCATATCAGCTACATGCCGCAGCAAGCGTCGCTGTTCCCTTGGCTGTCGGTGGCCGCGAATGTCGCTTCCGCGCTGACGACGGCAGGCCTCGGCGCGCAGGAAGCCGCTGCGCTGGCAGCGCAGTGGCTGGAGCGTATCGGGCTCGCGGATGTCGCAGGGGAATACCCGCACGTGCTGTCGGGCGGGATGCAGCAGCGCGTCTCCTTCCTGCGCGCGCTGCTGATGCCCCGCGACGTCATGTGCCTCGACGAGCCGTTCGCCGCATTGGACGCACTGACGCGGGCGGACATGCAGGCGTGGCTGCTCCGGCTGTGGGAGGAGCAGCGCCGCTCGGTGCTGTTCGTCACGCACAGCATTGAGGAGGCGCTGACGCTGTCGGACCGCATCTACGTGCTGTCGCGCGCGCCCGCGCGGGTGCTGCGGGAGATCAAGGTCCCGTTCGAGCGGCCGCGCCGGGCGGACGTCTGGAAGGAGCCGGCATTCGTCCGGCTAAAGGAGGAAGTGCTGGAGCTGCTTCGATCAACGGCTGCCCGTTGACCGCCCATCTGCCATAGGCAAGCCCGTCTTTCGCCCGCCTGCCGACAATACGCAAGGCTGGCCTGCGACCGTACACAAGCCGGCTTGGTCATACGCAAGCCCGCCCCGTTTCGAGCGGAGGCGGGCTATTTTTCGTATAAGGCACAGGGCCTTGCCTTTTGTTTTTTTTCGCTTTATTGCCGCTCTCCCCTTAGCTCAGGTATCGCTCGCTGGCACGGCTTGCTTGGTCCGTTCTTCCGCTCTTCTGTTCCGTCTATTCGCTTCCATCCTGAGCTGAGGGGAGAGCATGCATAAAGCGCGGCAACAGACGTTGTCCGGCCGCGGGATATTCCTGAGTTCCAGTAAGCCACCACAGCCAATCTTACCCGTGGTAGCTTCCCATCGGCTCGTTCAGCACCCACTCAAGCAGCAGCATCTGCTCCTCCAGCCGGGCGATTCGAGCTTCGAGATTTGCGGTCTCGCCGGCAGGGTCTGCAGCGGCCAGCTTCTCTTCGAGCGTTTGCTTTTGCGCTGCTAGTTCATTGTATTTTCGTTTGACTTGATCGGTTGTCCGCATTGATTCATCTCTCCCGCATGTTCTTAGATAAGTAATCGCATTCTATTGTATAGGGAAACCAACGCAAAATCATCCCGGCCGCGGCGCTCTATTTTGGATATTTACTTCGAACGAGCTTCGCAGTATTCTAATTTAGGTATCGACGCCGTTCGCCAGCTGGGCCGGCGCATTGCAGATGAGAGGGTGCCGTCATAGGTGGAGAAGGCCGGTTATAAATCAATTGCGCTCGATATCGCGCAGCGAATTGTTAGCGGAGAATTTCCGGTTGGGTGCAAAATTTCTGGAAGAACTATATTATCAAGCCATTACCACGTGTCGCCGGAGACGATTCGCAAGGCGCTCAGCCTGCTGAAGGACGAGAATATTGTCGACGTGTCCCAGGGCAAAGAAGTTCTGGTCACGTCCGATGTGAACGCGAACGAATACATTACGAAGAACGGCTATTTGAAAACGGCGTATTCGCTCAAGCAGGACTTGGAGCTTCTGCTGAGAGAGAAGAAGGAGCTCGACCGCAAATTCGAGTCTCTGCTGGCCGGCATCGTCGAAGCTTCCGATCGGTTAAAAAATTTAAAGCCCTACCATCCCGTCGAGATCAAGATCGGGGAGAACTCTCCGGTCGCCGGCATGACGATCGGCGCGCTGCAGTTCTGGCAGAATACGGGAGCTACGATTATCGCTCTGCGAAGAGGAACGAACGTCTTCATCTCCCCCGGGCCTCACGTGGTTCTGGGTTCTGGCGATGTACTTGTCGTCGTTGGCGACGACAGCGTGTATCTTCGAACCGAACGGTTCATTAACGGGGCAGAGGAATAAAATATGCTGCAGCGCAGCGCTGTGCAATCATCAGCCATTCCGGCATTCATTGTCGGAATGGCTGTTTTTGTATGGTTGCGCGTTTTTTTACCTCTTGAATACGAACAAGCATTCTGGTTATAATGAGAACAAACGTTCCTATTGATTGGAGGCGCAGACCATGTCCATGGATAAATACATCGGGCGTATGGTCGTCATTGTGTATGTGGATAAGAACGGGAGCTTCAGCAAGCGGACGATTCGCGTGCTCGGCATCCGGTCCGGAACGGTAAGAGCCTACGACGCCGACAAGCGGCAGCCCCGCAGCTTTGAGCTTAGCCGGATTTTGGCTGTGCAGTTGGTGACGCGGCATGCCTCCTGAACGCACCATTCTCCTCGTGGACGGACAGTCCTTCTACGCGTCGATCGAGAAGTCCGCGCATCCTGATCTGCAGGGCAAGCCTGTAGCGGTAGGGGATCCCGAGCGCAGATCCGGCATCATTCTGGCCGCCTGCCCGATCGCCAAGGCGCGCGGGGTGACGACGGCGGAACGGGTCGGCGAGGCGCTGGCCAAGTGTCCGGAGCTGGTCGTCGTTCGGCCGCGGATGCAGACCTATATATCGTATTCGCTTCTGATCACGGAGATATTCGAATCCATTACGGATCAGGTGGAGCCCTACAGCATCGACGAGCAGTTCCTTGACGTCACAGGCTCGCATTCCTCCTTCGGGTCGGCCGAAGAGATTGCGCGTCTGATCCAGACGCAGATTCAGCTGGCTACGGGCGTCTGGTCAAGAGTGGGCGTCGGCCCGACCAAGATTCTCGCGAAGATGGCCACCGATAATTTCGCGAAGAAGCGGCCCGACGGCATTTATCGGCTCGGTCCAGGGAACATGGCCAAGGACCTTTGGACGCTCCCTGTGCATCAGATGTTCATGGTAGCCTCCCGAATGACGAAGCACTTCCTGCGCATGGGTCTGCCGACAATCGGCGACATCGCCCGCCTGGAGTTGGGCGAATTCAAGCGGCGGATGCGCCGGGAGATGAAGAAGCAGAGCGACATTCAAGCGGAATATTATTGGCAGACCGCGCGCGGCATCGATCCGAGCCCTGTCGTGGCGGATATTCGCGGCGAGCTGAAGTCGATCAGCCATGGGAAGGCGCTTCGAAGCAATTTATATCGTACGCTGGCAGATATCGAGACGGTTCTGCTGGAGCTTGTTGTCGAGGTGTGCCGCCGGAGCAGGCGCCATCGGCGGATGGGGCGGGTCGTGTCGGTGGCGGCCTCCGAGACGGACGGCGAGCGATCAGCCGGCTTCAGCCGTCAAATCACGCTGCCGCAGCCGAGCTCGCTGACGCATGAGATTGCGGCGGCGGCGCACAAGCTGTTCGTCGATCATTGGAGCGGCATGCCAGTTAGCCGTTTGAGTGTGGCGCTGACCGACTTATCCGACGACAGCGTGTTTCAACTGACATTGTTCGAAGACAGGGCCGCCACTTACCGCATGGAGCGGGCGACCGACAGGATCAAAGACCGCTATGGCAGCGCCGCAGTCATGCGGGCATCTTCTTTGTTGGCGTCGGGCGTGGCGCGGGAGAGGGCCGGGCAGATCGGGGGCCACTATAAGTAATGAGCAAACTAGATGGGAACGAGCGGTGGAAGTCCAAGATGCTGCTGACCGAGCATCAGGAGCAATATGAAGCGCGAAGGGGAGAGAAGCTGTCCGGACGTCCTACGCCGGAAGAGCTGACGATGATCCGGGACTACATTTTGCTGCCCCATATGCTGACGATCGTAGAGAAGAATATGGAGGATCTGAAGCGCTCATCCAACGTCATGAAGCGCCCTTTCCTGGCAGTAGCGGAGGCGATCGCGAACCGGATCAGCCGGGATATGTACGATCTTCGCCGCGAATTGAGCCGGCGAAGGATTAGAGTCATTGGTGACGAACAGGTAGACTTGGTCGTATACCACCGGTTTGTCTGCCGCGGTTACGAGGATCGCCTCGGCATCGTTCGCGAGGTTATGCGCTCGGAGATCAGCGTGCGCCTGGCGAGATATTTCGGCGATCCCATCCGATGGATGAGCGAGTACGCCAAGACAGGCTTGCGGCCCAAGCAAGACTGAGCGCATGGCCTGAAGCAGGCTAAGCCTAAGGTCTAAGAGGGCCGAGCGCTTGGCTAATAGGCTAAACCTCCGGTCCAAGCAGACCGAACCTCTGAGCGGAACCCGCGGTCAATACCGGTCAATACCGGTTGTAGGGACCGCGGCTGCTCTCGTTGCGGATGAGCAAATAAACGATCAATCCCATGACAGGGAAGAAAAATAACCCAATCAAGACGAGTAAGGCGAATTCGGGACTTCGCCCTTTCTTCATGCAATCACGGTAGGCCCAAACGCAAATCACAATATGGATGATGAACAGAATAACGGATAACAGCAGGAAGAACACAAACAAGCCGGAGAATAACGATGAAGCTTCCGAGATAGGCGCCAACAAGACTCCCCTCCCTTCCTGAATTATACATTAATACGCTTTATAGGAGGGGCGCGTTGCGCCTGCTGAAAATTTTGACCGTCAATTGGCAGGTCGCAATTATCCCTAAATTTTGCGGCCGGGAGGTATAATTCCCGCGGGTTGGGCCACAATGGTAGTACCGGCGCTAATAACGCCGGGGACAACCGCGGAGAAGACTTACGTTTCCCCATAAGCTCTTCGTCCGGTTTCTCCTCTCCCATGAGGGCCTCGTCGCGAGACGGGGCTCGATTTTTTTTATTGTCGCAAGGGAAGCGTCGCTTTTGCCGCGTGTCGGAATGTGGTAACATAGCACAGATGGAACCGCGGACGAGCGCGTAAGCTGCGGCGGTTTATTTGTTTGGGAGAGATGCGAACTTGCGAGTCATATCCGGAGAAGCGAAGGGAAGACCGCTCAAAGCGGTCCCCGGCCAAACGACACGTCCAACCACGGACAAAGTCAAAGAAGCGTTGTTCAGCATGATCGGTCCGTACTTTGACGGGGAAGAGGTGCTCGACCTATTCGCCGGAACTGGCGGACTAGGCATCGAAGCGTTAAGCCGAGGGGCTGGACATTGCGTCTTCGTCGACGCCAATCCGCGCAGCGTGGAGGTCGTCAAACGCAACCTGGAAGCGACCCGCTGCCTGGATCGTGCGGAGGTGTACCGGAACGATGCCCGCAAGGCAATCAAGTTATTGGAGAAAAGGGAAGCGCGGTTCGATCTCATCTTCCTGGATCCGCCTTATATTATGCGGGACTGCGACGAGCTGTTGAACGATATGGCATCGCGCGGTCTCGTAGCAGAGGGCGCAGTCGCCGTTGTGGAGCATTCGTCGGAATTCGAATACGGCGAACGGATCGGTGAATTCCTCCGCAGAAGGCATGCCGCATATGGAGACACCGCACTATCCATTTATAGCTATGGGGGAGAAGCGCAATGACGAGGCAAGAAGGGGAACACCGCGTTGCGGTTTATCCGGGAAGTTTCGATCCGGTCACGTTCGGGCATCTAGACATCATTCGCAGAGCGGCGAAGCAGTTCGACACGCTAATCGTAGCGGTGTTGAACAATACATCCAAGAACCCGCTCTTTACCGTGGAAGAGCGGGTTGTGCTGCTCCAAGAAGTAACGAGAGACTTGCCGAATGTGAAGGTCGACTACTTTAGGGACCTGCTTGTCCGCTACATGCGATCCCGAGACGCCCAAGTGATCGTCCGGGGCATCCGTTCGGTAACAGACTTCGAGTACGAGCTTCAGATGGCGTCCACCAACCGTCAGCTCGACGAAGGCATCGAAACTATTTTTATGATGACGAACCCGAAGTATTCTTATTTGAGCTCCAGCATCGTCAAGGAGATCGCCAAATTCGATGGAGAGGTGCAGGATCTCGTGCCGCCGGCCGTCGAAGCGGCAATGCGCCGCAAGTACGGAGCGCAGTCTTAATATCGACCGCATGCATGCCATATACCAAATAGCACATTATCAAGAAGCGGCCGCTGGCGGCTTCTTTGTTTTTTGCAAAGACAGTGCAAGCAAACCATCATTTTCTAGGCTTTTTGAACGCTCTCCCCTTAACTCAGTATCGAGCCGACACTTTATAAAGATGCAAGAAAAATAACACATACATATATACATACATACGCAGGAAACAGGAATAAGCAAGAAACACAATTATTCTATGCTGCGAGGGATGGTCTAACGGAACGTGGTGAGCGAACGTAAGGATGAGCAGGGCGCATACTTAAATACGATAATTTCTCGAAGGGCGGGACGCCTTGCAGCGATGCATTCACCTGAAAGACAAACTCGTCGAGATAAGTTTGCAAGTAGCCGCCGCCAAGTCCGTGAAACGTCTGGAGCATCCAATCGCGGAAGCTATGGCCGTAGATTCGGAGGTTCACGAATTGACGGTTCGTGCGTAGAAGGGAATCGGCGATAACAGCGGACGTTGCGTTCGGGTCAATATAACGCTCCGCAAAATGAATTTTTCCAACTGGAAGCAGGCAACGATCCCGCACAAACGCTGGGGGAACGACAGCTAGAGCGACTTGATTCAAACAGCCGGTAGTATCCATGGCAACGGCCGTCATAATCGGCGTCTTGCGCCCCTCGGCTGCTTCTTGAACCGATAGGATTCCGCGTCCCAAATAGTCGAGGCCCGCTTGTACGCTTCCCGACAAAGCAGGCTGAGCCTCCAAAGATCCCATGGCGAGACGAAGTTTGCGCAGCATATAGAATGCCGTCTTATACGTGACGGACAGAAGGGATTGCAGGCGGACCGCGTTAATTCCTTGCTCAGGCTGGGACATCAGCCACATCGCGTAGAGCCATTTGCGAAGAGGCGTGCGGCTCTTCTCCAGGATCGTGCCTGCCGTAAGAGAGGTCTGGCGAAGGCAACGGCGGCATTCATACAAAGGGAGACGGCGAGTCGAGATGACGGTTGCATGAGAATGGGCGCAGCTAGGACATTCAAAACCGTTCGGCCAGCGAATCTGGAACAGCCATTCAATGCACGCGGCTTCCGAATCGAATCGGGCATCGAAGGAATCGGCGAATAAATGGTTCATGTCGGGCCCTCCTAATCACGAGAAAAAGGAAAAAAATGTTCTCATCAAAATAATAACGAACATAAGTTCGTATGTCAATCGAAAATTGGAATAAAATAAGTGGCTGAGGAGAGGGGAGAGTGCCCCAAAAGTGTGAAAATGTACACTGCGTGTTGCGGGAGAGCGTTCGGATAGCAGTGCGGCTTATAAAGCAAAAGATTAACGCCGCCGCTTGTTGCCGGGACCGGGCGGGCGTTTGGATGGCCGGATTAGGGCGGCGATCAGAGCGAGCAGCAGGAACACGGCGATGGAAGCGAGCGAGACGAGCGTCATCTCCGAGAAGATACGCAGGCCGGACGGCAAGGCGCCGCCCCAGCCCGAACTGTCGGGGCCGGCGGCGAACACCGACAGCGACGGGGCGAAGCGGGACAGGGAGCCTTCGCGAGCAGCGTAAGCCAGCGGGAAGGTGAAGGCTAGCGCTAGAGCGGCATGAAGCAGCTTGCTTGCGATGAAGCGGGCCCAGGGAAAAGCCGCCGAGGCTCCGAGGGCGGCGCGCGCTTGCAGCAAGCCGCTCCAGCCGGTCCACGCGAGCACGGCGGCGAGAAGCGACACGGCATGGACGGGCGAAGCGTCGAAGAGCGGAGAGCGGCTTGTCTCGTAAGCGCCGAGGTGCAGCTCATACAGGCCGGGGATAGCCAGCCAAGCATCGGCCTCGGGCCAAGCGAGCTGGAGCATCCGAAGCAAGAGGGAGCTCATGATAATTAGCCCGCCAACGGCGAGCAGAAGCGCAACAGCGTGGCTGACGGCATCGGCGATCTGCTTGCCGAAGGGGCGTCCGTCTTCCTCGCGGGCTTCTCTGATGATGCGGGCTACTCTAGCGAACAGAGCGCGAGGCTCTCCCGCCGCGAGAGATGGAGGAACGGCTGGCGCGGAAGGCTTGGCGATGCGCGCCCAGAGGAATCCGGCGGCAATGGCGGATAGCCAGAGACCGAGCACGATGGCCCACCCGTAAGCGGGTGAGTGCAAGAAGCCGCTGCCGACAATAATTACGATGAGAAAGGGATTCGGCAGATGGGAGACGAGCAGCAGCGTGTCCATGTCGGGGTCGCGCACAAGTCCCTTGTCGCGTAGGCGGGAGGCTTCTTTGGCGCCGGCCGGCAGCCCGGCCGTCCAGCCGAACACAATGGCCCATCCGGCTGAGCCGGGGAGCTTGAACAGGCGCCGGACGGCGGGCTCGCACAGCGCTCCCAGACCGTGAAGCAGGCCTGATGCCGCGAGCAATTCGGCCAGCATGAGCGGAGGCAGCATCCCCGGAAAGATCGTTTGCCACCATATTTGCAGCCCGGCAAGGGAAGCGCGGAACGCTTCGTCGGGCGATTGGACGATGCCAATGACGAGCATAAGCGCGCAAGCCCCGGACACAATGGAGAGCGATCGCTGCCACTTGGCAGGACGGGCGCGAGGGGGAGCATCGGACATGACGGCATTCCTCCCGGACGGTAAGGGTTGCCTCATCCGGCGGCAGAAGACGGCCGAAGCGGACGAGGAGGCGCTGAGCGGAGAGGCGGCGCCTATCTCAATGTACGCGCGCTTGTCCGGCGATAGACCACCATCTAGTCCAAGCGAGGGGGGAGCTCGGGGGAGGCGGGCGTCGAGTCTGAGAAGGCAGATGTCAAGTATGGAAAAGACAGGCGTCGAGTATCGGCATCTGCCGACTAAGGGACGGCAAGCTTCTTAAAATTGCACAGGCGGCTTGGTAAAGTCGCGCATGGCAAGCCGCGGATTGGAATCGCTGAACGCAAGCGAATACACGGCCGTCGCCCGCGCGTCCATGGCAAGATAGGGCCAGGGGCCGTCCGCGGCGGATTGGACGACGGGCACGGCCGATGTCCGCTTCATCCGGCGAAGCAGTTCACGCCCTGTCGCCGTGAAGCCCAGGACGCGGATATAGCCGATGCCGGACGCCAGCGCGGCGGCGGACAAGTCTTCCTTGCGGTGCCCGAGCAGAATGCGCAGCAGCGTTCTCTGCAGCTTCGTGCGGGTATAGCGTCTCGTCTTGAGCGTATCGAGCAAGCTCTCGACGGTTCGCTCCGGCAGCAGCGACAAGCTCCGGACAATCCGATGCTCGAGGCCCTCGGTTACCTCCGCATAGGAGGCAAGCTCCGCGGCGTCCGCCCGATATAGTTGATGGAGCAACGGTCCGGAGAACGATTCCCAAGTAACCGGCGAACGTCCCTCGCGGGCTTCGCGCTCCAATATTTCCAATGTGGAAGAGGGAACATAGGGGGCGAGGTCCGCCAATTGGCCGGACTGGCCGAGCAGCTGCCGCAGCGCCGTCGCGCTGGCGATCGCGGCGTCGGTAATGGTGGTCTGGCTGTACTCGGAGCGTTCACGGCGGATGGAATAAGGCTCGATCGGGCTGCCCAGACGCCGTAAGGCGAGCAGGTAGTGGAGGCCGAGCGTATGATTCGGCTGGTCGAGCCGATACTCGGCGTCGCCGCCGGCGCCCGCCGCGCGCAAATAGCGGCGGACCGCCTCCGCGTAAGCGGCGGGGTAAGGCAGACCCTCCTTCAGAAGCCGGGCGAGCTGGCCGCCGACTTCTTCGGGCTCCTCCGCCAGCCGGTCCGCGATGCGGACCAGCGTCTCGGCGTCGCCGCTCTCGCTGCCGAAGCAGAGCGCGTCGACGACGCCCGTCGCATGCAGAATGGCGACGGCGCCGTGCGCGAACCACTGCGCAGGCTGGGAGCTGTACGCGGCGGGCAGCTCCAGCACCAGGTCGCAGCCGGCGCGAAGCGCCATCTCGGCCCGCGCCCACTTGTCGGCCAGAGCCGGCTCGCCGCGCTGCAGGAAGTGGCCGCTCATGACGGCCACGACCGCGTCGGCTCCCGTTATTTTCACCGATTGTTGTATATGATATAAATGTCCGTTATGAAGCGGGTTGTATTCGACGATAAGCCCGACGGTACGCATGTCATGCTCCTTCATTCGGAAGTTTGGTCTAGTATCAATATAACACGAGACAGGAAGGAAGTTCGAAGCGGACGCGTTCTGGTTGACAAAAGCGTTCGTCGAAAGATATAATAACTTTTGTTTGTTTGGAGTGATATGGATGCTGCTAAACGTTCAAGAACTGGCTCTTCGCAAAGAACCGGTAACGTTAAAAGAAACCTTCGATGCTGCGCCGATCTTCGCTGGAATGCGAGACGTGAAGCCTCTGGGTCCTTTGACTGCGGAATTAACCGCCTACTACGTTGACCGGACGATCGAAGTGACGGGAACGATCGCCTGCAAGGTTCAGTTGTTCTGTTCCCGCTGTCTCGATCCGATCGAGCAGGAGATGGACGTGCCGTTCCGAGAAACCTTCAAGGTTGTCTCCAAAGAAACGGCCGATTCCGGCGAACAGGATGACGAAGAATTCGTGCCGATACAGGGAGAACGGCTCGAGCTTCGCCCGTACGTAGAAGAACAATTGCTGCTTCACTTGCCGCTTGCTCCGATCTGCCGGGAAGACTGTCAAGGTCTGTGCCCGGAATGCGGGACGAATCGCAACGAACAGCAATGCGGTTGCAGTACGGAGAAGATCGATCCGCGGCTCGCTTCGCTTAAGGATTGGTTCGGCCAGTAGTGATTTTCGACACGACGATGAACGCCGATCTAGGCAGCTTCGACTCTGATAAGGAGGTGGGAACATGGCAGTCCCTTTTGGTAAAACATCGAAATCCCGCAAAAACAAGCGCCGCACGCATTTCAAGCTGGTTGTCCCGGGTATGGTTAAGTGCGATCAATGCGGCGAGCTGAAGCTTGCGCACCGCGTCTGCAAAGTATGCGGAACTTACAAGGCCCGCGAGGTCATCAAGCAATAATGCACTAATGGAGATAACGCGTCTCGGCGTGACTGGCGTCTGGCGCGTTTTTCTTTATCTAGAATTGGCACCAGGTATCAATATAAACCTATAAGGCGGTGACGGCATGGAACGGCTTCCGAAACGTCAGCGCCATCAAGAGCTAAGCCGGCTTATCGAGGACAATCCGTTTCTGACCGACCGCGAGCTGACTAGGCTGCTGAAGGTGAGCATTCAGACGATCCGGCTGGACCGGTTGGAGCTTGCCATTCCCGAGCTTCGGGAGAGGCTCAAGGTGATGGCGGAACGGTCATACGATCCGGTACGGTCGCTTCCTCTGCATGAGGTCATTGGCGAAGTGGTGGATTTGCAATTGGACAAGAGCGGCATCTCGCTGTTCGAGATCCGCGAAGAACATGTCTTCTCCCGCAGCGGCATCGCTCGCGGGCATCATGTGTTCGCTCAGGCGAATTCGCTTGCGGTAGCCGTGATCAACGACGAGATCGCCTTGACGGCTTCCGCCGATATTCGGTTCCTTCGTCCGGCCCGGCTTGGGGAGAAGTGCATCGCGAAAGCCTATGTCAGGTCTGGCGGTTCCCAGAAAGGAAAGGCTAAAGTAGAAGTGTGCACGTACGTCGGCGACGAGATGGTCTTCCAAGGATACTTCGTCATATACCGTTCACGCGCCGCGGACAGCATGGAATCGGTAGGAGGAGAAGAAGCGCATGAAAATCGCGATTGACGCGATGGGGGGCGACCTCGCGCCTCATGCGCCGGTAGAAGGGGCGCTAGCAGCCGCGAAGGAATGGCCGGATACGCAGCTTCTGCTGGTAGGCAAACCGGATGTTGTTCAGCCGCTGCTAGGCAGCGGCCGTCCATCTAATATCTCGGTCGTGGAAGCGCTGGAGACGATCGAAGCGGATGACGAGCCTGTACGTGCAGTTCGGCGCAAGCCGAACTCCTCGATGGTCGTCGCAGCGCGCCTCGTCAAGGAAGGCGAAGCAGACGCGATGATCTCGTCGGGCAACACCGGCGCGCTGATGACGGCGGGGCTGCTCGTGGTCGGGCGGATGAAGGACATTGAACGCCCCGGGCTGACGTCGATTATCCCGTCGATTGACAAGGTTGGAGTTCTTACGCTCGATCTTGGCGCCAACATGGACGCCAAGCCGGAACATCTGCTGCAGTACGCCATGATGGGCAGCTTGTACCGGCAGAAGGTGCACGGGATATCGAAGCCTCGCGTCGGCCTGCTGAATGTAGGGACGGAAGCAGGCAAGGGCAATGAATTGACCAAGGTGGCTTTCGAGCTGCTGGAGCAGGCTCCGATTCACTTCATCGGCAACGTGGAGGCGCGGGATGTGCTGGAGCGCAACTGCGATGTTCTCGTCTGCGACGGATTCGCGGGCAATATTCTGCTCAAAGCGCTGGAGGGCGCCGGCGACTCGTTGTTCAAGGTGCTGAAGGCGGAGATGACCTCTTCGCTGATGAACAAGCTGGCGGCTGCCGTCCTTAAACCAAGCCTCAGAAGAGTCAAGCAACTGGTCGATTACCGCGAACATAACGGCGCTCCCTTGCTAGGAGTGAACGGGCTTGTCGTGAAGAGCCACGGTTCCTCGAACGCCCTGGCGACGAAGAACGCTATTCGCCATACGCGGACGGCGATTCAGAACGGTCTCATCGCGGCAATAGCCGACGAATTCGGCGGAAAGTGAGTGAAGACGCATGAAGGGTATTCCCGTAGGCGTTCTGGGAACGGGCAAGTACAGCCCCGAGCGCCGCTTGACCAACCAAGAGTTGGAGACGATGGTGGAGACGAACGACGAGTGGATCGTGACCCGCACGGGGATCCGGGAACGCCGTATCGCCGCCGCGGATCAAGCGACGTCCGATCTTGCTTACGAAGCTTCTGTGCAAGCGCTCAAGGCAGCGGGCATTACGGCTGACCAACTGGACCTGATAGTGGTATGCACAATTACGCCCGACATGTTCTTCCCTTCGACGGCTTGCCTCGTGCAGGAGAAGCTGGGAGCGAAGAACGCGGCGGCTTATGACTTGTCAGCCGCTTGCTCCGGCTTTATCTACGGACTGGCTAATGCATCCGGCTTCATCGCCATGGGGACTTATAAATACGTTCTAGTCGTAGGAGCGGAGACGCTGTCGCGCATTACCGATTATACGGACCGCAACACGTGCATCCTGTTCGGCGACGGCGCGGGCGCTGTCGTGCTAGGCCAGGTGCCGGAAGGCCGAGGCTTCCAATCGTTCAAGCTCGGAGCAGACGGAAGCGGCGGCGATCTGATCAACATCCCGGGCGGAGGCTCGCGGCTGCCTTCCACGGCGGAGACTGTGGCCGAAGGCAAGCACTATCTCTATATGAACGGACGCGACGTGTACAAATTCGCGGTTCGCATCATGGGCGGCGCAGCGGAAGAAGCGCTGGAGATGGCAGGCCTCGGCAAGGATGACATCGATCTGCTCATTCCGCATCAGGCGAACATCCGCATCATTCAGTCGGCAGTGGAGAGGCTGAACTTGCCGGAGGAGAAGTGCGCGATCAACATCGACCGCTACGGCAACATGTCGGCTGCATCTATCCCTGTCGCATTGGCGGAAGCGGTGGAGGAAGGGCGCCTGAAGGAAGGCGACCGGCTCGTCATGGTCGGCTTCGGCGGCGGGCTCACCTGGGGCGCTTCGGTGCTCGTATGGTAAAGGCAAGGCAGGAGGCCCTTCTGCTCGCCTAGAAGTATAAATTCAAGGTGGAGGGATAACCGATGGGCAAAATCGCATTTGTATTCCCCGGCCAAGGAGCGCAGGCCGTCGGAATGGGACAGGACGCCTATGAGCAGTACCCCGCGTCCCGCGACATCTTCGACCGAGCGGATCGGGCGCTCGGCTTCTCGGTGTCGGGCCTGGCATTCCAAGGCCCGGACGAGCAGCTGCGCCAGACGGCGAACACGCAGCCGGCGCTGCTGGCGACGAGCATCGCGCTGCTGGAAGCGTTCAAGCAGCGCGGCGTAACACCCGATTATGTCGCCGGGCACAGCCTCGGCGAATACAGCGCGCTTGTCGCGGCGGGCGTGCTCGCGTTCGACGACGCGGTTCGCCTCGTTCGCTCGCGCGGCTTGTTCATGGAACAAGCCGTGCCTAGCGGCCAAGGCGGCATGGCCGCGGCACTCGGCGCTGAGCGCGAGTCGCTCGAGGCGCTGTGCCGCGACGTCTCCGCCTCGGCCGGCCTCGTCGAGCTCGCCAACGTGAACTGCCCCGGACAGATCGTCGTGTCCGGGACTGCGGCGGGCGTCGCCGCCGTGGTGGAGCGAGGAAAGGAAGCCGGCGCCAAGCGGGTCATCCCGCTGGACGTCAGCGGCCCGTTCCATTCCTCGCTCATGCAGCCGGCCGCCGACAAGCTGGCGCATGAGCTGGCGAAGGCGGAGTTCCGCGACGCGGCCGTGCCGGTCGTCGTCAACGTGAGCGCTGCGCCGGTCACGTCCGGCGCCGCACTGCGCGAGCTGCTCGTGAAGCAGGTCGTGTCTCCCGTCCTATGGGAGGACACGGTGAAGTTCCTGATCGGCGAAGGCGTGGACACCTTCGTCGAGATCGGCTCCGGCACTGTGCTCGCCGGGCTGATCAAGAAGATCGACAAGACGGTTCGCGTCGTGTCGATTAACAGCGCGGCGGCGATCGCCGAGGCGGAATTGGCTTGATTCTGCGATAAAGGAGAGTGCAGTCCATGGCTCAATTGGATCTGACAGGCAAAGCGGCGCTCGTCACCGGCGCCTCCCGCGGCATCGGCCGCGCCATCGCGATTGCGCTGGCGAAGGCGGGAGCGGACGTAGCGGTGAACTATGCCGGCAGCGAAGCGGCTGCCGCGCAGACGGCTCAAGCGATCGAAGCGCTGGGACGCAAGGCGATTCTGGTGCGGGCGAACGTAGGCAAATCTGCTGAATTCGAAGCAATGGTTCAAAAGACGCTGGAAACGTTCGGCAAACTGGATATACTGGTGAATAACGCCGGCATTACGCGAGACAATCTAATCATGCGGATGAAGGAAGAAGAATTCGACGACGTGATCGAGACGAATCTCAAGGGCGTGTTCAACGGCATCAAGGCGGTTACCCGCCCGATGATGAAGCAGCGTTCCGGGCGCATCATCAACATCTCTTCGGTTGTCGGCGTGTTAGGCAATCCGGGTCAGGCGAATTATGTCGCTTCCAAAGCGGGAGTGATCGGCCTGACCAAGTCGGCCGCACGCGAGCTGGCTTCGCGCAGCATTACGGTTAACGCCGTAGCGCCGGGCTACATCGAGACCGATATGACGGACAAGCTGTCCGCGGACATTCGCGAAGGCATCCTCGGCCAAGTGCCGCTCGGCCGGATGGGTCGGCCGGAAGACGTGGCGAACGCTGTCGTCTACCTGGCTTCCGAAGCGGCCGCTTACATGACCGGACAGACGCTTCACGTAGACGGCGGCATGTACATGTGACGCTGTCTTCCAAGCGGGCAACCTGTTGGCGGCCGCTGGAAGAGAACGTTTACGCTATGGCTTTTTGTCCATGATTCACGTATAATACAAAAGGGAGGTGAACCGGATGTCCGATGTATTTGATCGCGTAAAGCGCATCGTGGTCGAACGCCTGGGAGTGGAAGAGGCAGAAGTTACCAACGAAGCGAATTTCAAGGATGACTTGGGCGCTGACTCTCTCGACGTCGTCGAACTCGTGATGGAGCTTGAAGATGAATTCGATCTGGAGATCTCCGATGAGGATGCAGAGAAGATCACAACGGTGGGAGAAGTCGTAAATTACATACAATCTCATGCCTAATGATCCAAAGGTCCCGTTCCAGTAACGGGACTTCTCCACATTCGGAGCTTTTTTAAGTAGCTGAAGAGGTGAACAACGGTTGAAACAGCGCGTCGTGGTTACCGGCATGGGGGTTGTCTCCTCACTCGGTAACGATGTTCAAGCTTTCTGGAATAACCTGCTCGCCGGCAAGTCCGGCGTTAGCTATATCGAAGCATTCGATACGGCCGATTATCCGACGAAGATAGCGGCGGAAGTGAAGAATTTCAATCCCGAGGAATTCGGTATCGATAAGAAGGAAGCCCGCCGGATGGACCGCTTCGTTCAATTCGCGCTCGCGGCCAGCTTGAATGCCATGAAGGATTCAAAGCTGCAGATCGGCGAGAATGTCGAAGCGGACCGGGTCGGCGTCAGCGTCGGCTCCGGCATCGGCGGTCTCGGCACGTGGGAAGATCAGCATACGATTCTGATGGAGAAGGGCCCGCGCCGCGTCAGCCCGTTCTTCATTCCGATGATGATCGCCAACATGGCCAGCGGCCAAATCTCGATCTCGACCGGCGCCAAAGGCCCGAATACGACGACGGTTACCGCTTGCGCAACCGGCACTCATTCGATCGGCGATTCGTACAAGATCATTCAACGCGGCGACGCCGACGTCATGATTTGCGGCGGAGCGGAAGCAACGATCCGGCCGATCGCCGTAGCCGGATTCTGCAATATGCGCGCGATGAGCACGCGCAATGAGGAGCCGGAGAAGGCGAGCCGTCCGTTCGACGTCGATCGTGACGGATTCGTCATGGGCGAAGGCTCCGGCGTACTCGTGCTTGAGTCGCTTGAGCACGCGCAGGCACGCGGCGCGCACATCTATGCCGAAGTGATTGGCTACGGCATGAGCGGAGACGCTCACCATATGACCGAGCCAGATCCGGAAGGCGCAGCCCGCTGCATGCAGCGAGCAATCAAAGACGCTGGCGTAGAACCGCAAGCGATCGAGTACATTAACGCGCACGGCACGTCTACACCTGTCGGCGACAAGTCCGAGACGACGGCGATTAAGGCGACGTTCGGCGACCACGCCTACAAGCTGGCCGTCAGCTCGACGAAGTCGATGACCGGCCATATGCTGGGCGCAGCCGGCGGCGTAGAGGCGGTTATTCTCGGCCTTGCGCTGGAGAATGGCATTCTGCCGCCGACGATCAATTTGGACAATCAGGATCCCGAGCTGGATCTTGATTACGTACCGAATACGGCGAGGAAGGCCGGCATTAAGGTCGCGCTCTCGAATTCGTTCGGATTCGGCGGCCATAATGCTACGGTAATCATGCGCAAATACGAAGCCTAAGGGCGCGATCGTTTGACGCAGGCGGCGCTAGCCGCCTGCGTTTTTCGATTTAGCTGTTCGAAGGCATTATTTATTAATCGGATTCCGGCCTCGCGCCGAATCTATCTGGAGGAGCATCTAGATGAGCGATCCATTCAGCCGATTGCAGGACAGGCTGGGCATCAAGTTCCGCGACGGCTCGCTGCTGCGGCAGGCTTTCACGCATACGTCCTATGTCAACGAGCATCGAGGCGCCCGTACCGAGCACAATGAGCGTTTGGAGTTTCTCGGCGATGCCGTGCTTCAACTGACCGTATCCGAAGTGCTGTACCGGATGTATCCCGATCGTCCGGAAGGGGAGCTGACGCGTCTGCGGGCGAGCATCGTTTGCGAACCTTCGCTCGTCCGTTTTGCCGAGGCGCTCGATTTCGGTCAGGTCGTGCTGCTGGGCAAAGGGGAGGAGTTGACCGGAGGGCGGACCCGTCCTTCGCTGCTGGCGGACGCCTTCGAGGCGTTCGTCGGCGCTCTGTACCTCGATCAAGGCTTGAATGTCGTACGGACATTCCTGGATAAGCATCTGTTCGCCCATCTGCCGAAGGAGAGCCGCTTGCCGCTTAAGGATCATAAGACCGAGCTTCAGGAACGAGTCCAGCAATGGAGCCTGGGGCAGTTGGAATATCGAACGGTAGAGGAGAGAGGCCCGGCTCACGACCGGGAATTCGTCGTCATCGTGTCGGTCGGCGAGCAGCCGCTCGGCGAAGGCGTCGGCCGTTCCAAGAAGGAAGCGGAGCAGCAGGCGGCGTCGCGCGCGCTCTGGCAGCTGCAGGAGAACGGCTTGCCGGGCAAAGCGGACAACCCAAAGAATGCAAGGGGTGACGGATAACCGATGTATTTGAAAGGAATCGAATTGGCCGGCTTCAAATCGTTCGCGGACCGCACGGCGCTGGAGTTCGGGCGCGGCATTACGGCGGTTGTCGGACCGAACGGCAGCGGCAAGAGCAACATCTCCGACGGCATTCGCTGGGTGCTCGGGGAGCAAAGCGCCAAGAGCTTGCGCGGGGGCAACATGCAGGACGTCATTTTCGCGGGAAGCGACGCGCGCAAAGCCGTGAACTTCGGTGAAGTGTCCATTACGTTCGACAATACCGACAAGTCGCTGCCGCTTGATTTTACGGAAGTGACGGTTACCCGGCGGGTTCACCGCAGCGGCGAGAGCGAATACTTAATCAATAAGCAGCCATGCCGCTTGAAGGAC
This sequence comes from Cohnella lubricantis, assembly GCF_014212015.1. Taxonomy (GTDB): domain Bacteria; phylum Bacillota; class Bacilli; order Paenibacillales; family Paenibacillaceae; genus Cohnella; species Cohnella lubricantis. Next base: position 21,413 of record NZ_JACJVN010000028.1, on the reverse strand, counting down.
ATCACGGAGCTGTTCATGGACACCGGTATCGGCAAGGAAGCCTATTCGATCATCGGTCAGGGCCGAATCGAGGAGATTCTAAGTACGCGCTCGGAGGACCGGCGCGGCATCTTCGAGGAAGCGTCCGGCATCGTCAAATACAAGTCGCGCAAGAAGGAAGCCCAGCGCAAGCTCGAGGACACCGAGGCGAATCTGCTTCGAATTAACGATCTGGTCGTTGAACTGGAGGGACAGGTCGAGCCGCTGCGGGAGCAAGCGGAGAAGGCCGAGAAGTTCAAGACGCTGAAGGAAGAGCTGAAGTCGAAGGAGATCTCGCTCTACGTCCATCAGATCGAGACCGTTCACGCCACTTGGGCGGAGACGAACGAGAAGCTGGCCAAGCTCAAGGAAGAGGAGCTCGCGCTGTCGACGGAAGTGATCCGCCACGACGCGATGCTCGAGGAGGACCGGCAATCGCTGCTTCGCCTCGAGGAGACGCTCGAGAGGCTGCAGGACGACCTGCTGCGGACAAGCGAGGAGACGGAGAAAAGCGAAGGCTACGGCGAGCTGCTCACTGAACGGCGCGCCAATCTGGAGCGCAGCCGAGAGGGCCTCGCCGCAAGCTTGGCGCAGGCCGAGCAGCGTCTGGCCGAAGCCGAAGCGGAAGGCGAGGCGCTCGGAACCCGCCGCGAGCAGCTCGATCGCGAGCTGGCGGAGATGCGCGAACGCGTCGCTTCCGAAGAGACGAAGCTCAGCTTCGCGGAAGGCGACGGCGATGCGGAGGAGCGTCTCAAGGCGGAGCTGTTTGATACGATGAACGCGATGGCGCAGGCGCGCAACGACATTCGCTACTGCGAGACGCAGCGCGACGTGCTCGAGAAGCGAATCGGCCGCGCCGAGGGTGAGCGCGCGAAGTGGCAGGAGCAGCTCGACGCGCTGTCTGCGCGGCGCGAAGAGCTGGAAGCGCGGCTCGCTGCATGTACGGCCGCGGTTGTCGAGGCGCGCGACTTGTACATCGCGGCAGGAGCAAGATCCTCGGAGCTGCAGAAGCGTCTCGAGGAAGCGCAGGCGGAAGCCCGCAGAGCGGAGCAGCGGCGCGAAGCGCTTGTGTCTCGGCGCGACACGATCAAGGAGCTGCAGAATGATTACGACGGCTTCCAGCACGGCGTCCGTGAAGTGCTGAAGGCGGCGAAGCGCGGCCAGCTGCACGGCGTGCACGGCGCCGTCGCCGAGCTGGTCGGCGTGCCGGCTCACCTCGAGACGGCGATCGAGACTGCGCTCGGCGGAGCGCTGCAGAATATCGTCATGGAGAACGAGACGACCTCCCGCGCCGCCATCGCTTATTTGAAGCAGCGGCAATCGGGACGCGCGACGTTCCTGCCGCTTGACGTCATTCGGCCGCGGACGCTTGGCGACGGCGACCGGCGAATCGTGAACGAAGCCGAAGGCTTCGTCGGCGTCGCGTCCGAACTCGTCAAGTTCGAGGCTCGCTACGCGGGCATCGTTGGCAGCTTGCTCGGCAACGTGCTGATCGCCGAGAAGCTGGAGCAGGCGAACAAGATCGCTTCAAGGCTGCAATACCGCTACCGCGTCGTTACCCTTGAGGGCGACGTCGTCAATCCGGGCGGCTCGATGACTGGCGGCAGCCTGCAGAAGAAGTCTTCCAATCTGCTCGGGCGGCAGCGTCAGCTCGAGGAGCTGGACCGCGACATTGCCGCCGCTGAGCAGGCTCGGTCGGCTTCGCGCGATCTCGTCGACGATCTGAAGAAGGAGCTGGCGCAGGTCAGCCAGAATATCGACCAGCTGCGCGAGCGAGGCGAGCGCGAGCGGTTAAGCGAGCAGCAGGCGAACACCGAGCTGCAGCAGCTGAAGAACGAGGAGAAGCAGCATGGCGAGCTGCAGGCGGCGCTGGCCGGCGAGTCGGCGATCATCGGCGATGAGACGGCGAAGCTGAACGCGGCGCGCGAAGAAGCGGAAGCGAGATTGGCGCAGCTGGCGCAGGAAGAGAAGCGGCTGCAGGATCAGATCCGCGAAGCAGAGGAGCTTCGCCGCAGGAGCCAGACGGCCAAGGAAGAGCTGCAGGCATCGCTCACCGAGCTTAAGGTGGCGACGGCGCGGCTCGAGCAGGACCGGCAGGCGATCGGCGAGCAGGAAGCCCGCCACAAGGCGGAGCGTGCTCGGCTCGTGGCCGAGCGCAGCCAACTGACGGATGCGCTGGCGCAGAATGCGGCCGAGTTCGAGCGGACGGAGAGCGAGATGGTCAGCCAGCGCGAGCGGCTGAACGAGCTGCGGCTGCAGAAGCAAGATTTTACCGCGAATATCGAATTTAAGCGCTCCGATCGGGCTGAGCGGCTGAAGCAGCTGGAGCTGAAGGAGAACGAGACGAAGGAGCAGCGGGCCCGTCTGAAGCTGGTCGAGGATCAGCTCCGCCAAGCGGACATCTCCTCCAACCGAATGGACGTCGAGCTCGATAACCTGCTGCGCAAGCTGAGCGAAGAATACGAGATCGGCTTCGAGTGGGCGAAGACGAAGTATCCGGTTCCGGAGGACGTGCCGGCGGCGCAGAACGAGGTTCGGGAGCTGAAGCGGAAGATTACGCTGCTGGGCGATGTCAACCTCGGCGCCATCGAGGAGTTCAAGCGCGTGAGCGAGAGGTTCGAGTATTTGTCCACGCAGAAGAATGACCTGATGGACGCGAAGTCGAAGCTGCACGAGATTATCCGTGAGATGGACGACGAGATGTCCAAGCGATTCCGCTCGACGTTCGACGAGATTCGCAAGCACTTCGTCGTCGTGTTCTCCCGCTTGTTCGGCGGCGGACGCGCCGACCTGATCTTGAGCGAGCCGGACAAGCCGCTTGAGACAGGCATCGATATCGTCGCGCAGCCTCCGGGCAAGAAGCTGCAGAACCTGCAGCTGCTCTCCGGCGGCGAGCGGGCACTGACGGCGATCGCGCTGCTGTTCGCTATTCTGAATGTTAAGCCCGTGCCGTTCTGCGTTCTTGACGAAGTCGAGGCCGCGCTGGACGAGGCGAACGTGGCGCGTTACGCGCATTACATGCGCGAGTTCTCGGAGTTGACGCAGTTCATCGTCGTTACCCATCGCAAAGGAACGATGGAGGAAGCGGACCGGCTGTACGGGGTGACGATGGAGGAAGGCGGCGTCTCGAAGCTCGTCTCCGTCCGCCTCGAGGAAGGCGAAGAGATGATCGCGACGGCGTAAGATAAGGTACGATAGAGCAACGGGATGAAGACATCTCGTTTGGTTTGGAGGAATTATAAGCATGAGCTTCTTCAAAAGATTAAAGGAAAGCATCGCCTCCAAGGCGGAGGCGGTGACGACCAAATTCCGCGACGGGCTGGCCAAGACCCGCGACGTGTTCGTCGGGCAAGTGGCCGATCTGTTCTCCCGCCGCAAGAAGATCGATGAAGCGTTCTTCGAGGAGCTGGAGGAGATTCTGATCGGCGCGGATGTCGGCGTGAACACGGTGATGGAGCTTATCGACGAGCTGCGGGCGGAAGTGAAGAAGAGCCGGATCGAGGACCCGTCCGAGCTTCAGCCGATTCTGTCCGAGAAGCTGGTCGGATTGCTGAAGGGCTCCGGCGAATCGGTCGAGCTTAACGTTCAACCGAGCGGCATTACGGTCATTCTATTCGTCGGCGTGAACGGTGTCGGCAAGACGACGACGATCGGCAAGCTGGCTTGGCGGTTCAAGCAGCAAGGCAAATCGGTTCTGATGGCGGCGGGCGATACGTTCCGCGCCGGCGCGATCGAGCAGCTTGAAGTATGGGGACAGCGCGTAGGCGTGGATGTCATTCGCCAGAACGCGGGCTCCGACCCGGCGGCCGTCATGTTCGACGCCGTTCAGGAAGCGAAGCGCCGCGGAGTGGACGTCCTGCTGTGCGATACGGCCGGACGCTTGCAGAACAAGGCGAACCTGATGGAGGAGCTGTCGAAGATCCATCGCGTCATCCAGCGGGAGATTCCAGGCGCGCCCCACGAGACGCTCCTTGTGCTGGACGCGGCAACCGGCCAGAATGCGCTGCAGCAGGCGAAGCTGTTCGGCGAGAAGAGCGGCGTGAGCGGGCTCGTGCTGACGAAGCTCGACGGCACGGCCAAAGGCGGTATCGTCATTGCCATCAGGCATGAGCTGTCGCTGCCGGTGAAGTTCGTCGGTCTGGGCGAAGGCATGGACGACCTGCAGCAATTCGACGCCGAGCAATTCGTGCACGCGCTGTTCGCCGGTCTGGCGAGCGAAGCCGATGCTTCGGAGGAAGGCGGCGCTTAAGCTGCGATGAGCAATAGAATGTTTGAATAATCGAGAGAATGGCCGCCTTCGATCGGACGAAGGCGGCCATTTTGGGTGTTGACATGAGAATACCTAAACACTAATATATTTCGTATGCGAAATATTTGCATGTAACCTTTCGAGTAGTTAAGGATGGAGGCCGCGAATGGCGGACAGAGAGCAAGTCACCCGGATTTTCAGGTCGTTTCGCGAGGTCAACCAAACATTTCACCATGCCATCTGGAAGGAAGCGGAAGTTCTTGGACTGACGCCGATCCAGTATTTTGTGTTGAAGACGCTGCATGAGAAGCCGCGCGTTCGGTTATCTCAGCTTGCAGAATCTATTCATATCGGCAGCAGCGCGGCAAGCGGCATCGTTGACAGGCTGGTGAAGTTGGGAACAATCAAGCGGGAACGGTTAGAGACCGACCGGCGCTCCATTACTTTAATGCTGACGGAGAAAGGAGAGGAGCTGCTCAGAAGGGCGAGCGATACCTCCATGGATCGGATTGCGCCGCTGCTGGATTTGAAGGAAGAGGATGTAAGCGAGATGATTCGCATTCATCAACTTATCGTACAGAAATTATTAGAAGTGGAGAGAGGGTAAGGAATGAGCCAGGCTTTAGCAAACTTAAAGAGAGGCCCCATCATGGCGGCCATTATTATCGGTGCGTTCGTTACAATCTTGAACCAGACGCTCCTCAACGTCGCATTGCCAAGCATCATGGACGACTTAGGTATTACGACGAACACGGCCCAATGGCTGACGACCGGCTTCATGCTGGTCAACGGGGTACTGATTCCGCTAAGCGCGTATCTGGTACGCCGGTTCACGACAAGGCAATTATTCATAACGGCAATGCTGCTGTTCTTAATCGGCACGGTGTTCTGCGCCTTCGCGGAGAGCTTCACAGTTCTGATGGTCGGCCGGATCATTCAGGCGGCCGGCGCTGGCATCATGATGCCGCTCATGTCGATCGTTGTTCTGACGATCTTCAAAGTTGAGGAACGGGGCAAGGCGATGGGCATGATGGGCGTCGCCATGATCTTCGCGCCAGCAGTCGGCCCGACGTTGTCCGGCTGGATCGTCGAGCATCATTCGTGGCACGTTCTGTTCTATATCATTGCTCCATTCGCGCTTCTGGCGCTCGTCTTCGGCATGATCTTCATGAAGAACGTCTCGGAGACCGCGAAGCCGAAGCTGAATTCGCTCGGCGTTATTCTGTCCACGCTTGGCTTCGGCGGCTTGCTGTACGGCTTCAGCGAAGCGGGCAACAACGGCTGGAACAGCACTGAAGTGTACGTCAGCCTGATTGTCGGCGCTGTAGCGCTTATTCTCTTCGTCATGAAGGAATTGCTCAACAAGCAAGAACCGCTGCTCGAATTCCGCGTGTTCAAATACGATATGTATTCGCTCACGACGGTCGTTAACATCCTGATCACGATGGCGATGTATGCCGGCATGATTCTCGTTCCGGTCTACATGCAGAACATTCTCGGCCTGTCGCCGATCAAGTCCGGCCTGGCTCTGCTGCCTGGCGCGATTCTGATGGGCATCATGTCGCCGGTAACCGGCGCGATCTTCGACAAGATCGGCGCGCGCTGGCTGGCGGTCGTCGGTCTCGTCATCACCGCCGCGACGACTTGGGAATTCGGCCAGTTGACGGTCGATACGACTTATACGCATATGGTTATCATTTACACGCTTCGCATGTTCGGCATGTCCATGCTGATGATGCCGATCCAGACGGCCGGCCTCAACCAGCTGCCGCAGCGGCTTAATCCGCACGGCTCGGCGATGTCGCAGACGCTGCGTACGGTCGGCGGCGCACTCGGCACCGCATGGCTCGTAACGGTCATGTCCAACAAGACCAAAGAGCTCGTGACGGAGATGGTTGTATCTGCCCAGATCGATCCGAAGGATCCGGCTAACGCCGATCAAATGATCAAGATCACCAACGAAGCGACGGTTAGCGGCATCAACCACGCGTTCCTGTATGCGTTCTGGCTGACGATTGCCGCGCTCGTGCTTGCCTTCTTCATCAAGAAGACGAAGCCTCAGAAGGACTTCAAGGCTGATGTCGAGACGCAAGGCAACTCGCAAGCAAGCGCTCAGGCTTCTGCGGAAGCGTAAGGTAAGCGCAGCTTCATTAAGTTGAAGCGGCAGTTCCTGGCACCCCATAGCTTACTACAGCTTTCGATTACTCTTGGCGTTTCGATAACCTATCGAAGACAGCCTCCTTCACCGCTGGTCACGGCGTGCGAGGGAGGCTTCTCTTCGTTTGTTCAATGTCATATTAACTTACAAATATAAACAGAGAACTCGTGCGCGGCACCCAAAAACCCAAATGTATGTTATAAATACTAACAAAAAATCATTTCCAGCATTGAACCGCATCCATCGAAGCTCCTACAATAAGGCTCAAGATTACGGGAAAGGCGGGATCACAGACGGAATGCTGACATTGTGGAATCTGTTCAAAGCATTCGGCATCGCCACCTTGCTCGGATATGGAGGCGGCCCTGCCATTATCCCGCTCTATGAGCATCAGGTCGTCAGCCGGTATCAATGGCTTGATTCGGAAGACTTCGGCCGCGCGCTCGCCTTCGGCAACGCGTTCCCGGGGCCGATCGCGACGAAGCTGGCCGCCTACATCGGCTTTAAGGTGGCGGGTTGGGCCGGAGCGGCTGTCGCCCTGGTCGCGGTTGTCCTGCCTACGGCGCTCGTGATGATCGCGCTTGCTGGCGTCATGATGAAGCTGTCCGGCAATCCGGTCATCAAAGGGATGATCCGAGGCGTGCAGCCGGTCATCTTCGTCATGCTGGCGATGCTGGCATGGGACTTCGTCAAATACGCTTTCCAACCGATGGCCGGTCCGCTTCCGTTCCTGCCGCTGCTGCTGGCCGCTGTCTTCTTCATCATGGTTCAGTTCTATCAGGTGAACGCGGTGTGGGGCATCCTTCTGGCGCTGGTCGTCGGCGGGGTGTTCATGAGAAGCTCGTGAAGCGGCACGTCAGAGGGTAGACGGATAAGAGGAGGAGAACAGCATGGGGACGTTGTTAATCCGGAATGCGAGAAATATCATCACGATGGACGGCGAGCGCCGGCAGTATCCGGGAGGCAGCTTATACGCGGTCGGCCAGGAGATCGTCGCAATTGGGTACGACCTGCCCTATGAGACGGCGGATACGGTCATCGACGCCCGCCACAAGATCGTCTATCCGGGCCTGATCAATACGCATCATCATCTCTATCAGAATTTGACGCGGAATATTCCGTTCGCGCAGAAGACCGAGCTGTTCGATTGGCTCATCACCCTGTACGAGATTTGGCGGCATCTGCGGCCGGAGGACATCTACGTCAGCGCGATGGTGGGATTGGGCGAGCTGCTGAAGACCGGCTGCACGACGGCGGCCGATCACTTCTACTGCTTCCCGAACGGCGTATCCGGCGAGATGATCGACGAGGAGATCCGGGCCGCGGCGGAGCTCGGCATCCGCTTCTTCCCGACGCGCGGCTCGATGAGCCTTGGACGCTCGAAGGGCGGCCTGCCGCCGGACGAAGTGTGCCAGGACGAAGAGACCATTCTGCGCGATTCAAGGCGATTGATCGAGACCTATCACGATCCGCGCAGGTTCTCGATGCTGCGCGTCGGCGTCGCGCCTTGCTCCCCGTTCTCGATCACGGCGGATCTGCTGCGCGAATCCGCCGATCTGGCCCGCAGCTACGGCGTCCGGATGCATACGCACCTCGCCGAGACGAAGGACGAGGACGCCTTCTGCTTGGAGAAGCTCGGCATGCGCCCGCTTGAATTCATGGAGAGCACCGGCTGGGTCGGGGACGACGTCTGGTACGCGCACGGCATCTACTTCGACGACCATGAGATCAAGCATCTGCACACGCACAGCTGCGGCGTCGCGCACTGCCCGACGAGCAATATGAAGATGGGTTCCGGCGTTATGCCGCTGGTCAAGATGCTGGAGGCCGGCGTCAAAGTCGGCATGGGCGTTGACGGCTCCGCGTCGAACGACGGTTCGAACATGCTGATGGAGGTCCGCGTCGCTCATCTGCTGCACAATCTGACGCACGGCACGACGGCGATCGGCGCGGCCGATTGCCTGAGTATCGCTACGCGCGGTTCCGCTCGCGTGCTCGGCTGGGAGGACGACATCGGTTCGCTCGAGGTTGGGAAAGCCGCCGATCTGTTCCTGATCGACACGCGCCAGCTTGGCTTCGCGGGGGCGCTGCACGACGATATGGCGCTGCCGGTGCTGACAGGCTTGACCCAAACCGTCGACATGACAATCGTCGGCGGCAAGGTGGTCGTCAAAGACGGCAGGCTCGTGAACGTCGACGAGGAGAAGCTGGCGATCGCGGGCCAAGCGGCCTCGAACCGGCTGGTGAACGAAGCTTCGCTGCGCACGAAGATTGACTACAGCCGCATGCGGAGCGATCGGCGGTATCCGAATTTCTAAGAGGGAGGCGCTGCGATGTGTACGATCGGGATCGTCGCCTGCCGGAATCTGGAGGGGGAGCTTCGCATCTTCGGCTTCAAGAATGCGGATAACCCGCCGGTCGGCTATTGGCACGGCCGGACGGGAACGAGCGTCGGCGGCGGCGGCGTCGGCGAAAGCGGCGTACAAAGCCGGGGAGGAGCAGTCGCCGGCAGCGGCGGCTACGCTTCGCTTGCGTTCGGGCTGCTGCCGCAGACCGGCGTCAACGCCGGATTAAACGAGCGAGGGCTGCTCGTCATCAGCTCCTTCTTCGGCTTCGAAGCGCCGGAACAGGCGAAGGAGCCGGACGGCTATTGGCACGGCGACATCCGCGGGAAGACGCAGGCGGAAGCGCTGGCCCGCTGCGACAGTGCGGCTGATGCACTCGCCCTTCTGGCGGAACGTTACCGGGCGGAGGACGGGCCGACGACAGGAGGCAGTCACCTGCTGGCGGATCGCGAAGGCCGGCTGTACGCATTCGAGCATGCCTTTGGCGAGATGGCGTGGCAGGACGCTTCGCAGGCGGGCTGGGCGGCGAGAAGCAATCAGTCGTTCGGGCTGTTCCCGGCCGAGCAGCGCAGCCAGCGGGAAGAGATCGTGCGCGACCGGGAGCTCCGGCTGCGAACAGCGGAAGAGGCGCTTGCCGGACTGGCGGGGCGGCCGATGCCGGAGGAACAAGCGCTGGAGGCGCTCCGGCGGCTGCTCGCTTCGCACGGTCCGTCCGATGGCGGCGAGGAGCTGGGCAGCATCTGCGCGCATGGCGTTCCGTACGGCCGCTCGAACGCTGCGGTGCCGCACGACACGGTGAGCGGGCTGCTCTGGAACGTCAGCGCGGGAGAGATGGCCTACACGAGCGGGCCGCCCTGCCGCTCGACATGGCATAAGTTGCGATTCGCAGACGAAGAGGGGAGCTGACGGCATGAATTTCGAAGGCAAGAGAGTGCTCATTACCGGCGGCGGCTCCGGCATCGGAGCGGCGGCGGCCGAAGCGTACCGTAGGGCAGGGGCGGAGGTGGCAGTCTTCGACATCTCGTTCAAGGAAGAACGGCTGGCGGACAAGCGGATCGAGATTCCCGTCGACCTGACCGAATCCGAGCAGGTTCAAGCGGCGTTCAGCCGGCTGTGGGAGCTGTGGGACACGCTCGACGTGCTGGTGAACAACGCCGGCGTCGAATACGTCGCTTCGCTGGAGGATTCAACGGAAGCGGGCTGGGACCGAGTGATGGACGTCAATGTGAAAAGCGTGTTCCTCTGCTGCCAAGCGGCGTTGCCTCGCCTGAAGGCATCCCGCGGCAACATCGTCAACACCGCTTCTCAGCTGGCGTTCGTCGGCTCTTCGCTGTTCACCGCCTATACCGCTTCCAAGGCAGCCGTCGTGAACTTCACCCGCAGCCTGGCGCTGGAGACGGCGAAGGATTGCGTGCGCGTCAACTGCGTCTGCCCGGGCGCGATCGATACGCCGCTGCTTCGCAGGCAGTTCGAAGGAGGGCGAGGGCCGCAGGGGACGCTGGGCGATCTGATCGGCATGCACCCGATGGGCAGGCTCGGCCATCCGGAAGAGATCGCCGAATGCATCCTGTTCCTCAGCAGTCCGGCGGCGTCGTTCGTAACGGGCAGCGCGATGATGGCGGACGGCGGCTATACGGTTCATTAAGAAGGAGGACGGATCGCGATGTCTGATGGATTGCTGGTAACGGGCGGCACGGTGCTTACTGTCAACGAGAGGAACGAGGTCATCGAAGACGGGGCCGTGTTCATCGAGCGCGGCCGAATCGCTGACTTAGGCGAAGCCGCCGCGCTGAACGAGAGATACCCGAACGCCGAGCGGCTCGACGCGGCAGGGCAGGCCGTGCTTCCGGGCCTTGTCAACCTGCATTTGCACTCCGGCCTCATTCGCGGTACGGCAGAAGATCTGCCTGTATTCGAATGGCTGGCGAAGTACGTCGACCCGAAGCACCGGGCGCTCACGGAAGAACTCGCTTATGCGGCGGCGCGGCTGAGCTACGCCGAAGGCATCCTGTCCGGCACGACGTGCGTCATGGATATGTACCGCTTCATGCACCGCTGCGCGGAGGCGGCGGACCAGCTCGGCCTTCGCGCGACGCTGGCGCCGTACGTCGTCGACAAGCCGGGCATGGACTACTTCGAGTCGCTGGAGAAGAACGAGCGGCTCGTTCGCGAATTTAGCGGCGCGGCCGGCGGCCGTATTCAGGTGTGGTTCGCGCTGGAGCATCTCACTTACTGCACCGAAGGGGCGTACCGTCAAGCGGCGGCGCTTGCTGAGAAGTACGGCACCGGCATTCATACGCATGGCGAAGAATCGCGGGAGATGGCCGCAAGGCTGCATCAGGAGACCGGCAGATGGCCGGTCGAGCTGTTCTGCGACCGCGGCATCCTTGGCCCGAAGACAGTGCTGGCTCACTGCGTCTGGCTGCAGCCGGAAGAGATGGAGCTGCTGGCCAAGACGGGCACGTCCGTCGCGCATTGCCCGGTCAGCAACCTGAAGCTCGCTTCCGGCATCGCGCCGATCAAGGAGCTGCTCGATCTCGGCGTGAACGTCGGCATCGGCACGGATGGCGTCAAGGAGAACAACAACCTTGACATGCTCGAGGAGCTGAAGTTCGTGCCGCTGCTGCAGAAGGCGAGGCTGCTGGACGCGACGGCCATTCCGGCCGAGACGGCGCTTCGCATGGCGACGATTGACGGCGCGAAGGCGCTTGGCTTGGATGAGGAGATCGGGTCGCTGGAGATCGGCAAGAAGGCGGATCTGATCGTCGTCGACTTCCGCAAGCATCATCTGACGCCAATAATGCGCGGCAAGTATAGCAACGCCGTGAGCAATCTCGTCTATGCCGCTTCGGGCTCGGACGTCAGCCACGTGTTCGTGGAAGGGCATCCGCTGATGAAGGACCGCAAGCTGCTGACGGCGGATGCGGAGCAGATCCGGCTGGAGGCGCAGGATGCGGCGGAGAAGCTCTTCGCGCTGCGCGAGCCGTTCATTCCGGCCTGACCGGGCTTGGTCTGGCCGCAGCGAGATTTTCGGAACGGGATAGGACGGAAGCGTCAAAGCTTCGCCAACACAACCAAGGGGAGGAACTACCAATGGCCTACAAACCAACCGAAGAAGTCATAACGATCTTGAATCAGCTCGGGCCTTCCTTGCTGGAGACTAAGGAAGCGCGTTCCATGCCGGCCGAGGTCTATACGTCGCAAGCGTTCTTCGACTTCGAGAAGGAAGCGGTCTTCGCCCGCAATTGGCTGTGCGTCGGCCGTCAGGAGCAAATTCCGAACCCCGGCGACTATTATACGATCCAGATCAACGACGATCCGCTTATCGTGACCCGCGACAAGAAGATGAATATTCACGTCATCTCCGCCGTCTGCCAGCATCGCGGCCATATCGTGGCCGAAGGATCGGGCAACTGCAAGAACTTCCGCTGCCCGCTGCACTGGTGGACTTACGGGTTGGACGGCGAGCTCATCTCCGCGCCGGAGATGATTCGCATCGAGCCTTTCGACATTCTCCGCCATGACCACAGCCTGCCGAGCCTCAAGGTTGAGATCTGGAACGGCTTCATCTTCTGCCACTTCGATCCCGATGCGCCTCCGCTGGCGCCGACGCTGACGAAGCTCAACGAGGAGATGGCCAATTACCGCGTGAACGATCTGGTGGCGATGCCGTTCGTCGATATCGAGGGCTGCGAATGGAATTGGAAAATCATGATCGAGTCGTCGCTCGAGCCTTATCATACGAATTATTTGCACAAAGGACCGCACGACTTCGCGCCAAGCCAGCTTGCCGGCTTTATCGACTTCGACGAGAACGACGGCCAAATCATGCACCCGACGGGCTTCACCCATGTCGATGCCGGCTTCTCTCCGGACATGATGGCGAACTTCCCGGCGATCTCGACGCTGACGCTCGAGCAGCGCCAGAAGATGACGATCGCCGCCGTTCCGCCGATGCTGACGCTCGGCCTCATGCCGGACCAGGTGTTCTGGAACATCATTCTGCCGCAAGGCCCGGGCCGCATTCTGTTCCGCTCCGGCCTGCTGTACCCGCCGGAGACAGTCTCGCTGCCCGACTTCGAAGAGCGTTACAAGCTGGCGAACGACAGCATCCAGCTCATTAACGAGCAGGACCTCGCGGCGAACGCTTCGCTGCAGAAGGGGCTTACATCCCGATTGTCTCGCAGAGGCCGCTATGCTGCGCTGGAGCGGACATTGCCGCAGCTGAATAAATGGCTGGCGAAACGCTACTTCGATTATGCGAAGACGGCCGGCGTCGATCTCGAGCTGGTTGATCCCGTGTGAGGCTGCCAATGAAGGACACCCGCGAGATTCGAGAGCTGATGCTGGAAGGCCCTGAGCTTCGGCTTCGGCTGCTGGTCTCCGGCAATCCGCAGGGGAGGCCGGTGCTGTTCTTGCACGGCATTACGGAGAATGCGATGGCGTTCGAGCCGATCCTGCGCGCGCTGCCGGAAGACTTGTACGCGCTCAGCCTCGATTGGCGAGGCCGCGGCGCGTCCGATAAGCCGGAGAGCGGCTACGGTGTTAGGGAATACACAGAGGACCTGGTTACCGTGTGGAATCACTTCTCCGGCCATGCCGATAAGCCGCTGCTGGTCGGCCACTCGATGGGAGGGCGCGCGGCTTGCGCGTTCGCGGCGCTCTATCCGGAGCTGGCTTGCGGCGTCGTCTTGATCGATCCGCCGATCTCGGGTCCGGGCCGGCGGCCGTTCCCGATGCCGCTCGCCCGATTCCTCGAGCCGAAGCGGGCGCTCGCGGCCGGAGACATGCCGCTGTTCCGCTCCTATTACTCAGGCGCTGGCTTCGATTACGACCGCAAAGCGAAGGAGCTGGCGGAATGCTCGGAGCAGGCGATCGCGCAGTCATATGAGGCGATGAACAAAGATTCGTTCCATACGTACTACCGGATGCTGCGGATACCGGCGCTGCTGATTACCGCCGGCTTGTCCCCGCTCATCACAGCGGACGACGAGGAGGAGCTGAGCAGCTTGAACCCGTCCGTGCTCGTGAAGCGGTTCGAGGATGTCGGCCATGAGGTGCATAAGCTCGCGCCAGATAGGCTCGTGCGGGAAATGCTGGATTTTCTATCATCCTTGTCTTAATCAACGGAGGTGTTATCGATGGCGAAGAAGCTGGACATCGAAGCAATCTGGCCGGAAGGGATGGCGAAGCCGTCCATTCCGTACAGTCCCGCGGTACGCGCGGGCAACTGGCTGTTCCTCTCGGGGCAGTCGGCTTCCGATCTGGTGACGGGGCTCGCCGCGGAGGCGGAAGTTCCGGACGCTTTCCCATATTATCAGAATGCGATGGGCAAGCAGGCGGCCTATCTGTACGGGAGAGTCAGCGCGATTCTAGAGGCGGCCGGCTTGTCGCCGGATCAAGTGGTGCGGGCGAATCAATGGTATGCCGCCGGCATGAAGGATCCCTCATACCGGACCGGTGATCTGACGGTCAACAACAAGCGCTACGTGGAGGAGAAGCATAAGTTCTTCCGCCATGTGAGCCCGCCGAGCACCGGCATCGGCGTTCGCGGCCATCTGGTGGAAGGGGCGAAGGTGGAGGTCGACTTCACGGCTCTTCGGTCGCCGGACGGCGAACTGCCTTCGCCGGTATCCGCTCCGGACGTGGCGAAGCCTGCGGCCGGACATGCGGAGGGCGTTCTGCTCGGCCATTGGCTATTCCTGTCGGGCGACTTGGCTTCGGACTGGAAGGGCAACTGGGGCGAGAGCGGCAATGAAGGCGGGATTCATGCGTTGGCGCCGGAGGCGAGGACGAAAGGCCTCTATTGGGGTGATGAGCCGGCGGCGAAGCAGACGGAATACGTGCTCGGACGTCTGGAGAAGGTGGCGCAAGCAGCGGGCACGAGCTTGAAGCACGCGGTCAAAGCTTATGTCTACTTAAGCGATCCGGCTGACTATTGCGCGTTCGAGGACGTCTGGGCGAAGTGGTTCCCCGATCCGCAGAACGCGCCGGCGCGTGCGCTTGTGCCGAGCGTCGAGATTGGCGCGAAGGGCTGCCGCGTCGAGATCGGTATGGACTTGCTCTTGCCGGAAGCCGCGCATCTGCGGAGGCCCGTCAACGGCGGCTGGGCGCCGAAGAGCAAGGAACCTGCGGCGATGCGGGCGGATGACCTGATCTACTTCAGCGGCCTGATGGCGACTGATCCGGCGACGGGGCTTGCGGAAGAAGCGGCGATGACGCCGGGGCTGCCGTACTTCGGCTCCGCCGGCTACAAGCAGATGAAGTTCATACTGGCTAAAGCGAAGCGGATTGCGGATACGGCCGGCGTCGGCATCGAGCAGATAGTGAAGGCGACGCTGTACTTCGCCGATCTGAGCCTGTACGCAGGGGCGATGGACGCGTGGCGGGAGGCGTTCGCGGAAGCGGGACATTGCCCGGCCGTGACGGCGGTTGAGGTTAATCGAGAGCTGTGGGTGCCGGGCTGCGGCATTCTCGCCGATATCGTGCTCTACGATCCGCAGGAGGGGTGAGGGGCGCTATGGTCAGAATCGGCATGCTGACCCCTTCCTCCAATACGGTGCTGGAGCCGATCACAGCGAAGCTGCTTGAGGATGCGGAAGGCGTCTCTGCGCACTTCTCGCGTCTGCGGGTGACAGCGATCGCCTTGGACGGCAGCTCGGACGACCAATTCGCGGAAGTGCCGATGCTGGCTGCGGCATCGCTGCTGGCGGATGCGAACGTGAATCTGCTCGTCTGGAACGGCACTTCCGGCAGCTGGCTCGGTCTGGAACGGGACGCCGAGTTATGCGCTCGGATCGAGCAGGAGACCGGCATTCGGACGACGACTTCCTCCCAAGCGTTGAAGGAAGCCTATGAGAGGCTGGGCGTGAAGCGGCTTGCGCTGGTTACGCCTTATACGGCGGATGTTAACGAGCGCATCGCGAATCAATACGAAGGGCTTGGCATTCAGTGCGCCGCTTCGCTCTGCTGCGGCATTCGCGTGAATGAGCAATTCGCGAACGTTCCGGCGGCGAAGGCGTCGGACATGATTGAGGAAGCAATCATCACATCGCGTCCGGACGCCGTTGCCGTCGTATGCACGAATATGAACGCCGCGGCGATTGCTGCCGCGGCGGAGAGGCAATACGGCATTCCGGTGCTGGACTCGGTATCGGTCACGGCTTGGCAGGCGCTGCGGATGACGGGAGTCGGCACCGAGCCGCTCGCTGACCGCTGGGGGCGCATCTTCCGGGTCAGGTGATCGGGAACTGAGGGATCAATCTATCGCAAGTACGGAGGATGAATCAGAAGGGGGCAGACCAGATGGAACGGTTGGATTGGTTGATTCGCGGCGCTTTGGATCCTCGATCAGGCGAGCGTGTCGATATCGGCCTGCAAGGCGGCCGAATCGCTCTTATTCGCCCGATCGCGGAGACAATGCCGCTTCCGTCCAGCATTCGAACATTCGACGGCGACGGCTACGCGGTTCTGCCAGGTCTGGCGGAGACGCATATTCATCTGGACAAGGCGTTCCTCTCATCCAGACTGCCGGGCGTTGCGGCGGGTCTGCAGCAGGCGATTGAGATGACCGCCGCGCTCAAATCCTCTTATACCGCCGATGATATAAAGGCGCGCTCACGCGAAGTGCTGAACCGGGCTTCGGCGTTCGGCGTTACGCTGCTTCGCGCCCAGGTCGAGATCGATCCGATCCTCGGCCTGATGAGCTTCGAATCGGCGCTTGAGCTGAAGCGCGAATATGTGTCCGCGATGGACGTGCAGCTGGTCGCATTCCCGCAGGAGGGCATCTTCTGGCAGCCCGGAACGGCGGAGCTGCTGGAGCGAGCGGTGCGAATGGGCGCCGATGCGGTCGGCGGCATTCCGTATAACGACCGCGATTCGTCCGAGCATCTGGACTACTTGTTCCGTCTGGCGGAGGTGTCCGGCTTGCCTGTCGACCTTCACCTAGATTTCTCGGACGATCCGCGGCAGCTTGCGATACAAGACGTCATCGCGCTGACGCGCAAATACGGCATGCAAGGGCGCGTCGCGGTCGGCCACCTCACCTCGCTCGGTTCCGTCGAATTGGATGCAGCCAGGCGAATCGCGGCGGGCATTGCCGAAGCCGGAATTCACGTCTTTACGCTTCCTGCGACCGATCTATACTTGAACGGACGACAGGATACATGCCGCGTCCGGCGCGGCTTGACGCCCGTTCGGCTGCTGCTGGAAGAGGGGGCGAGCGTGTGCTTCGGCTCGAACAATATCCGCAATGCGTTCACCCCATTCGGTACCGGCGACCCGCTTGATATCGGATTGCTGCTTGCGCAGACCGCCTATATGGGCACGAGCGAGGACGTGATGACGGTGCTCGGGATGTGCACGACGCAGGCAACCTTGGCTATTCGCGGCAAGAAATCTGACATATTGGAAGGGGCAACGGCCGATCTGGCGCTCGTTCGGGCGGATTCGGCAGCCGGAATCCTATACGACAGGCCTAGGGATCGGGTTGTCTGGAAAGACGGGCAACTTGTCGGTGAACGGGCGAATGCATCGGCATGACCCAATAATGGGCTGAATTTATCCGCAGAGATCATGCGCTAAACGTATTTTTCATAAAATAGTCATAAGAATTGTCATGAAATATTACATTACATCTTGCTAAATAGGTGATACCCTCCTAAAATGTTATATAAAATAACATAAGAAAAACGGGTTGCTTATGTGAGAAGGCCGTTCTAAGGAGGGGTATTCGTGCAATTGACGATCGAGCAGGCTTTATCCATCTATCCCTTGTCCGAAGGCAGATTGATTGCGGGGAAGTCGGGCAGCCACCGGGTCATTCGGTCCATCAACGTCATGGATGCTCCGGATATTACGGACTGGATCAAGGAAGGCGAGATGCTGTTCACGACCGCCTACCTGATCAAGGATCGGCCGGAGGATGCGGCTGATCTGCTGCGCAAGTTGAATCATAGAGGCTCGTCCGGGCTTGGGATCAAGCTGGGGCGCTTCTGGACGTCGATTCCCGACCCGCTGATCGCGCAAGCGGACGAACTAGGTTTTCCCCTCATTGAACTTCCGTACCAATTCACGTTCTCCGATCAGATGAACGGCCTCTTTAACGCCGAGATGAAGCGCAATACGGTGATGCTGCAGGATGTCCTCGACAAGCAAGTGCGGCTCATGCGGTTCGCGCTGCAATCCGATCCGATGCGCCAGCTGTTCGATACGATCGAAGGGGTAATCGGCGAACCGATCGCGGTCATCGGCTCCCGCGGCCAGATGGTCTACAACTCCTCGGGCGTACCGGACGCCGACCTGCAGGCCGGATGGCCATGGACGCAGCGGCACAACTGGGTCAAGACGCCGGCTTGGCAAGCGTTCCGCGTGCCGCTCATGAAGCAGGAACAGTGCACGGGCTTCCTGCTCTTCTTCACCCCTCGCGTGATGCTGTCGCCGATCGAAGAAAGCCTTTATTTCCAAGCGGCGGAGCTTCTGTCCTTCCATTTGAATTTTAATTATGAAGATTACTTCGAGCTGTCGGTCCAGAAAGATCTCGGATTACTCATTAAGCGTCATCTGAAGAACGGCCTTGATATCGCGACGGTTATGGAGTATGCGGGCAAATGGGAGATCGACCTGCTCGATCAGCCGTATCGATGCGTCTGGACGGAGCTGGCGTCTCCTGCGGACGGAGATGCCGCCGGGAACCTGGATCGCCTCAAATCGGAATTCCTCTCCCACTCGAAGCTTCAGGAGCTCAAAGGGCTTCATATCGTGCTCGACGACGGTTTGCTCTCGGTCTTCCCGAATGCGGGCGATGATGGCGGCGACGTGCTCGTCACGGCGTTGGAAGCGTGCTTGGCAGGAATGAAGCAGGGCGGGGTCGATGCTTACAAGGCGTCGATCAGCGACCGGAAACGCGCGCCGGAGAAGCTGGCGGAAGCGTTCGGCGAATGCAAGGAAGCGAGCCGGCTGTCGCGGGATTGGGGAATGAGCGGACGAATCGCCAGGTATGAGATGCTGGACCTCGCGTATATTTTCGAACAGGTGCCGCGCGAGCGGATGAAGCTGTATTGCGACCGGTGGCTGGGCGGCTTGATGGGCAAGGACCCGGAGTATGTGCAGGAGATGATGCGAACGCTCGAGACTTATTTGGATAACGACGGCCAATTGAATGAGACGGCGAAGAAGCTGTTCATCCACCGCAACACGGCGACCTACCGGATCGAGAAGCTTGGCGAGCTGCTGGACGTAGACTTCAAGCGAATTAACGACTTGTTAAGGTTGAAAATGGTGTTCTTGTTCCGGCGGATGCTCGCCCGCGAAGGAACTTCTTCCGATCGAAAGGTTTAGTCACGACAGATTTGTCTGAATTTTCCGCCAGGAGGTGCGCGCTTATGGCCGCTACATTGATACGCAACGCCATCATTCTAACGATGAATTCGAATTCCGAGATCTTGGCGGGAGACGTGCTGATCGAAGGCAACCGGATCGTTAAGATCGGACCTGGACTCGCAGACGAGTCCGAGAGTGTGATTGACGCGGGCGGGAAGGCGCTGCTGCCCGGCTTCGTGCAGACTCACATACATCTGTGCCAGACGTTGTTCCGCGGACGGGCGGACGACCTCGAGCTCATCGACTGGCTGCGCCGGCGGATATGGCCGCTTGAAGCGGTCCATTCGGCGGATTCCGTCTATTATTCTGCGCTGCTAGGCATCGGCGAGCTGATTCGGAGCGGAACGACGACGATTCTCGATATGGAGACGGTGCACCATACCGAGTCCGCCTTCGAAGCCATCAAGGCAGGCGGCCTGCGGGCGGTCTCGGGCAAGGTGATGATGGATCATGGCACCGAGGTGCCAAAGCCGCTTCAGGAGAAGACCGAGGAATCGCTGCAGATGAGCGTGGACCTGTTGGAGAAGTGGAACGGCGCCGCCGGCGGGCGGATTCAGTACGCGTTCTGCCCGCGGTTCGTCGTCTCGTGCACCGAAGAGCTGCTTGTCGGCGTTCGGGATTTGTCAGCACAGTACGGCGTTCGCGTGCATACGCACGCTTCGGAGAATCGGGACGAGATTGCGATCGTCGAAGCAGAGCGGGGGATGCGCAACGTCGTCTATCTCGACCATATCGGACTTGCGCGGCCGAATCTCATTCTGGCGCATAGCATCTGGCTGGATGAAGAGGAGAAGCGGATCATTCGGGAGCGCGGCGTCAAGGTGACGCATTGCCCTGGCTCCAACATGAAGCTCGCTTCGGGCATGGCGGAGATTCCGGATCTGCTGGCTCGCGGCATTCCGGTCGGTATCGGGGCCGACGGCGCGCCGTGCAACAACAATCTGGATATGTATCAGGAGATGCGGTTGACCGCCTTCATGCAGAAGGTACAGCATGGTCCGACAGCCATGGATGCGCGCACTGTGCTGCGCATGGCGACGATGGGCGGCGCCGAGGTGCTCGGCATGGAGAAGGAGATCGGCAGCGTCGAAGTCGGCAAATTGGCCGATCTGCAGCTGCTCGATCTGGAAGACTTCCATGTCTACCCTTCCTATGATACTGACCTGTACTCACGCGTCGTCTATGCCGCAACGCGCGGCGATGTCGATACGGTGCTGATTGACGGAGAGGTGGTCATGTCAGGCAAGCGGGTGCTGACGATCGACCGAGAGCAGACGCTGAGGGAGGCGGACCGGTCGCTAAGGGCGCTGCTGGAACGGTTGCCGTAAGCTCGGAAGAAAGTGCTGACATAGGCGATTCGGATCAGTTGTGGCGGTGAGTCGAATATAGCGGTCACTCCGGCGACTTGGTCACAGCTTTGAATAATTAGAGGTGCGAGGAGATGAGGTGATGGACGCTTACGATGTGCTTCGGCACACGGCGGAATCGGAGGAGCCTGCTGTGTTGGCGACGGTCATCGGCGTAGAGGGCCACGCTTACCGGAAGTCCGGCGCGATGATGCTGCTGCTAGTTAACGGGGGCAAGGTAGGCAGCATCAGTCCGGGCTGTCTCGAATCGGACCTCTCCGAGCGGGTGCCGATCGTGCTGGAGAGCGGGGAGCCCGAGATCGTACATTATAATATGAAGCCGGAGGAAGATATCGTCTGGGGCGAGACCGTCGGCTGCGGCGGCAAGCTTCGCATTCTGCTTGAACCGGTTGCGGGAGAGTTGAGGATGACGCTGCGGGAAGCTTACCGGCATATGGAGGCGGGGGAAGCGGTGCGGTTAGTCCGACGGGGAGCGGAACCGGCGCTCTGTTATGCATTGGAGGCGGCAGGAGGCAATGCAGCGATTGGTGCTTCGAGCGCAGGCGGCGATGCGACAGAGTCATTCTACGCCGTGCGGCTGGAACCGCGGCCAAGGCTGGTGATGTTCGGCGCAGGGCAGGATCTCGATCCGATCTTCGCGGCGGCCGGCCGTATCGGCTTCAGGCTGGCTGTCGCCGATTGGCGCGCGGGGCTGCTCTCCGCTGATCGGTTCCCCGGAGCTGAGCTCGTCTCAGGCACGGCGGCGGAGATAGCGGCGAAGCTGCGGCTGAGCTCGGCGGACTACGTAATCGTCTGCGGCCATCAGCTTCGCAAGGACCGCGAGATGCTGGAGATGCTGCTGCCGATCAAGCCGGCGTATGTGGGCGTCATGGGCTCCAGCAGCCGAATTCGGCTGC
>NZ_JACJVN010000027.1 GCF_014212015.1 Cohnella lubricantis | reverse complement strand
CGTCATGACGCGGCCGGAGACGACGCTGGGCGCCATGAACGCAGCGCTCGGGCTGCTCGCCCCGCGCGGCGTCTTGACCGCCGTCGTCTACCCCGGCCACGACGGCGGGGATCTCGAAGCCGCCGCGGTTGGCGAATGGACAGCGGCATTGCCCGCGTCCGTCGCGCAGACGGTTCTGTACCGTTTCCCGCAGAAGCCGGATGCCCCTTATTTGCTAGCGCTGGAGAAGAGATAATCGAACCCTGAGTTGCCTGAGAGGAGAGATTCGCATGTCCGTCCTGAAGATCGAGCATGTCGGCATTATGGCGAACAATCTGGAAGCTTCCATTACCTTCTACACGAACGTCGTTGGCCTTACGCATCTGGAGACGATCACGCACACGAACGGCGTCATCCGGCTCGCCTTTCTGTCGTTCCCCGGCAGCCGCGACACGGAGATCGAGCTGATCGAGGGCTATACCGGCCAAGTGGCGCCGGAAGGCCTCGTACATCATGTCGCGTTCGCAGTAGATGACATCGAGGCGGAATACCGCCGGCTGCAGGAGCTGAAGGTGAACGGATTAGACTCGGAGCTGACGACGCTGCCGAACGGCAGCCGTTACTTCTTCTTCGCCGGTCCGAACGGCGAATCGATTGAATTTTTCCAATCGACCCGAGGAGGCCGCCTCGCATGAGCCAGTCGATCAGACCCTATCCCCTGCGCTTCAAGCCGGAATTCAAAGAACGTGTCTGGGGCGGACGAGCGCTGGAACAATTCGGCTACGATGTGCCGGAAGGCCATATCGGCGAAGGCTGGATGATCGCCGACCACCCGAACGGCATCTCTCACGTGCTGAACGGCGAGCTTGCCGGACAAGGCTTGGACGCCATCCGCGAGAAGCTTGGAGCCGAATGGTTCGGCTCGAAGGGCAGCCGCTCCGGGAACGGGCGTTTCCCGCTGCTGGTCAAGCTGCTGGACTGCAACGACGACCTGTCGGTTCAGGTGCACCCGACGGATGATTATGAAGGCCTTCCGAAGGGCGAGCTCGGCAAGACGGAGATGTGGTACGTGCTGGGAGCCAAGCCCGGCGCCAAGATCATCTACGGACTGCAGCCCAGAGTGACGCGTGAGTCATTCGCAGCCGCCATCGCTGAGAACCGGATCATGGATACGCTGCAGGAAGTACCCGTGGAAGCCGGCGACACCTTCTACATACCAGCCGGCACCGTACACGCGCTGTGTGCGGGCGTACTCGTCGCGGAGATTCAACAGAATTCCGACACCACCTATCGTTTGTACGACTATGACCGCCCGGGGCTGGACGGCAAGCCGCGCGAGCTTCATATCGAAGATTCGCTGAATGTGACCGCCTACGAGGGCGCTGGCGCGACACGCATGAAGACCGATGGTGCGAAGCCGGGCGAATGGCTGACGCTGGCGAAGTCGCCGTACTTCGTCACCGACAAGGGTGTCGTTCGCGGCGAATGGACGACGGGGACGACACCGAACAGCTTCGACATCCTCATCGCAGCCGAAGGAGCCGGCTCGATTCGTTGGGAGAGCGGCGTCCTTGACGCCAAAGCCGGCGACTGCTTCCTGCTGCCTGCTCCTCTTGGCGACTATACGTTAGCCGGCGAAATGACCGTGCTGCGCAGCCGTATAGTATAGGACAAGAGCGATGCTTTAAGACGCATTCGGACGGAAGCTTGGCTAGTCAGGCTTCCGTTTCTTAATATACGGCATTTAAGGAGTGTTCAAGGATGACTATCCCTTCTTCCACCGAACAGCATCGAAGCGAGGCGCCTTCCTCCGTCTCCTGCCTCATCATTACCGTCTCCGACACCCGCACGCCGGAGACCGACCGCAGCGGTCAATTGACCCGCGATCTGCTCCTCGAGAACGGCTACACCGTAGCCGGCATGCGAATCGTGCCTGACGAATACGACCGCATCCAGTCGCTTCTGGTTGAAGCCGCGCAGGATCCGGCGGCGGAAGCGGTGCTGCTGAACGGAGGCACCGGCATCGCGGGGCGGGACACTACCTATGAAGCCGTGCGCGGCGTCCTCCACAAGGAGATGCCCGGCTTCGGCGAGATCTTCCGCATGCTCAGCTTCACAGAGGACATCGGCTCTGCCGCCATCCTCTCCCGCGCCATCGCCGGCGTAGTCGGCACGACCGCCGTCTTCTCGATGCCGGGCTCGACCGGCGCGGTCAGGCTCGCCATGACTCGGCTCATCGTACCGGAGCTGCGTCATGTCATGCGGGAGATCTACAAAGACTCGCCTAAGTAATCTGAAGCTGCCTAACCATCGACGTACTGGGTTTCAATTAATATACAATATTTTCCACAGTATACTCCGACGGGTTCATTTTTTTCATTTAGTAGGCTTATCCCCACTACTCAGCATAGCTTTGTGCTCGACTCCGTACTTAGCTCCGCTCCTGCTCCGTTCTTAGCTCCGCGCCGGCTCCATGTTAGCTCCGCGCCGGCTCCATGTTAGCTCCGTACCAGCCCCGTACGCAGCTCCCGGCTTAATAGCTCCGGATCGGCCATGTGTTCAACTCATCCGAACGCCGACGGCTGAGCTATGGGGATAAGCCTGCAAATGGCAAAAAAACAGTACCCCGCTCCCCCCCCCATCCGTTCGGATAAAGCAAAAAACATCGCACCCCCGCAGGAGCGCGATGTTTGATGTTGCGTAAGTTCCAACAATTCCGAAGCTGCTAATTTGTTTGACGCTCGGCTGAATGCATCCCCGTCGAGGCGGCTTCCTGGCCTTCCGGCACCTTCCCCCGGCGGATGAACAAGCCGATGACGAGAGCGACGATTGCCAAGATAAGCCCAATCCAGAACGCATCCGTGACGCCGGCTACGACGCCGTTCGCAGCTTCGGCCGGTGTCGGTGCCGTCGGGTCGCTGGTCGTGCTCAAGTAGTCCTTCGTCCCATTCGTCATGATGCTGATGAACAGAGCCGTTCCGATCGCGCCGGATACTTGCTGCAGCGTGTTGAGAATCGCCGTTCCGTGCGGATACAGCTGCGGCGGCAATACGTTGAGGCCTGTTGTCTGCGCCGGCATCATGACCATGGATAGACCGATCAGCATGATGATATGAGCTGTAATAACATAACCCGTGCTCGTCGAAGCGTCGAATCGGGTGAACAGCCATAGCGCAGCGACCAAGATAATAAGACCTGGTATGACGAGCACGCGCGGCCCGAATTTGTCGAACAGCTTGCCCGATATCGGCGCCATAATACCGTTCACGATACCGCCCGGCAACAGCACCAAGCCGGATCGGAAAGCCGTCATGAACAGCGCGCCTTGCAGATACAACGGGATAAGCGTCATCGAAGAGAATAGCGTCATCATTAGGACAAGCATCAGGATCGAGACGATGGTGAACATCGGGAACTTGAATGCCCGAAGATCCATGACGGGCGCCTTCAGCTTCAGCTGGCGCCAGATGAAGAACAAGAGCGCTACGCCTCCCACGATGATCGGCCAATAGACTTGTGGATGGTTCCACCCATTCTCCCCGGCCTTGCTGAAGCCGAAGACAACGCCGCCGAATCCGATCGTGGACAACAGAATAGACAATACATCCACTTTAGGTTTGGTCAAGTTCGAGACGTTCTTCATGTAGATCGCGGCGAAGACGATGGAGAAGGCCGCTAGCGGAAGAACCAGGATGAACAGCCAACGCCAGGCAGACGCGATGTCCGCCAGGAACGTCGAGTCAAGGATCAGTCCCGATACCGTCGGGCCGATCGCCGGGGCGAACATAATAACCAGTCCCATCAATCCCATAGCGCCGCCCCGCTTCTCCGGCGGGAAGATCACCAGAATCGTATTCATCATGACCGGCAGCATAAGTCCGGTGCCGAGCGCCTGAACGATCCGGCCGACTAGCAGCAGCTCAAAGCCAGGAGATACAGCCGAAATTAAAGTACCTGCAAAAAACAATATCATGGCGGACAAGAACATCTGTCTAGTGGAGAACCACTCCTGCAATATCGCCGTTACGGGAACCAACACCCCGACCACGAGCATATAGGCGGTTGCCAGCCACTGAATCGTTGAATAAGTCACGCCCAGTTCATTCACCAGTTCGGGAAGCGCATTCCCGAGGAGCGTCTCATTCAGGATGGCAACGAAAGCTCCGATAATGAGCGCGAATACAATCGGCCCGCGCTTAATCTTGCTTAGATCGATCGAAGCCTCTTGCTGAGTGCCTGCGGCATTCATTTTATTTCTCTCCTCCTGCTTCTATTTACATATTATTTTCTCTACATCTGTACACCTTAACCCACAAATGCACAGTCAATAATATACACTGCTAACTGGCTGTAAAGTCAAGTTAGATTGTACATACCAAGCAACAGGGCTTCCCATCAGCCTAAGCAGCGCTGTTGGAAAGCCCCGTTATATCTTCCTGATTATAATGTTGAAAATGCTTAATTATCCGCTGTCGCAACGGGCAGCGCAATAAGCTGCGGCGGCGTCTCCTCGCCACCATACAGAACGACCAGCAGCGTTCCGGCGCCTAAAGACAATCGGCCTTCCGACGTCCACGAACCATAATCGAACGGCACCTTCTCCAGCGCCGCCTTCTTCGCCAATTCCCTCTCCTCGATGCCAAGCTGCTCTGCGGCTCTCTTCAGTTCAGCTGACCAGACGGCTTTGTCCATCCGTTCTTCCCACCAAACCTTGCGCGGCTTGTACTTGTGCTGGAGGAAGTAGTCGACTTTAAGCAAGCCGAGCGCGAGCTCCGGTTCCAGCGCAGGGTTAGCGTCGTCTCGGAGGAACGACCAGAGACGCACGAACAAATCCTCGAGCTGATGGCCGATCCGCTGCCAGCCGCGCTCCTCCCAGTAATCGCCGAACAGCTGGAAGAAGTCGAACGGCGAAGGGTAAGCTTGCGACGTCAGGTACTCCATCGTCCGGTCCATCCGGTGCGCGTTCCAATATTTCTCGAGCACATCCTCGACCCGCTTGATCCGTACGATATCGGAGAACGGCATCAGGTCGTTGCCGAGCATCTCGTACGGAGCGCGGTCCATATAGATATACCCGAACTGAGCCGCGTCATTGCGCAGGCCTGTTCCGCGCAGCATTTTCAAGAACCCAAGCTGCAATTCCTCCGGCCGAAGCTCGAACACGTCGTTGAACGTCTGGCGGAACCGGTCATAGTCCTCGTGCGGCAGCCCGGCGATCAGGTCGAGATGCTGATCGATCTTGCCGCTCTCCTTGACCTTCGTGACGGTACGGACGAGCTTCGTCCAATTCTGGCGGCGCTTGACGGCCAGATTCGTCTCGTCGTTCGTCGACTGTACGCCGATCTCGAAGCGGAAGACGCCCGGCGGCGCATGCTCCGCGAGGAAGTCGAGCACCTCGGGACGCATAATATCGGCCGTGATCTCGAATTGGAATACGCAGCCGCGGTGATTGTCGATCAGGAAGCGGAACATCTCCATCGCATAATCGCGCTTAATGTTGAACGTCCGGTCAACGAACTTAATCAGCTTAGCTCCATTATCGATCAGGTACAGAATATCGGCTTTGACCTTGTCCATATCGAAGTATCGCACGCCGACTTCGATGCTGGAGAGGCAGAATTGGCAGTTGAAAGGGCAGCCCCGGCTCGTCTCGAAATAGACGATCCGATTCGCGAGTGACGGCAAGTCCTCCTTCATCCGGTAAGGGGACGGGATCGTCGTCAGGTCCAGCTTCGGCCTGCCCGGATTGATAACAGCTTCCCCGTTCTTGCGGTACGCGAGCCCAAACACGAAATGATACTTGCCGCTTCCGGCTATCTCGCGCAGCAGGTCGCGGAACGTCTCTTCCCCTTCGCCCATCACGATGAAGTCGACCGATTGGAGCCGGTTCATCCAATATTCCGTGTCATAGGACACTTCGGGGCCGCCGAGCACGATCTTCACATCAGGCAGCACCTTGCGCAGCATATCGATCACGGTAATGGTCTCTTCAATGTTCCATATATAGCAGGAGAAGCCGATCACGTCGGGCTGCCGGCGGAATAGGTCGGAGACGATCGTCATGGCCGGATCTTTGATCGTGTATTCGGCGATCTCCACGTCGAACTCACTCTCGGTGTACGCTTTCAAGTAACGGAGGGCGAGCGAGGTATGAATGTATTTGGCGTTCAGCGTCGTTAGCACGACGTTCATATGCGGTTATCCTCTCACTATAGAAGTCTCTCTCCTATTGTAACGGATTCCGCGAGCAAATAACAAAGAGGCTTGCCTCCTTCAGCCTCAGTCCTCCAGTTCTTCATCGGCCGCGTATACGTTCTCTGACCAAGGAACCTTCGTCATCTCCTCGGCCTCGCGAATTTGCTTCTTCATCGCGCGATACCATTCGTCGTACGATTGATCGAGTTGCGCCTCTCTCCCCGGATCCTCGTTCCGGTCGGAGTCGAATTCCAATTCGTCCACTCGCTTCACCGCCTTATATCGCATTTGAATAGGGGGGGCAATTACGCTTCGTCGTACGAAGTATGCTTCGCTTCTCTGCGAGATATCCGCTTCGAAGCGCTGCCAATGTTATGCCGGGAACATACAAAAACGAGCGAAGCCAAATGACTTCGCCCTGTTCTCTCGTTACAAGCCTAACCTGATCGCTGCTTCTACACCTCGAATCCGCTGTCCTTAATGACTTGCTGAATGAAGTAGTAGCTGTCCTTCGGGAAGCGCTCGAGCGTCTCGTAATTCGTGTACACGATGCCGAAGCGCTTGTTGTACCCTTCCGCCCACTCGAAGTTGTCGAGCAGCGACCAGGCGAAGTAGCCCTTCAGCGGCACGCCGGACTCGATGAGACGGTGGCATTGAATGAAGTGCTTCTTGTAATATTCCGCGCGTTCCAAGTCATGCACGGTTCCTTCCGGCGTCAGCACGTCATCGTAGCAGGCGCCGTTCTCCGTAATGTAGATCGGCGTATCGCCGTAAGTGTCCTTCACCCAAGAGAGCACCTTGTACAGGCCGTCTGCATAGACGTTCCAGCCGATGTACGTCTTGTCGAAGCCGATCTGCACCTCTTCGCAATCGAACAGACCCTCGTCCTTCTTGTAGCGGCCGAAGCCGCCGCTGTAGAAGTTGACGCCGATGAAGTCGATCGGCTGCGAGATGGTCTCCATATCGCCCGGCTGGATCGGCACGGTGACGCCCTTCGCCGCGAACCAGTCAACCATGAATTGCGGGTAGGAGCCCTTGAACGTCGGGTCCATGAACCATTCGTTGTTGTAAGCGCGCTGGCGATGGGCCGCTGCCACGTCTTCCGGCTTCGTCGTGTACGGCTCGAACCAATACAGGTTGTGCGTCGTGCCGATCTCGCCCTTCGTGCCAAGCGCGCGGAACTTCTTAACCGCTTCGCCGTGCGCGACCATGCAGTTGTGAGCTACGGTTACAGCCAGCTGCAGGTCGGTATTGCCCGGCGCATGCGCGCCGATATAGTTGGATAAGAACGATACGCACCACGTCTCGTTGAACGTGATCCACTGTTTGATCTTGCCGTCGAAGGCGTTGAACATCACTTCCGCATACTTCACGAACGCGTCGATCGTGTCGCGGTTCGCCCAGCCGCCCTTGTCTTGCAGCGCTTGCGGGAGGTCCCAATGATACAGAGTAGCGCAAGGTTCAATGCCCGCTGCGATCAGAGCGTCAACGACGCGGCGGTAATAATCCAACCCCTTCTCGTTCACCTCGCCCGTTCCTTGCGGGAAGATCCGCGGCCAAGCGATGGAGAAGCGGTACGCCTTAACGCCCAGTTTTTTGAGAAGCGCAATGTCCTCTTCATAGCGATGGTAGCTGTCGCACGCGACGTCGCCGTTATCGTTGTTCACGACTTTGCCCGGCGTATGGGAGAACGTGTCCCAGATGGACATTCCCCGGCCGTCCTCCTGATAAGCGCCCTCGATCTGATACGAAGCCGTTGCGGTGCCCCATACGAAGTCTTGCGGGAATTCTAATTTAGCCAAAGCTGATCCCTCCGCGAAAAATGGTGTGTTGGGTAGCGTGTGATAAAAAACGTTTTCCATGTACCATTGTAATTCATTTCTCGCGGCTGCGGTCGCAGAGTTACTATGCGATCTTGCCTACTATTTATTCGGATTGGCGATTCCAAGCTCCTCGAGGATCCGGCTCTCCATGCCGTCCCAGAACGCCTTCACCTCCGGAATATCCGTCTCCCCGCCGGGGCCTGTCTTGAACATCCTATCGTTCGTCTCGGCCATGATGTCGAGGAAGCTTTGAACCATACTTCCCGTCAGCGTGTCCGGCTGCTCGGCTGCGAGTTTCTCGTATTCCGTCTTAACGTCTGCCTTCAGCTGAAGCGAATCATCCCAGATCGGCGTGTTGGATAGACCGGTAAGCAGATAGGACATATACCGAAGATAATACCGGCCTGCGTCGTCCTTCTCCTTCGAATCGGGGTAGTCGCGAATGAACTTCTCGGCAGCCAGCGCACGGTTCCCCGTCTCTTCCCATGAGATGACGAGAGCGGCGTCGGAAGCAGGCTTCTGATCAGACTCCAACGCGAGGAGCGCGATGTAATCCCGCATCGCGGGGCTAAGCGCGTCATTGAAGCGCTTCAGCTTGCCATAATCGACGACGGTGAAAATCATGCCTTCCGACGTCTCCAGCTTGTAGCCGCCGTCGAAAGCTTCCTGAGCAGCCTGACGAATCCGCTCATTCTGAAGCTTCGGAATCTCGTCCTCCGTGAACGGCCATAGCTCCAGGAATTGCTCCAAGTCGCCCTGCTGCAGCTCCAGCAGCGTGTCTTGCACATGATCATTATAGTAGCCGAGCAGCTCGCGGATCAGCTCATCGGCTGTCTCCGGCGCTGTCTTGGGCAGATCCGCATCCAACTGCGCGTTCAGTTCTGCTGCAGCCGCGCCTGATGCGATCATGTCTTGGAATGCATCCAGCACCTCTTGGCCGGGAGCAAGCGGCAGCCCGGGCGACTCGACGGCCGGCGTTGGCGTTGAGTCAGCTGTTGCGGATGCGGATGCGGTGGCGGATGCGGTTGGAGACGATGCAACTGCTTGGGATGAAGAGGATACGGATGGGCTCGGCAATTCATTGTTATCAGAGCTGCAGCCTGCGAGCGCCGCACCGAGCAGCGCGGCTAAGGTTAGGCCAATCGCGCCTTGAACGATTCGGTTGTTCATTGGATTTTCCCCCTATTTATTCTCTATCGATATCAATCCCGATGAGGCTACTCTTCCAACGGATGATAATGGCAAAAGGTTGCTTGTGCGGATCGTTTCGGTTGCTTTCCCCGTGATTTTCGATTACAAAGAGAAGAGAACGAACGCAGGCGGGAGGTACAGGTAGAATGGCAGATCGGGAATGGGTGTGGGAGCTCGAAGACGGAACCCGCATGCACGCTTGCGAGTGGAAGACGGAGATGAGAAGCCCGATACGCGGCATCATAGGCATCGTACACGGCATGGGCGAGCATATCGGCCGGTACGAGCATGTCGCCGGGGCACTGACGGCGGAAGGGTATGCCGTCCTCGGCTTTGACCAATACGGCCACGGGCAAACGGCGGGACGCCGCGGCCATGTGCCGCATTACGAAGCGCTGCTGGAAGGGCCGGACCGAATGATCCGGGAAGCGCGGACGCGTTATCCGGGCGTGCCGGTCTTCCTGCTCGGACATAGCATGGGCGGCAACGTGACGATCAATTATTTGCTGCGCCGCCAGCCCGACATCGCCGGCGCGGTCGTGACCGGCCCTTGGCTGAAGCTGGCGTTCGACCCGCCGAAGGCGCAGGTCGTTGTCGGCCGCTTGCTGGAGCGGATCTATCCGCAGTATAACAACCATCGCCCGCTGGCCGTCGAACGGCTCACCTCGGATCCCGAGATGATCCAGAAGATTGCCTCAGACGAGCTCGGCCACGGCCATATCACCGCGAAGTTCTTCTTCGGCGTCCGCCGTGCTGGACTGTGGGCGCTTGAGCATGCGGACCGGCTGTCCGTGCCGATGCTGCTCATGCATGGCGGGGACGACAAGGTCACCGCGATTGCCGCCAGCCGGCTGTTCGCTGAACGAGCGGGTGCGATCTGCACATTCCTGGAATGGCCGGGTTATCGCCATGAGCTGCACAATGAGTCCGGCCGCTCCGCCGTATTCAAGACGATCTTCGATTGGCTGGAGAAGGAGAGAGAAACAACGAGATGACGAAGTACCGTTTGATTGCCATGGATTTGGACGATACGCTGCTGACAGACGAGCTGACTGTCGGCGATAAGACGCGCGAAGCGATGGCACGCGCGCTTGCCCAAGGGGTGAAGCTGACGATCGCGACGGGCCGCATGTTCGCTTCCGCGAAGCAAACCGCCGAGCAGGTCGGCCTTAACGTGCCGATCATTACTTATCAAGGCTCGCTGATCCGCAATCTGCTCGACGAGCAGGTGCTCTACGAGCGCGCGGTGCCAGCCGATGCGGCGCGGCAATTATATGATTTTACCCGGGAGCATGGGCTGCATCTGCAGACCTTCATTCACGATAAGCTGTACGCCTTCAACGATGGCGAGAAGCTGGTCGCTTACGCCAAGCAGTCGAACATTCCTTATACGTATGTGCCGAGCTTCGACGACCTGCCGGAAGGTTCGCACACGAAGCTGATCATTATCGACGATCCGGAGAAGCTCGACAAGCTCATCCCTGTGCTGCAGCCGCTGCTTGGGGACCGGGTACATATGACGAAGTCGAAGGCGAACTTCCTCGAGTTCCTTCATCCGGAAGGCACGAAGGGGCACGCGCTGCGGTTCCTCGCCGCGCACTTCGGCATTCCGATGGAGGAGACGATCGCGATCGGCGACGCATGGAACGACCGCGAGATGATCGAAGCCGCAGGCCTTGGCGTCGCGATGGCGAACGGCGTTCCGGCGCTGCGCGAGATCGCCGATTATGTGACGCTGAGCAACAACGAGGACGGCGTCGCGCACGTATTGGAGAAGTTCGTGCTGCACATGTGAGCGTAACGAGATGGCGGTGCAAGGGAACAACCCCTGCACCGCCATTTCAAATTTATGCCCCGTAAGGCCTCATGGAGGGCTAACGGGTTGCCGCATTGCGCTCGCGCGCTCCATCAATAGTTGGTCAGCCGCTTCTCCATCGTCAGCGTCTTGACGGAGCCTTCCGGACGAACGACGAGCTCTTGATTCGTGATCTCGTAGCCCATATTCTCGTAGAGAACGAGGTTGCGCGAGACGGACTGGCGCACCTTGCATCGGCTGAGCTCCCGCCCTTGGCTTCTTCCCCGCATCTCGATCCATTCGAGCAATTGCCGGGCATACCCGCGTTTGCGCCGTGCCGGACGGACCGACAACCGGAAGAAATAAATCGCATCCTCCTCTAGCCGATAGCGGACGATTGCTGCCGGTATGCCGTCCTCGCTCAGGATGGCCGCCGATTCGTTCTTCGACGCCAGCCCCTCACGGACAGATTCCTCCGTCTCCGACAGCGCGCTGGATGGCGGAACGGCCGCGCGGTATTCCTCGAACGCTTCGAGCATGATCCCGTGCACGATGGCCGCATCTTCGGCTCCCGCTTCGCGAATCTCGACGACTGGATCCGCGCTCGGCTTCACGTTCGGCCGCAGAGAAGACGCCGACGGAACCGCCGCATCGGATGCTCCCGCAGAAGCGTTCCGCCGATCTTCCGCATCAGATGCTTCCGCCGTCAGTTCTCCTCGCGCCAGCTCGTCCGACGCAGGGTCGCGGTCTTCCTCCTCGTCCACCGTATACCCTTCCGCGTCGACGGCTTCTCCGGTCTCCGGAGCCGGCGCAGGAGCCGCAGGCAGCGCATCTCCCAAGAAATACAGCCTGCTGGAGCGCGTGAACAGAAGAACGATGATCGCGAAGGACAGCACCAGGTTAATAATGTCGGCAGTGAAGTAGAGCGTGACCAGCGCCAGTATGAAGGCCCACATTCTCTTGCGCTTATGTATGGCGTACAAGTTCGCGGCAATGAGAATAACGATAAGTGCGATCATAGGGATCGGAAGTACAGGAAGCAGAATAGTAGCGGTAAGAATGAGCTTGAGATACAGCAAGATCTGCGCTGTTTTGATACTGCTCGGCTTCGGCAATGTGGAACCTCCCGGTGAATGGTTTAGCTTATTATAACCCAATACCGGAGCTTGGTCGACCACAAGTAAAAGCGCTCTCATGCGAAGCACGAGAGCCGGCCCTACCGGCCGGCCAACACTTGATACCATATGCCGCGGTCGGCGTACAGCTTGCTTCCCAGCGCGTCCCATCCGCCGAGATAGCCGATATCGAACAGCTCTCGCGGCTGCGGGAACTGATCGGCGAATTGGGCGGCCACGTCTGCCAGCACCGGCCGGAAGCCGTATTCCGCGAACACCCGCTGCGCTTGCTCGCCGTGCAGATAAGCGACGAATGCGTCCGCCGCGTCTCGCACGCCGTGCTTGTCAGCGTTCACGTCCACGACGGCGGCCGGATTCTCAATGAGAATCGTGCGGCTCGGCGTTACGATGTCGTACTTCACGCCTTGCGCGATTCGCGCGAGCAGCTCGTTCTCGTACGTTACGATCACATCGCCCACACCGTACTCGAACGCGGCCATCGAGGCTCTCCCGCTCTTATCCATCGATTCCACGTTGCGGTGAATCGAAGCCAGGAACGCCTTGGCTGCCGCTTCATCCTTCACGCCAGTTTGTTCCTCCGCTATCTTCAGGCCAGCGCCATAGATCGCGTTGATGTCCCACTGCGCGCCTCCGGATGTCTGCGGATTCGGATAGAGCACTTTGACGCCGGGCTTCGCCAGATCTTCGATATCGCGAATGCCGAGCGGATTGCCTTGCCGGGTCCCCATGACAACGATCGACCGGGTGATCATGCCGCCATCCGGTCCCGCCCGCCAATCGTCTCGGATCAAGCCTGCTCTCTCCACTTTGTCCAGATCGCCTTCCATCGACAGCACGGCTACATCCGCTTCGAAGCCGCCGGCGATCGCGCGAGCCTGCGTGCCGGACGCTTCATACGATTCCTGGAACTTCACATCCTGCCCCGTCTTCGCCTTCCATTCCGCGCTGAACATCGGCATAATCTCCTGCAGCGCATCCTTCGCGACAGAATAGGCGCCGATGACCAGCGTGACGCTGCCGCGGCCGCTGCCCGCCGTGCCGGGAGCCGCGTTCTCTCCCGCCTCTCCTTGCGCCGGAGCGACTGCGCCTTGACCGCCGCAGCCGGCGATGAGCGCCATCAGCAGCAGCCATACGGCCGCTGTGCTCAAGCCTATTTTCACCAGTTGCCGATTGTGCGGATTCATCCCTCTGCCCCCTTGGCGCCTGCGAAGGCTTCCTTCAGAAGATTAAATATGAACAGGCAGCGGATCGACTTTGAGCCGATTCTCGGTCACCCAACTGTCCGTCTCGTTGAAAAGGTAGGCTCTGTGCACGAGCACATGAACTTCTTCTCCCGGATGAAGCGCCGGCTTCTCCAGCGAGCGGTATGTCGTCAGCTTGATATCGCCGATCTTCACCTCGACGAGCCACTCGCTCCCCCGGAAGTGGATGTGGCTCACGGTTCCTGTCTCCGTCGCGGACAGCAGCGCGAATTCGTTCGCTCTGCCGACTTCCACGTACTCCGGCCGAACCAGTCCCTTCGTCCCTCCCAGAGCAGCCGCGTCAGCGAAGCCCCGCAATTGACCGATGTCTTCGATCAATGTGGATTCACCAATGAATGAAGCGACGAACGGCGTCTGCGGATCCTGATAGATCTCCCTCGGCGTTCCCTTCTGCTCGAGACGGCCCTTGTTGATGATCATAATCTGATCTGCCACCTCGATCGCTTCGTCTTGGTCATGCGTGACGAAGATCGACGTGATGCCGAGCCGGTCGATCATCTCGCGAAGCCAAGAACGCAGCTCGTGGCGGATCTTCGCATCGATCGCGGCGAACGGCTCGTCGAGCAGCAGCAGCTGCGGCTCGGGCGCCAGCGCACGGGCGAAGGCGACGCGTTGGCGCTGGCCGCCGGACAACTGGTGCGGATAGCGTTTCTCGAAGCCGACGAGGCCCGTCAGCTCTACGAGCTCGGCGATCCGCTCCTTGATCTTGGCCTTCGGCCACTTCTTGACCTCCAGACCGAAGGCGATGTTCTGCGCGACCGTCATATGCTTGAAGAGCGCATAATTCTGGAAGACGAAGCCGATGCCCCGCTCCTGCGGCGGCAGGCCGTTCACCTTGCGTCCATGAAAGAGAATGTCGCCGGAGTCCGGGCTCTCCAGGCCCGCCAGCATCCGCAAGATCGAGGTCTTGCCGCCGCCGCTCGGGCCAAGCAGGCCGATCAACTGGCCCTTCCCGATCGTGAATTCCACGTTCGATACCGCTTGGAATTCGCCGAACCTCTTGTTTAACCCCCGCACCTCAACATGCATGCTAAGTTCTCCTCCATTCGCTCATCTGGCTCTGCGAGATTTGGCCCACTCCATGAACAGCAGCAAGGCGACGGAGCCTGCGGCGAGCACGAGAGCTACCGCGTTCGCGGCTGTCAGGTTAAAATTCTCAACATCCTGATAGACCAGTGTGGTCGCCGTCTGTGTCCGGAACAGAATGTTCCCCGACACGACCAGCACCGCGCCGAATTCCCCGAGCGTCCGCGCCACCGTCAACACGACGCCATAGACGACACTCCATTGTATGGAAGGC
The DNA here is from genome assembly GCF_014212015.1 of Cohnella lubricantis. Classification (GTDB taxonomy): domain Bacteria; phylum Bacillota; class Bacilli; order Paenibacillales; family Paenibacillaceae; genus Cohnella; species Cohnella lubricantis. The sequence goes on along the minus strand of NZ_JACJVN010000027.1, from coordinate 86,677 downwards.
CAGGTCACCCGCCAGAAGATCGTCCAAGGATAAGCGCCCAGCATCTGCGCCGCTTCCTCCTGCTGATCTCCGATCTCCTGCAGCACTGGCATCACTTCGCGGATGATGAGCGGGAAGGTGACGAAGAGCGTCGCGATCACCATGCCCGGCAGCGCGTAGACGATATCGATGCCCGATCGGCTTAGCAGCGAGCCGATCACCGTATCCGGTCCGAGCAGCAGCACGATCATAAGGCCGCCGATGACGGGCGATACCGCGAACGGCAGATCAACGATGCTGTTCAGCACTCGTCTGAGCTGCTTGCCGAGCCATGGAGCCCGCACGAGATAGAGCGCCAGCATGACACCGAATAGCGTATTGATCACGGTCACGATAACGACGATCATGCCCGTCATGAGCAGCGCATGCTGCGCTTCCGGCCTCGTGATGCCGCTCGCGAAGCCGCTCCAGCCGTCCGCCCAAGCACCCGTTGCGATGCGGACGATCGGCGCGCCTAGCAGCAGCGCGAAGATTACGTAGGTTGCGCTAATCCACAGCTTCCTCATCGTCCCATCCTCCGCGCTTGCACGTAGCCGACCAACCATAGAATAAGGAACGACAGCGTGAGCAGCAGCACGGAGACGGCCGCTGCTCCGGCCGGATTGTCGCTCTCGATCTGGCCGAAGATGTAGACGGAGGCGACCAGCGTCCGCCCCGGGATGTTGCCGGCGACGAGCACAACGGCTCCGAACTCGGCCAGCGCTCTCGAGAAGGCAAGCATGGCGCCGCTCAGGATGCCCGGCAGCATGGCGGGAAGCAGCACGCGGAAGAACGTCTTCGCCTTGGAGGCGCCCATCGTATAGGCGGCTTCCTCTTCGGAGGCGTCCATCTCCTCCAGCAGCGGCTGCACCGCGCGAATGACGAACGGGAACGTCACGAACACCATCGCCACGACGATTGCCGGCTCGTGGAACAGGATCGAGATACCGGCTTCCTCCGCCCATTGCCCCACCGCGCCCCGCGGCCCGAGCAGCAGCATGATCATCAATCCGACAACGGCCGTCGGAAGCGCGAAGGGCAGATCAACCATACTGTTCAGCAACTGCCTGCCGGGGAACCGATAACGGATCAGCACCCAACCGGCCATCGTTCCGATCAACACATTGATCAAGGTCGCGATAACGGCCAGCTTGATGGTCAGCAGCACCGCCTGCCACGCCAGCGTATCGGACAAATTGTGAACGAGCTGCGGCCAACCATCCGAGAAGGACTGGCCATAGATTCCAAGGATAGGCAATACGATGAGAACGACAAAATAAAGCATGACGGCGCTGCGAAATCCCCAGCTCCACCATCGGCTCTGCAGCAGGTTAGTCACTTATGCGAACCTCCCGTAGATATCGGGCAAATGTACATGTCTATAATTCCTATAATATTAGTCGGCATTGCTAATGTAGCAGAAGTCTGTAGACACGTCAATCCAATACAGCCTGATATTGTCTCTTTTATCAACTTCGCTTATATAGCCTATACAAGAACGTGATGAACGGTTCAACAAAAACCGGGATTTGTTCAAGCTCGCGGCCGTTCGTTATAATGGGCTTGAATCTAAATGTGGAGCAATGAGGAGGGGATCCGATGCTGCAACGAGAGCAGCTCCGGACATCTAGAAGAGACGAGATCGTGGACATCACGCGGCAGGACGGCTGCTGCTGGGCAGGTGGCAAGGCGTTTATTTCTGCGAGCTCGACGGGCCTAGAGAGCGGGAGTTCTTTGTGATAATCTTGCCGGGATGAAGTCGGCAGGCCGCCCGCGGCTCATTCGCCTTCAATGAAGTACTTCTCTTCCCCGGTCTTAATGACTGCTTGCCCTTGGGTCAAATCCGTGATCCAGGCCGCGAAGCGCTCGGCCTCGGCGATCTCCGGGAGGCAGACGACCTGCACCCGATCGGTGAACGCCACGTCGCCGACGCGGGCATTGCGGCCGCGCAGCTCGTTCTCCAGCTTGCCGTACCACGTATAATCCACGTCGACGATCACTTCCTTATGCAGCGTCTTGACGATCGGCCCGGCTGCATCGATGCCCGCCACCGCCCCGTCCGTATACGCACGCACAAGCCCGCCTGCTCCCAGCATGATGCCGCCGAAGTAGCGGGTTACGACAACGGCCGTATTCTTGAGACCGCGGTTCTTGATCACTTCGAGAATCGGCTTGCCCGCCGTGCCGCTCGGCTCGCCGTCGTCAAGCGCCTTCTGGTGCTGATCCCGTTCGCCGACCACGTAGGCGGAGCAATTGTGCGTCGCGTTCCAATGGCGCTTCTTGATCTCTTCGACGAAAGCAACCGCTTCTTCCTCGCTCTCCACCGGCTTCGCATGGCCGATGAAGCGGGATTTCTTGATGACGATCTCGCTCTCCCCATATTGTCTGACAGTCGCGTATTTAGGCAGCAACGGCTTTTCTTCCTTCCTGGTCTCTTCCCCGAGTCTTACCGGTTCCTGCGATTGCTATCGCGGATCCATGCTTCGTTATTCTACCATTTGGCTTCATCTTGCAAAAAGACCCCCGACTCGCCAACGGCGCAAATCGGAGGTCTGTTCGGAAAGGAGCGGCTTACAGGCGCGCTTCCAGTTCCTTCTTCTTGTCCTCGAAGCCCGGCTTGCCGAGCAGCGCGAACATGTTCACTTTGTACGCTTCGACGCCCGGCTGGTCGAACGGGTTGACGCCGAGCAGATAACCGCTCACGCCGCAGGCAATCTCGAAGAAGTACACCAGCTTGCCGAACGAACGCGGGGACATATCCGGAATGTGCACGACCAGGTTTGGCACGTTGCCGTCCGTGTGCGCCAGAATAGTGCCTTCGAACGCCTTCTTGTTGACGAAGTCAACCGTCTTGCCGGTCAGGAAGTTCAGGCCGTCCAGATCGTCCGGATCGCTCTTGATCGTGATCTGTTCGCTCACTTCGCCGACTTGGATAACCGTCTCGAAGATCGTCCGATTGCCCTCTTGGATGAATTGGCCCATGGAGTGCAGGTCGGTCGAGAAGTCGACGGACGCCGGATACAGCCCTTTGAAGTCCTTGCCTTCGCTCTCGCCGTACAGCTGCTTCCACCATTCGGAGAAGTAGTGCAAGCCTGGCTCGTAGTTCACGAGAATCTCGACCGTCTTGCCTTTGCGGTACAGCGCGTTGCGGATCGCAGCGTACTGGTAAGCCGGGTTCTCGGCCACGTTGTAATTGTTATACAAGGCAGCGGCTTCTGCAGCGCCTTGCATCATCTCTTCAATGTCGATACCTGCCGCGGCGATCGGCAGAAGGCCTACCGCCGTCAGTACGGAGTAACGGCCGCCGACGTCGTCCGGAATGACGAACTTCTCGTAGCCTTCCGCGTCCGCCAGCTTCTTCAGCGCGCCGCGAGCCTTGTCGGTCGTTGCGTAGATGCGCTTGCGCGCTTCTTCCTTGCCGTACTTGTTCTCCAATGCTTCGCGGAAGATCCGGAAAGCGACAGCCGGCTCCGTCGTCGTGCCGGACTTGGAGATGACGTTGATCGACCAGTTCTTGCCTTCCAGCGCCTGCAGCAGGTGCGTCATGTAGGTGGAGCTGATGTTGTTGCCGGCGAAGAAGATTTGCGGCGTCTTGCGCTGTTCCTTCGTCAGCGTGTTGTAGAACGAGTGCTGCAGCATCTCGATCGCTGCGCGCGCTCCGAGGTAAGAGCCGCCGATGCCGATGACGACAAGCGCGTCGGAATCGGATTGAATCTTCTTCGCAGCCTTCTGAATGCGGGCGAACTCTTCCTTGTCGTAATCGAACGGCAATTTGATCCAGCCCAGATAGTCGGAACCGACGCCGGTTCCGTTATGCAGCTGCTCATGCGCCAGCTTGATCGCGGGCGCCAGATTGTCGATCTCGTTCTGGCCCACGAACTTCAAGGCCTTCGAGTAGTCCAATTTGATATTGTTGCTCACAGTAATGGCTCCTTTCCCTCTCTAACCATAACGCGTCTGATATCGTGTCATTAGAATCATACCGCAACCGGACAGGGGGGTACAAGTTCCGACGAATTCTACAGCCATTGATAATTTCTATAGCTGCTATAGATTCGCCCGGCATCCCCTCGGCCAGCTTTCCTTGCAAGGGCCTGAGGATTATAATGTAATCTAATTAAGGGAATCATTCGCCAATCGGAAGGAGCAAGAACGATCTTATGACCGCTATCGCATTCATCGGACTCGGCACCATGGGCGCGCCGATGGCCGCCAACCTGCTTCAGAAGAACTATACCGTTACCGTCTATAACCGGACGCCAGGCAAGGCAGACGTACTCCTCCAACATGGCGCATCCGCCGCCGCCTCTCCGCTCGAAGCGGTGAAGGATGCGGATGTCGTCGTCTCGATCATCAGCAACGACAGCGCAGTGGAAGAGGTCTACTATGGGGATAAAGGTGTATTGGCCGGCCTTAAGCCTGGCGCCGTTGCCATCGACAGCAGCACCATCTCTCCTGCGCTCGCTCGCCGGCTGGCGTCGGATGTCGCCGCGAAGGGAGGCTCCTTCCTCGACGCTCCCGTGACCGGAAGCAAGGACGGGGCGATTGCCGGCACACTCCTCTTCATGGTCGGCGGCGACCAAGCGACGGTCGAAGCCCACCGCGAGCTCTTCCTCGCGATGGGCCGCGAGATTATCTACATGGGCGAGAGCGGCACCGGCGCGACCGCCAAGCTGTGCCACAACACGATCGTCGGCATTAACGCGGCCGGCTTAATCGAGGGCATGGCCATCGCCGCCAAGGGCGGCTTGGATATGGAAGCGTTCGTGCGCATCGTGCAGGGCGGCGGCGCGGCGAGCAAGCAAGCGGATCTGAAGGGACCCAAGATTCTCGCGAACGACTATTCCGTTCAATTCTCGCTCGCTCTCATGCTCAAAGATTTGAAGCTGTCCACTGCCCTATCGGACGGCATGGGCGTTCCGGCGCCGATGCTCGGCATTGCCAAGAGCCTGTTCCAAGCCGGCCAAGCCATGGGCTACGGCGAGGACGACTTGGCCGCGCTCGCGCATGTATATGAGGAATGGATCGGACGCCAGCTTCGCGGTTAATCGGCAGCGTATCGGACGCCAATCGTTCTTAGCGCTAAGCACAAGAACAACCGCCCTATCGAGGCGATTGTCAGGTGTCGAGAGAACTGGCATCTTAGCTTTAACGGTACGTAGTTCCGTTATTGGCAAGCTGTAGAACGACCTGCGCGAAGTAGCGGAACAGCGTTCCGTTATTGCCGCATCTCAAGTTCGTTACTCGACTGAATGCCGCAAATAACGGAACCGTGTTCCTTTAACGCGTCTACGAGCAAGTAGTCACGATCAGATAACGGAACCGGATTCCGCTAACGCATGCAGCTGCGCGTGCTGCATGAGCGGCAACCTTGTCCGATCAGCGTCGATTGGGATGGGATCGATCTCGCATCCGTACTCGCACACGCACACTCGCCTGCTGTCCTATGGCCGCGGGGTCTCGCCGATCTCGATCCAATCGTCCCGCGTATAGCCAAGCAAGTTCGGCACCCTTAAGCCCGCTTGACGCATGAGCACCGTCATTTGTCCGCGGTGATGGATCTCGTGACGGAGAACGAAGCGGAGCGACGCTCCGTTCATCCATTCCTGTCCGAGGATCGTCACGGACTCCCGAAGCGTGTCATCCGTCCATTGGCTGCGAACGGCCCGCAGGAACGCTTGTCTGATCCGCCGGTATTCCGCAGCGATGTCGGCCGCCTTGTCTGGCACTTGATCCGGGACAAGCGGTTCGTCGAACTTCAGGCCCAGGCTGGCCATGAAGTTGAGCGAATGCGCCAGATGCCAAGCGATTCGGCCTAGCGTCCGATACCCGCTCGCAACGGCTTGCGAGAGCGACTCGTCCGTCAGCGCACCCAACGTTTGCTCCGTAAGGGCGGACTCCATCTCAAATTCCATCACGAAATCTTGAATCGAAGCGAACATGAACAAATCCCTCCATATCGTTTCCTTCCCGTCTCGACTCCAATTGTAGCCGAGCATTGCTGACAGCTGCGGTCAGCGATTCGGCCAGATACGAGAGCCCAATAGAAAAAAAAGAACGCCCCTGCTCGGGAGCGTTCCTCATGTATTCCGCGTTTACCAGCTCATTCGACAGCTTATGGCTCAGCCTCCGCAACAACCCGATTAGTACCCCTTGCCGCCAAGCGGTCGAAGCTTGACCGGTTCGACGCCGGCGATGAGCGGCATCGCGCGGCTAATCAAAGCGCGCGCGCCTTCGTTCTGGAGCGATGCGTCGTGCGCCGCCTCGTCGCGCCACAGCTCGGTGACCCAGATCGTGTCGGGATCCTCGGCCGCTTCGTTGATGAGATACAGCTCGCAGCCGTCGAACGACTTGCTCTGCTCCGCCGCCTCCAGCAGAATTTGTGCGAGCTCGCTTCCTTTGCCCGGATGGGCTTGGAACTTGCCGTACATCGCATATTTGCTCATGGACATCCTTCTCCTTTGCCCGTCTCCGCAGTTGGAGCCGGCTTCATGTTCTGGTAGTGCCCGGCCAGCTCCGCGCTGACCTCCGCCATTCGCTCGACCAGCCTGCGCGGTTCGTGAATCGTCAGCGCTCTTCCATACGGCAGCAAATAGTAAGGCACGTACTTGCTAAGCGTCGGCTCGCCGATTCGAAATAATGCCTCCGTATCGCATCGCTCCCTCAGCGCGTGGCCGAACAGCCAGTGCTGGCACAGCAGATCGAGCGCTTGCTGCGGGCCGCCAATCCTAACATCCGACAGCGTCTCTTCGCCCAGAGTATCGGGAAGCAGCGAGCCCAAGAGGAACCGCTTGGCGGAGAAGCCGGGCGGCCGCTCGAACCCCCCCTCTCCATACGTCAGCCGGATGATCCGATCGACCCGGAAGCTGCGAAGCTCGCTGCGCATCCGGCAGAAGCCCGCCGCATACCAAGCGCCCTTCCAATGGACGATGCCGTACGGATCGAAGATCCTTACCGCCGGAGCATCGGCGCCTTCCTTGCGATATTCCATCTCAAGGGAGCGTCCGAGAACCGCGGCGTACTCGAGCATTCGCAGCCATTCCCGCTGCTTCGGCTCGGACGGCGGATGAATCACGTCCAGCCCTTGCGAATGGCGTTCGATCTGCTCCAGTTGGCCCTCGTTCGTATAGAGCTTCAGCTTGTCGATCGCGCGAATCAGTTCCACATCGAACGGATATCCGGCCTCAAGCGCGAACGCCGAAGCGTGGACTAGCGCCTTCTGCTCTTCCGTATCGAATACCAGCGGCGATTCGGTGAAATGGTCGAGAATTCGATAGCCGCCGTTCGGCCCGGAATCGGCGATGATCGGAACGCCGCTGGCGCACAGGGAGTCGATGCAGCGATAGACGGTTCGGATGTGAATCTCCAATTCGTCCGCCAGCTTCTGCGCCGTCATTCTTCTGCCTGAGCGGAGCAGCCACAGAATAGACAGCATATTCGTCGCCTTGGACATGACTCCGCCCCCTCTCATCTATAGTTTACCTGATTATTCCTGACAGATATAGTCAGTGATCGTTAAGACGAGGATCTTCCCCTATTAGAGGCGCATCGCTTCGATATCCAGCGCCGTCCTAGCAAGACATAAGAACGTTCTCCGCGTGGAGAACGTTCTTATGGCGTTGCTGTATAACTTCCGCTGCCGACGCTCCATTGCTTTCGCAACTGCCGTCACAGCAGCTCCAGACTGCCGAAGTTCGGCGAGCCGTCCGGCTTCCAGCGCAGCTTCGCCATGAATGTATGGCGATTCGGATCATACAGCGGATCGCCGGCAATCTCCTTGTACGTTCTAGCGTGGAACACCATCACGGCCTCGCCATCCGCTTCGGTGAAGCTGTTGTGCCCAGGACCATACAGACCGATGCTCTCGTCGGTTCTGAACACTGGCTGAGACGATTTGACCCAAGATTGCGGGTCGAACAGATCCGCATCCTCCGGCGCTTCCAAGTATCCCATGCAGTAGTTAGCGTCCGTCGCGCTTGCCGAGAACGCGATCCCGATTTTCCCCGCATGCTTCAGCACGGCCGGCCCTTCGTTCACTCGGAAGCCAATGATCTCCCAATCGAACTCCGGCGTCGAGAGCATCACCTGCTCGCCCTCAAGCGTCCAAGGATTGGCCATCTTCGCCAGATAGAGATTCGAATTCCCAGCGATATCCGGGTCCTTCTGCGCCCAGACCAGATAACGCGTCCCGCGATGCTCGAAGGTCGTCGCATCCAGCGCGAACGTCTCCCAGCGAGTCCTGACTTGCCCTTTCTCAGCCCATTCGCCCGTCAGCGGATTGGCCGCAGCATTCTCAAGCACATAGATCCGATGGTCGAACAGCCCCTCCTTCGTCTCGGATGTGCGCGCGGCGGCGAAGTAGATATACCATTTCCCTTCGAGATAGTGAATTTCCGGCGCCCAGATGTTCGCGCTGAGCGGCCCGCTCTCGTGCCGCCGCCAGACGACGACAGGCTCCGCATCCCGAAGGCCTAACAGCGAATCGGAACGCCGGACTTCAATGCGGTCGTATTCCGGAACAGACGCGGTAAAATAGTACATGCCGTCCGTATGCTTATACACCCACGGATCAGCCCGTTGTTCGATGATGGGCTTACTCAAGCTTATGGCCACGTCTCTCTCTCCAATCTAACGCTGGTTTGGCTTTATCCTTTGACCGAGCCGGCCGTCATGCCGTCGATAAAGTATTTCTGGAAGGCGATAAAGAGGGCGAAGATCGGCAGAATCGAGAAGAAGGAGCCGACGATGAGCAGGTCATAGTTATTCCCGTACGGCGTGAGCAGCGTCTTCAAGCCGATCGGCAGCGTATACTTGTTAGCGTCGCTTAGCACCATGAACGGCCAGAGCAGGTTGTTCCAGCTGTTCATGCCATTCAAGATCGCCATAGCCGCGAAGGCAGGCTTCATCACCGGAAGAATAAGCCGGAAGTAGATACCGTACTCGCTGGCGCCGTCAACCCGTCCGGCGGTGATAATCTCTTCGGGAATACCCCTTAAATATTGCCGGAAGAAGAACACGGTGGCGGCGCTCGCAAGCCCCGGCAGAATGATCGCCCCATATGAATTCATCAGATGGATGTCGTACATCAATTTGTAGAGCGGAAGCAGCAGAATTTCGAACGGCACCATCATGATGAGCAGCACACAGATGAAGAGGAAGTTCTTCCCTCTAAATTCGTAAGCGGCGAAGCCGTAAGCGACGAATGCGCTGACCAGCAGTGTTACAGCCACCTGCACAAGCGTCAACAGCAGTGAATTGAAGAACCAGGTGAAGTAAGCATGTTCGCCGGTGAACAGAAACGTGAAGTTGTCGAAGCTCATGACCGAAGGGTCTAAGCTCAGGTTTAGCCCGCCCCGTACCAGCTCCTTGCCCGGCTTGAACGAACCGAGCGTAATTGCGTAGAACGGAACCAGCACTGCCAGACAGATAACGGTGAAAAGCAGCAGGAGGCCGAGCCTCTTCGGCAGTTGGCGGCTCATACTACTCCCCCTTTCGGAACATGCCGGTTAAGGTTAGTTGCGTGAGATTAATGATCATCGCGATCAAGAGCAGCACGATGCCGACGGCAGCGGCATAGCCCATCTCATTCTTCTCGATCCCTTGACGGTACAGATAACCGACGATTGTAAGGCCGATGTTCTTCGGTGAATTGTTGCCGTTCCACAGCATGAGGCTCTCGACGAACATCGCAAGGCCTGCGTAGATGCTGATCGTGACAACATAGATCGTCGTCGGCTTCAGCATCGGGATCGTAATCCGGAAGAACTTCTGGGCGGCAGAAGCGCCGTCGATCGAAGCCGCTTCGTAATATTCCTCGGGGATGTTCTTAAGTCCGGATAGAAAATAGAGCATGTTAACGCCCGTCCATCGCCAGGTCGCCAGCGTGAGCAGCGCGATGAATCCAGTCGTTTGCCCTTTCAGGAACTTAACCGGCTCGAGCCCGAACAAGCCCAGGAAGCTGTTAGTCAAGGAAGTCTCCATCTCGCCGAACATAAGCCGGAAGATCGTGCCTGCGACCACGACAGACGTCAAAGCCGGCAGGAAGAACGCGGATTTGAAGAACTCTCTTGCCCACATCATCTTGCTGTTAATCAAGACGGCGAACAGCATCGGGAACGGGATCAGAATCACAATCGTCAGCACCATATAGACGAAGCTGTTCTTGATCGCCTTCAAGAAGATCTCGTCGCCCAGCATCTTGGTATAGTTATCAAGGCCGACCCATTGCGCTTCCTGGCCGATCGTGATCTTCTGGAATCCCATCGAGACGGAGCTGCCCAGCGGGTACACCCAGAAGAGGAGAAACACGAGGATGAACGGCAGTACGAACACGTAAGGCGCTACCTTCTGAGAGTAAAGGAATCGTTTGACCATGCGATCTTCACCTCTTGCCTTTCCAAAATAGAGCTACCCCTCATCAGGGTAGCTCGCAGCGCTATTGCCGTGTGCGGATTACTGCAGTTGCTGTTCGATGGATGCCTGGGCATCGTCCAGCGCTTGCTTGACGTCCTTGCCGTCCTCGAAGATCTCGTTTAACGTCGTCGTGCCGAAGACGTTGTTGATCGTCGGCGAAGCTGCCGTCGATTTGATCTGCTGAATGCCGTCCTTAATCTCGTTCAGCACGTCGAACGCATTGTTCACGAAGTATTGATTGAACTTGTTCTCGGGGTTATGCGTGACGTCCTCCATCGACCATACGTCCATGTTGATCGGATCGAAGCCGAGCGTGTTCCAAATCTCGACATTGGCGTCCGCCGACAGCTTCGCGAAGGCGACGAACTCCTTGGCCAGCTGCACGTCTTTGGCCGTCTTGGTAACGACCGTCCCTGTGCCGCCGCCGCCGTACGATCTCGGCTGGCCCTTCTCGATAACCGGGATCGGCGCGATGGCGATCTTGCCCGCCAGATCCGGCATGTAGTTGACGAAGCGCGACGTGAACCAGAATGGCATCATGGCGCTCGCATAATTGCCTTGGTTGAATTCGCCGTACGCTTCCTCCGTATCCGGCTGGCCGCCGGCGACCGTCGCGAGGACGTTGCTGTCCTGCAGATCCTTCAGGATAGACAGGCCCTTCACCATCTCAGGGGAATTGACGATCGGTTTGCCGGAGTCGTCTGTCAAATCCGAGCTTTGCTCAGCCAGCATCATATTAATCTGCCAGAGCGCGCTCGTATCCGCCGTTCCCATATATTTGCCGGTCTTCTCGTAGACTTGCTGACCTGCTTTCTTGTAGTCCTCCCACGTGTCGATCGCCTTGTAATCGACGCCAGCGGCTTCAAGAATCTCCGTATTGTAGAAAGCGAGCGCTGCGCCAACGTGGGTCGGAGCGCCATAGTAATTGCCGTCTTTAGCATACATGTCTAACCGCGATTGAACGATCGTATCCTTATAAGGCTCCACCACATCGTTCAGCGGAACAAGCTGCGGCTCGCCCTTCAGGAAGTCCGGGAACTTGCCGACCTCGATATCCGAGATATCCGGCGCCCCTTGGCCCGTTTGAACCGCGATCGACAGCTTGTTATGCATGTCGTCATACGGCATAACCGTGACATTCAGCTTGATTTGCTTATCCGGATTAGCCGCGTTCCACTTCTCCAGCATCTTCTCGAAGTGCTGGCCATGCAGCTCGACGAACGTCCAATAGCTGAGCTCCGTCGCCCCTTCGCCCGCGCCGCCTTCGAGCACCGAGCTCTCGCCGCCGGACGACGTTGAAGACGATTTGGAGCACCCCCACAAGAACATAACCATTGACATGACCATCAGAACGATCAACCACTTTTTCCTCATCCGTGACCCTCCCAGGTTCTTTGCTTGATTACTTCGTAAAACAAAGATGAGTTCACCCACTGAACAGCAGCAAGGAAGAAATGGCATGATGTTTAGTGCAGATTGATGTTTGCGGTTCGAAGTGGAATGGCCTGCCGTATCCCGGCACGCTCGGAGCCATCTCTTTATTGCAAAATGTCCTAAACTAATTCACAATAAAGGAGATGTATGCGTTTGCATTACTAAATTATCACAGCTATGGATCGTTGTAAACACATAAACCTAAATCTTTTCATGTTTTTTTAAAGGTATATGCGATACATGTAACGAATTAGTTCTAAATAAAGATTTATCTGTAAAAAAGTTTGTTTTATTTTAAATTTATATGTAGTAAAATTAAAAAGGCAATCGCAAAGAGCGACAAGATCCGCCCGGCGGAATGCCGCCTTGCCAGTACATGCAGCCCGTTCGAGTAACGGACGGAAGGAGTACCAGGATGATCTATATCAAAGATTTGATGAGCGGCTTGGACATCTTCAAAGCGCTCAGTTCAGACATTCGAATTCAAATTCTCGAGCTGCTCGCCAAGCACCAGTCGCTCAACTTGAACGATCTCGCAGGCAAGCTGAATCTCAGCAACGGCGCCATCACCATGCATGTGAAGAAGCTGGAAGAGAGCGGACTGATCGAGATTAACACTTCGGTCGGCAAGCATGGCATTCAGAAGCTTTGCTATCTGAACGAAGACAAGCTGATGATCGAGCTTCGCAAGAGCGATGTTGAGAATCTGTACGAGGTTGAGATTCAGGTCGGCCACTACAGCAATTATCAAGCATCTCCGACCTGCGGCCTGGCGACCAAAGACAGCATCATCGGCGACTTCGACGATCCCCGATATTTCGCCGATCCTCAGCGGATCGATTCCGAGATCATCTGGCTCTCCGAAGGATTCCTGGAATATCGCGTGCCGAATTACTTGAAGTCCAATCAGACGTTCCGGGAGATTCAATTCTCGATGGAGCTAGGTTCGGAGGCTCCGGGCTATTGCGATAACTATCCTTCGGATATTTATTTCTACGTGAACGGCATCGAGATCGGCTCTTGGACGAGTCCGGGGGATTTCGGCGATGCCAGAGGAGCGATCAATCCGGATTGGTGGCCGCCGCACCTGAACCAATACGGCATGCTGAAGCTCATTCGCATTAACCGCGAAGGCAGCTTCATCGACGGGTGCCGAATATCGGACGTGACGATCGATCAGATCGACTTGGATTACAAGAGCGAGTTGACGCTCCGAATTGCCGTTACCGACAACCCGGTCAACAAGCGCGGGCTGACGATCTACGGCAAGAGCTTCGGCAACTATGCGCAAGGGCTGTTGGTTCGCGTGCTCTACGACGTCCATGTGGATTAACTTAATGAAAACCCCGAAGTTCCTCATCGGAACCTCGGGGTTATTCTTGACCCGTTCTTATTGATACGAGCAGACGTAGTCGGCTGTTTGCGTCACTTTGAGCTTGAACTTGGCGTTCGCCGGCACGGTGAATTCGCCTTTGCCGGAGATGGCGATCCATTCTTCGCTGCCTGGCAGCTGAACAGTCAGCTCGCCGGCTAGGATCTCCATCAGCTCCTGCGAATCGGTACCGAATTCGTATTCGCCCGGCAGCATGATGCCGAGCGTCTTGCGGGTGCCGTCCGCGAACAGCACGGTGCGGCTCGTCACTCTCCCGTCGAAGTAGATATTGGCTTCCTTGATGACGGACACGTTATCGAATTGCGACATGCGATTCCCCTCTCCCTCTCCTATGCGCTTACAGCAGCTTCTTGAATTGCTCCACCACGTTCTCAACGGTGAAGCCGTATTCCTTGATCACGCGATCGCCCGGAGCGGATGCGCCGAACTTGTCGATGCCGAGGACGGCCCCTTCGTCGCCGACGAAGCGATCCCAGCCGAACGGATGGGCCATCTCGATCGCGAGGCGCGCTTTGATGTTCTTCGGAATGACGCTGTCGCGGTAATCCTTCGGCTGCTTGTCGAACAGATCCCAGCTCGGCAGGCTGACGACGCGAACATGAATGCCCTGCTCTGCCAGCGCCTTCTGCGAAGCGACGGCCAGCTGAACCTCGGAGCCGGTCGCGATCAGAATGCCTTGCGGCTGTCCGTTCGCGGCCTCGGACAGAATATAGCCGCCTCTCTTGATGCCTTCGCGAGCCATCTCGGCTGTCCCTTCGAGGATCGGCAGGTTCTGGCGCGTGAGGACGAGCGCGACCGGATTGTCGTTGTTCTCGACCGCGTAGGCCCATGCCGCAGAAGTCTCGTTGGCATCGCCCGGACGAAGCACCGTCAAGCCGGGGATGACGCGGATCGAAGCGAGCTGCTCGATCGGCTCGTGCGTCGGTCCGTCTTCGCCGACAGCGATGGAGTCGTGCGTCAGCACATAGACGACTGGCAGCTTCATGAGCGCTGCCAGGCGGACAGCCGGCCGGAGATAGTCGGTGAACACGAAGAACGTGCCGCCGTATACCTTGAGGCCCCCATGCAGCATGATGCCGTTCATGGCTGCGGCCATCGCGAATTCGCGAATGCCGAAGTAGATGTTGCGGCCGTCGTACTGGCCGGCTTTGAATTGCGGCAAGCCCTTCAGGTGCGTCATCGTGGAGCTCTCCAGGTCGGCGGAGCCGCCCACGAGATGAGGCACCTTCGGCGCCAAGCCATTCAGCGCGTTGCCTGAAGCGACGCGTGTCGACAGCGCCTTATCCGCAGGCGTATACTTCGGCAGCTCGGCGTCCCAGCCGGCCGGCAGCTTGCGGCTCTCCGCGTTCTCGAACTGAGCAGCCAAGTCCGCATGCGCGGCTTTATACTTCGCGAACAGCTCGTTCCAAGCCGCGTTCGCAGCCTCGCCTTTCTTCTTCACTTCCGCGAAGTGCGCCCGTACCTCGTCCGGAACGGTGAACTCCGGATAATCCCACTCATAGACATCCTTGGTGAGCTTCGCTTCTTCCGTACCAAGCGGAGAACCGTGCGTGCCCTGATGGCCGCCCTTGCCCCCCTTGTTCGGAGAACCATAGCCAATGACCGTCTTCACTTCGATCAAGGTTGGCTTGGACGTCTCGGCTTGCGCAGCCGCGATCGCCTTCGCCAGCGCATTCAGGTCGTTGCCGTCGCCGACGCGCAGCACCTGCCAATTATAGCCCTCGAAGCGCTTCGCTACATTCTCGGAGAACGACAGGCTCAATTCGCCGTCGAGCGATATATCGTTCGAATCGTACAAGACGATCAGCTTGCCTAATTGCAAGTGGCCGGCCAGAGATGCCGCTTCGGAGGAGATGCCTTCCGACAGGTCGCCATCTCCGCAGATGACATACGTGCGATGGTTGATCAATTCGAAGCCTTCGCGGTTATAAGTCGCGCCAAGCTGCGCTTCCGCCATCGCCATGCCGACAGCCATGCCGAAGCCCTGGCCGAGCGGACCGGTCGTTGCGTCGACGCCTGCCGTGTGGCCAAATTCCGGGTGCCCGGGCGTCAGCGAGCCCCATTGACGGAAGTTCTTGATCTCGTCTAGAGGAAGATCGTAGCCGCTGAGATGAAGCAAGGAATAGAGCAGCATCGAGCCGTGGCCTGCGGATAACACGAAGCGGTCGCGGTCGATCCAGGAAGGATTGGATGGGTTATGCTTCATTGTCTTGGCGAACAGCTGGTAGCCCATTGGAGCCGCGCCCATCGGCATGCCCGGATGTCCGGACTTCGCCTTCTCGATCGCGTCGATCGCGAGCGTGCGGATCGTTGTGACGGATAGCTGTTCGATCGTTCTCAAGCTTGCTGTCATAGCGTTAGAAGACCTCCTTGTTCTTGTCCACGAGCATTCTTGGCCGGCGAAGGCGGCATATGTATAGAGGCTGCAATCGCAGCATGGCCAGTATGGCTATTGTGCCTCGCAGCCTCTTGTTTTAGCACAGCTCGAGCTTCGCATGCTGCGCTTGAACACCTTTTCTCACACGAATACTACGGTCTTGTTCTGATACACGACGATCCGGTCCTCCACATGCCACTTGACGGCACGCGCCAGAACGGTTCGTTCGATGTGCCTGCCCATACGCTTCAGCTCGTTCACGTTCTCGCGATGGCTGACCCGCTGGACGTCCTGCTCGATGATCGGGCCGGCGTCGAGCTCATCCGTCACGTAATGCGCGGTCGCGCCGATCAGCTTAACGCCGCGGCTGTACGCTTGGTGATACGGCTTGCCGCCGACGAACGCCGGCAGGAACGAATGGTGAATGTTGATGATCCGGTTCGGGAACCGCTCGATGAACTTCGGCGTCACGATCTGCATATAACGCGCGAGGATGATCAGATCGACTTTGCCCTCGGTCAGTTCAAGCTGCTGGCGTTCCGCCTCAGCCTTCGTATCAGGCGTGACCGGAATATGGTGGTACGGAATGCCATACGACTCGACCAGCTGGCGCATGTCGTCGTGATTGCTGATAACCATGCTGATCTCGGCGTCCAGGTCGCCCGACTGCCACTGCCATAGCAGCTCCAGCAGAGCATGATCCTCCTTCGAGACGAGCACGGCGATCCGCTTGCGGCGGCCGGCCCGATAGACGCTCCACTTCATCGAGAAGCGGTCGGCGACTCTCGCGAAATCCTCTTGCAGCGCAGGCAGCGCGCTCTCCAACCCGTCGAGGTCGAACTCGATACGCATGAAGAACATGCCGCCTTCGGGATCCATCGTGTATTGATCGGACTGCACGATATTCGCCCCGTGCTCGTAGAGGAATTGCGACACCGTCGCTACGATTCCGGCACGATCGGGACAGAGGATCAGCATCCGCGCGCGATTGCTCTTGTCCTCGCCCGTCGGCCTCGTTTGATAGACTGGTTGACTCATCGTTTGGTCTCTTCCTCTCAGCTATCCTTCTATCTTGATCTTACAATTTGGCCAGCAGCTCTTTGCCGGCTAAGCTCGCGGTAAGCCGCAGGTTGATCTGCTCTTCGCTATAATCGGAAGACAGCACGCGGTTCTCCACCGCCAGATCGTACAGCCTCTCCATCGGCTCGCGCGGGTCTGCCTTGCGGGCTTTGGCGTCCGACTTGAGCAGCTCCCACGTGTTCAGCACATACAAGCGAGGTTCAATATCGGATTTGTCATAGAAATGATGCAGCCGCTCCACGTCCTCGAGAAACTCTCCGCCAAATCTCTCTTCTACGTCCGCGCGCAGCAGCGCGATCTCCGCTTCGTACATCGGACGCTCGCTCGAGCCGTCTTTGCCGATCCACGGCGTCTCGAGAATGAACGGCCGGCCCTTCAACCCGTCGTGATGCACGACGCGGTTGATCGCCTCGAAGCCGATCCAGCCCGCTCCGATCGGGGCGTGACGGTCTTTGCCCGCGCCCTGCGGATTCTTGCTGTCATTAATATGGACTACGGCAACGCGGTCCAAGCCGACGACGTCGTCGAACTTACGCAGCACGCCGTCAATGTCGCGGACGATGTCGTAGCCCGCGTCGTGCATATGGCAAGTGTCCATGCAGACGGTCAGGCGATGGTTGTCGCGGACCTTCTCGATAATCGCCGCGATCTCCTCGAAGCTGCGGCCGATCTCCGTCCCTTTGCCCGCCATCGTCTCCAGCGCAATATTCACATCCAGCTCCTTGGTTCCTTCAAGGACCAGGTTCAAGCCTTCGGCGATGCGCGCGACGCCGTATTCCGGGTCTTTCTCCGTATAGGCGCCCGGGTGCAGCACGATATTCTTCACGCCGATGCTGGCGGTTCTGCGAATCTCTTCTTGGAGGAAGTTGACCGCAAGATCAAACGTGTCTTCCTTATAAGAAGCGAGATTGATAATATAAGGAGCATGAACGACGATCTCGCCGATGCCGGCCGATGCCATTGCCTCCTTGCCCTCCGGGATGTAGAGATCCTCGATGGGCTTGCGCCGCGTGTTCTGCGGTGCGCCGGTGTAGATCATGAAGCTGCTCGAGCCGTAGGTGAGCGCTTCCTTCGTTGCGGTCAGCAGTCCTTTGTCTGAAAAGGATACGTGAGAGCCGATCTTCAGCATAGCGTTACTCCTCTCTGGTCCGCGCCTATGTCCCGCCGGGAGCGGGGCATGTCCGTTTTGGGTCAAACCTTATTGTAGCGCGAACGTCGAAATAAATCTAGAAATCAGCTATAATTTCAAGATGAGGTGATCATTGGCATGAATTCCACGCCGGAATGGTTTCTGTACTTTATCGCGTTCTGGACGGTCGTGCTCGTCGTCTTCGTCAGCATCGGCGGCTTCTTCATGTTCCGCAAGTTCCTGAAGGTGCTGCCGAAGAAGGAGGACGGCAAGTCCAAGCTGGATTGGCAGAATTATTGGGTCGAACGGAGCCGTCCGCTGTGGACCGAGCAGTCCAAGGCGCTGCTCGACAAGCTGACTTCGCCCGTTCCCGGCGCGTTCCGCGATATCGCTAAGCATTCGATCGCTGCGCGCATTGGGCAGCTGGCCGTTGAGAGCGGCGCGGCCGAAGTGACGGAAGCGCATTGCATTGAAGGCTACATACTCGCGACCCCGAAGCGCGATCACACCTTCTTGATCAATTTCCTGGAGAAGAACCAGATCGATTACGCGCCGTACCGCCATCTGCTCGGCTAATTGCGGCGTCTAACCGCTGCCTGGCGGCAGATTCGCAATAGCGAAAAACGAAACCTTTGAGCGCGCGAACCGTCTAACCTCTTGAGACTACTTTCACAGCAAGGCTTTTTTGGACAATCTCTGGAGGTGCTACCATGAATCGCTTTGGCAAACAAACCGCCTGTACCGTCGCCGTCTTATCTTTGCTTCTAATGGGCACGGCTTGCAGCAACAATAATGAGCCCGCAGCTGTCAGTCCGAGCGCAAGCGCGCCGGCTGCTTCATCCGCTTCCGCATCGCAGGATGCGAATGAAGCATCTCCTTCCCCTTCCGCTTCTGCGTCCGCAGACGCGGAAACCGAGGCAGAGGCCGTTCAGGAAGGAACGGGCACTTATAACGGGCAGATCGATAATCATTCGATCGAGATCGAATTTGGCGGGGAGCCGACGGCTTTCCAGATTGATTCCAGCGTATCGGAACAAATCTCGGACTGGGATGCGGGAATCACCGTCACGTTCCAGTACAAAGAGTCCGCTCTGGAAGCCGACGGCCAAGAGTTGATACAGCGGACGATTGTAAGCATCGACAAGCAATAATGCAGACAAAGGATGAATTCAGATGCGCGTAATGATATGCGGGGGAACGGGCTTTATCGGAACGGCGCTCTCGCAAGCCCTGCTGGACCGCGGAGATGAAGTCATCATCGTCACGCGCCAACTGCCTGCGGCTCCGGCTGCGGGCTTTCTCTATGTCACATGGGAAGAATGGTCGGCGAACCCGGACCGCTGGAGCGGCGTCGACGCGATCGTCAGCCTCTCGGGCGAGACGATCAGCAAGCGCTGGAGCGATGAGGCCAAGCGTCGCATTCTCGTCTCGCGAACACAGACGGCCTTGCATCTGGCGGACATCGTGAGGCGTATGGAGACGCCGCCGAAGGCGCTCGTGAACGCTTCCGGCATCTCGCTGTACGGGCATTCCCACTCTCCCATTCTGAAGAAGAGAAAGAAGAAGAAGCGTCCGGCTTCGCGGGTCAAAGCTGCCGCCGATCTGCTGGATCAGTATCGGAACGAAGAAGCCGTCACGGCGAATGTCGCCGGTATCCGCGGGTTCTCCGCGGGAGAGTCGACCGGGCCGGATGCGCCGCTTCCGCCTCGTTCAAGCCGGAGCGGCCAGCGACAGTCCTTCGTTCAGGAGAACGAAGCGGCGTTCATTGGCATCGAAGAGGATTCCTCCGACGACGTGAACGAATTGCTTCAGCAGATGAGAATGGCTGTTCGCGAGGGCGGCGAATCCGATCGAGATGATGGATTCGAACAAGCCGCCGGATCGGATCCAGCGTATGAAGCAACGGAGGATCATGACGGCGATCCAGATCGCCCGTCGGACTTGGGCGCCCGCGGCGCAGACAGTCAGGCCGCCATCACTTCGTCGCTGGACTATGGCTGGTTCGACGAGGATTCCCCTGCGAGCCCCGAGGATTTCCTCGGACGCGTCGTCGTCGCTTGGGAGGAAGCCATTGACCAGATTCCGATCGAGCGCAAAGTGAAGCTAAGAATCAGCTTGGTGCTTGGTCGCGAAGGCGGCTCATTCCCGCTCCTTCGTCTCCCTTACAGGTTCTTCATAGGGGGCCGCATGGGCAAAGGAACGCAAGGCTTCCCCTGGATTCATCTGCAGGATATGATCGGACTCCTTCTATTCAGCTTGGACCACCCGCACGTATCCGGACCGCTCAATGCCGTTGCGCCTGATCCGGTCAACAACGACCAATTCGGCCGGACACTTGGGAGAGTAATGCGCCGCGGACATTGGCTGCACGTCCCGGAACGGCTTCTTCGCCGCGTGCTGGGCGAACAGTCCGTTCTGCTGCTGACCGGCCAGCACGCCTATCCGCGAAGGGCGCTCGAGAATGGTTATACCTTCGCGTTCTCTCGCCTGGAGGACGCTTTGCGTGATTTGACCAAATAAGCATATTGCTGCAACCGAGCAGAGGACTTCCGTTCGATTACCGGAAGTCCTCTGCTCGTTCTATTGGCTGTCGTTATTAAGAATCAAACATTTTCTCAACAAATGCGTAGATCGTAAGTGCATTCTACGGTTCCCCGTGCTGTTGTTCATGCCTCTCCGTAACGATACAAAGACGAGGCGACCTGAATGCTATCTCCTTTGTTCAGCGGATAAATCTCGTAGGGGGCCATCGGCACGCCGTTCAGCCAACTCCCGTTGCGAGAACCAAGATCCCTGGCTTGCCATGCGGCATCTCCGGATAGAATCTCCAGATGAGCCCTGGAGACGCCTTCCGTGTCGTCGATATGCTGAGCAGCCTCAGGTGAGCGGCCGATTACCAAAGAGACGCCAGTAAGAGGAATTCGCCGTTTGCCTCCTTCGGAGTCCCATTCCAAGTAATAGCGGCGCTGCGGAGTAGCCGTCTCTTCCGCTCCGCTGAGCAGCCTAGTCCCGTTCATGCTGGCATCAAGCCAGCTCGTCCCCGCTTCCGGTTCGTCATCTCTCGGCTCCGTGCGATCGTATACCAGCGAGGATTGCCAAGCAGCAGATGGCGAGGCGGGTCCGCCGCCGAACCGTCTCGGACGCCGCTCTGGTGATGCAAGCTCCGGAATAGCAGCAGATGCCGTCTCAGCTCTGGCTTCTTCGTCTGGATCCGGCTTAGACTGTTGCGGCCATTGCGGCTTGTCATCTATTGCTGAGGAGGATTGCCCGGTCTGACGTCGAAAGCTCCGATCCTTCCTCGCTAACTTCCCATCCCAGAGCAGAAAACAGGCTCCAGCGGCAAGAAACGTTAGACCGAAGCTCAGCAGAAGACCTCTCGAGCTAGGATGAGGCAAATAGGCGAATCGCCATACGGCAGCCGTCATGGCTGCTGCGCCGGCAAGCAGCCATATGCGCCGGCGGGAGGACGCTTCAGAAGAGGTGACGGAGCTCCCGGTCTTATCTTCCTCGCCATCCCATAACCGTTCTTCTCCCAACCACCCCGATAGTCCCTGCGAAGCTTGCTCTCCCCCATGCCCCCGGAGGCCGAAGGACCAAGAAGATTTGGATTCACGCGTCTCGGATATTCCGCTTCTCTCACGGGATGCAGCTAGCTCTCCCGCCTCCCATTCCGGCGCTGAAGGAGCCGGACTAAATGCTTCTTCCCGCTTGGGCGCGAGAGGGCCGGCATGAACGCCGGCTGCAGCCTGTGTTGTCCCGGCGGGTTCGCCAGTCCTGCCGCTCTGCGAATCCGTCCTGCTGGAGAACACTGTCCCCGTTAAATATTGACGCGCATATTCACGAAGCTTCGCCGGCGAGAAATCCGGCGATGAAGCTAAACGAAGCAGTTGCTGCATCGCTATGCCATCCGGCGTATCGACATTCATCATCCAACGGACGATCAGCTTCTCGATTCCCGATGCGACAGATGCCGAGGCCGTCTGCCTCCATAATGGCAAGTACGTAAAGGCCAGATCATGCCAGCCTTCGCCAACGAATATATAATCGTCGTCCAAGATGTAGCGCTCCAAATCCAGCATATACTCCCGGCCCATCTCCATCACGTCCGCCAAGCGACATAGAGCCGTCAGCGCGTCTGCCATCGACCACCGGATGGAACGAAGCGCATGGGACAGCATTCGGCGGCCCGACAACGAGTAGCGGAGACTGGCGGAGCCGTCCATCTCTTCCGTCTCCAGCGTCAGTAATCCTGTAATGTCACAATTCCTCAGCATTTGGTATTGAATCGCATCTATCTCGCCGCTGCCGATTGGAGGCTCCCCTTCAAGCACCATACGGTGGCCGCGGCCATGCTCGAATCTGACTTTGTATCCGTCCACTTCGCTGCTCTCCTTCCTCTCTTACGAATTGACTCCCAGCGTGACAAGAGCCGGAGCGACCGCCAGCATGAAGGGAAATGCCATCGTCCCGCGGAATCGTCCCGATGATGGCTGGCTCCATAGCCGCCCGATACCTGCTCCGATTCGCCGAAGTCCCGGGAGCTTTAACACGAGCAATAGAACGGCAATCCCGCCTGCGTACAAGATCGAGAGCACGACCAATTGCCACGCGGCATTCGCTCCCGCCCATGCGCCGAACGCTGCGAACCACTTAACGTCTCCTCCTCCGATGCCTCTGAGCCCATACATGATCAGGAGCGGGAGCAGACCGGCGGCGGCGCCCAGCCCGGCGTGTCCCAATCCCTCGATCCCGCCAGCAACGCCATGGTAGGCTAAGCCTGCTGCCGCGAAGGTTACGGTCAACCCGTTAGGAATCTCCATCCTGCGAACATCTGTCCACAACGCGATGCCGAGCAATAGTGCGACAGCGGCCCATACCGTCTCATTCAAAGCGGCTCCCCCTCTCATTCGAGCAGTCGTCATTGCAAGACCAGCGGCATAATTGCGCTTCATTTCCCCGGAGCCGCCACCTCGAACGTCTGCTTCAACTCTGCGCCGCTTGCCGCTCTCGCTTCCCAATCCCATGTTCCGGGCGTCGTGTTGCCGGACACATGCCAAGTCCAGCTGACTAGCCCGGCGCTATCCGCAACGGCTGATCCCAGATGCTTCGCCTGGCTGCGCCCGCTCTTGTACACGACCGACAGATCGACAGCTTCCCCCGGCTTCGCCTTCAGCGTAAGCGTTACTTTGCGTCCTCTCATGGCCGGGTTCGGGGAGATCGAGACGAAGGACAGAACTCCTCCATCAACTTCTCCTTCATCCAGCTTCGATTCGGATGGCAAGCCGCTGATCCACACTCTTTCTCTCGCCGATTCCTCCAGTACCAACCGCGTGCCTGCGAATGGCATTCGCATCGGTAAGCGATACTCCGCCTTAACCGTCAGGAAAGCTCGGCTTCTGTCGTTCTCCTCCGGAAGCGTCACGGAAATGACGGAGATGCCCGCTTCACTCAGCACGCGCTCATCTATGTACCGATGCAGATATTGAGCGAAGATCTCCCGGGCAGCCGTCTGCTCAAGCGACCAGGTGCCGTCCGCCGCTTCCTTAGCCCAATCCCCAATAGGCGAAGGAAGGAGAGAATCGTAATTCGAGAGCGCCTGTCCGACATCAGCCACCTTGTCATCCCATTGCTTGGTTGTCTCATAGACCTTGGAGCCGCTAACGGATTCAAGCCCCAGAGATACCGGGTACCATTGCGACGCCGCTTGGCGTACCGTCTGCGTTAGAGCGCCATGAAGCGCCATGGAAGCGACCGACACTTGGATTTGGAAGATGAGGAACAGAATCGCCAGCAGGAAGATTGGCATGACCAGAGCCGCTTCCAGCGACATCGATCCCTCTCTGCCTTCACAGATACGAATCATCCGCTTGGTAAACTGCTTCATATCGACCGTCCTTGACGACACCCCCCCAGTTGCCGGTTCGTCCAAGGAGCCTGGTTAATCCGGGGAAGAACCAAAGCTTAAGAGACGCCGTCGCTTCGCCGCTGACATACGTATAGGCGCGCGTGAGATCAATTCCCGTCGCCGCCTCTATAACGGCAATGCTTCGAGCTGTCCCGCTCGCCGAATCGCCGTGCAGAAGAAGGAAGATACGCAAGTAATCGAGATAATAGGTGTCTACCTTCGCGTACTTAGATAATTCGATTTTCCCTTCGTTCACCAGTTGGTTCATATCCGCTATCGCATGCTCAATCGCATAGACAAGCGCAGCTGCCAGAATGACAAGGGGGTGTCCATAGGCTCTGCACTCGATCAGCCCTTCCATCGTACGAATCGCGAGCCGAACAGCGAAGATCTCGCCATATGCGGCGGCAATATTGCCCGAGGCGTTGCCGATTCCGTATAGCACATATTCCAATTGCTGATTCGCTGCAGGGATCTCTCCCTCTCCTCTCAGCAGAGAGCGTACG
The DNA here is from genome assembly GCF_014212015.1 of Cohnella lubricantis. Taxonomy (GTDB): domain Bacteria; phylum Bacillota; class Bacilli; order Paenibacillales; family Paenibacillaceae; genus Cohnella; species Cohnella lubricantis. Next base: position 62,422 of record NZ_JACJVN010000027.1, on the reverse strand, counting down.
GCAGAAGGGTCGGCATAGGTGAACCGCTCAGCCGCGTATTCAGCGGCGTAGAGCGAATCTCTGCTGCCAGCTGCCGCCTCGCCGAGGGCATCCAGCAAGCCGTCGGAATCGGCCAGCGCTTCGTCTCTTCCTTTGTCGGGAGCCGCCGCTTCGCCGCTAGACTCCAATGCTTCCTCTTCCGCTTCGTTCCACTTCATATTGTCAAGTGCAAGTTTATGGAGCCGCTCATAAGCCTGCTTCGCCTCTTCGTCCTCCGAGCTCGAATTGCTCTTCAAAGCCCCAAGCCAAGACACTGCGTCATCCCACTTCTTCTCCGCCTCGTTCTCCAGCTGCTTGCGCTGTTCATCCCCTGAACGATGCGTCTCGAATGAATCCTTCCTCGCTTGGAGCACCGATCCGGCAACGCTGCCATAACGGTCTCGGTATTCCTCTTCCGAAGACTGAAGCTGCCCCGCGGCGCTCCTCAGCGCGCCCCCCTGTCCAGCGGAACCGGGAACCGCGCGGAACATCGCGGCCAACCGGGATGCGGCCGACGTCTTCTCGTCCCCTTCGCTCCGCTGGCTGTTCAGCTCCTCTTCATACTGGTCAAAGAAAGATTCATCGAGCGCCAGCTCCTTCACCGACTGCCGTATCTCCTGAATCGATCGGGACTGATCTTCACCAATCGAAGCGTCGGCATCAACCCCGTCGTCGAAGCCCCCGGCGTCGACGTTCATGTTCTCGGCTTCTTCAGCGATTCGAAGTATCTCCTCGTTGGCCTCTTGCGCTTCCGCCAGGGCTTGAATAGCCTTCGCCAGCTCCTCATTCGCGATGGATTGCGCTTGGCTCGCTTGCTCTTGCAGCGTATTCGCGATCCGCACAACCGACTGCTCATATGCGGCTGTCTGCTCCGCATATAGCGGTTCGCCGCCCGTAGGAGGCTCTTCCTCGAACTGTTCTCCGCTCTGTTCCGCTGCTAGCTTCCTCTGCTGCCAAGCGTCGAACGCTTGCCGATACGCATCCGCCCTTCGCTTATCAGCTTCCCGCTTCTGCACGTAATCGTCGTACATCAGCGCAACGTCCGCGATCCCGCTCGCGCTTCCCGCCCCTTTGGCTCCCGACATCGTGCCAGTCGAGCTCTGCGCCAGCTCTGCAATCGCTTTAGCCTGCCGCAGGCCAGCCTCCGACTGCCGATCCAACGCCTTATCCAATGAAGCTTCCCGCTTGTCATAAGCCGCCCTCATTCGCTCCAGCACATCGACGGAGGCTTTCGCCTCCTTAAGCGCAGGGGCAACGCCCCTAAATCGGGCCGCGAGCTCGATTGTCAGATCGATCGGCGCTTTGTACTTCATCTCCTCCAGCACTTCCCGTTTGAAGACATCGTGCGTTGCCAGCGGGCGGCTCTCGATCACGCCTGAATTCTCGCTCCACTGGACATCGAGAAGCGGCCAAGCGCCTTCGTCCGAAGGCTCGATATTCCCCTCCAGCGTCTCGCGGAACAGCTCGTCTGCAGGATTGCCGCCTCGTGCGAATAGGCCATAGCTCGCATACAAGGAAGGCTCGAAAGCAGACAACACGGAACGGGAGCCGGCTTTGACTGCCAATTCCGCCTGCTTGCGGAAGGCCGCAATCCTCGAGAAGTCGATCAGCAAGCCAGTCAGCAGAACGAACGCCGCCGTCGTCGCAATGAAGTAGATCGATACGGAGCCCGACGTCCCCGTTCTTCTCTTCCCCGCCATCTGCCTTCCTCCTTTCTTGCCTCGGCTGCGATTAGCCCGCCTGCTGCCGCTTAAGCAGCACGGATTTGGCTTTCGAGATGAGTGATGCTTCGCCTTCCTTGGCTCCCTTCATCTTGGCCGTGTAATACCGTACAAGGTCGAAGGATCGAATGAATTCCGTCGGCTCGACGACGACGGCGGACGGCTGGGCCGACGGCTGCGAATCCCGCAGGAAGCTTCGAAGCGGCTCCGGCGCCATGGAACTGTAAGCTTCCATCTCGATTCGGCGTTCCAGTAGCTTATTCGTATAATTCATCCGTCCATCCAACGAAGAGCTCAGCATATCGGCCGCAGCTTGCAGCTTCGTTCTCGTAAGTGAGTCGCCCTCCGTCTCTTCCGCTCCGGCGCCGGAATCGCCGAAGCCAACGCCGACGCCTTCTTCTTCACTCGAGCTCATCCCGAACAATCCGGCGAGCATGCCGTCATCCAGTAGCCGCCAATACAGACCGTCGAAGCTGCCTTCCGGATAAGCGCCTGTACGCAGGTCCTTCGCCGAGTTATTCCAACTGAAGGCCGCTCTCTCTCCCGCTATCGATGCGCTGTAGTACCGGATCGCGCCTTGAGCCATATAAATCGCAAAGAACAGCAGTAGAAATGTCATTAACAGAATAATAGGGAATGTGAGCGAGGCATCCAGTGTCGCCGATCCCGCCGAATCCCGTTGCAGTCGGCGAGCGGCCGCGGCAATCCGCTTAAGAGAATACATCTTCGGATTTGCTCTCGACTTGTCCGAATAAGCTCTGGAGAAATTCAATGATCCAATCCTTAAACAATATGGCGATCGCTATAATAACCGCAGCGATCAGCACGATCTCCAGTGTCCCGAGCCCTTCCCGGCTCTTCCAGAGACCCGTCATAGATCTCGAACTCCACCGTTGAAGCCGCTTGATAGTTGCCATAAGTAATCCTCCTTAGGAATGAATCTTAATGAGACATCATCAGCATGGATGGGGCTCCTACAAGCACCATAATGATGAGAAAAATGACGGCCAGCGGAAAAGCCATCCTCGAGGAAGCTTGTTCGCCCAGCGTTCTTGCCGCCGCCTTCCGTTGCTCCCACAGCGTGCGCGACAGCTCTCGCAGCGCCGAGACGAACGTCTCGCCCCCGCGCCGCGAGTTAATCAGCAGCGTTGTCGCGAACAGCTTCGCTTCGGGAACCGAGCAGCGCCGGCCGAATTCCTCCAACGCCGCTCCAAACGATTCCCCTCGCTTAACCGCAGCCAGTGCAAACCCGAGCTCTGCGTACAGCGGATGGCCTTTCCCCGCCTGCTGCTCCCTCTGCAGACATCGCTCCAATGCCCGCAGCACATTCTCTCCGGCGTTCACCATAAGCAGCAGCCGATTCAGCAGCTCGGGCAGCTCCAGCACAATTGTCTGACGCCGGAGCTCCAGCCGCTTGCGAAGCTCCTTCTGCCTAAGAAGCGGCAGCAGCGCGGCCACGAAGGCCCCGAGCAATGCAAGCGCTCCGTTATTCGCTGCAATGCCGAGCCAACCGGCTGCCAGCCATGTCGCAGCGGACAAGCCTAGCGCTTCCGAGAACCATCCTAACAGCATATCTTTGGTGCAGATGCCGCCATTCAGCGCGGCCAAGACGGCCTTCGGCTTCTCCAACCAAGGCAGCGCCGCCCGATAAACGCCAGGCCGTTCGATCAGATACCGAACCGGCTCGCGCAGAACGTGGAACTTGCCCTTGACCGCTCCTCCCTTCCGGAGAGCCTGCTTCCATGCGAGCAAGACCAGCCCAACATAACCGGCCAACGTCATTCCCCATATCGCCGATAGAAGGAGCCTAGTCATATGCGAATATCCACGATGCGCTGGATCCACCAACAGCAGCCCGCTAGTGCCAGCAGGCATACGGTAAGCAGAACCCAGCCCATGCCCTGATGCAATCCCGCCATGTAGTCGCCCGCGAACCACCCGATCAGCCCAACGAAGGCGAAAGGCATGCCCATCATCAGCTTGGATTCCATGCGCTTCTGCGCCATTAGCACACCGAGCTCCTGCTCAACCTCCATCTTCTCACCGATCAATCCCGCCGTCCGGCGGACGACTTCGACGAGATCGCCTCCCGCCCGCTTGCAGATGATGAACACCTCTGCGAAGCTGCGAACTTCTTCAAGGCCGCTTCGCTCCGCGAAGTCGGCGAGCGGCGCTTCCAGCGGCTCGCCATTGCGGCATCGGTTCGCGATCGCTCGTATCTCGCGCAGAATATCTGCTTGCGGATCTCCGATCAGCAGCGCTAGATCGTCTTCCAGCGCGGCGAACGCGTTCTCCACCGACCGGCCCGCAGACAGCAGGGAGGAGAGCGCCTGAAGCATATCCTTGAATGATCTCCGCAGCCGTTCCTGGCGCTGCCGCCGCAAGTGCCCGCCGAGCAGCTTCGGGGCGAACCATCCTGCGGGAATCGCCAGCAGCGCGACGACGGCTTGGTCGTACAGCGTCCATATCGCGCAATAAGCTAGCAATCCGCCGGCCGCTATCGCGCCGATCCGCTGCTTCCGGCTCAAGCGATAAGTCCGGTAATCGACCACCGCGATTCCTCCTCTTGTACAGCTTGTACAGCTTGTATCGCCCTGTTTGACGTTCCGCCATCCTTCAGATTTCAGATGATCAGATCACCTAGCCGACTCCTTAAGCAATCCGGCGAATCGAAGCTTGGATGTATCGGACAATTCGGCTGTCCGGACAAGACCGCCCAGGACGACGCCATCCTGCTCCCCCTGCTCCTCGAACCGGAACAGCGTTCGCAGCTCCACCTCCCCATTCCGGTATCCGGCCACTTCGCAGATCTCCTCGACCCTGCGCGTCCGATCCCGGAAGCGGCTTAAGTGCACAATAACATCCAGCGCAGCCGCCATCTGTTGGCGTACGACCGGGACGGGCAGATCCGCACCGCTCAGCACCATCGTCTCCAGACGCGAGATCATATCCCGCGCACCGTTAGAATGGCCGGTCGATAAGCTTCCTTCATGTCCCGTGTTCATCGCCTGAAGCATGTCGAGCGCTTCTTCGCCGCGCACCTCGCCGACAATAATTCGATTGGGACGCATCCGAAGCGACGCGCGTATCAAGTCCCTCATGCCGATCCGGCCCTTGCCTTCGGTATTCGCATTGCGGGTCTCGAGCGACACCAGGTTCGAGACGCCGTCCAACTGCAGCTCCGCCGCGTCCTCGATGGTGATGACCCGTTCGCCCTCCGGAATCCATTGGGACAGCGCGTTTAGGAAAGTCGTCTTGCCGGAGCCCGTGCCTCCGCTAATGAACAGGTTGTACTTGGCCTTGACCAGCAGCCGAAGGAACTCAGCCGCTTCCGCCGTGATCGATCTTCTGGCGATCAACGCGTTCATGTCGAGCGGCTGGCGAGGGAACCGGCGTATCGTCACAGTCGGTCCCTTCAGCGCGACCGGCGGCAGCACGACATGGACGCGCGAGCCGTCTGGCAGCCGGGCATCAACGATCGGCGAAGCTTCGTTAACGATCCGATTCACCCGGCCGACGATGGACTGGATCAGATCCTCCAGCCGCTCCCGGCTCTCGAAGCCGAGATCGACAGCCATCAATTCCCCATCCTTCTCTACGAAAATATCTCGATGCCCGTTGATCATAATCTCCGTCACGGCCGGATCGTCGAGCAGCGGCTGCAAGGCATCCAGCCCGCGGAACGAATGGAACAGCCTGCTGACGGCGGCTGCCCGCTCCGCCGCCGTCATTCGCCGCACGCGGTCGGTACGGAACAGCTCCGCTTCGACCAGCCGGCGCAGCTCTTCGTCCGTTATGGAAGCGTCCCAGGACAGCCGGGACTTCACCGCCTCGCGAAGCTCAGCCAGTTCGCTGGGCGACAAGCCTGCTCCTTCCATGTGAACCACCTCTCCGTTCCGCTGACGCCGGTTCCATCGCCAATCCGAACAGATCGAGCAGCAGGTCTACGGCTCCGCTGTAAGCAGGCGCTTGCAGCAGTCTCCCCGGCTGATCAAGCGTCTTCCATTGCGGAATATACGGAAGCCTCGCTGCCGGCTCCGTTCCCGGAAGCGTCCAGCGGCAGCCGTTCCCGCCGCCCGTCTTGTTCAAGACAAAGGCGACTTGTCCTGAATCGGCCGGCAGCCGATCCTGCCAATAGCGGACAAGCTTGTCCGCCTTGCGAAGCGCAAGCGCATCGTCCGGCGCCAGCCATACGACGCGATTGCTCGCAAGAAGCAGCTCCCGGTGCCATTCCTCGCAGCCGGAATCCGGATCGACCACGATCAGGTCATACGCACCGGAAGCAGCAATGAGATTCAGCAGCGACTTAAGCCGTTCCGCCGTCATCGCCAGCCGCTCGGACGGAAGCTCAGGCGCGTCCAAATAATCAGCCTGCAAGACCTGCTGTCGCCGTCTCAACCGTTCCCACTCCTGATCGGACTGTTCCGGCCGGCTCTGCAGCGAGTAGAGGAGACGGGACAACGAATCCGGCTCTCCGCTCCCGAACAACAGATCGGTTGCATTGAGCGGCTCCAAGTTCAAGTAGAACGCCCGGCACCCTCGTTCGCCTGCTTGCTTCACGATGTTAAGCGCCGCAGTCGTCTTCCCTGCTCCCCCAGACGCTGAGAAAACGGTCCAGATCTGCGTACCGGCCGAAGCTGTCCATCCGCCCCCTCTGGCCGGCCCGATCCGCTCCGCCAGCTCTGCGGTCAATGAGGACAGCGGCTGGAATTGCGCTAACTCTGGCAGCCCGTCTCCGTCGCCGGCACGCTCCGTTAGAACAATGAGCTTGCTTAGCAAGCCCGCCTCCTCCGCACATCCGCGCGCTTGCGGCAGCAGCGACGAATGAACGAGCAGCGCCGCGGCATCTCTCGCTTCCCGAAGGTGCCGCTGCAGCGCCAGCTCCTGCGTGAACGCGGCGACCTCCCAATCCGCCCGCGTCTCCTTCAAATACCTGGCCAGCTTCGCCGCATATTGAGGCTCCGGCACCGCCAGCACAATGCGCTTCACCATTCGCGTATTCCCCCTCTACTCCGGTTCGGACACAAAAAAAGCACCGCAATCCCCGACTTAACGTCGGAAATTGCGGTGCTTCCGCAAGTTCGTTGTCATTTGTACGGATAAGATACCATTTTATGTTAGAGGAGTCAACCCCTTTTTGCCGACCGCCGTACAAATTCGCATGTCCCGCCTCATTCGAATCCTCGTCCTGCCACAGACCCAAGCGAAGTCCCTCGCCTTATTCCGATCGGGTCTGATATTGGCGCGAATCGGGAAAACTAATTCCAACAACTGGGACACCATGCCCATACATAACAAGGAGAGAAAAAGCATGAGAACTTGCGTCCGTCGCGTTCTGGCGACGCTGCTGCTGTTCGGCTCGGCTGCCTGCTTAATTGCCGCTGCCGTGCCTTCTCAAACGGTTCCCGCCCCCAGCCCAAGCGCGCCTCCCGCTCCTTCAGGCAATTCGGGAACTGCCGCGCTGAGGCTCAGCCAAGTGCAGTTCGCCGACGCCGAGCATGGCTGGACATCCGGAGCGCTCGGGGACAGCCCATCGGCCCTCGTCTGGCGAACGACGAACGGAGGTCGCGCTTGGCACGCCGCTGCGCTGGGGAACGGCGTACAAGACGCCGCCTTCGGCATGGCAGACAGGCAGCACGGCTGGGCTGTCGGACCGTCAGACTGCCAATTCGTCTCCGGTACGTCCGTCTGCGGCAAGCTTGCCATTCTGAACACTCGCGACGGCGGCGCGACGTGGCAATCGCAATGGGCGAAGGACGACCCCAAAGCCGGCTCTGATAATGAAGTGGAAGCGGTGAACGCGGCGACAGCCTATGTTCGTGCTGGCCCTTCCGTTTGGAAGACGACCGACGGCGGGAGCAATTGGCTGGAAGCTTCGATCCCGAGCTCAGAAGCATCGCCATATCAGATCTCATTCGTCGACGAGTCGGTTGGCTTCGCTGCAGGGAGAATGGGAACAGAGTGTCCGGAGAAGGGGCTAGTTCCTTCCTCGCCGAACGCCGATTGCAAGACCGCAGTCTGGAAAACGACGGACGGCGGCAAGAGCTGGAAGAAGCTTGCTCACGCCCCCCGGCACGGAGGCGCCTGGTATCCGGCCGACATTCAGTTCGTGGACAAGCGCAACGGATACCTGCTGCTCGTCAACCCGAATACACATGGATCTCTCCTCTACTCCACCGCGAACGGCGGAATCGGCTGGAAGCTGAGGAATACGAAGATCCCCGGAGCTCGGCCCTATCCGGTCAAGCTCGAATTTGTAACCCCGCGAACCGGTTACGTTCCGCTCAGGGTCGGCGCCGGCCCTGTCGACGGCGGCCTTCTGCGCACCGTGAACGGAGGAGCAGCCTTCACCCAAGTGAAGGATCCGCGTCTAGTCAGCGTAGAAGACGCCGACTTCATCACCGCCCGGCGCGGCTTCGTTATCTCCTTGAACCCAGACAATCCAACTTCGACGCTGCTCCTCGGTACGACTAACGGCGGCGGCAGCTGGACGGACCTGACGCCGCGAACGACTTAGCGGGCGCCGAAGGGGATTATCCGTCCTAAGCGGAGATCCCCTGCTCAGCGCTCACCGCCACCAGCACAATCCGCCTGCAAACGCTCAGACGCACAGCCCAGCATTCATGCCCGCACTCCGTCTGTAAGCGCGAAGCACCGTATTCACGCCCGCATTCCGTCTGTAAGCGCGAAGTAACGTATTCACGCCCTCATTCTGCCTGCAAGCGCGCAACGCCGCGCAAAAAGCGGTGCCGGGATCGCCCCCGGGCACCGCTTCGTTCTGCTTCGCTTGCGCTTGCCTTACTTCTTGCCGCTGCTCTTGAACACGTCGGCAATGGCGCCTACGCTGCCCAGCGCTTCGACCGCACTGGACGGCAGGAACACCTTGTTCGCCGGCCCCTTCGCAACTTCGGCCAACGCTTCGAACGACTTGTACGCGAGCACGTTCTCGTCCAGTCCGGCCTGCTTCAGCAGCTCGACGCGCGACTTCTCCGCCAGCGCGACCGCCTCGATCGCCTTCGCTTGGCCAAGCGCCTCCAGCTCCTGCGCTTGCCGCAGGCCTTCCGCCTCGCGGATGCGCGCTTCCTTGTCGCCTTCGGCCTTCAGAATCTTGCTCTGCTTGTCGCCTTCGGCGCGCAGGATCATATCCTGCTTCGCGGCTTCCGCCTCGAGCACGATGGCGCGCTTGCTCCGCTCCGCCTTCATCTGCTTATCCATCGCATCCTGGATATCGGACGGCGGCTTAATGTCGATGACCTCGACGCGTTCGATCCGCACGCCCCACTTCTCCGTCGCCTCGTCGAGCGCGAGGCGGATGTCGACAGAGATCTTCTCCCGTCCGGACAGCGTCTCGTCGAGCTCCATCTTGCCGATGATCTGCCGCATCGTCGCCGTCGTGATGTTCCGCACGCCGGAGACATAGTCGGAGATGCCGTAGGTCGCCTGCTCAGGCGCAACCACTTGGTAGAAAATAATCGTATCGATCTGAACCTGCACGTTGTCCTTCGTAATGACCGTCTGCGGCGGCACATGCGCCTGCTGAATCCGCAGGTCGTGCGTCACCCTCACGTAATCGATGAACGGGACGAGAATGTTAACGCCCGGCGTGAGCAAGCGGTTGTACTTGCCGAGCCGCTCGACGACGCCGATCTTCTGCTGCGGAACGATCTTGATTGCGAATCCGATAAAAACGACGACAACCAGTAAAATAATAAATATAATAGCGTATCCCACTACCGATCCCCTCCCGATGGTCGTACTTCTACTTGCGTCGTTCCTCTGCTAACGATCGTTACGGTCTTGCCTTCCGCCAGCTCTTCCTCGGCATATGCGGTCCACGTCTCGCTGCCGACCTTCACGATGCCCGGCTTGCCCGGCTCGATGGCGACCGTGACGACGCCCTGCTTGCCGACGAGATCTTCAATTGCATCCTTGAAGTCCTTCGCCTTGGAAGAGCGCAGTCTCCGGCTCAGCGGCTTCGTGAACGCGGTCAGTACGCCCGCGACGACGATGAACGCAAGCGCTTGCACGAAGAACGAGTCCGGCGCCACCCAAGCGGCCAACGCTCCGGCAACAGCTCCAAGACCGAGCCACAGCAGGAAGAAGGACAGCGTCAACATCTCGGCGATCAACAGCACAAAACCGATGACCAGCCATATTGCCCATGGTTCCATGGAACTCACCGCCTTTTTCCCATTGTATCACAGAACCGTAGTTCTTTGGATGGACGAACCGAATCACATCCTTTCTTCCATATACGCTATTTTTCGCTATATCGATTCAATTAAATTTTGCGACCCGCCGATCCATACCTTTCGTCCCGTCCTCGCACTCTCAATCGCCCCGAGCACCATCGCCATGCTGTGAATATTGTCCCGGCCGTCCGTCTCGGCGCGCCGTCCTTCCGCCAGGGAAGCGAACATCTCGTCCAAGCATCCGGCATGTCCATCGCGGCCCGTCCATTCGAGCGGCGCTTCAACCTTCACGCTGTCGCGAAGGAACTTGCCGTCTTGCCCTTCCTCGGCGACCTCCGCATAGGGCGCCTGATCGCCGTCCCAGATCGCTGTCCCGCGCTCGCCCGTAATGCGCCAAGAAGACTCCCATGACGTCGGCGCTCCTTCCGCGGACCAAGAACCGCGGTAGCAGAAGACGGAACCGTCTGACATCTCGAAAATACAAATGGCCGACGCATTGCCCGCGTACCACGAACCGGGAACATTGAATTCATGGCAGTATACCGATACAGGGTCGGCGCCGGTGATAAACCTCGCCTGATCGAAGGTATGAATGGCCATATCGAGAATGAGCGGACTGTCCATCGCGTCGCGGAAGCCGCCGAAGTGCGGACCTAAGAAGAAGTCCGCTCCTATGTACCCAACTCGCCCAATCGTCCCTGCGCCGATCAGCGCGCGAAGCGCCCGGATGCTCGCGTTATACCGACGGTTCTGCATGACTGCGTGCGACTTGCCCGACTGCTCCGCGATGCGGATTAAGTCCCGCGCCTCCTCCATCGTCGCCGCCATCGGCTTCTCGCCGAATACGTGACAGCCCGCTTCGAGCGCGGTCTGCGCGATTCTGTGGTGCGTTGAGGGAATCGTCACATCGAAGACGAGATTGGCCCCTGACGCTTCGATCGCTTCAGCCAGATCGGCATACGTCCCGCACGTCAGCCCGTAACGGTCCGCCATCGAACGAGCAGCCTCCAGATGGATGTCGACAAGCGCGACAATCTCGGTATCCTCCCTCTTCCATGCATATTCCACCCAAGTTCTCGCCATGCCGCCGCAGCCGGCAACGGCTACCCGATACCTTTTCACCATTGCTGCCCCTCCTATTCCGGATTAAGTTGATGGGTCCATTATACTGCTCTGCCGCTTCCTATTGGAGATAAAAAAAACAGGCCTAACCTCGCCCATGAGAATGGCCAAGATAAGCCCGCGCACGCTAATTCTGCCAGTCTATCCGTTCATCGCGGGCGCCAGGATGTCCCGCTTGAATTGCTCGATCGCTTCGTCCGTATCGATCGTATAGCCGCATTCGAGGCCGACGAAGCCGTCAAATCCGGTGTTCCGGATCGCCCGCAGGATGTTGACGTAGTTCAGCTCGCCCGTTCCCGGCTGCTTGCGTCCCGGATTGTCGGCGATGTGGTAGTGGTTGATCCGCTCGATATAGCCGGCCGCCCCCCGGATGACATTGCCCTCCGTAATCTGTTGATGATAGACGTCGAACACGAGCTTCACGTTCGGGCTGTCGACTTGATCGATGACGCCGACGGATTCATCCGAACGCTGCAGGAAGTGGCCGGGATGATCGACAAGCCCGTTCAGCGGTTCCACCTCCAGCACGATACCGGCTTCCTCGAACAGCGGAGCGCAGCGCTTCAGCGTCTCGACCATCGTCTGCCGCTGCGTCTCCCGCGGGATGCCGTCCAATACGTTGCCCGTCTGGGAGATGACCGACTTGACGTTCAGAATCCGGCACGCTTCGATCGTCTGGCGAACGCCCTCCAGGTAGGCATCCCGCAGCGATTCGTCCACGAGGCTGATGAACTTCGTGCAGGTGGCGCTAATGCCGACGCCGATCCGCTCTTGCTCCTTCGCCGTCTTCTTCAGATCGGTCAAGTTCCACCAAGCGTAATATTCCAAGCCGTCGAAGCCGTGCTCCTTGATGCGCTCCAGATGGTAGATCTCGTCTTTGCCGGGGTAAGCCCCAATGCACAATGACCACTTCATCGGACGTTCGCGCTCCTCTCGATAGGCAATTGGTTTATTCGAAAATGATCGGTTTGCCGCTGCTCGCGGATTCGTTCGCGGCGATCGTCACTTCGTGCGTGCGCAGCGCGTCCGCATAGTCGGACAGGATGCGCGACGTATCGCCGGTGCGAAGCGCGTAGACGAACGCTTCATCCTCCGTGTAGTACGGATTGGTCTTCGACTTGCGGAACCGGCTGCCTTCGGCGGTCAATTCCCTCAGCCCGTCGCCTCGAATCTCCAGTACGCCCTTGTCCGTGTACAAATCGAGGCCGACGTGATGGCCGACCGGCAGCAGGCACGTATTCGAGATCGTAGCGACCATGCCGTTCTTCAGCTTGAGCGTCACGGTGCCGACATCCGGAACGTCCGTCCCTTGCACCTGTTCGTCCATGACCCGCAGCGCATAGGCGGCATACACTTCGCTGACGTCGCCGCACAGGTAGCGCAGTAGGTCGACGATGTGCGTCGTCTGCTCGACGAACTGACCGCCCGAGCCGGCCTGCGACCGCCACCACGGCACCATCGGCATGCCGCCCATCCAATAGCCGAGCGCCATGCCGGCCTTGCGGTCCGCTAGAAGCTGCTTGGCCAGTCCAGCCGCTTCGTTGTAGCGCCAGTGATAGCCGACGGCCGTAATGAGCCGCTTCGCCTTCACCTGTTCGGCGATCTGTGCGGGCAATGCCGAATCGATGCCGAGCGGCTTCTCCACGAGGAACGGGATGCTGCGCTCCAGCAGCTTGCGCTCCGCCTCTCCATGCGCCATCGGGGGCACGCAGACGTAGACGCCGTCCAGCTTCGTATCGTCCAGCATCTCGTCCATGTCTGCGAACGCTCGCGCACCGCCCCAGGCGGAAGCCGCCGCCTGCGAACGAGAGAGGTCCAGATCGTAGAACGAGACGACCTCCACGCCTTCGATTCGCTTCAGATTGTCCAGATGAGCTTGCGCGATGCCGCCGGTTCCGATAAAGCCGAGTTTAACGGACATGTCCTCACTCTCCATTGTTTGAATATGAGAATATACAACTGACAACCTTATTTTAATTTGGCAAATTACGGATTAAAATAGAAGATATAACGGATTCGGTAGAATAAAATGAAAGGGGGTATTCGCGAATGAGCTCTTATGGGAGACAGTTCGTCACGACGGAGCTGGACAAGCGCCTGCCGCTTCACCTCACATCGGTCGGCTTGTCGGAGCATCAGTACCCGATTAACCGGGAGGATGGGTTTCCCTCCTTCCACTGGCTGCATACGGTCAGCGGCAGCGGCAGCTTCACGGCGAACGGCGCGACGATGCGGCTCGGCCCTAACCAAGGCATCCTGCTGAAGCCGGATGTTCCGCACAGCTATCATGCGGATACGCCCGTGTGGTCCACCTGGTTCCTGACGTTCGACGGAGCGCTGGGGAATCCGATCACGGCCTCGCTGGATCTGCAGCATATGAAGCCGATCCGTTGGGAGGAGGACACGCCTCTTGCCGCCGTACACGAGCACTATGCGGAGAAGTGCCGTTACAGCTTCGACTTCGCGGGAATTAACGGCTCGCTGGAGGTGTACACGTTCCTGACGCTGCTCAAGCAATACGGGCAGGTGAGCGGCGAGCCGTCCTTGTCCAAGGGACATGAGCGGCTGACCCCGATCTACCTGCTGATCGAGGAGGAATTCGGGGATCCGAATCTGGGGTTGGATCGAATGGCGGCTGAGCTGCGGATCAGTTCGCAGCATCTGAACACGCTTTTCCGCAAGAGCTGGGGGGTTAGTCCTTATCAGTATCTGCTGCAGTTCCGCATTCAGAAGTCGAAGGAGCTGCTCATCTCGCAGCCCGACCGGCCGGTGAAGACAGTCGCGGAAGCCGTCGGCTTCCAGGATGACAGCCACTTCGTACGCACGTTCCGCGCGCTGACCGGCATGACGCCGGTGCAATTCCGCCGCCAGTACAGTTGAAGCGCAACTAGGAGAAGGAGGTCCCATGATAACAAGGAGAAAAACGGTCATGCCGCTATGGGTCGGATTATTCGTGTTACGGCTTCTAAGTTCTTTATCCCCTATAGGCTCAGAACCTTGAGTGACGCGCCGCCCATACTTCAACAGTGGAACCGTTTCCTAATATCACGTATACTTATTTAGGAATGCTTGTAGACAACGAATGAAGGTGACGCAAATGGAAGATTTGAAGCAAGCTTACGCCGCGCTTGGTCTCCCGGAGACCGCCAGCAAGGATGAAGTGGAGAAGCGTTACTTCCTATTGACGCGAAGAGCCAGGGCGCAGAAGATGCGCGAGCAAGCCGATCTGGCGTCTGAAGAACTGGTGGATATCGACGCCGTCACCGCGGCCTACCGCTTCATTCGGGATTACGAGGAGCAGCAGGCGAAGGCCGAATACGAGAAGAAGCATTACGGCAAGTATAAGGGAATGGCCGATAAGGCCAAGAAGTGGGATCACTTCTTCCACTATTACAAGATTCATATAATCGTGGGCATCATTGTACTGATCGCGATCGGGTTCGGCGTCAAGAGCTACATGGATCATCGCGCGGAGCAAGAACGGCTGGCCAAGCTGCCGCCGCCCGACCTGCGCATCATGTTCTACGGCAATTATTATTACCAAGGCTCCTTCAGCGTCGATACCGAGCAGATGGGCGCTCAAGCTCTGGAGCAGTTCCCGGAGTGGCAGCGGATCATCTCGAACCTGATCTACGTTCCGGCTGAGGTCAGAAGCGAACAAGACATGGCCTTCATTCAGAAGAGCATCGTCAGCCTGCTCGACGACAAATCGGATCTCTTCATCTTGGACAGAGCGAACTTCGACAAGCTGGTGAATGAGGACCTCTTCGCTCCGCTCGAGACGCTGCCCGGCGATTCCGCCGCGCTTGCCTCGTCCGATGCCGCCGTCAAGACGTCCACCATTGACGATCCTGCGGAGCGAGCCTACGGCATCGATCTGTCCGACACGCCGCTGGCGGACGATATGGATCTCGAAGGCAGCACCGAATATATCGCCGCCATTCGAGCCGACACCGAGCATACCGACAACGCCGTGGCATTCATCGAGCACTACTTGCAGCCTTAAAGCAGCTTATAATAAGGGACAGAGCGACAACCTCGCTGTGTCCCTTATTTGTTGACGCATTACGGCATAGTCCGGCGCTTCGCGATCCATACTAAGCGGCATCCATTCCCTATTCGAGGAGGCATGCCGCATGATCCGCAAAGACGGGGACGTCGAATCCTACACCGAAGCCTCATCCCCCACGCCCCCTGGCCAAGAGAGCGTATCGCCGCTCGACATGGTCAGTCAAGCCGTCGAAGAGATGGCGGACAATATCGAGCAAGCCTTCACTACCGAAGATGACGAACACAAGCATTCCAACAGGTAAAAATAGCACAAAAAAAGGAGCCGCGGTATCCCGGCTCCTCAAGGGAAAAGGTTATGAAGAAAAGCAGCAAGCTCGCTTGCAAACTCTTCTATACGAAAATGATATACGATTCATATAGACATGGCATTAGTGAATTCTTGGAATCGCCCGGCTGCGGCAGCGTCCGATCAAGCGTGCCAGATGCGCGGCATCGGCATCGATTCTTTGCCCAGCTCCGCCCAAGCGTATTTGAGCAGCAATTCGGATTTTAACCCGGCGCAGCGCGGCTCGTCCCATAGGTTATGAAGCTCCCCGGGATCCTCCTGCAGATCGAAGATCTCGCCGTAGGTTTGATTGTAGTAGACCGTTATCTTGTAACGCTCGTCGACATAAGTCTTCTGGTGGATAGTCGTCGGTTCGTGCCGGAACTCGCAGATCGCGTGATTGCGGGCTTGCCGCCGCGCGCCGAGCCAGACGCCGCTCTGATCGACGCCGGTCATGGCATACGGAACGGGAAGGCCCGCCAGCGACAGGAACGTCGGCGCCAGGTCGACCAGCGATTGGATCGCCGGCGACACGCGCCCTGCCGGTACGTGGCCGGGGTAACGCACAATGAAAGGAAGCTTGATCAGATCCTCATAATGGAAGCCGCCTTTGTATTGCAGCCCGTGCTGGCCGAAGAAGTGTCCGTGATCCGTCGTGAAGACGACGATCGTATTGTCCGCAAGGCCAAGCTGTTCGAGCTTGTCGAGAATTCGGCCGATATATTTGTCCATGCAGCTGATCATGCCGTAATAGGTGGCCACCAATCTCTTGCGCTCTTCCTCCGAATGATGAACGTGGGACTCGTATCCGTGAATCCCTTGTCCCGTCTCCCGCCAGGCCGAGAAGTCAGGATTCTCCTCCTGCGTCATGCGGAAGTGCGGCGGGTTCCGGTCATGTTCGCCGGCGGCCGCCTTCGGAATTGACAGCTTATCCGGGTCATACATCGTATCCCAAGGCTCGGGAACCAGATAATCCGGATGGGGATCGAAGAAGCTTGACCAGAGGAAGAACGGCTCGCCCTCCTCCTTGTATTGCTCGAGCAGTGCGTTGGACCGTTCCGCGATCCAATTGTTGTAATGGAACTCTTCGGGAATCGGCCATTTGTGCAGAATGCTTCTATCCATTGTTCCGGTCGGGGGGAGGAAGTAATCGCGCCAATTGCGGCAGCCCTTCTCCTCCATCCAGAGCGCGTAATGCTGGCCGACATGCGCTTCGTTCGTATGATTGCGAGCCAGTTCGACGTGGTCGTATCCATAGAAGGGTCCGTGGAAATCCTCCCAGAACGGCAGATCCTGAAGAACCGGATAAGCTTCCAGCGAAGGATATTCCTCCGTGCCGCGCAATGGCTGGAAGTGGGCCTTGCCGATCAAGGCCGTTCGGTAGCCGCTGCGATTGAATTCTTCCCCGACGGTATGGCGGTCCTCCAACAGTTTGGTCCCCAGCGTCCAAGCGCCATGCTGGCTCGGATACATGCCGGTGATGATAGACGCCCTCGTCGGCGTACAGGTTGGGTTCGGACAGTAAGCGCGAGTGAAGGTTGTCCCTTCCTCTGTCAGGCGGTCCAAATTCGGCGTCTGAATCTCTTCGTTAAACGCTCCGATCGTGTTCCAATGCTGTTGATCGCTTGTGATCAGCAAGATGTTGGGTCTCGTCACGTCTTCCGCTCCTATCATTTCTATTGTTGAAGCCAACCAATATTTAGAAGATCCCCTATAAGATACAGCATAATAGCACGGCTGCGCTAGCCGAGTACGGCAGCTCCCGCGATGGCAGAGAAGAGAAGGAGATATACAGGCGGCATACGGTATCGCACCAGCATCACCCAGCCGATCCCGATAATGGCAAGACCGAACACGAGATGTCCGCCCCACGAGCCGCGATCGAGGCTGCCGATACCAAGCCTGTAGACGGCGTACAGGATCAACGCGGTGACGATTGGCTGAAGGCCATAGAACAGGCGGCTGATCCAGCTCTGCTTGCGAAGCCGATGGATTAGAAGCAGCATCGCTGCCGACATGATGATGGACGGCAAGACCAGACCGCCCACCGCTGCAGCCGCTCCGCCAATACCGAACGTCCGATAGCCGATGAGGGTGCCGAGGTTGACTGCGATCGGACCTGGCGACATGCCGGCTACCGTGACCGCGTTCAGGAAGGCGTCTTGCGTCATCCAGCCTTGCTGGACAGCTTCTCTCTCGATCATCGGTATGAGCGCATAGCCTCCCCCGAAGGATACGAAGCCGAGCCGAAGGAAGAATAGGAACAGTATCCACATGCTGCGTTCACTCCCCGGAGAATTGCCGATTAGATGTAGTACATATAGCAGGAGCCGTCGCCGTTGCTGGAGCCATTCTCCTCTTGTACCGACTCCGAATCGCGGTAGCTTCTGCCCTTCATCCAAATGGCGCCAACGCCGATCAGGACGCCGCTAGCAATCAGGTACAGCGGCGGCACGCGGCCTAGCAGGCAGGCAAGCGCCGCCAGCATTAACCCGGCGGTGAACTTGTCGCGTATCGCGGCACGGCCGATTCGCCATGCCGTGAACAGAATCAGCGCGACGATGCCCCAAGCGCTCCCCTCCATCGCAGCGCGAAGCTTCGGCGTATCGCCGATCAGCCGGTAGAGGAAGAACAGCGCGAGCACGATGGCGATAGTCGGCACGATCGCCCCGATGCCCGCAGCAGCCGCTCCGCCAAAGCCTCTTAACCGGTAGCCGATGAGCAGCGACGCATTCACCGCAACGCCGCCGGGAGCCGCCGCAGCCAGCGACAACGTCTCTGCCAGTTCCCCGCTGCCGAGCCATCGCCGCCTCTCGGTCATCTCCTTCTCCAGCGCGGGGAAGATCGCGTATCCCCCGCCGAACGAGGAAGGCGCCAGCTTGAGGAAGCTCCACATAATGGATGCGAACGTAGGAGGCGAATGGACCTTATTGCTGGTCGTACTGCCTGCCCGATCCTTGCCGTCCGCATATATCCCTCTCTTCGCGCCTTGGATACGTGCCGAATTCATGACAATCGAGCTCCCTTATGGATAATTAAATCTAGGATAGCTGACTTTATTCCATTTTGGAATAA
The DNA here is from genome assembly GCF_014212015.1 of Cohnella lubricantis. Taxonomy (GTDB): domain Bacteria; phylum Bacillota; class Bacilli; order Paenibacillales; family Paenibacillaceae; genus Cohnella; species Cohnella lubricantis. The sequence continues at coordinate 43,958 of NZ_JACJVN010000027.1, read as the reverse complement.
ACTTCGGCTAATTTAGATATAACGGTTTTTTATATCTCTTTATTCCGATTCTTTTTCTAACAATAAGGTTTATAATGGTAGACAATAGCTTCTTTCGATTCAAAGGTTAAAGGAGGCTGCCATGCAGCACAACCTTCCTGTCTCATCCTGCTGCTCCGCTTCCCGCGGAAGCATCCCATCCCCAGCGACGGCGCCTTCTCCAGATCCGAAGCAGCCTCATGCCTCCGTAGCGAGAGGCGGCATGATCCTGTTGCCAGGCGGTTCATTCCTCATGGGGACGGACTCCGCCGAAGGCTTCGCCGCAGACGGCGAAGGGCCTTCCCGCATCGTGACAGTTGCGCCGTTCTACCTGTCTCCGTACACGGTAACGAATCGGGAATTCGGCCGCTTCGCAGAAGAGACCGGGTACGTGACGGAAGCCGAACGGTTCGGCTGGTCGTTCGTCTTCCACCTGTTCGTCCCGGAAGCTGCCCGCTCCTCGGTCAGAGGAGCGCCTGATCGCACACCCTGGTGGCTCGCGGTCGACGGCGCGGATTGGCGTCATCCGGAAGGACCCGGCTCAACGGTTGACGATCGGCTTGATCATCCAGTCGTTCATATCTCATGGCACGATGCGGCGGATTACTGCGAATGGGCCGGCGTCCGCCTGCCGACCGAAGCGGAATGGGAATTCGCCGCGCGCGGCGGGCTGGAAGGCAAGACGTACCCGTGGGGCGACCTGCTGAAGCCGGACGGCAACCATCGTTGCAACATCTGGCAAGGCAAATTTCCCATGAAGAATAATGTGAGCGACGGTTATGCGGGCACGGCGCCGGTTGACGCTTACGAGCCTAACGGCTATGGCTTGTACAACATGTCGGGCAACGTCTGGGAATGGTGCGCGGACTGGTTCTCGCCCAGCTACCACCAGACGACGCCGCGCGATAATCCGCAGTTCCTGACGCCTACGGGATCGCGGTCGATGCGCGGAGGTTCGTATCTGTGCCATCGCTCTTACTGCAACCGGTACCGCGTAGCTGCCCGCAGCCAGAATACTCCCGATAGCTCTACCGGCAACCTCGGCTTCCGCGTAGCGGCCGACGCCTAGCTCGCCGTCGGCTGTGCTCCATCAAGCGCAGCGGCTGTATGGCAACTGGGCATACTTCATCCGGCACATCGCATCCGGCATAGACGCGGAAGAGGCTCCCCCCATGATCGCCATGGCTGGGAGCCTCTTCTATGGCCTGCGTTAACCTTGTGCGCCTATGTCAGCTTTGTTCGCCTGCATGGCCTTGCAGGCCTAAGTTAACCTCGAGCATCTGCTGCCGTTTTATTTGCCTTTCTTGGCGCTGCCGCCCTTCTTCCCCGTATCCTTCATAACCACATCGTAATCATACGTCACGCTGTTCGACGTTCCTTCAGGCGCGGCGTACGTCGTCATCATGACGATGCGATCGTACTTCGAGCTGCGCAGCATATCAGCCAATTCGACCCGGTCGGATTCGGACATATTGACCGGATCCGGCAGACGAATGACTTTGACCTGATTGTCGTTGCCCTTCGCCTTCTGCTTGTCGTAATTCTTCATATAGCCGATGAATTCGACCTGGTAATTCACGTATTGTCCGGTAGCCTGCTCCAGGCTCATGAACCCGGACGTATCGGTCATCGGGTCGATCACCGTTCCGTTCAGGCGAAGATTGGACAGATACCATCCCGCTTCGTTGTAGCCCCAGTCGGTCAAGTAACGGAAGCCCAGCAGAATCTGCTTGCCGGCATAAGCGGACAGATCGAACGTCTCCGTCGTCCAGCCGCCGGAGCTGCCCGTGAAGCCCGGCAGATTCGCCGTGATCTTCGGATAGCCGCCATCTACAATATCGCTGCGCGTATTCTCGTTGGCCAGCGACGTCCACGTTTGCCCGCCATCCTCGGATACCTGTACGACGCCGAAGTCCCACGTCTCTTCAATGTTGTAGTTGGTGTCGAAGCTAAGCTCAGGCGCAGTCTCGCCGGTCAGATCCAGTTCTTTAACGAGGAAGTTGTCGGCCAGGTCGCCTTGATTGCCCCATAGCACAGATCCGCGCTCAGGATCCTCTACCGTCGTCCAATTCGTGCGCAGGAAGTCGAGCCCTTCGAAGTACAGGTGGTCGATCTTCGGATCCGGCGTGATGACCTTGAAGTCCGTCCCCCATGCAGGCGAGTTATTGTCAGCCAGCACTGAAGTGCTAAGGTCAGGCTTGAGATCAATCAGATTGAACTTGTAGGTGGAAGAATCGCCTTGATAGCCGCTGTCCAGCATAACGGCCGTCATGTAGTCGGCGTACACTTCAGCGAAGGTCTTGTTGACACCCACTTGCGCTAACGCGTCCTCAACGCCGCTGATGCCGGTGGAGGGATCATGGAACAGCGTCTGGATAAAAGGTTCGCCGTACTGCTCGTACAGATACAGCTGGAACAGATAAGCGGTGCCGTAATCAGCGAGAATCTGCAGGTCCGACTGGTCGCCCCACAGGGTCAAGGAATTCCGGAGATTCGCCAGGAATTCTTCCACATGATCCGTCGAATGGCCGTAGCCGACCATATATTGCGCGAAGTCGGACAAGCCTTCATTAATGAAGCTCTCTTCGCCCGAATCGCTGTCGCGATGCAGCAAGTGTTGGAATTCATGCGCGAATACGCCTTCGTAGAGGTACGGCTTCGCCGCGTCCGGGCCGGTCCGGTTCACCCAATCGTAGCTGTCGACCGTCATGACATTGCGATCGACGAAATCGCTGATCGTCGGGGAGAAGTACCCGGCGATGTAGCTCGGATAGGTCGGATTGTAGTAGCTTTGATCCTTGATATTGTCGATCAGGATAACGACGCGGCCGCTCTCATCCTCGTACCAGCCGTTGTAGCCGTTCTCCCCTGTACGCTCGGCCGGAGGAGCGAAATATTCAATCTCCTTCGGGTAGATGCGAGTCTCAAATTCGTTGAGCAAATATTGGACCTGCTCGTCTGTAATTTGAGAGGAGCCGTTCCGCGGATCCCCGCTTGGGAAGTTGAGATTGTTCGCGACCCACACTTCGCCGTGCTCGCCGACCGCGCGTAGAGTGAAGTTCGTCAAATAATACTGGCCGTCAACGTCGTTATTCGTGAGCCAAGGCTTAACGGTGCCAATATCGTCTGCCGTCAAAGCAGCTGCTGCAGAGGATGAAGCGGCATCAGCGGAAGCCTCGCTGCCGGACAGGTCAAGGCGGCCTTCCGCTTGGACGATCTCAAGCGTATCAGCTCTCAGCTTGGCGCCGACGTCCAGGACGCTTGGATTCGCGTTATAACTGGCCTGCTTGGCCGGCGCCGCAGACGCTGCTGCAGGCGCGAGCAGACCGCCGATCAGAATGAACGACGAGATCAGACCGATAAGATTACGTTTGACCAAATAGAACTCCTCCTCTGGAATGATTGGCATAGCCCGCGAAGGGCGATATCCCTATCATAGCAAGGAGAGAAATGGATGGAAGTGCCTCCATTACCATGCAAAACCTAACACAAGAGCTACATGTCCGCAACCTCCGGACTAATCGCTGTCAAACCGCGTCGCGGCGGCTTGTTCGGTGTCGACCATTCGACATGCGGATATCGCACAGACCGGAACATGCAGACGAAGAAAGGCGCCTCGCGGGCGCCCTTGGATATTGTCCTATGATGTTCTCCTATTAGAAAGCTTTGACTGCGGTATTTAATCTTTCCGCCGTGGCGGCTACCTCTCCCGCGACTTTGGCGATCTCCTCGACAACGACTGTCATTTGAGCCACTTCGGTCTGAATGAGCTGAATCTGCTCGTTCGACTTGGCGCTGCCATTCAGAATGCCTTCGAACGCATTCTCGGTATGGGACAAGCTCTGATTGCATTCCGACACCGATGCCTGAATGCCCTTCACTCGAGAGGTCACTTCTTCGAATTGCTTGGACGTGTTCGCGGCCAGATTCGATACTTCCTCGGCAGCCACGCGTGATTCCTCGGCCAGCTTCTTCACCTCTTGGGCGACAACGGCAAATCCGCGGCCTTGTTCTCCGGCTCTGGCCGCTTCGATCGAAGCGTTCAGCGATAAGAGGTGTGTCTGGCTGGCAATCTCGGCGATCGTGGCAGACAGATCCCGGATGCTCGATGCGGTCTTCTGCAGATTGGCCATGCTCGAGTCGACCTTCAACGTATTCTCTTCGATGGTCTTCATCGAGGAGATCGTCTCATCCAGCTGGTTCTTGCCCTTGTTGGAGAGAACGTTCGATTCCTGGGACAGTCTCGCGCCTTCGTCCGCATTGACCCGGATCTGCTCCATCTGAGCCAGCATCTGCTGCGAGCTAGCGCCGCTCTGCTCGCTCATCGCCGCGAAATTCTCCACGACTTCGCCGACTCGGCCCTTGAAATCGTCTTTGACCTTCTGTTGGTTGTCGGCTAAATTCTGATCCAATGACTGCTTGAATTTGTCCAGGACGACCTGTCGTTGAATGCTGATGTAACGCAGAACCTCCTGGGTCACTCTCGCCAGAACTTGAGAATCCTTGTACTTCTCGGCTAGCAGCGGAAGAATCTCAATCAGGAACTTGTCCCATACGGCTGTGTACCATGCGATTTGCACTTGCGTATGGACATACAGCTGTCCAGCCTGCTCGATCAAATCCATCTCTGCCGCGCCTAACTTATTGCTCAAGCACGACAGCAGATAACCTTCGATCTCCTCCCGTGCCGCCACCCAATTGCCGGCAGGGTCCTTGAAGAAGCCGATGAATCCCGGGTGCTCGTACTCCAGAAAGATCTTATCGAAGATCGCCGGCATATGAGCCGCAATCGCTTCTTGGGCGTCAGCGCTAATAGCCCTCGACTTGTCGTTAAACTTCAAATAATCATAACGCTCCTGAATCTCGGCAGGCGGCTGAAGGACCTCTTCTTTGCCTTGCAGGCTTTGTTCAAATCTACCAAGCGCGGAAGAACGATTGGAGCCGGAAGAAGCGGAGTTGCCAAAGCTGCCTGTCCATTTCTGTTTGGTCTTGGTTAGCAGTGATGTCATCATCGATTCCCCCCAAGCTTGGTTAAAGTTAGCCGTTTCGGCACAAACTGAGACTGCATTTTCCAAAATAAAATAGGCTCTTCCATAATAAAACAAAATGCGACATGTCAGCAATGCCCAAATCAAATTGTTGCTTATTTGTTCATTGACAACAAGTTTTATCACGATATATTTTTATTCTTACTGTCCCATTACAGGTTAGCAGCAAATCAGAATGGAAAGCGGTGTTTGGAGTGGTCAAAAAATCCCTTCTTATCTTCATGGTCTTCGCGCTGACAGCAATTGCTGCAGCATGCGGCAATTCAAACGAGAATGCCAATAACAGCTCTCCGGCGGCGGGCGACAAATTAAAGATCGGTGTTATGGCAGGCGTTGAGGAAGAAATCTGGAAAGTAGCCAAGGAAGTCGCAGCCAAAGACAATCTGGATTTGGAGTTAGTCGTGTTCAACGACTATGTCCAGCCGAACAAAGTGCTGGAGGACGGCCAATTGGATGCCAATGCCTTCCAACACCAGCCGTACCTGGACGAATTCAATAAGTCGAACGGTACGCACATCGTGAAGCTCGCGGATACGATCAATTATCCGATCGGGGTGTACTCTAAGAAGATCAAGGATTTGTCGGAGCTGAAGGACGGAGACACGGTCGGCTTGCCGAACGATCCGACGAACGGCGCCCGTGCGCTGATCCTGTTCCAAAGCGCCGGCCTCATTAAGCTGAAGGAAGGCGTTGGCGTTACCGCTACCGTTCGCGACATTGCCGAGAATCCGAGAAATTTGAAGTTCAAAGAATTGGACGCCGCCTTCCTGCCCAAAGCGCTTGGAGATTTGACCGCGGCCGTCATCAACACCAACTATGCGGTTGACAACGGCTTGTCCCCGACGGAGGATGCCATCTACCGCGAGCCGGCAGACTCTCCGTGGGTGAACATCATCGCGGTTCGCGATGGCGACCAGGACAAGCCGATCTTCCAGCGGCTCGTCAAGGCGTTCCAGTCCGAAGAAGTGAAGAAGTTCGTCACGGACAACTACAGTGAATCGATGGTGCCGGCTTGGCAATAGCCAAGCCGGTCATGCGCAGGTCTCTCCCACGCGGGAGCGGACCTGCCATTTCTATTTTTTAACGAGAAGCGGAAGGATGAAGGACATGATTCAACTGAAGAACGTCTCTAAGGTGTTCTATCAGAATAAGCACAAGATCGAAGCCGTCAAGAATGTGACGCTGGAGGTGCAGCAGGGCGAGATCTTCGGCATTATCGGCTTCAGCGGCGCGGGCAAGAGCACGTTAATCCGCTGCATCAACTTCCTGGAACGGCCGACCGAGGGCACGGTAAGCATTAATGGCGTGGATCTCGCGAGCCTGAAGGAAGGGCAGCTTCGGAAGACGCGCCGCAAGATCGGCATGATTTTCCAAACGTTTAACCTGCTCTCCTCCAACACGGTATTCGACAATGTGGCGACCCCTCTGCGCTTGGCGGGTGCGCCTAGAAACGAGATTAACCGGAAGGTTGGCGAACTGCTGGAGATCGTCGGCCTGAAGGAGAAGGAAGCGATGTATCCGTCCCAGCTGTCCGGCGGCCAGAAGCAGCGCGTTGCGATCGCCCGGGCGCTGGCCAGCGATCCGGAGATTCTGCTGTGCGATGAAGCGACCTCGGCGCTCGATCCGCAGACGACTGAATCCATCCTGGAGCTGCTGCTGGAGATCAATCGCAAGTACCATATTACGATCGTACTCATTACCCACGAGATGCATGTGATCAAGAAGATATGCGACCGCGTGGCGGTGATGGAGAACGGCAAGGTGGTCGAGCAGGGCAAGGTGCTGGACGTCTTCTCGCGGCCTCAGCAGGCGATTACGAAGAACTTCATCAAGACGATCTTTGACGTGAATCTGCCGGAATCATTGTTGGCGCAGATCAAACAGCACGACGATCCGGGTCAGCTGCTGCGGATCTCGTTCGCGGGCGACCACGTGGCCGAGCCGATCCTGGCGGAGCTCGCCGTCAAGTTCGCGCTTCGTCCCAACATTATGTACGGCAACATTACGCAAATTAAGGATACAACGTTCGGTACTCTCGTCATTCGCGTAACGGGGGAACCGGCGGCGATCCAAGCGGGCATCGATTATTTGTCCGGGCTGGAGCTGCAGATTGAGGTGATCGACTATGCTGGGTAATTTCTTCGACAGCTTCGCGGAGTTCTGGGACTTATATGTGCAATCGATGAGAGAGACCGGAATTATGGTTGTCTACTCCTTGGTGATCTCTGCCGCAATCGGCCTGCTGCTCGGCATCGTGCTCGTCGTGACTCGGCCAGGACATATATACGCTAATCCGATTGTCTATCAAGTGATGAATATCATCATTAACGTGCTTCGCTCCTTGCCGTTCATTATTCTGATGGTGGCGATCATTCCGTTCACGAAGTGGGTGGTCGGTACGACGATCGGGGTGAAAGGGGCGATCGTGCCGCTCGTTGTCTATACGGCGCCTTATCTGGCCCGGCTGTTGGAATCGGCCCTGCTTGAGGTGGACCGCGGCGTCATCGAAGCGTTCCAGTCGATGGGCGCGACCCACAGGCAGATCATTACGCGCGTCCTGCTTCGCGAGGCGCGGCCCAGCTTGGTGCTCGGCCTGACGATCGGCACGATCAGTCTCGTCGGCGCCTCCGCGATGGCCGGCGTCGTAGGGGCCGGCGGCCTCGGCGACGTCGCGATCCGCTACGGCTATCAGCGCTGGGAGCCGAACGTGATGATCACCTGCGTCCTCCTGCTCATCCTGTGGGTGCAGATCGTGCAGTCGCTAGGCACCGCGATCGCGAAGAGATTGCGGAAGCGGTGAAGGGCTCTTATATAGAAGGCGGTGCTGGGTGATGTCCCCGGCACCGCCTTCTTGATTAATTCGCCCTCCGCCGCAGAATGAGCGCGCCATTAGCCGGAAGCTCCACCCGTTCGGCTGCGGCTGCGCCCGTCTCCGCATCCTCGTATCCGCCCATATCCATCTCAACTTGGGCTTCTCTTCCCGAGAAATTGAGAAGGAACACGTAGTCGGTGTCGCCGTCGCTGCGTAACTGGGCGGTTACGCCATCCGGCAGCGTGCTGCCGATGGCCCGGCGGACGCCAGCCTCCTGCACGAGCTTGCCATAGAATAACCGATAGAAGGCATCGTCGCTTACCCGCGCCGCCAAATAATACGCCCGGCCATCTCCCAGGCTATTTCTTGTCAGCGCCGGACGCCCGGCATAGAAGTCGCCGCCGTAGACGGCCAGAACTTCCGCCGTCTCGGCATGGATAAGCTCGCACAGCTCCCGCACCTCGAAGGAGCCCTCGAAGCCGAGTTGATTGCTTGGACGCATGTGAACCGAATTGCGGTCATGGTCATACAAGCCTTCAATCTCCTCGGCCCATATGCCGGCCGTCTTGCGAAGCGGTCCCGGGAAGCCGCCGAGATGGCATAGATCGTTCTCGTCCACGATGCCGCTCCAATAGGTGATCGCCGCGGTTCCTCCTCCGCGGACAAATCGCTCGATCTTCTCCCCCGTCTCCTGCCGGAGCAGGTAAGCCATCGGCACCAGCAGCAGCTTGTACCCGGAGAGATCGTCATTGGCGCCGATGATGTCTACGGGAACGCCTAATCCCCACAGAGCGCGGTAGTGCTGCATGACTGTCTTCTCGTAGTGAATCCCGCAGTTGCGGGGACCCTGGGCGTCATTCACCGCCCAACGGTTGTCCCAGTCGAACAAGATCGCCGCTTCGGCCGGCACAGGCGTTCCGACAAGCTCCGCCAGCCCCGCCAGCGTGCGGCCCAGGTCCGCGACATCTTGGAACACGCGGGTATGCTCGTGTCCAATGTGATCAACGACAGCCCCGTGGAACTTCTCGCTGGCACCGCGGCTCTTGCGCCACTGGAAGTACTGCACCGTATCGGCGCCATGCGCCACTGCCTGAAGCGAGGACAGACGATGCATGCCCGGACGCTTCAGCTTGCTCACCGGCTGCCAGTTGGTCAAGCTTGGCGTACTCTCCATCAGCATGAACGGCTTGTGCTTGAGCGAACGGAACAGGTCGTGATTGAAGGCGAACCACGAAGCCACATCCCTATCAGATGGCGCTTCGTGCCAAGTTGGATAGGCGTCCCAGGAAATGACGTCAAGCTCCTTCGCGAACGAGCGATAATCCAGGCCGTAGAACAAATCCATCATGTTCGTCGTGCAAGGCAGCTCGGGATTGGCAGCCTTGAGCGGCTTGATCTCATGCTTGTAGAAATCAAGCGTCTGGTCTGATAAGAAACGCCGCCAATCCAGATTATGGCCGTGCACCATCGACTCTCCGTGGGGCGCCGGAGACTCCACTTGCGACCAATCCGAATATGTATGGCTCCAGAATGCGGTCCACCAAGCCTGATTTAATGATTCTAGCGAGCTATATTTCGCACGCAGCCAGCGGCGGAACGCTTCTTGGCAATACCCGCAGTGGCATTCGCCGCCGAACTCGTTCGAGATATGCCAGCCGACGACCGCCGGGTGATTCGAATACCGCTCGGCGAGCTTCGCGTTCATGATCGCCGTCTTCTCCCGGTAGACCGGCGACGTGTAACAGTGATTATGCCGCATGCCGTGCAGATTGCGGACGCGGTTCGCTTCGACCCGCAGCACCTCCGGATACTTCTGCGACATCCATGCGGGCCGCGCGCCGCTCGGCGTTGCCAACCAGGCATAAATGCCGTTCTCCGCGAATGTATCCAGCACATGATCGAGCCAGCCGAATTCAAATCGGCCCTCCTCCGGCTCCAAAGCCGCCCAACCGAAAATGCCAACGGACATGACATTACAGTTCGCCAGCTTCATGAGGCGAATATCCTCTTCGAAGATCTTCGGATCGTGCAGCCACTGATCAGGGTTATAATCGGCGCCGTGCATAAACGCGGGAATCTTGCGGCTAATCGGCGGAAATTTGGCTCCCATACTCTCTCATCTCCTTCGTCAGATCGATAAGAAGAAAGAGGGGACCCGTTCAGTTCCCCTCCTTCTCTATTAATCTTTATTGATTCGCTAGGAAGGCGTCGATCTGCGATTGCATCTCCTGCTGAACCTTATCGATGCCCGCAGCCTTCAACTGTTCGATCAGATCGGCCACGCCTTTGTCCGTATCCTTGATGAGGCCATATTCCAACGGGATGCCGTAGCGGATAATGACATTGCCAATGTTCGCGACTTCCGATTTGACATTCGAATCGTCGAATACATACGTCTCAAGCGGATAGTGGTAGATCTTCGATTGCCATCCATCGAAGATGTCGTTCGCTTCTTGCGGATACGAAGCGTCCTGCCGGTTCAGCTCAGAGTTCCAGCCCCAGTTCGAGATGCCGGCAGGATAGTTAACCGCATTAGGTCCTGCCGTATACTTGTCGTCTCCTTCAGGGTTGTAGTGCGAGCCGGCGATGCCGTACATCGTCAGATCATGAATCTCCTTGTCGTTCTGCAGCAGATCGATGAGCATCAGCGCGCGCTCCGGATTGGCAGAGGTCGCGTGAATGGCCATGCCATTCTGCGTAGAGATGGCAGCAAGCTTCTTGCTGTTCGGCGCAATGTCAGCGATCGCGAATTGCTGATCCGGCGTATCACGGCGAGCCTCTGCCAGATTGGCCGCTACCGTCCCGAGGTTCTGCGCATAGGACGAGACCTTGCCCGCCTTCATATCCTGCCATACATCGTTCTTGTTGTTGACGACGTTCTTCGACCAGACGCCGTTATCAGCCAGATCCTTGTAATAAGCCAGCAGCTCCTTGAACTCCGGCGTGTCATAGATGTTGAACACCTTGCCGGTCGCATCGTCCAGCTTAATAGCCAGCGGCACGCGCGTATCGATGACCTTGAAGTCGTTGTTATGCTCCAAGGTCGCTTGGTCGAGCTCGTGCCACTTCCAGCCGTCCGCGGCTTTGGCTCCATAAGCGGTGATGCCCTTCTCGTTCTGGGCGACCGTCTTCAAATAGTTCGCATACGATTCCAGGCTGTTGATCTCGGGCAGATTGTACTTCTGGCGAAGGTCTTCGCGGTAGAGGACGACCTTGTTCGTCACTTCCACATTATTGTTCGGCACCATATACAGCTTGCCGTTCACTTTAGCTTGGTCCCACGAGACTGCCGGCATGGCGGCCCAAGTCTTCGGAGCATACTTCTGCAGCATATCCTCCGTGAGCTCCAGGAAGCCGCCTTTGAGCGATTGATCGTTGTAGTACGCCCAGTTGGCCGTATAGACGAGATCGAACTGCTCGTTGGCTGCGAACTTCAACGGATACTTCTGGTTCCAGTCCGCCCAATCGAGGAACTCCACTTCGACGGTCGCATTGATCTTCTCCTTAAGCAACTTGTTCAGTTCGCCGAAGACCAGATCGTAATCGACAGGTTTGCCGCCGAGCAGGATCATCTTCAGCTTAACTTCCTCCGACGTATCTACGGCGTTCGAATCCGAAGGCTGCGAGCTCGCGCTCGGCGCGCTCGACTCGGATGGTTGGGCGGAAGCCGTGCCGGCTGCGTTGTTGTTGCCGCTGCTGCATGCGGCGAGTATGACTGACAGGATGAATGCAAGTGCAAGAAGCAGGATGGCCGATCTTTTCTCGCGTTGCATAATGGATATCCCCCTATTGGAAAATAATATATTGATAACCAGGTTGCCCTGAGGTCATCCTTTGACGGCACCGATGGTGAGGCCTTGAACGAAAAACCGTTGGATGAACGGATACGCGAACAGGATCGGCCCGATCGCGACGATCGTCATCGCCATCTTGAGGCTTTCCGACGGGATTTGGAGATTGACCACGGCGCCCGAGGCGATCATGGCCCTGCGCATGCCGTCCATGTTGCCCAGCATCTTGTACAGGTAATATTGAAGCGGCATCAAATTGTCGTTCGAGATGAACAGCATCGCGTTGTACCAATCGTTCCAATAACCAAGCGCGATGAACAGGCCGATGGTCGCCAGCACCGGTTTGGACAGCGGAATGATCAGCCTGCTGTAGATCAGAAAGTCGCCCGCTCCGTCGATCTTCGCCGATTCCGCAATTGCCTCCGGAATGCCGCTCATGAACGACTTCATGACCAGGATGTAGAATACGTTGAACAGAAGCGGCAACACGAGGATAAGGAACGTATCCTTGAGATGGAGATAGTTGACGATTAACAGATACCAAGGCACCAAGCCGCCGCTGAACAGCGTCGTGAAGAAGAAGAAGAAGGAGAAGCCGTTCCGCCATTTGAAGTCCTTCCTTGCCAGCACGTAAGCGGTCATCGAAGTCAGGAACAAGCCGAATGCGGTGCCTAGCGCTGTAACGCCGATCGTCACGCCGTAAGCTTTCAGCATCTGCTCCGGATATTTAAACAGCAGGCTGTATGCTTCCGTCGAGATCAATGTAGGAATCAACTGATACCCGTTCTCGATAATGCTGCTCTCCTTCGTTAACGAAGCCGAGAGAACGAGCACGAACGGAATCAGGCAGAAGAGAGAGACGATAGATAGCAGCAGGTAGGCAATGGTCTGGAACAACCGCTTATCGGCTCTCCCCCGGCCTGCGCTTCCAGCCGTCTGTCCCGCGCCAGCTCGAGTGGTTCGTTGTGTGCTCATGTCCTTCCTCCCCTCTCTATTAGAAGAGCGCGCGGTCCTTGTCATAGCTGCGCACGGCATAATTGGCTAATAGAATCGTTATGAATCCGAGCACGGATTGGTAGAACCCAGCTGCCGACGACATCCCGATATCGTTGGACGAGATCAGCGACCGGAATACGAACGTATCGATGACGTCCGTCGAGGCGAACAGCAGCCCGTTGTTGCCGACCATGTTATAGAACATCCCGAAGTCCCCTCTGAAGATATTGCCGATAGCAAGCAATACAAGGATGATAATGGTCGGGTACAGGTTCGGAATCGTAATTCGGGTAATCCGCTGCCAGATGTTCGCGCCGTCGATCTCCGCGGCTTCGTACATTTCCGTATCGATACCTGTTATGGCGGCCAGATACATGATTGAACCGTATCCGACAGCCTTCCAAGCGGAGACGACGACCAGCAGAACCGGCCAGTACGCGGCCGTATTATAAATATCGACAGGTTCCATGCCTAGTCCCTTCAGCACGGCGTTGATCGTGCCGTAGTCGAAGCTGAACAGATTGTAGGCGATGGCGCCGACTACGACCCAAGAGATGAAGTAAGGGAGGAACAGCAGAGTCTGGAATACTCTCCGGAACCACCGGCCTGCGATCTCGAACAGAAAAATCGCCATGGCGATCTCCAACACATTGTTCACGATGATGAAAGCGATGTTGTACAGCGCCGTATTACGGGTCACCTGCCAGGCGCTGCCGGAGTCGAAGAAGAAGCGGAAGTTATCCAGCCCGTTCCAGGGACTGCCGAAGATGCCGCCATCATAGGTGTACTGTTTAAACGCCAGAACGACGCCAGCCATCGGAATATAAGCGAACAGCATGAAGAACAAGACGCCGGGCAGCAGCATAAGCAGCAAGGTTCTATATTTGAGTGCGTCATGCCAGAATCCGTACCGTTTCAAAGTGCCGCCTCCTTCCAATCAGGTATAGCGCTTTCATTTTCTACAACAATTATAAGATGAACGTTCAAGCACGGAGCAGTAAGGGAAGCAACTAAAACTTATACACATTCCACGATTCAAATATGATGCTTCTTCCGGTATTCGCCCGGCGACATGCCGATGGATTGCTTGAACTGACGATTGAAGTAAATGATGTTCTTATAACCGACGCGATCGGCGATCTCATATATTTTGAGAGACGGATCCTCTAGCAACGCGCATACCCGCTTCATTCTCAGATCCAACAGCACATCGCTGAAGTTCATCCCCGTCTCTTCCTTGAAGAGATGACCCAAATAGTTCGGCGAGAAGTGGAAATGCGCCGCTACTTCCTTCAGCGTGACCTTCATCTCGATTCTCTCCCGTACATAACGAAGGATGGTGTCGATCAGCTTACGATTCGCCCTGGACCGCTTCGTGAGAAGCATCTCGGACAGCTCGAAGAATCTCCTTCTTAGCCAAGACAGAATGTCGTCCACCGTCTCGAACCGGAACAAGACAGCCGGCTGATGCGACTCCCATTCCAGAAGCTCATACAGATTCTCATTCAACTGCCGCAGATCCGCGTTCAGCTTGGAGGTCATCCGGATAATCAGGTTATATACTTCGTCCATCCGATGCAACGGCTGGTCCCGGCCGAAAATTCGCAGCAGGCAGTCGTCAATGCCGACCAGATCGTATGCCAGAATCGCGTGCAGCATTCGATCCACGATCCCGTCAAAGTTGTCGAAAACCTGCGTATCCGTACGATTCTCCGCCACATCGCAAATAAGCCGATTCTTCCCGATCAGCCACTTGGCGCCAAGAGCGGCCGCCGCTTGGCGATACGATTCCGGAAGCCGGCGCCAATCATCGGTGAACATGCCGCAGCCTACCGTAACCGTCAACGGATGAGCGCCCGCCACTTCGCGGATCAGCTCCTCCAGCAATACGGTGAACTCCTCCTCGGAGCCTTCGGCCAATACGACAAGCCGGTAATCGGACGGACTGGCGACAATCGTGCCAAGTCCGTTCTCCGTCGTGAATTGTTGGATGAACTTAACCATGCTACTAACCAGTTGCCGACGTTCTTCCTCCGGAACGCCGCGCATCTTCCAATCCACATCGTCCATCTCGATGATAACCGCCGCAGCGCCCCTGCTGACGATCGGCGCCAGAAACTGTTGTATATGCTCGTCGATCTGTTCGTGCGCCCGGCCGCTTAACCATCGAAGAAGAAGCTCTTGGCTCGCAAGCGACAATACCTCAACCTCGGTTCGGATCCGCTCCCGCTCTGCCTGAACGTCTGCGCATAGACGAGCCAGCATCTCGTGCAGCTCGTCGTCGTCGACGGGCTTCAGCAGGTAGCCCGACGCTTGAAGGGTGAGCGCCTCCTTCGCGTAACCGAAGTCCTCGTGGCCGCTGATGAACACGATCCTAATCCGCGGATTGATCGCCTTCGCTCTGCGGGCGAATTCCATCCCCGTCATAATCGGCATCCGAATATCGGATAGAATGATATCGATCTGCTTCTCTTGAACGAACTCCAGCGCGGCGAATCCGCTGTTCGCCGTTCCCGCGACTTCAAGCGGCAGTCCGCTGCTTGCGACTCTTCGCCTCAGCCATTCCAAATCGATCTTCTCGTCGTCCACGAGCAGTACGGTTACCATCATGGCCCTCTCCTTCCAGTTGTCCGCCTATGCTTCATCCGCCGCTCGGGCATGTTCCGCCGGCAGCACGATTCGCACGGCCGTGCCTCCGCCATTCATGCTGCCGATCTCGATGCCGTATTCGCTGCCGTACCTGAGCTTAATTCGTTCGTTCACGTTCTGAAGCCCGTAACCGCCTTCCTGCCCTTCGCCTGCGAGCAATGTCTTGACGACATCCGGCCTCATGCCGACGCCGTTGTCGATTACTTTAAGCTCAAGGTTGTCACCCGCTCTGCGCCCCGTGATCCGGATCGCGATCGTATCGCCGAACCAAGCGTGCTTAAATACATTTTCGACGAAGGGCTGGAGAATGAGCTTGATGACCGGTATATCGAGAATATCGGGGTCTACATCAATGTGAACCGAGAAAGCGCCTTCATATTTGACCCGCTGGATGTCCAAATAGGCTTCCACCTGCTCCAGCTCCTTGCCGAGCGGAATGTGCACTTGGCCCTGATTGAGCGAGAGGCGATAGAACTTCGACAATTCCTTCACCATTGCCGTCACTTGCTTCGTCTCGCCGAGGTTGGCAAGACTGCTAATCGTGGAGAGCGAATTGTAGAGGAAGTGCGGGTTGATCTGAGCTTGGAGCGCTTCGAGCTCCGCCTGTTTGCGCTGAATGCCCTGCACATAGACGTTGCTGATCAGCTCCTGAATATTCGCGGCCATCGCGTTGAACGCTTCTCCGATCCGCGAGAATTCATCATTGCCGCCGAACCGGACCCTCTTCTCGAAGCTCCCGCTCTCGAACGATCGGACAAGCGATACAATCTTGCCCATCTTGCGTCCTGACAACCTGGCCACGAAGATGCCAATCAGCGCCATGACGAGGAAGCTGATGGAGCAGATGGCGAAGATAGCCTTCTGCAGTTGGCGCGCATCCTTGCGAAGATAGTCGTAAGATACTAGCGTCTCGATAACGAAGTCCGTTCCCGGTACCTCCTGCGTTAGCGTCAAATAGTCAGCCGTACCTTCGCTTGGTACTGCGCTGCCTTGCTGGTAGAGAACCGTCTCTGAAGATACGTCGGCGAGACGTATCGTGATGCCATCTTGAACCGGGAACGTCTCGAAGTTGCCGAGCAGATCGGCGAAGCTGGCCGTAATTCGCAGATAGCCGCTCACGGTCAGGTAACCGTTAAACGACACCATGCGGCGAATATGAGAGATGTTCGCCAGTTCGTTGTCCGTCTCGATCTGCATCCACCGGTTGTCATCCCCCGCCTCGACTGTCCGAAGCCACTCGCTGCCTGCAATGTCCCGAGAGGAGAGAATGTAGTAATCGCTATCCTGAATCGGCGTCGATAGATCGTCGCCTTCCACAATATTGAGATCGCCGTTCGATGTGTACAGAATAATCCGGAGCGGATTGCCGAATAGCTGCAGCGGAGCCCGCATCTGAGGCACGATATCGTCAATCATCGTCAGGTATATCTCGAACGGATCGCCGCGCTTCTCGAGCGCCCGTTGAAACGGTACGTTGCCGAACAGCGTATCGGATATTCGCTGAATCTCGTCTAATTGATACTTCAAATTGTCGCGAGTCTGCTCTATCCCTGTTCTAATGTTGGTCTCCGCGATCTCCGTCCTTGATCGGATCAACATCGTGTAAGAGATATAACCGATGACGATGTCTGTTACTAGCACTAGAATAAGATAGGAGATCATCATCTTGTAGGTATACGGAATATACGTTCTCTGCGTTATCGTGCGTCCCATGCCTGCCTCCCGGATCATCGAAGTGCGCGACGATTGCTTATCCTTGAGTATATAAGATTGGATAGCAAATGGAAGCCGGGAATAGACAGATTATTCACAGAATCCTATATTACGAATCCGACTCAGCCAATAGAAGGATTCGATAGACCGGCTTGATCTGAATCTCTCGGATAACGGCCGTCTCTTCTCCGATAAAGGTTTGTTCCGCTGCCATGGCGGCATCAGACGCCACCTTCATCACACCTCTGCGCAGCGGCGTTGTCTCTAGCACAATCTTGCCATCGCGGATCTTGTCCCGGAACCGAGCGAGCCCGATCTCCCATTGCGCGCCATTATGGAAATGGTCATGCAATAACTTCCCGCCGGAGAAGGCATATCCCACATTTCCCGTGTAATCGATCGATAGCAGCGCGTCGCATACATGTCCGGTAACCGCAGCTGTATCAACGGCAAGCTCGACCTTATGGGCGTGCAGCCGGCGGACATCGAGCTTGATCTCGACTTGCGGGAACCGCACGGTGTGCGTCCGGAACAAGGCGCCGTCCCGGCTCTCCGCCCGATGATCCTTGGATGCGGCCGACAAAGCGAGCGCGCCGCCGGTTCCAGGGCCGGCGTATTCCCTGAACCGGTATCCATCCGGGACGGTCGGCGAAGCAGCCATGCTGGCGGTCAACTCGATGCGGTCTCCGCTTGCCGTGACTGGCGCCTCAGAGAAGAAGATGCGACGGCTGCCTCTTACCTCTACTTCCCACATTTGCGCCGCTTCCGCAGCTGTCATGACATATAGGCATACGTCACGGCTGCCATGCATGGCGATGCGGATCAGTGCAGAACAGTCATGGGATACCGTTATGAGGCGGCCGCCTTCATTGTCTCTCTCAGTTGAAGCACTTCCGAAGCATTCAATGTCCGCAACCCCCTCTTCGCCAATAGCGAACTCTCCGTCGATCCCCTCGTGCATCTGGAAGAAAAACGTCGCAGCCTCCTCCGATTGAATTGCGGTAATCGGCTGTGCGGTCGCATACAGAAGATCCAGGCCATCCAAGTTCATATGAAATGGGAGCATCATTGAGGCGTTGGGGCGAACCGTTATGCCCGAGCGCCGAGGGAAGCGTATGGTGCCGTCCCGGCTATCAATGGCAAATCGCACATCTCGATGAGTCTGCATGATCGCATGATCTTGATAATTATTTACGAAGAGATATCCGGAATGTCCGTCCGTCCGAACCGCATAGCGGAGCGTCCCGGTGTCCTCTGGGCGAATATCGGCTGCGCCATCCGGCAGCACCGTGACCATAGGAGCCAATTGGCTTCCGAACTGCCGCAGAAAATAGTGGAGCGGGCGAAGCAAATCGTTCGACGGACGAACCTGACCGAATTCGCCGATCGGCGCTTGAAAGTCGTAAGTGATGCGCGGCGTCGTGCTTTCATTCAGGTAGCCGGTTACGCCGACCGGGTTGGTGCCGCCGTGGAACATATAATATCCGATAAAGTTGCAGCCGCCCGCGATCTTCACTAGACTCATCGCTGCGACGCTCTCCGGCTCCACTTGGAAGCGCGACAAGTACCACGTCTGCATGCCGCCTCCCATCTCGCAGCAGGCATACGGGTATAGCGTCCGCGGATAGGGGGGATTAAAGTGGCGTTCAGCGCTGGCATCGTCGCTATGATAATTCACGAAGATATACTCGCCCGTCGGCTGCTGCTCGGGGTTATGCTCGCTGATGCTCCATGGCGTGTAGGCATAACCGCCGTATAGCGGCAGCACTTCGTCCTGCAACAGCGGGGCGTTGCCCCAGCCTGTGCTCGTATAGATCGGCGCCGCCAAACCGGCCTCAATCGCTAACCGCTTCAATTGGCGCATATGCTCCGCACCGCCGGTTCCGCCGCTCAGATATTCATCTCCTTGCTTGGCGGTCATCTCCCATAAGGCGGCCGCGGCGTTGAATTCATTCTCCAGTTGGATACCGATCACCGGTCCGCCGTCCTTATACATCAACCCAGCAGCCTGCACGCCGATCTCCCGATACAGCCTGCCTACGTAATCCAAATATCCTTCATCGTTCGAGCGAACGTCGAACTCGCGCCCGAACAGCCAGTCCGGCAAGCCCCCGTTCCGCACTTCGCCATGGCAGAATGGGCCAATCCGAAGAATGACGTACAGTCCGCAGCGGGAACATAGCTCCGTGAATTCTCGCAGGTTACGGTCGCCTTCCCAATCGAAGGCGCCTTCCAGTTCCTCATGATGATTCCAGAAAATATACGTGGCGACCACATTAATCCCCGAAGCACGCATCTTCCGCAGTTCGGTCTCCCATTCCGCATGCGGATATCGGCTGTAATGAATTTCGCCGCAGATCGCAATATAGGGCTGCCCGTTCATCTCCATATAATAATTGGTGAAGCCGATCCGCTCTCCGTTCGGATTGCTTCCTCCGAGACGAAGCGTCGACGGATGAATGGCTTTGGGCGCAGTTCGCGCATTAAGGTTATATTCCAAGTTCGTCCCCTCCTCTGCTCTACCATTAATTGTAGAAAAGCATAGGCCTCGTTGACATGGGGGTGAGCAATGAAAAGTAATACCTTATCTACGATTTGCTAGATGGTTGGACTGTCCTGTAACAAAAACAAAAAAATCCCCTGCTTCCGCAAGGGATGATCTCTTATGTATGGTGCGGTCGAGAGGACTCGAACCTCCACGGTATTGCTACCGCCAGCCCCTCAAGCTGGTGCGTCTGCCATTCCGCCACGACCGCATATGATAATTCTCCGGCTTCGATCGGCATAATCGAAACTGGTGAGCCATGAAGGACTCGAACCTTCGACACCCTGATTAAAAGTCAGGTGCTCTACCAACTGAGCTAATGGCTCTTAATTCAGTGGTGACCCGTATGGGATTCGAACCCATGTTACCTCCGTGAAAGGGAGGTGTCTTAACCCCTTGACCAACGGGCCACATTAGTCTTATTGCTGCCCGTTCATCAGGCGCCTCGTTCAAACGACAAAAATGAGTATACCTGAATCCCGGCACATGTGCAAGTCCTTTTGCGAACTTTTTTTAATGGTAAAATATGCTATCCTATAAGCATCTCACCGAGGGGAGAACAGAACGCCAATGCTCTTATACAATACGCATTCCAAAGCCGTTGCCGAGACCGAGATGCGCGTGCCGGATGACGGAGAGATTGCCTGGATTCCGCTGATCGGCAGCTCCGCCGAAGAGATTCAGCGTATCCTCTCGGACATGTTCGGATGCCATCCTCTGATCGTTGAGGATTGCGTCACGCTGGGCCAGCGCCCCAAGCTCGACAGGTACGACAAGCATCTGCTCCTGACGTTCTTCCACGTGAATCCGGATCTGTCGACGGTGGAGATCGAGCATGTGATCGGGCCGAACTACGTAATTACGATCTGTCCGGAAGAAGTCGATTCGCTTCGCCGGGCGAGAGAGGACTTTCGCCGAACCTCCAGGTATATGGAATACTCCGGCAGCCTCCTCTACTGCCTGCTGGACCACTGCGTAGACGACTACGCCAATGTCGTGGACAAGATTGACAACAGCCTAGACAAGCACGAACGAGCTGTCTTCCACAACCCCCATGTACGCATCGCAGGGGACGTATTCCGCCTGAAGCGGCGCCTGCATACGCTGCGCCGCATTCTCGCGGACGAGAGGGTCGCCCTCGGGCTGCTCAGCCATCAGCAGTTCCCTTACAGCCGCCGGGAGGCCGACGTTTATTTTATCGATATCTACGACCACATCTCGCGCGTGCTCGATTCGATCGACTCGTTCCGCGAAGCGATGACGGCTCTGCTCGAGCTTCAGCTCAATATGAAGTCCGACCGGATGAACGAGATCATGAAGACGCTGACCATCATCAGCTCCATCTTCCTGCCGCTGACGTTCCTCGCCGGCGTGTACGGGATGAACTTCCGGTTCATGCCCGAGCTCGAATGGAAGTTCGGCTATCCCGCTCTTTGGCTCATCATGGCGCTCGTCGCTGCCGGCCTCTGGTGGTTCTACAAGCGCAAGAAGTGGCTGTAGCCCTGCAACCGATTACCAACTAGCCGACAACCACAATCGACTCCAGCAACCAACATTCTAACGCACAACCAAAAAGAGCCTTCGCCGGCTGACCGGTGATGGCTCTTCAATTCGTCGCCTTGGTGGTGGCGGAGAGAGAGGGATTCGAACCCTCGCGGCTGTTACACCCTAACGCTTTAGCAAAGCGCCCCCTTCGGCCTCTTGGGTACCTCTCCAAAGTGGCTCCCCGAACAGGACTCGAACCTGTGACAACTCGATTAACAGTCGAGTGCTCTACCAACTGAGCTATCAGGGAATATGGTTTCGTCCGAAGCGACATTTAATAATTTATCATGGTTCCCAAGCGAAGTCAAGCGGTTCGTCCAATGTTTTTTATTGGCAAAAATGCATTCGTCGCATCGCCCAAATCCGATCCCTGGCGCGGCTTCTCACGCCTCCTGCTCCGGCTGCGCCTCGACCAGCTTGAGCTTGCCTCGGCACTTCCCGCAGGCGTATCGGCGCGGGTCGGCGCGACGCTTGCGCGGGTACGACATACCGCAATCGCGGCAGACAAGATAGTACTTCACCGGCAAGCTCCGTTTGGCGCCCGGCAGCGTCTTGCAATAGAGCGTCGCCCCCACCTGCTTCAGCAGTCGCTTAAAGTCCGGATCGGCATGCTTGTATCCCCGGCCGGCCAAATGCAAATGATAATGGCACAGTTCATGCTTGATGATCTTCTCTGTCTCCTCAACGCCGTTCACGGCCAATTGGTGAGGGCTGATCTCGATATTGTGGCTCTTCAGGAAGTAACGCCCGCCCGTCGTGCGCAGCCGCCCGTTGAATGTCGCTTTGTGGCGGAACGGAACGCCGAACGCCGCGAGAGATACCTTTTCGACCCATTGCTGCAGTTCGCTGTCGTTCATACGTGTGCCCCTCCCGCCTGTTCGCGCTTGTATTCCTCTTGAATTGTAGACTGACGTTGGGCTACACTGTCAAGTAGGAATTGCCGATCGAGGGGAGAACGCGCCGCCATGTCCAACAAGGCTTATATTCTAATGCAGCGTCCAGACGGAAGCCTGCTGTGGGTCGAGATGCCTGCGACTCATGCTTACCAATTAAGCGCGCTGAATTTGCGGCTTCATAAAGAGATCGCGAAGCTAACCGCCGACAACATTCCCGAGCTGCCGAAGGCTGTCGCGGAATGCAACGGTCTCGAGCTTCTTAACGAGAACGAAGTCCCGGTAGGCGGGCTTGCGTATATCAACGAGCTGGAACGCGCCTTCGCCGCCATCCGCGAGAGCTCCTATCCGCTCATCTCCTTGCTGACCGAGATCCGCGCGCTTCAGGCGCAGCTCGAGCAGTGGTACGAGGAAGAGGAAGAAGTCATGTCGTAAAAAGGCAGCTGAACGCAGCTCCCCGCGAACGGGACCTGCACGGTCATTCGCCCACCCCCATATGCTAGTAATGCAGCATGACAGGGGAGGAGGGCGACAGCAATGCCGCAATGGCTGTGCAACCAGCTCATGCGGGCGTACCTCAAGAAGGACCGCCGGCAGATCAAGATGCTGAACGACTGCTGGTTTTTCTACCAACGGCAGTCTCCATCGGGGAATACCCCGTCCGCTTCGCATACCAAGCCTTGAGCTCCGGCGCAAGCCCTTCAAGGCTCATCATAAAAGGCCGCCTTCGGTCCAGCCGCTCTAACGAGCGGACGGGCGAATGGCGGCCTTTTTGACGCGCGGGCGGGCGGGGAGGGGCCAAATTCGCGCGCTTCTCGCTTCCCGAAGCCCTCCTCGAGGGCTTACGCGACGCACTCACTCGGGCCGGCTTAAATCGCCGGTCCCTTCATCGTCAGGCTGACGCGCCCCTTCTTCAGATCGACGCCGATGACCCACACCTTCACGGTGTCCCCGACGGCGACGACTTCCGTCGGATGCTTGACGAACTTGTTGCTCAGCTGCGAGACATGCACGAGCCCGTCGTTCTTGATGCCGATGTCGACGAACGCGCCGAAGTCGACGACGTTGCGAACCGTTCCTTGCAGCTCCATGCCCGGCTTCAGATCCTCGATGTCGAGCACGTCGGTGTGGAAGATCGGCGGCGGCAGCTCGTCGCGCGGATCGCGTCCCGGGCGCTGCAAGCTGCCTACAATGTCCCGCAGCGTCGGCGCGCCAACCTCAAGCCGAGCCGCCATCTCCTCAACCTGCACCTCGCTCAAGCGAGCCTTCAGCTCATCCGTGCCGATCGCTGACAACGGCAGCTTGAGCTCCTTGAACAGCCGGTCGACCACCTTGTACGACTCCGGGTGGATCGGCGTCCGGTCGAGCGGATTCCGCCCGTCCGTAATGCGGAGGAAGCCGACGCACTGCTCGAACGTCTTCGCGCCGAGCCGCGGCACCTTCTGCAGCTGTGAACGGTCAGCGAAGGGGCCGTTCTCCTCGCGCTGCTTGACGATGTTCTTGGCGATCGTGGCGTTCACCCCCGCCACATACGACAGCAGCGAAGGCGAAGCCGTGTTGACGTCGACGCCGACGTGGTTAACCGCCGACTCGACGACGCCGGAGAGGCTCTCGTCGAGCCGCTTCTGCGACACGTCGTGCTGGTACTGCCCGACGCCGATCGCCTTCGGCTCAATCTTGACGAGCTCGGCCAGCGGGTCCTGCAGCCGGCGCGCGATCGACACGGCGCTGCGCTCGGCGACGTCCAGATCCGGGAACTCCTCCTGCGCCAGCTTCGACGCGGAGTAGACGCTCGCGCCTGCTTCATTAACGATGAGATACTGCAGCCCGCGCTCCGGCATGCCCTTGATCACGTCGACGACGAATTGCTCCGTCTCGCGCGATGCGGTGCCGTTGCCAACGACGATGAGATGGACGCCGTATTGCGAGATCAAGCGGCGGAACAGCGCTTCGGCTTCCGCCTTCTTGTTGTGCGGCGGCGTAGGATACGACACGGCCACCTCTAGCAGCTTGCCCGTCTCGTCCACGACAGCCAGCTTGCAGCCTGTCCGGTAGGCCGGGTCGACGCCGAGCACGACGCGTCCCTTCACCGGCGGCTGGAGCAGCAGATTGCGCAGGTTCTCGGAGAAGATGCCGATCGCGTGCTCCTCAGCCTTCTCGGTCAGTTCGCCGCGCAGCTCCCGCTCGATCGACGGCGCGATCAGCCGCTTGTAGCCGTCCTCCGCGGCAGCGGCCAGCGCGTCCCGCGTGACCGATGCGCCGCGAATCAACCGCCGCTGCAGCTCGTCCACGATCCGCTCCACCGGCACGTCGATGCTTACGCTGAGCACATCTTCACGCTCGCCGCGGTTCATTGCGAGCACGCGGTGCGGCGGCAGCCGCTTCACCGGCTCCGAATAGTCATAGTACATCTCGTACACCGACTCCGCCTCAGCGTTCTTCGCCTTGCTGCGCAGCACGCCGTATTCCCACATGAAGCGCCGCACCTGCTTGCGCGCGTTCGCGTCGTCGGCGAGGCCCTCCGCCACGATGTCCATCGCGCCCTGCACCGCCTCCTCCGGCGTCGCCACGCCCTTCTCCGCATCCACATAGCGCGCTGCTTCCGCTAGCAGATCGCCTTGCCGCGGCTGCGACAGCAGCCATTGCGCGAGCGGCTCCAGCCCGCGCTCCTTGGCGACGCTGGCGCGCGTCTTGCGCTTCTGGCGATACGGCCGATACAGATCTTCGACCTCCTGCAGCTTCACCGCGCCTGCAATCGCAGCCTGCAGCTCGGGCGTCAGCTTGCCCTGCTCGTCGATCAGGCGCAGCACCTCGCCCTTGCGGTCCTCGAGCTGCTTCAAATAGCCGCGCCGCTCCTCGATTGCCCGCAGCTGGTTCTCGTCCAGCTCGCCGGTCATCTCCTTACGGTAACGCGCGATGAACGGAATCGTGTTCCCTTCGTCGAGCAGGCCAGCGACCGTGCGCACCTGACCGGGACTGATCCCAAGCTCCGCCGCGATCTGCTTGATCATGCGCTCCGCCGCTTCGCGCGCGGCTGCCTCCGTTGCTACAGCTTCGCTCATCTCTCTTGCATCCTCCTCATCATTCACAGTCGTCCACCGCACAGCCGAAGCCGCGGCTAGAACGACCAAGAGACGCTCCCCTGTGGGAAGCGCCTTCTCTCCTCACCACATGCCAGTCACGCCACGCTCAGCCTCGCAGGCCAGCGCACCGAGCACGAAGCCCGTCAAATCTTCGATCTTCTGCTCCATCGTTGGCGCCGGTTCCGTCAAGACCGGCTCGAATAGGGCAAAGTCGCGAGGGAACAGCAGACCTCCCCAGATGTACAGAAACGTCGTATCCAGGGAACGGAAGCGGAATGCTCCTTGCTTCCGTCCTTCCTCAAGCAGCGACCTTGCCAGCTCCCAGATCGGAGACAGATATTCGCGGATGACCTCGGTCCGCGGAACGGAATGGGTCATCTCGTGCTGAATGATCCGGACCAGCTCCGGATCCCGATGCTGATAATGAATGACTTCGCGGATCATCAGCTTGACGCCCTCGACCGGATCGAGCGGCTCCGCGAAGAGGTCATCGACCACCCGCAGGGGCAGCGAGAAGTCGAACAGCGCTTTGAATATATTCTCTTTGCCTCCGAAATGGTAGGATACGAGCGCCACATTCGCGCCGGCTTCTTCGCAGATCTGCCGAATGGACGTCCCGTCGTACCCGTAACGGGCGAACAGCTTCTTCGCGGCCAAGAGCAGCCGCTTCTTGACGTCTATCTCCGCTGATTCCATCTCTGCCTCCATCATGAACCAAGCTATTCTCTTATTATGAACCCGCTCCTACCCGGAAGCAAGGCAGCCGTTACCGTTGGGCTGCGCCCGCGGGAGCGGCTCCGGCATGAGGCTTCTTCTGAGGCTTCAAGGCGACCGCTAGGGCGCCGACCGCGATCGCGACCGCGGCGATCAAGATCAGCATGCCGAACGATTCGCCAAGTCCGCCGCCGCCGAACAGGACGTTCATCAAACCGTTAACCGCATAGGTTGCCGGCAGCGCGTGGCCGAGCCCCACGTAGAAATCGGGCAGCAGCTCGCGCGGCACCATCGCCCCGGAAGAGACGAGCTGCGCGGACAGCGTCACCACGTTAAAGAGCATCCCGCCCATGCCGAACAGCAGCAGGAACATCTGGGTGACGAACAGGAAGGTAAGCAGCACGACGAAGACAACGCCCCACAGCGCGAGCCACCCTTGCTCCGTCTGGCCGCCGAACGCCATGACCAAGAGGGTGCCGATCAGCGATACGACGAACGCGGCCCCGATGTTAATCCAAGTCCGAGCGGCGAACCGCGCCCACTTGCCCGCGCCTGTCGCCATCGCGACTCCCATCGAGGATTGCTCCATGTTCATCCCCATGATCATCGCCCCGACGAACGAAGCGAGTACGACCATCATCGGCACCATTTGATTGTTCATGCCTTTCACCGGATGGATGCTCTCGATGTCGGATACTACCCGCTCAGACAATGCGCCAGCCGCCGCTTGCGCTTGATCAGCAGGCATCTGCGCCTGCGCCAGCGTCTGGGCGATGCCTTGGCCGACCGCCATCTTGTTGACCGTTGCCGTCACCTGTTCGGCGACTCCGGTCATCATGCTCTTGATAGTCGCCGGATTCGACTCATTCAGCACATATTGAATGGATGCCTTCTTCCCGGCGTCGGACACGTCCGCCGAGAAGCTCGCCGGAATCCGGATGATCATCTGCAGCTCCCGATCATCCAGCCGGCGCCGGGCAGCATCCATATCCTCGAACCGCTCCGTCTGCACCGGAAGCGAGCTCTGCAGCTGCTCCGCCACCTGCGCTCCGATGCCCGCATCCTCGTTCACGATGCCGACGTGCAGCCGGTCCATGCGATCCGTTACGCCGTCATACCCCGTCATCCACACCACGGAGAATATCAATTGGAACATCAAAGCCGTCACGATCCCGATCCACGTCGTCGGCCTTTTGAAGAATGCCTTAAGTACAGCCATTTCTCCCCATCCTCTCTCTGCTTAAACAAATGTTTTAATCACTTGTTTAATTTAGCGCAGAACAACCCCGCGCGTCAATGCCTTATTTCCTGTCGCAAGGAACGTCAAGAGTCCCGCAACGGCAAAAAAAAAAAAAACGGAAGCCGCCACTCGCGGCTTCCGCTCTGTTTAAAAGTCGATAAGTCCAACACTGATCAACAGCGCATCATCGACTTTATGCATCATTTCCTCTTCCAGATGGGTGATCTTGTCCGTCAACCGCTGCTTGTCGATTGTCCGGATCTGCTCCAGGAGCACGACCGAATCGCGGTCCAGACCGTGGACCTTCGCTTCGATCTCGACATGCGTCGGGAGTTTCGCTTTCTGGATTTGGGCGGTAATAGCCGCTACGATCACCGTCGGACTGAACCGGTTGCCGATGTCGTTCTGAATCACCAGCACGGGGCGCACGCCTCCCTGCTCCGAACCGACTACCGGCGACAGATCCGCATAGAAAACATCCCCGCGTTTGACGATCAACAATTACACCCCGCTTACTAGGCGTCCGAGTGTGCTCTCGGCATCTTCTTCCGCATGGAACGCTTCAGATGCCATATTCAGGTTGATCTTGGCCATCTCCAAGTAGCCGCGCTGCATGGAATCGCGAATCAGCCTCTTCTTCCGTTCTACGAGATATTGCTTCATCGCCTGTCGGATCACTTCACTGCGGTTGGTATTCTCCTTGGCGACGACAAAGTCGACTTCTCGCAGCAATTGATCAGGAAGACTGATCATAATTCGCTTCGTATTGTGTACATTGGCCACCGAACAAGCACCTCCAAAGATTTACCAACCCATGACCTAATTCCCAGTATACCGTCCACCGGAATAATTATACGACTCTTCCGAATACCATTCGCTCTCACGTGCCTGCATTCCTGCCCATTCGGCAAAAAAGGCCGAGGTCAACGTTCGGAAAATATTGGATTCTCCGCCCCGACCCGCTCGCCGTTCTTCCGATAGACACGCGGAACGCGCGCGGCGATCATGCAGGTCACTTCATAGGGGATCGTTCCGAGCTTCGCCGCCACTTCTTCGGTCGTAATACGCTCATCGCCTTGGCCTCCGATGACGACGACCTCTTCGCCGACCTCAACCCGTCCCGTCCCGCCAAGCTCGGCGGCATCCAGACCGATCATGCATTGATCCATGCAGATCGAGCCTAACACAGGCACGCGCTTCCCGCGGAGCAAGACTTCAGCCTTGCCGCTGAGCATTCGGCTGAAGCCGTCGGCGTAGCCGATCGGAATCGTGCCGACCCGCTCCGCTCGACGTGTGACGTACCTCCCGCCATAGCTGATGCCTTCGCCGGCCGGAACCGTCTTCGTGTGCACAACCTTCGTCTTCAGCGACAACGCCGGCTCCAGCTCGATCTCATCCTTGCGGACCTCGTCGCTCGGATAGAGGCCGTACATGCCGATGCCGAGCCGAAGCATGCCGCGCGCATGCTCGGGCAGATCGATGCCTGTCGCGCTATTGCCGGCATGAATGATCGACAGCGGCAGCGAATGCTTGCGCACATAGTCGACCACCGTCTGGAAGCGTTCCGATTGCATCAGCATGTGCGATTTGTCGACTTCATCGGCTTTGGCGAAGTGCGTGAACATGCCCTCCACTTCCAATCCAGGCAAGGAACATGCACGGTCAAGGAACCGCTCCGCATCCAGACCCGGGAACACGCCAAGACGCCCCATGCCGGTGTCGATCTTGACATGCGCTCGCAGCTTGGGGCCTCTCAACGTCATCTGTTCAATCGCATCTAATTGTTCATTGCGGTACAAAGTCACCGTAATGCCATGCTCGCGCGCCAACTCCCAGCCTTCTTCAGGCGTATACCCTAGCACTAGCACGGGAGCCGTAATGCCCGCTCTGCGCAGCTGCAGCGCTTCGTCGAGGAACGCCACGCCAAGGTAATCCGCTCCGGCCGTGATCGCGCTTCTGGCTGTCTCCGACGCTCCATGTCCGTAGGCATTCGCCTTCACGGACGCCAGCAATCGGGTGCCGGACGGCAGACGATCCCGGAATGCCTTCACATTGCGCTCTATGGCATCCAAGGATATCTCCGCTGCCGTCGGCCTATAATAACTATCCAAAACCTATTCACCCACTTTATTCTGTCAAACCCATCGTAAACCCAATAACGTAATGTTAACGACTGGCCGCTGGACTGTCAACGAATCAGGCGCAAGCAACGTTTTCCTGCTGCGCGAAGGAGCCGGTCCCGCAGGGCCGGCATCCGATCGCTTCTATTATAAGATGGATAAGTAGAATAATTCTAAGCTGATAATCGTTCGCTTCTGTTATTTGCCGGACGAGGCGACCATCGATTGTGCGATCTTGACGATCGCGTCATCTGGCAGATCGGCTGTCGTCAGGCGGTATTCCACGCCGTCGTACGTCCAGGTGACCGTCTGTGTATCGACGCCGAACATCTGTCCAAGCGTGAAGCCAAGATCGAACCCGCGGCCCGACATGATGGAATCCTTCACGTCTCTCTGCGTCGTCTCCACGATCGTAAAATCGTATGTTCCGGTATAGCGATACATGACACCGTTAAGTACGCCCGCTTCATCGTAGATGTCTTGATTGTCGTGCAGCGATACGCCTTCGGGGAGCGCATCCGGATCCGGTTCGACCGCTACGAAGTCGATCGGTACCATGCCTTGACCGTCCGCCATTCCCTCCGCCTGATCGTCGATGCCGCCGGTGGTCGTATCCGTCCCGCCGTCCGAACCGCTTGGCGTATCGCCATCTGTACCGCTTGGCGTATCGCCGTTCGTACCGCTCGGCGTCTCGCTCGCGGTTCCGTCCGTCTGGCCGGACGCATTGCCTGCGGAACCCGTACCTGAAGCGCCATCCATATTTTGCTTCATATCGAATGCTGATTTATCGAACTTCGTGCCGAACTTGAAGTCCGTGAACTTGACTTCGACCATCAATTGAGCGTTCGTATCCGTGACTTGTACTTGCTTGGGAGCATAGTCGTCCTTATCCAGCCAGATCTTCTGTCTGGCGAAGGAGCCGTTGTTGTAGTTGCTGGCCATGACGTCGAACACATAAGCGTCCTTGTCGGTCGTGAACTGCCGCGAATTGTCAATGGAGATGCTGCGCAGCAGTGTCTGGTACAAGTACACCTGGCCTTGATTGTCTGGCCAGTCGCTCTGGAAGCGGTAGCTCTTCTTCAATTGTGGCGTCAGCACGTACACGCCTTGATCGTTCTTCAGCACGATCTGCGTAATGTCCCTCTCCGCGCTGGTCAGCGCGATCCGATAGTAATTCGGCTTCTGATACCATACCTCCACCTTGTACGTCAGCGGCGTCTGTCCCGTATGAAGAATCATCTCCCCGCTGCCTTGATAACTCTCCAAGTTGTCCGACACCTTGCTCAAATCCTTCACGACCGAGTCCGAATTCTTGCCTCCGCAAGCCGAGAGTACAGCTACGAACAGCACGACGACGGACGCGATCCATGGGATCCGACGAAGCATGAGATCCACCCCTCTGCACATTGGTTAATCCATGGTTCATGTCTATGAGGGGACTTGACCGATTATGCAGACGAGTTCCGGCTTGGCTACCAATCAATCCATGCGGAATTTCGTTAAATATGTACAAAAGGGCGAAATAAAAGGTATAATCAAGTTAATATATGGTAAATATAGAAACTTTCTATCTTAGAGGAAAGCGGGTATGCACTTGTTAGCTTTTGGAAATATGGACAATATATCAATGATCATCGGATGGTGCATCAGCTTAGTGGTGGCTCTACTCTTGCTGTGGAGTTTAAAAACGGCGCGGAAATGGTTGATTCGGCTGCTGACCGCCTGTTTAATCGCGTCCATAGCTTATGTCTTCTATGCCTCGGCCTCATATAACGAACCAGCATCGGGCAACTCGAATCCGCCGGCCATAGATGGCATGCTGTATGATGATGTGTTCGAAGGAGACCTTTAGGTCGGAATGCTATCTTCCAGTGAATGTGCGAATAGCGGAACTTCTCCTCCGTTCTTCCGTACTACTGTTGAATAGAATCGAACACATAACGAGGGAATTGCATGGGAATGATTCGTGAACTGTTTGCCTTGCCGATCGTCAGAAGAATAACAGTGCTGCTGATTCTGGTTCTGATCCTATTCAGTATCCGGGATATGCTGAATATGCTGCTGCTGCTATTCTTGGTCACTTACGTCATGGACCGCCTTCAAGGCTATCTGAATTCGAAGATCAGCAAGGTGATCCGAATTCACCCGAACGTCATCTCCATTCTGCTGTATCTCCTTATTGTCGCGGGGATGATCGTGGGCATCTCCAGATATGTCCCCCAGATCGTTAATCAGATTGTGGAATTGACCAACAACATCATTAATTTCTTGAATTCCCATAAGGACAACAACGAGATTGCCGCTCGGCTGACGGACGCGCTGGACGAGATCAAATACGAGAATTACGTAGAGCAAGCGCTCGAATACATCAAGAAGCTGGGCGAGCTGCTCGAGGTCGTGCTCATCGTTATCCTGCTCAGCCTCTTCTTCCTGCTGCAGAAGAAGCAGGTGGCTCTGTTCACTCGCAAGTTCAAGGCAAGCAAGATCGGCTGGCTCGTAGACGAGCTGGAGTACTTCGGCAAGAAGTTCACCTCCTCGTTCGGCAAGGTGATCGAGGTGCAGCTCATGATCGCGCTGTTCAATACGGCGATGACGATGATCGGCTTGTGGATACTCGGCTTCCCGTACTTATTCGCGCTTGGCGTAATGGTGCTGATCCTTAGCTTGATCCCGGTGGCCGGCGTCATTATCTCCTTCATCCCGATCACCTTGATCGGCTACCAAGCCGGCGGATGGACGCTCGTCATCTGGACCGTCGTCATGATCCTGATCATTCATGCCATGGAGACCTATCTGCTTAATCCGCGCTTGATGGCGCATAAGACGAAGCTGCCCATGTTCTATACGTTCGTCGTTCTTGTCTTCTCCCAGCACTTCTTTGGGATCTGGGGTCTCATTATCGGCATCCCGATCTTCATGTTCCTGCTCGACATTCTAGAGGTCAACGCTTCCGAACATACCCCATCCCCGGCTCCAGCCCAGACAGAAGAAGCTTCCCGCGAGGAATAACCTTGCAGGAAGCTTTTTTTATAATGCTTGCCGTTGTCGGATATACCCGCTTGGTATATTCTTGTAACAACATGAATTCGATACGGGGAGGACTTTCCGGGTGCAAATCAAAGTGCTGATCGCCGACGACAACTCGTTCATCCGCGAAGGGATGAAGATCATCCTGACCAGCTTCGACGAATTCGACGTCGTCGCTACAGTGGAGGACGGCGCCCAGGCAGTCGAGTATTGCCGCCGCCACGAAGCGGACGTCGCGCTGCTTGACGTTCGGATGCCGAATATGAACGGCGTTGAGGCGGCCCGCCTGCTGGCGGAGCAGACCAAAGTGAAGCCGCTTATTCTAACGACGTTCGATGACGACGAGTATATTCTCGAAGCCGTGAAGGCCGGCGCGCGGGGTTATCTGCTCAAGAACAACGATCCCGAACGGATTCGCGACGCCATCAAGAGCGTATATAACGATCACCACGTCCTGCAGGACGTCGTATTGGACAAGATTAAGTCCAACCTGCTGCAGGGGCCGGGAGCTTCCGGCTCCGCCGCGCCTTCGGCGGCGGATGCCTCCGCCCCTGCAGTCCCGTCCCCCGCGCCGGCCGGATCGGACCGGATCGACCGCACGCTTTTCACCGAGCGGGAACTTGACGTTATGGCGCAGATCGCCCGAGGGCTGTCCAACAAGGAGATCTCGAAGAAGCTGTTCATCTCCGAAGGCACGACCGCCAACTACATCACGTCGATTCTGAATAAGACCGGACTGGAGCATCGGACGCAGATCGCGATTTATTATCTTACCGGCGAAGTGAAGCTGACGGAAGAATAGGAGCTCGGATCGATGGATTTGTGGATAATCGGTAACAAGCTCGGATTGCTGGTCTATATCATCCTGTCGGTATCGATCCTGCCGAAGACGGGAACGCCGTGGGACATCCTCGCCTATCTGATCTATCTGTGCGTCAACGTCACAATCCCAATCTTCCGCAACGACGCGCGAATCCAACAGCTGCTATCGGCATGCTCTGCTGTGCTCGTCGTCTACTTCGCCTATCGGTTGGACACGTCGTTCGTTCTGCTGCTGCCGGTCAATCTGTACGAGCTGGTGCTTCTATGGGAAGGCCGAAGAAGGATCGCCTTGGCGATTAGCCTGATTCCGCTCGTCATGATCCCGCGCGAGGAGCTGCCGGTCTACATTCTGTCGACGTTCTTGAGCTTCCTTCTCTATACCGGCTTGCGCCTGCAAATGGAAAGACTGAAGCGGGTCGACGAGGAACGGGAGACGCTGCGCTTGGAGATGCAGAATCTGAGCCACTTGCTTAACAAGAATCAGGAGTATATCCGGCAGTCCGAATATACGATCAAGCTGGAGGAGCGCAACCGGCTGTCTCAGCAGATCCATGACGAGGTCGGGCACGCCATGGCTGGCGCTCTTATCCAGATGGAAGCGTCGCGGACGCTGCTCGCCGCCAATCCGGACAAGTCGGCGGAGCTGCTCGGCAATGCGATCTCCATCTCCAAGGAAGGGCTTGAGCGCATCCGCCTGACGCTGAAGGATATGAAGCCGCGGTCGGAGGAGCTCGGCATCCATCGGCTTCGGCTGTTCGCGGACGAGCTGTCGGCCAAGCATGCGCTCAAAGCGACGGTCACGCATGAGGGCAATCTCGACGTCATCACTCCGATGCAGTGGAGAATCATCCACGAGAACGCGACGGAAGCCGTCACCAACTCGCTCAAATACGGCCATGCGTCCGCCATCGAGATCGAGGTTCGAGTGCTGAACCGAATGATCCGCTCAAGCGTGTCCGATAACGGCATCGGGGCTCGGAAGATCGTCAAGGGGCTCGGCATCGTCGGCATGGAGGAGCGAGCTGCCTCCGTTGGAGGAACGGTCATTGTCGACGGGGCCCATGGGTTCCGCGTGACGACTCTCCTGCCCAATGACAAGAGCGAATGAGAATCCTCATGGCTGCGAAAGTGAATTTTCTCATAGTCGAAGGATGAACTTATGCACTGACATAGGGTCATCCTTTTTCATTAGAATAAAGTCATAATCCATTGGCAGAAAACGGAGTGATTCGAGTGAACGTATTGGAAATCCGCAATCTGACGAAGAAGTTCGGCGACTTCATCGCCGTCGACAACATGAACCTGAGCGTGCGCGAAGGCGAGATCTTCGGCTTCCTCGGCGCGAACGGCGCCGGCAAGAGCACGACGATCAACATGATCTCCTCCCTGCTGCGCATTACGAAGGGCGAGATCTCGCTGCTCGGGAAGAACATCGTGAAGGAGAACAAATTCGCCAAGCTGAACATCGGCATCGTGCCGCAGGATCTTGCGATCTATGAAGAGATGTCCGCGTATGAGAATGTAAGCTTCTTCGCCGGCTTGTACGGGCTGCGCGGCAACCTGCTCAAGGAACGGGCGGCCGAGGCGCTCGAGTTCGTCGGCCTCGGCGACAAGCACAAAGACCTGCCCAAGAACTTCTCCGGCGGCATGAAGCGCCGCCTGAACATCGCTTGCGCCATCGCCCACCGGCCAAAGCTGATCATCATGGACGAACCGACGGTCGGCATCGACCCGCAGTCGCGTAATTATATCCTGAATTCCGTCCGGAAGCTGAACGAGATGGGCAGCTCGATCATCTACACGAGCCATTACATGGAAGAAGTCGAAGAGCTGTGCACGCGCATCGCCATCGTCGATCACGGCAAGATCATCGCCGAAGGCACGAAGGAGCAGCTCAAGTCGATCATCACCGATACGAAGGAGATTTGGATCGGCGTGAAGAACGAGGAGCGGCTTGATATCGATGCGCTGCAGCGCATCTCCGGCGTCATCTCTGTCCAACCGGAGGAGCAGACCGTCAAGATCGTATCGCGCGGCGAAGTCGGCAACTTGAATTGGATCATCCAGCAGCTGATCAAGGACGGGGTCGAGATCGGCTCGGTCGAAGAGCAAGCGCCCAATCTGGAGACGGTGTTCCTGACGCTGACCGGCCGCAAACTGCGAGACTAAGCGAGACGGAGGGGGAGAACGAACGTGAACGTACTGAACATTGCCTTATACGAGATCAAACGCTCTTTGCGGGACACGAGGACCTTCGTCTTCATGCTGGCCTTCCCGCTGATCCTTATTCTAATCCTGGGCACGGCGCTCTCGAACGCCTTCAGCAGCGAAGTGACCATGGACGGCATGAAGCTGCTCTACAAGGTGTCGGCCCAGAATGAACCGTTGCAGCAATATTGGAACGGCTTCGCGCAGGCGATCGAGAGCCAAGGCGTCGAGCTGACGGCGGCGAACGGCGGTATCGACGGCCGCGCCGCCGTCGCGGACGATCAATATGCCGCATATGCGGAGATCGATGACAATGGCGTCCGGTTCTTCGGCAGCAGCCTGCGGACGATCGAGAGCAACATCATCCAAGGGATGCTGACCTCGTTCGCCGACAGATATAACCTGGCCGCCGCTGCGATGAAGAACAGTCCGGAAGCCGTGCAAGCCATCCTCGCGGACGCGGGGAGCAGCGGGTCCTTCATTCAGGAGGCGTCGATCGATCCGCACCGCAAGCCGGGCTCCATCGATTACTATGCGATCGCGGAATCGACGATGATCGCCTTCTACGCTTGCATGTCGGCCAGCTGGCTTATCCGCGGAGAAGTGAGACGCAGAACGGCTCTGCGATTGGCTGCCGCCCCGGTCGGCAAGATGGAGATCTTCGCGGGGAAAGTCATTGGCTGCACCGTCATCAACTACCTGTGCATTCTGGCCGTCGTGCTGTTCAGCAAGTACGCGTTCGGCGCGAACTGGGGCGACCATCTCGGCATCGTATTCCTGCTGCTGTTCACCGTCGTGCTGCTGGCCGTCAGCTTCGGACTCGGAATCGCTTATATGATCAAGGGGGACTCCGCCAATTCCGTCATGACGATCTTCGTCCAGATCGCCTCCATGCTCGGCGGAGCCTACTTCCCGATCCAAGACGACATGAACAACTTCTTCGGCAGCTTGGCGAACCTCTCGCCGCTTCGTTGGGCGAACGACGCCTTGATGAACCTGATTTACAACAACGATCTGCAGGCAGCGCTGCCGGTCATCGGCCTGAATGTGGCGATCGCCGCCGCATTCCTCGCCTTCGTGGCGGTCTCTATGCGCAGAAGGGAGGCATTCTAACATGAACAATATCATCTGGATTGCAAGCCATTCGCTGCGGAGAACATTCCGCAAGAGATCGAGCTGGATCGTCTACTTCGGCTTGCCGGTCGCTACGATTCTGCTGTCGATGTTCATCTACGGCAGTTCGAACGAAGGCACGCTGCGCGTCGGCGTCGTTAACCAAGACGGCAGTAAGGCGCTGACCGCAGATACGGTTCACTTCCTCGAAGGATTGAACAACGTGGAGATCACGATGACTGACGACGCTTCCCTGAACGGGGATATCGCATCCGGCAAGCTCGACAGCGGGCTCATCTTCGAAGCCGGATTCGCGGACAGCGTTCGCGATGGTCAGCCCGCCCATCTTCGCATCGTATCCGCCAAAGGAGCAGCGGTCACCTCCTACGTGAAGGCCATGATGGAGGAATACGTAGGCAACGTCGCTTCCATCGGCCGAGCGACGGCAGATAATCCCGCGTCGTTCGATGCGATCTACGCGGACTACAAACAATCGGGCTTCAAGCTCGATGCCGAGTCGCTCAAGGATACATCCCACACGAAAGGCGTAACGTACCAATCGCTCGGCTTCCTGATCATGTTCCTGCTGTTCTCAGCTGTCAATATGAGCAATCTGATCATCAAGGAGCGGGAAGATCGCACGTTCCTGCGGCTCCTCTCCTCTCCAGTGACAGCCCGCGGATATGTCTTCGCTCACGTTCTCGTCGCCTTCATCATCCAATTGCTGCAAATCGCCTTCACGCTGTTCATGATGAAGAACGTGTTCCACATCGACTCGGGGGTTCCATACGGCGAGATGCTCGCCACGATGCTGCTCTTCTCGCTCACGGCCATCGGCCTCGCGCTGCTGATCACCGCCTTCGCCAAGAACAGCAAGAACGCCGGCGCGATGCAGAACCTGATCATTACGCCGAGCTGCCTGCTGGCCGGCTGCTTCTTCCCGGCCGAGATTATGCCGGACACCGTCCGCCACATCTCGAACTTCCTGCCGCAGCGTTGGATTCTGGATACGATCACCAAGCTTCAAGAAGGCCAGACACTCGGCAGCCTCGGGCTGAACGTCGCCATCCTGGTCGGCTTCGCCGCAGCGTTCACGCTAGTCGCCATCTTCCGCTTCAGCCGCAACAACGACACCAGACAGTTTATTTAGAACGAAGCCGCTCTCTCCAACAATGGAGGAGCGGCTTTGACGATTGGTTACGTGGTATTCGAAATTTGGTATAGTGGAAGCATCAAGAGGAGGGGGGAGCATCATGTCGGATCCGAGCAAGCTTCAGACGCGTTCAGGCGACACCGGCGCCGGCGCCGGCGCCACGCCGCCGTACGTGCTCCTCTTCGACGGCGATTGCGTGTTCTGCAACGGAACCGTCCGGTTCATCGCAAGGCGGGATCCGAAGAGACGATTCCGCTTCGCATCGCTGCAATCTTCGGCGGGGCGCCGCCTGTTGGCCCAATGCGGCGTGCCGGAAGAGACGGACAGCGTCGTGCTCATCGAAGACGGGCGAGGCTACATCCGCTCTGAAGCCGCGCTGCGGGCGGCGCTCCGGCTGCGCGGCGCTTGGCCGCTGCTATACGTCTTCCAAGCGGTTCCCTTGCGATGGCGCGATGCCGCCTATGACGCATTCGCCGCTAGACGGTACCGCTGGTTCGGACGGCAGACGGAAGCTTGCGCGCTCCCGAGTCCGGAGGTGCGCAGCCGGTTATTGCCCGAAGAGGACGAGTAGGCGCCGGTCCGAATCAGCGAATATTTCTGACATCGGTTGCCTGGGCTTGCGGACGAGCCGAAGAACGAACCGCCTTCTCTCCCTAATCCGCATCCGCTTGCTTGATCATTCGGCCCATCCGCGCGTACCCGTAGAAGAGCAAACCGATCAGCGCCGCATAGAGAGCCATTCCAGCTAAGCCCAGCGTCCACAGCCAGCCGCCCGAATAGCGGGATACGAGGGACTTTCCATTCACGATGAACAGGACCAGATTAACCAACCCGATCACGCCTAGCGTCCCCTGAATCTTCCGATAGAAACTCTTCAGCGAAGAACGGTCGGTGTACAGCTCGTACGTCTCGTCACCCTTGCGCGCTTTGCGGAAGTAGTGCCACATCCCCGATACGGTGCCGACATACTCCCATCCGTCATCCGCGTAGAGCTGCAGATAGTCGGCGAAATCGGCTTTGTTGCGGGAATTGTGCTGATAATCGATTCGGTACACGTACCGTACGGAGTCGTCCTTCTCCAATTCCTGCGAGAACGCGTTCGGCTTCACGACATGCCAACCCGCCGCCGATTGCTCTGTCAGCCACTTCTCTTCTTCCCGATAATTCCAGCTAAGCCAAGTGTGACGCTTCTTAACTCGCGCTCCGTTCGCCATCTCACAATCCCTCCCTACTGGCGGTCATCTTGCGTCCGTTGCGAAGCAGCTCTTCCAGACGGTTCATCTCGGCTTCCGCAGCCAGGCGGCCGGCTTCCGTAATCGCGTACATCTTCCGTCTCGCATCCGTGGACTCCGGCGTCGGCGCGTTCTCGATCCACTTCTTGCCCAGCAGGCTGTTCAGCGCCGTATACAGCGTTCCCGCCCCGACATGCACGCGTCCGCTGCTCATCTGCTCGATTACCTGCATGATGCCGTAGCCGTGCGCCGGTCCGGGGTACAAGCTGAGCAGGATATAGTAGAACGCCTCGGTCAGCGGCCCGTTCTCGTTGCGATCGCTCAAGTTCATCCCTCCTCAAGGTGTGAAGCATCGACTATCGGTATATCTAATGTATATATATCGTATGACGATATAATAATAAGTAATATATCGTGTGTCAACATAGTTTTTCCATGAAAATGAAAAAGAGGTTGCTCCCCAGGCTCGTTTGAACCCAAGAAACAGCCTCTGTTGTGCCTTGCTGCCTTCAGCCGCGCATCGCGATCAGCTTGTCGTGGTGCGTGGAATAGAGCGGCGCCACTTCCTCCTGCGGAGCCAGATAGGCCTTGGCGCTGTTGACCGCCATCGGCCCTTCCATGAAGCCGCCCGCGATCAGCTTCAGCTTGCCGGGATGGGTGACGACATCGCCGGCGGCGTAGATGCCCGGAATGTTCGTCTCCATCTTGGCGTTCACGACGATCCGCTCGTCGTCGAACGCGAGCCCCCAGCCGCGAATGCCGCCGAAGTCACCGCGAATGCCGTGATTGACCAGCACCTCGTCGGCCTCGATGACTAGCGTCTCGTTCGTCTCCGCATGCCGAACCGTCACATGCTCGATACGATCTCCATCGCCAGCTACCAGATCCAATTGATATGGAGTCAGCACCTCGGCGGAGGAATTCCGCATTCGGGTCACGCTGCTCTCATGCCCCCAGAACTCGTCGCGCCGGTGCACGACCGTCAGCTTCACCGCGATCGGCTCGATCGCGTTCGCCCAGTCGACGGCCGAATCGCCTCCGCCGGAGATGACCACTCGCTTGCCGCGGAACCGTTCGATATCGTCGACGGCATAGTGCAGCTGCCGTCCCTCATAGATCTCTACGCCAGCCTGCTCCAGCTTGATCGGCACGAACACGCCGTGGCCGATCGTCAGGATGATCGTCCTCGTATAATGCCGTCTCCCGCTCTCCGCTGTCAGCTCGAACGCGCCGTCATCCAGCCTTTGGAGTCCGTGAATCCGCTCGTTCAGCACGATCTCGGGGGAGAACGTCTTCCCCTGCTTGACGACCTGCTCGATGAACTCGGCTCCCGTAATCGCCGCGATGCCCCCAATATCATGAAGCACCTTGTCCGGGTAAAAATGCACTTTGCCCCCGAGCTCCGCCGCGCACTCGATCACCTTCGTCTTCAATTCCCTCATGCCGCAATAGAAGGCGGAGAACAGGCCGACCGGCCCGCCGCCGATAATGGTCACGTCAAACAGTTCCTCTTCGCGGTTCATCCCTAATCTCTCCTCGCCCGCTAACCACTTTGCTGACCCTCATTATAATTGATAATGGTTCTCATTATCAATAACAATAATCATCGCAGTCCCGTTTCCAGCCGAACGGCTCGGCATCTACGGCAAATATGGTATGATACAAGTTGAACTTCTGAATTATCATTGCGTGAAACGGGTTGATGAGCTTGCATTTAATGTCCATTGAACATATATCGAAGACGCACGGGGAGAAGACGCTGTTCGAAGACGTGACGTTCGGCGTCGAGGAAGGCGACCGCATCGGCATTATCGGCGTTAACGGCACCGGCAAGTCGACGTTCCTCAAAGTCATCGCGGGACTTGAACCCGCGGACTCTGGCAACGTCAGCATCGCGGGCGGTGTCCGTATCCGCATGCTCGCGCAGGACCC
Organism: Cohnella lubricantis; assembly: GCF_014212015.1. Classification (GTDB taxonomy): domain Bacteria; phylum Bacillota; class Bacilli; order Paenibacillales; family Paenibacillaceae; genus Cohnella; species Cohnella lubricantis. Next base: position 3,304 of record NZ_JACJVN010000027.1, on the reverse strand, counting down.
TGCCTTTACGCCGGGCGAGACGGCGCTGGAGCATGTGCTGGGCGGCAACTCGCCGCAGCTAGCGGCCGTGCGGGCTTATACCGCTGCGATGGCGGAGCTGGAGCTAAGGCCGGACGACGCTGCGGCGCAAGGGCGTCTGATTGCCGCGAACGCGCGGATGGACGAGCTCGAGGCGTGGCAGATGGAGAGTGAAGCGAAGGCTGCGCTGTCGAGGCTAGGCATCGCCGACGCGTACGCGCCGGTGGACACGCTGTCCGGCGGCCAGCGCAAACGCGTCGCGATGGCGGCTGCACTGCTGCAGCCTTCCGACGTGCTCATCCTCGACGAGCCGACGAACCATATCGACAACGATTCGGTCGCTTGGCTCGAGGGCATGCTGCAGAAGCGCCGCGGCGCGCTGCTCATGATTACGCACGACCGGTACTTCCTCGATCGGGTCAGCAATCGGGTCATCGAGCTCGACCGGGGACGCGCCTACTTCTATGAAGCGAACTACAGCCGATTCCTGGAGCTGAAGCTCGAGCGCGAGGAACGCGAGGCCGCGTCCGAACAGAAGCGGCAGAACCTGCTGCGGGGGGAGCTCGCATGGATTCGGCGCGGCGCTCAAGCGCGTTCAACCAAGCAGAAGGCGCGAATTGACCGGTATGAGGCGCTAAAGGCGCAGCCGAAGAAGGAAGCGGCAGCCAAGCTCGACATCTCCGTCGCGTCGGCGCGGCTGGGCAAGAAGATCCTAGAGCTTGACCATGTGTCGATGAGCTATGGCAGCCGGAGCCTGATCCGCGGGTTCAGCTATATCGCCGTGCCCGAGGATCGCGTCGGCATCGTCGGCCGCAACGGCAGCGGCAAGTCGACGCTGATGAAGCTGATCGCGGGCAAGCTGCAGCCGGATGCGGGCAGTGTAACGCTGGGGCCAACCGTGCAGATCGGCTGGTTCTCGCAGGAGCACGAGGAGATGGACGGCAGCAAGCGCGTCCTCGAATACATCCGCGAGGCAGCCGAGCAGGTCCGCACCGCCGAAGGGGAATCCGTATCCGCTACGCAGATGCTGGAACGATTTCTTTTCCCGCCGGCCATGCATTGGAGCCTCATCTCCAAGCTGTCCGGCGGCGAGAAGCGCCGCTTGCAGCTGCTTCGCGTGCTGATGGAAGCGCCGAACGTACTGCTCCTGGACGAGCCGACCAACGATCTGGACATCGCGACGCTGACGGTGCTGGAGGACTACTTGGACGACTTCCCAGGCGTTGTGTTCACCGTCTCCCACGATCGCTACTTCCTCGACCGTACCGTAGACCGCATCTTCGCTTTCGAAGGCGACGGCAAGGTGGAGCTGTATGTCGGGAACTATTCCGACTATGAGGAGCAGGCGCAGCGCCGGGGCTCGCGGGATCAGGCGGAATCAAGCGCATCCGCCAAACCGAAGGCAGCCGCTGGGCCTGCGGCTGCTTCGACGGAGCGCGAACGGCCGTTGAAGATGTCCTACAAGGATCAGAAGGATTACGAGAGCATCGAGGGTTGGATCTCCGATACAGAGGAGAGTCTCGCGAAGGTAGCGTCCCAAATGGAAGCGTCGGGCAGCGATTCGTTCCGGCTCCAAGAATTGATGGCCGAGCAGGCGAAGCTGGAAGAGAAGCTAAACGGCCTGCTGGAGCGCTGGACGGAGCTAAGCGAGCTGGCGGAGAAGATTGAAGCGCAGAAGAAGCAGTAGTGCGGAAGCGGTAGTGCGGAAGCGGTAGTGCGGAAGCGGTAGTGCGGAAGCGGTAGTGCGGAAGAAGGGCGCCTTGAGCCGGCGGATGCTGATCGATTGCACCGCCGGTTAGGCGCCCTTCTTCTATTCGACTTGGAAGATCGAATCGACGACAATTGGAAGCTGGTTTCTAAGCGTGCTAGCTCCAAGTACAGATCGGGCATGACTGCCTCTCGGCTCCCCGAACACCTCCAGCACCAAATCCGAGAATCCGTTCAGCACGAGGTGCGGCTGCTCGAAGCCCGGGTCCGCGTTAACAAAGCCTTGAAGCTTCACGACTCGCTTCACCCGATCGAGCGTACCGATCGCGCTGCGAACGACCGCGAGCACCTCTATACCGGCCGACCTGGCGAAGCGATAGCCGTCTTCCACCGTGAAGTCGCGTCCAAGCTTGCCCCTCGGGCTGCCGGACGGCCCTTTGCCCGAGACGAACAACAGCCCTGCCGCTTCTACGAAGTTGGCATATTTGGCCGCCGGTTCGCTTGCGGCCGGCAGCTCGATCCCGAGCTCCCGCAGACGCTCCTCGATCGATGATTGCGTCATTCGCCTCTCCCCTTGCTTCGTGTTGGTAAGATTATACAGGCGATGTCCGATTCGATCAACCGCTCTGCAAGTCCGGCCATTCGTGATTCTTGTCGAAGACGGGATCCGAACAATAGGATTTTCATCCAAAATACGGTGGAGCTTCAACTAACATGGAATATGATAGGAATATATCAATTGAGTTAGTAGAGGGGATAGCAATGACGATCGAGAACAAGCTTCGGGAGACCGTGATTGAAGATTTGCCGATCTTCTTCGAGCATGAATCCGATCCTGCCGCCCGTTACATGGCCGGCTTCACGCCGGCAGAGCCGGACGATCGCGACGCTTTCGATGCGCGCTGGGAGAAGACTCTGAACAATAAAGACGTTCGCAAGATGACGGTCCTCGTGAACGGACAAGCGGCCGGACATCTGCTGAGCTTTCAGCTGTTCGGCGAACCGACCGTCGGCTATTGGATCGGTCGATCGTTCTGGGGTCAGGGGGTTGCCTCTGCGGCGCTCTCGAATTCGTCGCCGGTCTGAGCATTCGGCCTCTCTATGCCCGCGTAGTCAAAGACAATCTCGGTTCGCTCCGCGTCCTCGAGAAGTGCGGATTCAAGATTGCCGGCGAGGACAAAGGTTTCGCGAACGCACGGGGCGAAGAGGTCGAGGAATGGATATTGAAGCTAGAGGAGTAATGAGGCATTCTTATCGCTATCGGTCGTGCGAGTTACTCGGCCAAACCCGCTAACTCGACCGCTTGGGGCGCCTTTCCGGGTGAGTTACTCGGCCAAACCCGCTAACTCGACCGCTTGGGCGCCTTTCCGGGCGAGTTACTCGGCTAAACCCGCTAACTCGACCGCTTGGGCGCCTTTCCGGGCGAGTTACTCGGCTAAACCCGCTAACTCGACCGCTTGGGGCGCCTTTCCGGGCGAGTTACTCGGCTAAACCCGCTAACTCGACCGCTTGGGGCGCCTTTCCGGGCGAGTTACTCGGCCAAACCCGCTAACTCGACCGCTTGGGGCGCCTTTCGAGG
>NZ_JACJVN010000026.1:43860-46040 GCF_014212015.1 Cohnella lubricantis | reverse complement strand
CGCGCCGCGCAAGCGGAGACGGCCGCAGCCGCAGGGCCGGCCGTCGTGGGGGTGTGCCCGCGGCCGGGCTGCGGCGGGCAGATCTTCCTCGGCCGCAAAGGGTACGGCTGCAGCCACTACAAGACCGGATGCACGTTCGTCATCTGGAAGGAGAGCCTCGGCCGCACGCTGACGGAAGCGATGGTGCGGAGCCTGATCGAGAAGGGCCGCACCAATAAGCTGAAATTCAAGGACGCGGCCGGGGAGAGCTACGACGCGCGCATCGTGCTCCGCAATGCGGGCACGGGGGAGCTCGCGCTGGAGCGGGAGTAGCCGCTCCGGGTTCATCGAACATTTTCGACGGGATAACCGATTCGCCATGCAAGCTGCTTGTCACTCTTCTGAGCAAGGGGGCAACGTTCATGAGCAGAAGGTTCCTCAACTCTCCGGCGGCCTATGCGCTGGGCATGTTCGCGATGATGGTGCCGAGCCAGGCGTTCAGTTCGTTCTACAGCTATTACTACGTGGAGAAGCTCGGCCTTGGGGTCGGGCTTGCCACCGCTGCGCGTATGGTCTACCTCATCTGGGACGCCGTCAACAACCCGATGGCCGGCTACCTGTCGGACCGCACCGACACGCGGTTCGGCCGGCGCAGGCCGTGGATCTTCGCGTCCATTCCGCTCTTCATGCTCACCTTCATCCTGGTGTTCTCGGCTCCTAGCGGGCTGGGCGATACCGGGCTATTCGTCTGGTTCCTGACGGCACTCATTCTGTTCGAAAGTGTAGCGACGCTGCTGTGGGTCAATTACGGCGCGCTGTTCCCGGAGCTGTTCCGGGGCGATCGGCTGCGGGCGCGGGCGTCTGCGGTGCAGCAGGCGTATCAGATCGTCGCGATTCTGATCGGAACGGCGCTGACGCCGATTATTTATGATGCGATCGGCTTCGGACCGATGGCGGTCGTCTATTCGTTCGTCTTCGCCGGGTTCATGCTGTGGTTCGCGCTCTCGGTGCGGGAAGACGAGGGGGCGCGGAGGGAGAAGCCGCTTCCGCTCGTGGCCGCGTTCCGCGAGACGCTGAAGAACAAGCCGTTCTGGATCTTCAATCTCGCCAATTCGTTCGCGCAGACGGTGAACGGGCTGCTCGCTTCGATGATCCCTTTCTACGCCAAGTATGCGTTAGGGATTCCGGAGAGCCAGGTGGCGATTCTGATGGCCGCCGTCTTCGTCTCGATCATTCCGCTCGTGGCGGTCTGGTATTGGGTCGTGCGCAAGCTCGGCGGGCTGCGGAGCTGGCGGCTGGCGCTGGCGGTGTATGGGCTGTCCGCGATTCCGCTCTGGTTCGGGCAGAGCCTTGGCGGCGGCATCGCGGCGGGCATCGTCGTCGGCTTCGGGATGGCGGGCTTTCTCGTGACGCCGGCGGTGCTGAGCGGCCGGATCATCGACCTCGACGCCGAAGCGACGGGGCGCAGGCGGGAAGGCGTCTACACCGCCGTCGCCGGGTTCATCACGCGGTCGAGCGGGCTCATCTCGGCGCTGGCGTTCTGGATCGTCGGGATGATCTTCGGCTATGTGAGCGGCGACGATCCCGGTCCGCATCCGGAGACGACGTTCCGCGTGCTGATCAGCGTCGTGCCGCTTATCCTGCTGGCGATCTCGTGCGGTATCTCGCTGTTCATGCGGGATCTGGACGCGGATGCGGGAGCCGGAAGGAGACCGCCGGTGCGGAAGGGGGCGGGAGTTAGTTCGCAAACGAACTAACTCGGCGCACGGGTGGTGGGGAACGTGGGAATTAGTTTGCGAAGGAACTAACTCGGTCCGCGACGTGTGCGAGAGTGCAGAATTAGTTCGCAAACGAACTAACTCAGCGCGCGGCTGGTGCGAATGGTGGGAATTAGTCTGCAAACAAACTAACTCGACCTGCGACGTGTGCGAGAGTGCAGAATTAGTTCGCAAACGAACTAACTCGGCGCACGGCTGGTGCGAACGGCGGAAATTAGTCTGCAAACAAACTAACTCGACCCGCGACGTGTGCGAGAGTGCAGAATTAGTCTGCAAACGAACTAACTCAGCCCGCGACGTGTGCGAGAGTGCAGAATTAGTTCGCAAACGAACTAACTCAGCGCACGGGTGGCGCGAATGGTGGGAATTAGTCTGCAAACAAACTAACTCGGTCCGCGACGTGGGCGAGAGTGCAGAATTAGT
>NZ_JACJVN010000026.1:0-43763 GCF_014212015.1 Cohnella lubricantis | reverse complement strand
CAAACAAACTAACTCGACCCTCGACGGGCGCGGAAGTGCAGAATTAGTCTACGAACGAACTAACTCAGCGCGCGGCTGGTGCGAATGGTGGGAATTAGTCTACGAACGAACTAACTCGACCCTTGACGGACGCGGAGGTGCAGAATTAGTCTGCAAACGAACTAACTCAGCCCGCGACGTGTGCGAGAGTGCAGAATTAGTTCGCAAACGAACTAACTCAGCGCACGGCTGGTGCGAATGGTGGGAATTAGTCTACGAACGAACTAACTCGACCCTTGACGGACGCGGAGGTGCAGAATTAGTCTGCAAACAAACTAACTCGGCGCACGCACGGTGCGGAAGGGAGAGCTCAGCATGACCAAGCGGCAGCTCATCATCAATTGCGACGACTTCGGGCAGAGCGCGGCGGCGAACGCGGCGATTATCCACCTGCTGGAGGAGCGGAAGGTGTCCTCGGCGACGGTCATGCCGCCGGCGCCGGGGTTCGAGGAAGCGGCGGCCTGGTGCCGGAAGCGGGGAGCGGCGAACGTCGGCTTGCATCTGACGTTCACGAGCGAGTACGACGCCATCCGCTGGCGCAGCCTCACCGGCGATTCGTCGCTGCACGACGAGAGCGGGTCTATGTACCATACAGTGGAGGAGTTCGAGAGGGGAGCCCGTCCCGAGGCGGTGAAGCGGGAGCTGCGGGCGCAATTCGAGGCGGTGAGCAAGGCCGGCATCCAGATCTCCCATGCGGACAATCACATGGGCAGTCTGTACGGTATGGCGACGGGCAAGAGCTATCTGCCGCAGGCGTTCCTCCTGTGCTCCCGCCGGGGGCTGCCGTTCCGGATGTTCCGCCGCATCTGGCTGAAGGACGCGTTCATGGCGGAGATCGCCTCCCACCCTGGCGCGCAGCGCACGGTGGATATGGCCGCTGCGCTGGCGGATGTGCTGGGCGTCGGTCTGCCGGATTACCTTCTCAGCCATCCCTATCATGTGGAGGAGGGCGAGACGTATGAGTCGTTCCGCCGCTCGATTCTGGCGAAGCTGTATGAGCTGCCGGAGGATGGGGTGAGCGAGACGTATTTTCACCCGGCGGTGGAGGATGAGGAGCTCGCGCAGCGAATACCTTCATGGGAGAAAAGAGTATGGGAATACCGCCTCCTGCAAGAAGAAGACTTCGCCTATGCCCTGAAGGACGCGGGAGTGGAGTTGACGGACTACCGCTACGTGCAAGCGTATCGGAGACGGCCGCGGCTTCCGGCCGCCGTCCGGCTGGCGAAGGCTTTGCTGTTCCGCGGCTGACGCGGCGCGGCAGCGGGACAACACCTTTTTGGACTAGGAGGTAGAATGAAAGGTTATTTAAGCTTAATTCGGTCTCTGCTCGTATATGCCGTCATTGTGCTGGCGCTGTCAGCCACGCAGGTCAATCTGAATATGGTTCACAAGCGTTTCCTGCTGATGATTCTGTTCGCGATTATCTTCATTCCATCTCTTCTATTCGTTGTTCTGCTGGCGATCGATCTGATCGCCCAGGACACGAGAATGATGCGGGTCCGCGTCATCCAAGCAGAAGACGGCGTCCTGAGAGTAACAAAGCCGAACGGGAAGACACGAAGGGTACGGATCCTCCGGAACGACGCTCAGGCATATAGGGTAGGCCGGGAACTCGAGCTGACGTTAACCAGGCGGACCGGACAGGTCTTAGCGGTGAAGCCGGTCGATGCAGGATGAGATTAGCTTTCTTGATAAGCCTTATACAAGGAGGAAGGAATGACAAACTACCGGGGCTCCATTCGCAAGACGCTCGTGTTATCTATCTGGTTCACGCTGCTAGCCGCGCTCCAGCTGGCTCTCAACATTCGCGATGATCGGATCGTATTCGTTATTCTGTATAGCGTCATGCTGGTCGTCTTCGCTGTGCTGCTGATTCTAACGGCGCTGGACCTCATCTTGAAGGATACGACAACGATGCAGGTGCAAGTCATTCAGACGAGACGTGATATCATCAAGGTGCTAAAGCCCAATGGGAGGAAACGAAGAATTCGCGTGGTTAGCGATGAAGCCGGACAGTACAGGGAGGGCCAGCAATTAGAGCTCACGCTGACTAGACGGATTAGACAAGTGTTGGAAGTGAAGCAGCTTGCAGAGGGTGAGAAGTGATGAGGATTGCTAGTTGGAATTGCAATATGGCTTATCGCAAAAAAGCATCCCAGATCTTACCCTATAAACCGGATATACTAGTCGTTCCTGAATGTGAAAGTCCGGAACGGCTGCGCTTTAATAGCTCTTTGCCCAAAGCCAAAGACATGAAGTGGTATGGCGACAACGCAACCAAGGGACTCGGTATTTTTTCTTACTCGGAATTCCGGTTCGAACTTCACCCCCGATATAACCCTGACTACAAGTACATAATTCCTCTATTGGTGACTGGCCCAGTTGAATTCACCCTATTCGCTGTATGGGCAATGAACGATAGAGTAAATCGTGAACATCGTTATATCGGTCAGGTCTGGAATTCTCTTATATATTATGGCCCAGAGGTCAATGGGAATGTTGTTTGGCTAGGAGATTTCAACAGCAATGCAATTTGGGATCATGAAAGGAGAATTGCAAATCATTCAGACGTAGTAGATGTATTGCTGAAGTATCAGATCGAAAGCGCTTATCACCACTTCTATCGAGAAAAACACGGAAGAGAGCTTCTGCCAACTTTTTATATGCATCGCAAAATTGATAAGCCATATCATATTGATTATTGTTTTCTTTCTTCTAAGCTCCTCCACTCGGCATCTAACTTCACAGTTGGTAAGTACTCCGACTGGATCGCATACAGCGACCATGTTCCAATTATCGTTGACCTGAAGATTGAACTTTAAGGAGCGCGGCCGAATGAACCTTGCTAACCGAATCACGATTGCACGGATTCTGCTCATCCCATGCCTCGTCCTATTGCTGCAGCCCTATCCGCAATGGCTGGGGGACGCTGCTCCGCTGTTCGCCCATCTGAATCAATATGGCGTCTACTACGCCGCGGCTCTCTTCTTGCTCACGGCGGCGACGGATAAATTGGACGGCTATGTCGCGAGGAAGTACAAGATGGTCACGAACCTGGGCAAGCTGCTTGACCCGTTGGCGGACAAGCTGCTCATCTCGGCGGCTCTCCTCATGCTTGCGTACCTGCATATGACGCCCGCTTGGATGGTCATGGTCATCCTCGGCCGCGAGGTCGTCGTAACGGCGATCCGAACCGTCGCTTCCGCGAGCGGGATCGCCTTGGCGGCGGATCGGCTGGGGAAGCTCAAGATGGTTGCTCAGGTGGCCGCGATAACGGCTGCGCTGCTGAACAATTACCCTTTCGCGCTCGTGACGGATATTCCGGTTGATCTTATTCTGATGATGATAGCGGTTCTGCTCACCATCTATTCAGGGCTAAATTATCTTCTCCAAAATTACAGGAGGCTCCTTCCGAATCCGTAAGTCCCCGGGAGCCTCGATTGCCTGCTCTCTGCAACTTCGCCGGCTGGGTTCCGTCTATTGGTGTGCTTGGTGTGCATGGATTCCGCAATGCCAAGGGGGGGCAAGCAATGAAGCGCACTTCACTGATCATGCTAATGCTGCTGGTCGTGCTATCGGGGATCGTCTCCTTGCCGAACGGCAAAGCATCCGCTTGCAGCTGCGTAGGCGGCGATGCCAAGGAGAGGCTGGAGCGCGCCTCGGCTGTGTTCGTCGGACAAGTGGTCGATCGAGGCGGGAGGGAATCCTTCGAGCACGGCGATCTAAGAGAGTACACCTTCCGAGTGGAGCAGGCATGGAAGGGCGTATCCGGCAGTCCGATGACGGTCTACAGCTATGACAATGGGGAAGCGGCGTGCGGCTATACCTTCAAGGAAGGCGAGACGTATCTCGTGTTCTCCTACTCAAATGAAGAAGGGGATCAGCTTCAGACCAACCTGTGCAGCGGGAATGTCCCGATCTCGGAAGCGGGAGCGGATCTCGAGTTGCTGGGTGCGGGCATCGCAATCGATCACGATACGAGCGCGCCGATCTACGGGGACTCGAAGTCGTCTTCAAGCAGCCTTACTCTTATGGGCGGGGCTGCTCTGATCCTTGTCATCCTGGCGCTCATCGTCTGGAGAAGGCGGAGCACGCATAGAAGGTAGAGGGTACGAGGCAGAAGAAAGTCTCGCAGAGAGAGGATGGGCGGTTTGATCATCTGGTTGAACGGCGCATTCGGCGCTGGCAAGACGCAGACGGCGTTCGAGCTGCATCGAAGGCTGCCGGGTTCGTTCGTGTTCGATCCGGAGAATGCCGGCTACTACATCCGCAAGAACGTGCCGAGGGAGTTGGCCAAGCCGGACTTCCAAGACTACCCGCTGTGGCGCGAGTTCAATTCTTCCTTCTTGCGATACCTGGACCAACATTACAGCGGCACGCTGATCGTGCCCATGACGGTCGTCGATCCGCGGTACTTCGAAGAGATCGTAGGCCAGCTTCGAAAAGACGGCGTCGTCGTCCGCCACTTCGCGCTGTGCGCGACGAGGGAGACGCTCCTGAAGCGGCTGCGCTCGCGCGGGGAGCGGGCGGCCGGCTGGCCGGCGCAGCAGATCGACCGCTGCTTGGCGGGGCTCGCGGACGAGGCGTTCCGCGAGCATCTGCACACGGACGAGCTGAGCATCCGGCAGGTGGCGGAGACGATCGCGGAGCGGCTCGGCATTGCGCTGCTGCCGGACAACCGGAGCAGACTGAGCCGGTGGAAGGACCGCATCGCGACGCAGATCCGGCATATTCGATTCTGAGTGTAGGGCGAGGAGAATGGTGATGCTGAGACGTTCTATTATAACCATTGTCACGACGCTTCTTCTCGCAGTAGCCGCCGGTATTTCCTTCGTTGGCATTTGGCAGCGGGAGCATCCAGGCGAGAAGCTGTTCGGCAAGCCGGAGGCAACCTTGAAGATCGTCGGGGTGACCTCGATTCGAGTGTATGAGATTCAACGCGACGGAACCGAGATGATCAATGACATAGAGGATGGAGACACGATCGTAGAGATTCTCTCGAAGCTCTCAAGCGCGCAGCGCACCTTCTTCGGAGATCCGGAGCCTATGGGCCAGCTCTATCAAGTGGAGTTCGTGCAGGGCTCCGCAAGCGAAGTCTACGAGCTGAACGATCTCCGGGGCACGGGCTCGACCTTCCAAGCCAAGATCTATCCGCAGCATCCGGAGCGGGACGAGGTGTGGCTCGTGCCGCCGGGTGTTCTCGACGAATTGGTAGTTAAGGCTGCTCCCGCTTAAACTCTTAGACGCACTATATGTACTCCATAACGGAATCAGAACATAGACAGAAGCCCCCGGTTCCTAGAGCCGGGGGCATGTTTGTATTCATTATCGGAGAAGCCCGCAGCGCATGCAGCTTCACGCCATAACGGAACGTCGTTCCGTTATCTGGCCGCAACTACTTGCTCGCAGACGCAATAGAGGAACAGGGTTCCGTTATTCGGGGGTGTTATTCGAGTCCCCGGCTTAAATCGCGGAAATAACGGAACGGCGTTCCGTTATTTCACGTACACCGCGCTTCGGTTCTTCAATAACGGAACCGCGTTCCGTTATGGGGAGCGAGCCTCATCGTCTTGGGGTTCCTTCTTTTATCTCGAAGGCAGATCCTTCGGCACCAGCTTGAAGATCTCTTCCGATTCGAACGCCTCGATCAGCCGGTTCAGCCACGAATAATATCGGATCGCTTCATCAACCTTGGCCTGATCCGCTTGCAATTGCTGCAGGAAGGCTTCGTCCTCTGCGTACTTGGCGCTCAGCTCCTGCAGTTCCGACTTCGACTTGCGCAAGGCGTGGAGATTGATCTCCGACGCTTTCCGCCACTTGAGCGAGAAGAAATCGGCGAATGTTTGGAACCAGTCCAGCTCGACCTCATACAGGTCCTTCCGGGAGCCCTTCTCCCAAACCTTGTTCACCATCTTCAAGTCCACTAGCGTACGCACGGCTGTGCTCATGCTGGTCTTGCTCATCTCCATCGCATGGCCCATCTCGTCCAGCGTCATCGGTTTGTTCTGGAAGAACAGCAGGCCGTACAGATGGCCGGTAGATTGTGTGATGCCATACAGATCCATGTTATTCCCTATGGCCTCGATAACCCTTTTCCTTGCCTTCTGCAACGCCAGCTCTTGCTCAAGGGTCGCACCCTCGATACGCTCCATCTGTATGTTCACCTGACCCTTTGTGATGTTAATCGTTATTGTAAGAAACAACGCCTGCAAAGTAAAGAAAGGCCTCTAACTGAAATAACGAGGAAATCGGAGCATTTGGGAGTAAACTTCGTACAGAATTTACTGTACAAACGGATAATACGGTAAATATCGTTGACAATCATCGCCAGATGTTTTTACACTGGTATACATAGCCGGATTGACATTGAAGAAGAGAGAGGTGAACCAATGGCAATTATTGAGGTACGCCAGGCAACCAAGATCTTCGGTCCTGATCCGGATTCGGCCATTCGCTTGCTGGATGAAGGATGGTCGAAGGAGCGGATCTACCGCGAGAGAAATCATACAGTGGGCGTCAATAATGTGTCCTTCACGGTTGAGCCCGGCGAGATCTTCGTCATCATGGGATTGTCCGGCAGCGGCAAATCCACGCTGGTTCGGATGTTGAATCGGCTCATCGATCCGACGCGGGGGACTATTGCCATTCATGGCCGGGACATCGTGAAGATGAACAAGGAGAGCTTGCTTCGCGTCCGGCGCGAGCAGATCAGTATGGTGTTCCAGAAGTTCGCCCTGTTCCCGCATCGGACGGTAGCGGAGAACGTGGAGTACGGGCTCGAGGTGCAGGGAGTCGCGAAGGCGGAACGCCGTGCGAAGGCGCTTGAAGCGCTGCGTCTGGTCGGACTGGGAGACTGGGCGAACAGCTTGCCGTCGCAGCTGAGCGGAGGCATGCAGCAGAGGGTTGGCTTAGCGAGAGCGCTGGCCAACGATCCGGATATTCTGCTGATGGACGAAGCATTCAGCGCGCTCGATCCGCTGATCCGCAAGGAGATGCAGGACGAGTTGCTAGAGCTGCAGGTGAAAATGAAGAAGACCATCATCTTCATCACGCACGATCTGGATGAAGCCTTGCGGATCGGCGACCGGATCGCGCTCATGAAGGACGGCAGCGTCGTGCAGATCGGCACGCCGGAGGAGATCATGATGAACCCGGCCAACGAATACGTGGAGCGGTTCGTCGAGGACGTCGACCTGTCCAAAGTGCTGACTGCCGCTTCGGTGATGCGCCGGCCGGAGACGATCTCGCTGGATCGAGGGCCGCGGGTTGCCTTGCAGCTCATGCGTGAGAGCGGTATCTCCAATCTGTTCGTCGTGGACCGAGGCCGCAAGCTGATCGGCGTCATTACGGCGGACGACGCTTCCGAAGCGGTACGGGACGGCAGGAGCCTGGAGGATATCGTCATCCGGGATGTCCCTATTGTTAAGCCGGATCTGCTGCTGCATCAGCTGTTCGACATTTGCTCAACCGCTAGACTCCCGGTGGCTGTCGTGGATGATAATGAGCGGATTGTCGGCGTGATTGTCCGCGGCGCCGTGCTGGGCGCTCTGGCCGGCCATCCGGTTCAGTCGGAGTCCGAGATGGAAGAGGAGGTGGCAGTCGATGTCGATGTTTCCTAAACTGCCGCTAGATGAATGGATTGAGGATGTCGTGGATGGACTGGTGAATAACTTGGAGCCGGTCTTCAACGTCGTGACGGTCTGCATCGAGAGCGTGGTGCACGGCATTGCCGATCTGTTCCATTGGATACCGGCGCTGGTCTTGATCCTGCTGTTCACGGCGCTGGCTTATTATTTGGGCAAGTGGAAATTCGCGCTGTTCACCGTGCTGGGCTTGCTATTAATTGATAATCTCGGCTACTGGGACCACACGGTCGATACGCTGGCGCTGGTGTTAACGTCCGCACTCATCTCTATCGTCATCGGGGTTCCGCTAGGCATCTGGTGCGCGCAGAGCGACAAGGTCAGGAGCGTGCTGACGCCGATCCTGGACTTCATGCAGACGATGCCGGCGTTCGTCTATCTCATTCCGGCCGTCACGTTCTTCGGGCTTGGCGTCGTGCCGGGCGTTATCGCCTCGGTCATCTTCGCCGTACCGCCGACCATCCGGCTGACGAACCTGGGCATTCGCCAGGTGCCGGAAGATCTGGTTGAAGCCGCGGATGCCTTCGGTTCGACCCGGAACCAGAAGCTGTTCAAGCTGCAGATTCCGCTGGCGATGCCGTCGATCATGGCGGGCATTAACCAGACGATCATGCTGTCGCTGTCGATGGTCGTCATCGCGGCGATGATCGGCGCGCAAGGCATCGGAGCCGACGTCTACGGGGCCGTCACGCAGATCAAGACGGGCCAGGGCTTCGAAGGAGGACTTGCGATCGTCGTGCTGGCGATCGTGCTGGACCGCATGACGCAGAACATTGTGAAGAGGAAAAGGAGAGGATCGAATGTTTAAACTGTCTACTCGAGCACTGATGGTCGTCGGATTGGCAGGGGCGCTGGCGCTGACCGGCTGCTCCAAGGGGAACTCTAATGCAAGCGGCAGCGTCGGAGATCAGGTGGATTATGAGATCATCGGCATCGATCCGGGCGCCGGCTTGATGAAGCAGACGAAGCAGGCGATGGATGATTATGAGCTGTCGGACTGGAAGCTCGTTGAAGGGTCGGACGCCGCTATGGCGGCTGCGCTGGACAAGGCGTACAAGAACGAGGATCCGATCATCGTCACCGGCTGGACGCCGCACTGGATGTTCGCCAAGTACAAGCTGAAGTATCTGGAAGACCCGAAGGGCTCTTACGGCAAGGATGAAGAGATACATACCATCGTGCGCAACGGCCTGAAGGACGACGCGCCTTCCGCATACGCCATGCTGGATAACTTCGAATGGACAGCCGATGATATGGCGGTCGTCATGTCGGCCGTGGAAGACGGTTCGAAGCCGGAGGATGCGGCTGCGAAGTGGGTAGAAGACAATGCGGACAAGGTGGACGCATGGGTCAAGGATCTGCCGAAGGAAGAGGGCAAGGAGCTCACGGTCGCATATGTCGCATGGGCTTCCGAGATCGCCAGCACGAACGTCGTGAAGCAAGTGCTGGAGGGCCGCTTGGGTTACAAGGTCGAGATGCTTCAGGTTGAAGCGGGTCCGATGTGGGCCGGCATCGCAGGCGGAAGCGCGGACGCGATGGTTGCCGCGTGGCTGCCGACGACTCACCAAGATTACTTCAACGAATATCAAGGGAAGTTCGAGGATCTGGGCGCGAACCTGATCGGCACGAAGCTCGGCCTCGTCGTACCGGAGTATATGGATATTACTTCGATCGAGGATTTGAAGAACTAAGCATTCGGAGAATCACGGTTGAAGAGGCTATTAATCAAGCACCAACTTTCGCTTATCGGGGCGGAGGCTGGTGCTTTTTTTTAAGTGGAACATGATGTAGGGGCTGATGGGGTATAGAGGACAATTCGCAGCCATGTTGAACTACCCGGAGAGATTCGCCACATGATATACGAAGAAGCCGCAGGCTTATGCCGGCGGCTTCTATTCGCAGGGGACGGAATCATGCCGTGTGCTTGCAGCGAGACTAGTTCCCCGTTAGCAGGCGGCTCATCTCTTCCGAAGTCATCGGCTTGTGGAAGAAGTACCCTTGGATCCAATCACAGCCCTCATCCCGCAAGAAGCGATACTGCTCCTCCGTCTCGACGCCTTCCGCGATGACCTTCAGCTTCAGGGTGCGGGCCATCGCCAGAATGGCTTGGACGATCGAGGCTTTCTCCGAATCGCCGGGCACTTCGAAGATGAACGTCTGCGCGATCTTCAGCTCATCGACCTGGAATCGCCTCAGATAGCCGAGCGACGAATAGCCGGTTCCGAAGTCGTCCATGGAGATCCGCACGCCGAGCTGCTTCAGCTCGCGCAGCTTCTCGGCGGTCTCCTGTTCGTCCTCCATGGCAATGGCGATGCCTTCGGTAATCTCGAGCACGAGCCGCTCAGGAGGCAGTCCTGTCTGCTGCAGCGTAGAAGCGACGCGGTCCACGAAGTTCGCTTCGATGAATTGCCGCGGCGAGACGTTGACCGACATCTGGAGGGGCCCGCAGCCCGTGTCCATCCACTGCTTCGCTTGCAGGCAGGCGGTGCGCAGAATCCATTCGCCGATCGGGACGATGAGGCCGCTCTCCTCCGCGACCGGGATGAATTCCGCCGGGGAGACCATGACATCGCCCTGCTTCCGCCAGCGAATCAACGCCTCGACGCCGGCCAATCGCCCGCTGGCGGCTTCGATCTGCGGCTGATAATACAGCATCAGTTCCTGCTGTTCGAACGCGCGGCGCAGCTCGTTCTCCAACACAAGCTTAGCCGCCAAATCCTGACTGAACTTCTCCGTGTAGAGAACGCAGCGGTTCTTGCCGAGAGCCTTCGCCTTGTACAGCGCCGTATCGGCGTTCTTCAGCAGGCAGGCGATCGTTGTTCCATCCCTTGGATAGACGGCGATGCCAATGCTCGCCGACATGCAGAATTCGCCTGGCTCCAGCCGAATCGGCTTCGCAATCTCCGCGAGGATCTCCTGCGCAAGCTGCTGGAGCTCCTGCTCGGAGCCGATCTCCTGGCACAGCATAGTGAATTCGTCTCCGCCCATACGGGCAACGAAATGGCGCTCCCCCGCCAGCTTCGTCAACCGTTCCGTTACCGCATGAATGAGCGAGTCCCCGGCATCGTGACCGTAGCTGTCGTTCACGTTCTTGAACCGGTCCAAGTCGATGAACAGAACGGCCAGCATTCGATGCTCCGCCTTGGACGATTCCGCCTGCTCCAGCGCTTCCTTCGCCTTCATCTCGAAGTAGCGGCGATTCGGCAGCAGCGACAGTTGATCGTAGAACGCGAGCGTTCTCGTACGCTCCAGCATCTGCTGCAGGCGGCCCATCAGCCTGTCATTCTCCAGCAGAATGGTCACTTGACGAATAATGATAAGCCCTACGACCGTTAGGCTGGTGTAGAATACGATGCCCATGTTATAAGATTCCAACCGGCGCAGCATTAAGATGAGAAGCGCCACCATGCTGCCGTAGGTGAGGGCATAGCGGGTTCTGGAGCCGTATCGGGGATCGACCGGCTTGTCGATGTCCTCGGGCGCGACTCGCGCGGAGTAGCTGGCAGCGACCATGATCGTGAAGATCATTCCCGTGTACAAGGGGTCAGACCAGTTGCCGATCCGATAGGTGTTCGAGGCGACCTGCAGCAGATAGACCGTGTCTGCGACGATGTAGAGACAGAATCCGGCGAATAGAGGTAGGACGCTTGCCTTCGGGAACGCTTTGCCATGCATCATGAAGAGACAGCCGAGAACCGCCACATCGGAGACGGGGTATGACGCCGATGTATAGACGCCCCACCAACCCGACCCGGCCAGCAGATAGTCTAGATTCGGCCGAAGGACGAACTCCCAGCTCATGACGGCCGCGCTGACGACGAAGATCATCGTATCGAAGAGAAGGCGGAAGGTCTGGACAGAGCCGCGCTTGTTGGATATCAGATAGATTAGTGCGAACAAATAAATCGCGCTCTGCAGGTTCCAGAACACGTCGCCAAAGCTGACAAGAGGCGCCTTAATATTCAGCAGCTGATCGTAGGTAATCCAAGAGAGCTGCGCTGCGGCATAACATGCGCTGGCCCAGGAGATGAACATCCAGAATCGCCGGCGGTAGCGGCCATGGCAAGCTCTGGCTAGATGCTGCAAGGCGAAGACGGAGAATAGGTAAGGAAGGGTCTCGATCGCCAAGATCAGATCGGGATGGCGGGACAAGAAGGGAAACAAGGCATATTCGGCGGAGATATATAAGGCAAAGCAAATGATCAAGTGCTTCGGTTGTAAGAATCGAACCATTCCTGCACTCTCCTCGCCCATGATGTTGGTCTGGGATGTGGATGGGAGCGACGGGAGCCGCCATAGGCAGCATAGGATAGCCCCCGGTCCGACAAGAGAACCGGGGGCTGCGGCACCGTCGTTGGATCGTTTAGAAGAATTTGAGCAGCTCCGCCTTAACCGCATCATTCGTGCCGCCGACGAGCGTCTGACGCTGCGGCTTATCGAACAGAGCCTCTATCTGCGGCGGGAACTTCTGCTCGATCTGGAGCAGCTCGATCGCCTCGCCGAACTTCGCCGGATGCGCAGTCGCCAGCGCTACCGTCACATCGCCCGGCGCTGCGAGCTTGCGGGCTGCCGCGACGCCGCAAGCCGTATGCGGGTCGAGCAGGTAGCCGTACTCGTCCTGCACCTCGCCGATCGTGGCGAGACACTCGTCGTTCTGTACGCCATAGGCCGCGAAGTCCTTCTGCACCTGCTGCAGCTTGTCAGCCGGGACGGCGATCTTGCCGTCACGCTTGAAGGCGTCCATCAGCATCGCTACGGTTGCCGCATCCTCGCCGTACAGATAATAGAGGTAGCGTTCGAAGTTGCTCGCCACTTGAATGTCCATGGACGGGCTGTACGTCATATGGAATTCGCCCGGCTCGTACACGCCCTCGCGGACGAAGCGCTCGAGGATGTTGTTCTCGTTCGTCGCCAGCATCAGCTTGCCGATGGGCAAACCCATCCTTTTGGCCAAGAAGCCTGCGAAGATGTCGCCGAAGTTGCCCGTAGGCACGCTGAAGTTGACCGTCCCGGACGCTTGTCCGCGGTTCTCCAGCTGGAAGTAGGCGTAGAAGTAGTAGACCGTCTGCGCCAGCACACGGGCGATGTTGATCGAGTTGATCGCGCGCAGGTGATACTGTTGCTTGAACGCGACGTCGGCGAACAGCTCCTTGATGATGCGCTGGCAGTCGTCGAAGTTGCCGTCCACCGACAGGTTGAGCACATTGGCGTCGTCCACCGTCGTCATCTGCAGCTCCTGCACCTTGCTCACCTTGCCGTGCGGATGAAGGATGCAGATGCGGATGCCTTCCTTGCCGCGAACGCCCTCGATCGCCGAAGCCCCCGTGTCGCCCGACGTTGCGCCGAGGATGTGGATGACGGCATTCTCGCGGCGCGAGATGTAAGAATATAAGTTGCCGAGGAATTGCAGCGCAATGTCCTTGAACGCGAATGTCGGCCCGTGGAACAACTCCAGAATCTCCAGATTGTCGTCCACCCGGCGAACGGGCGTGACGTCCGGGCTGCGGAATGTCGCATAGCTGTCGTCGACGAGCTTCTGCAGGTCGGCGCGCGGAATCTCATTGCCGATATAGAGAGAGAACAGCTCCAGCGCGAGCTCCGGGTAGGAGAGCTGCCGCCACTGCGCGAGCGTGTCCGCCGATAGCTGCGGGATAGTCTTGGGAACGAGCAGGCCGCCGTCGTCGGCCAGTCCCATCAGAACGGCGTCGATGAAGCCGATTGCGCCTACTTTGCCCCGAGTGCTGATGTAGTCCATAACGATCCCCTTGTGCAAGCGATTTTCAATAATTGTAACAAATATCAGTCTGTTTCCCAACCGGTATTTTGGAGGATATTGGCGGACGGAAGGGGCGCCCCTGAAGTTCCCGTTAGGAGTTGGGCGCAACTAGTGTATAATTCAAGGATACGGCTACGCGCCAAGGCGGCGCGGCAGCTTGAATAGGAGCCTAAGGAGAACCCATGACATTTCAAGAACTTAACCTAATTCCCCCGATTCTGAAGGCATTAGCCGAGGAAAAATACACGCAGCCTACTCCCATCCAGGAGCAGGCGATCCCGCCCGCGCTGGCCGGACGGGACCTGTTCGGCGCCGCTCAGACGGGCACGGGCAAGACGGCCGCATTCTCGCTGCCGATCATTCAGCGGCTGAGCGAGCAGCAGGCCGGCGGCGGCGGGGGCAAGCGCGCGATACGCGCGCTGATTCTGACGCCTACGCGGGAGCTGGCCATCCAGATCTTCGACAATATCAGGGCGTATGGCAAGTATGTCAATCTGCGGAGCGCGGTCATCGTCGGCGGCGTCTCGCAGCGAGGGCAGGAGCAGGATCTGCAGCGGGGCACGGACATTCTGATCGCGACGCCGGGGCGGCTCATCGATCTGATGAACCAAGGCTTCGCGGATCTGCGCCAGGTGCAAATTCTCGTGCTGGACGAGGCGGACCGTATGCTCGATATGGGCTTCATCCACGATATGAAGCGCATCATCGCGAAGCTGCCGGCGCAGCGGCAGACGCTGTTCTTCTCGGCGACGATGCCGCCGGAGATTCAATCGCTCGTGGATTCGTTGCTGAAGGAGCCGGTGAAGATCGAGATTACGCCGGTCTCGACGACGGCGGAGCGGATCGAGCAGTCAGTCTACTTCGTGGATAAACCGAACAAGCTGCAGCTGCTCATCGATCTGCTGCAGCAGGACAAGGCGATCGAGAGCGCGATCGTGTTCACGCGCACGAAGCACGGCGCCGATCGGGTGGCGCGCGGCCTGACGAAGGCGAAGATCACCGCGCAGGCGATTCACGGCGACAAGTCGCAGAACTCGCGCCAGGCGGCGCTCACGAACTTCAAGAACGGCGCGACGCGCGTGCTGGTGGCGACGGATATCGCGGCGCGCGGCATTGACGTCGAGGAGCTGTCGCACGTCATCAACTACAACTTGCCGAACATCCCGGAGACGTATGTGCACCGCATCGGCCGTACGGGCCGCGCGGGCTTAAGCGGGGTGGCGATCTCGTTCTGCGAGTACGAGGAGATTCCGTACTTGAAGGATATCGAGAAGCTGACGAAGCAGAAGATTCCGGTGGTGGAGGATCACCCGTACCCGATGGTGAATACGGAGCCTGCGCCGAAGGCGCCGAGCGGCGGCGGCCGCGGCGGCAACGCGGGCGGCGGTAGAGGCGGCAATGGCGGCGGACGGAGCCAAGGCGGGCAAGGGAGAGGCGGAGGCGGCGCTGGCGGACGCGATGGCAAGGCGGGGCCCGGTCAGGGCCGAGGCGGGCAAGCGGGAGGCGGCCAGGGCGGTACGGGCGGTACGGGCGGCCCGCAGCGCGGCGGCCAAGGCAGAGGCCAGAGCGGGGGCAACGCGGACGGCGGCTACGGCAGAGGCGGAGCCGGCGGTAACGCGGGCGGCGGTTCGCGCGGCCCGCAGCGGCGGCCGATAAACGCCGGCAGATAGGGCGGAAGTGAAGCGGATCGGGGGTTCCCGGTCCGCTTCTGTGTTCCATGGCTTGAGCGTGATCGATGCTAAGTGCAGATGTACAACTATTTTCACGACGTGGCTGGTATTCCTGAACTCTAGTTGTATTACGTACACTTAGATCCTCGAAGTTCGCTCCAATCGCGACAGATTGCCCCAACTAATTGCTGATATGCAACAAGATCGGTCGCAAAGCCGCATGAGCGCAGATTAGATGTACATATGCAACAAGCTGCAGGTCACGATGCGGTCAACGTCTGTCTGCCTCCCCGACGGTTAATCTCCAGTCATTGCACCGAATCGGCGTCTCAATGGGGTATTCATCAATCAGCGTTAGGCGTAGGGCAGGAGAACGCGCGGTCATTGTGGTAGAATGAGGGGGATATAGAGGGTCGCTATGCGGCGGCCAATACGGAGCGGGAGTGGATGGCATGGATAGCAAGCGGCGTTTCTCGAATCGGGTCGATACGTACGTGAAGTACCGTCCGGATTATCCGCGGGAGGCGATCGATTACTTGTTCGGGACGGTCGGACTTCGTGCGGGCTGCGAGGCGGCGGATGTCGGCGCGGGGACGGGCATCTTCTCGCGGCTGCTGCTGGAGCGGGGGTGCCGGGTGACGGCGGTCGAGCCGAACGCGGAGATGAGGGCTGCCGCGGTGGAGCGTCTCGGCGGGAATCCGGGCTTCCGCGCGGTATCCGGCTCGGCGGAGGCGACGGGGCTGCCGGATGGGGCGGCGGACTTCATCGTCTGCGCGCAGTCGTTCCACTGGTTCGACCGCGACGCGGCGCGGATGGAGTTCCAGCGCGTGCTGCGTCCGGGCGGCAAGGTCGCGCTCATCTGGAACACGCGGCTGACGGAGGGCACGCCGTTCCGGGAGGAGTACGATAAGCTGCTGCGCGACTTCGGGACGGACTATGAGGCGACGAAGCACACGAACATTCGGCCGGACGATCTGGCGCCGTTCTTCAAGAGTGGGCGGGTGCAGGAGGGGAGGTTCCCCAATCGTCAGCTGTTCGACTATGAAGGGCTGCGCGGGCGGCTGCTCTCTTCCTCGTACATACCGGTGGCCGGCGCGCCGGGGCATGACCGGATGCTGGAGGAGCTGCGCGGGATTTTCGACCGGAATCAGGCGGACGGCAAAGTGCCGTTCGAGTACGTGACGCAGGTGTTCTGGGGCGAGGTATAGAGAAGGGTGCAGGCGCATGAATGCGATGACGAAGCTGTTCGGGAGGGCGAGGAATGATAACGGGGGAGAAGCTGGAGAAGGTTAGGAAATACAAGATTCTGAATCGGCTGGCTATGAAGGGGCAGACGGTGCTGGCCGGCTCGTCGCTGATGGAATTCTTCCCGATCCATGAGCTGCTGCAGACGATGGAATATAAGGGCTGCATCTATAATCGCGGGATCGCCGGGTTCGTGACGTCGGAGCTGCTCGAGACGATGGAGGAATGCATCTTCGAGCTGGAGCCGTCCCGAATTTTCATCAACATCGGCACTAATGACATCAGCGCGCCGGACTACCGGCTGGAGGGCCTGATCGACAACTACGACGAGATCTTGAGCCGGATCGCCGAGCGGCTGCCGAATTGCCGAGTCTATGTGATGGCTTATTATCCCGTGAATGCCAAGGCGGAGTTCCCTTATGTTCCGCGGGAGTCGATGGCTGAGGTGTTCGAGCGGCGGACGAATGAGGCGATCCGGGAAGCGAATCTGGCGATCGAGCGGCTGGCGGCCAAGCATCGGCATGCGTTCATCGACGTGAACGAGGGGCTAACGGACGAGGAAGGGAACTTGAAGGCGGAGTATGCCATCGACGGCATTCACCTGTTCGCGAACGGTTATGCGGTGATATTGAACAATTTGCGGAAGTATCTGTAGGCGGTGCGTGGCGTGGCGGCGAGAAGGCCGTAGTTGGCGCTGGCGCGGCAGATGCGGCGGGTACGGTGGTCGGTGGGTGCGAATGGAATGGGTTGAGCAGGATGGCTGTGCCCGGTGACTCGCTAGTTGGGGTGCCGGGTTATTGGTTGTTCCTGCGTTGTGCTGCGATAGGAGCAACTAACGTGGAATTCGGAGAGCGGAGGAGACTCGCGTCATGCAGATTCAACTGGTGTGCGTAGGCAAGCTGAAGGAGAAGTATTGGTCGGACGGCGTGGCGGAATATTCAAAAAGGCTGGGCGCTTACGCCCGGCTCGACATCCGCGAGCTGCCGGACGAGAAGACGCCGGACACGATGAGTCCGGCGGAGGAGGAGCAAGTGCGCGCGCGCGAAGGCGAGCGGATCCTGGCGGCGCTGCGGGACGGCGCGCACGTCGTGGCGCTAGCCATCGACGGCGAGGCGTGGACGAGCGAGCAGCTCGCCGCGCACTTGGAGCGCCAGGCCGTCTACGGCGGCGGCTCCGTGGCGTTCGTCATCGGCGGCTCGCTCGGCCTGTCGCCGGCGGTGCTCGCCCGCGCCGACAAGAAGCTGAGCTTCGGGCGCATGACGTATCCGCATCAGCTGATGCGGGTGCTGCTGCTGGAGCAGGTGTACCGGGCGTTTAAGATTAATCGGGGGGAACCGTATCATAAATAAGGGCAAGTTTTTTGAATTAGAGGATTCTCCTGTTCGATCAAGAATTATGTTAATGTTAACTTTCTTCCAAAGAGGTGTTTAAATATGGCGGAACCATCAAGAATTGATCTTAATATTCGCGCTGAGAATGTTCAGGAAGTTTACTCTTGGTATCTTGAAGGAAAGCTTATTGTAAACAGAAGATATCAACGAAAGTTAGTTTGGACTAAAGACGAAAAGTCTCAATTAATTGATACTATGATTAAAAGATACCCTCTTCCGTTAATACTTCTTGCAGAGGTGGAGATTGACGGAGTTGCAAAATATGAAATTATCGATGGAATGCAACGATTAAATGCTATGTTTAGTTTTATTGAAAATAAATTAGATGTTAGAGGACAACATTTTGATTTAGAGACAATGGCATCTGCAAAGCAGCTACTTGATGAAGGAAAGTTAACACAAAAGGAACCTAAATTTGAAAGGAGTCTATGCACCCATTTTGCAAACTATAAACTCCCAATCTCGACGTATCGCCTAGACAAGGTGGAAGATATCGATGAGATATTTCGTAGAATAAATTCTAATGGAAGACGACTTTCTAATCAGGAAATAAGGCAAGCAGGAGTAATTGGAGCCTTTGCGGACGCTGTAAGAGATTTATCATCTGAGATCAGAGGAGATGTCTCTCATAGCTCTGTTCTGTTGTTAAACAATATGGATACGATAAGCATAACTAATAGGGACCTAGACTACGGCATTAAGGTTGAGGATATATATTGGGTTCAAAATGGAATATTTAGAAAAGAAGATATTCGAGATAGTCGAGACGAAGACTTAATAGCAGATATACTTGGCTTTATTATTTATCCGGATGATAATAAGCCAGCTAGTTCTAACCCAGTTTTAGATTCTTATTATGGACGTCCTACAGATTCCAGTGACGAGGCGTTAGCGAGCGCAAAAGGAACAAAATTGGAAGTAGATAGGCTTGTTAACGCGCAGGGAAAAGAGGTAATTGAAAAGGCTTTTTTACAAACGCATGACCTAATTTCACAAGTAATTAAAAATGCGGGAGCAGGTTTTAGGGAACTCACAAGACAGACTAATGGCAATAATCGCATTCCTCGACATTATCAAGTTATCTTTCTAGCATTCTATGAGATACTTTTTTTGGAGAAAAAGCAGTTAGCAGACTTGAATGGGTTAATTAAAGCACTTGAAGGCATTGATCAACATATTAATATTACCACCGGGGGAAATTGGAGCGCGCTAAATAGAAGAACTAACATAAATGCAATTAAAGGAATTATTCGTGAGTATTTCAGGGATAATCCATTGGACCCAGTTGTTATTACGGGTATTACCGAATTTGAAAATCTAATTAAAAAGTCAGGTACAGAAGCTGCCAGCTATGATTTTAAGCAAGGATTGCATAGACTTGATCAACATAAAGCCTTTGATTCCGAGGCTTTTGAAAAGATATTGCAAACAATTTGTGGAATAGCTAACCTTGGACGAAATAAGGTTGGCTACATAGTGATTGGCGTATGCGATAAAGATGCCGATGCAAGACGAGTCAAAGAATTATACAATATTGATCCAATCAAAGTGGGACGATTTAATGTTGTTGGTATCGACCACGAAGCGCAATTCCACACAAATATTGATAAATATCACCAGTTTATTTCAGACCGAATCAATAAAAGTAGTTTATCCGATCACATAAAAGTTCGAGTAGCCTCAAATATAACATCGTTAGTTTACAAAGAAAGAGCAGTTTTTATAATTCGAATTGAAACAGGGGATGAGCCTTGTTTCTTAGGGGATGTAATGTATAAAAGAGTTGGTGCTCAAACAGTAGAGGTTACAGGGAAGGATGTAGTTCAAATAGTTAAGTTATTTTGAGATATAAGGCACCCTGACAGGGTGCCTTATAAACTTGCCGTTATAGACAGCGCGGAGAACCTTATCACAAGTAAGGCGAATCGTTATTTGGGAAAAGGCTTTCTGGTGTTAAAGAGGATAGAGCGGCAGTTGGACGAAAAAAGGCCCGATTAGCTTGAAATACGGCTAACTCGGGTCTTTCATAGTTTTACAGAAGTCGCCGCCTTTGGTCGTCTGGGCGCCGCCACCCTGGATCAGCTGCTTACTGGACTAATGCGAGAACGAAATTCAGAAAATGGTTTCATAAACAATAGTCATCTATAACTCAGCCTTAAAACAATTGACATTTAAAGGAAATTTGCATACGTTTAATGAGTGATCTACTCACTCAAAAATAAACAAATGAGGAGATGTCATTATGAGCAAAACAAACGTTCTGCCGGATCTGATTTCTGAGGAAGTTCAACCAATACAAAAACGCGCGCAAACTCCGGATGCAATCGCCGAACGGAATTGCGGAGAGCCGGTATATCACCATTTCATCTTCCAAGGGGATACGCATCTGGTTACGCCGACTGCGACAGCCCAAGAGTTTTTCCAGGATATCGACGCGCCGCACAAGGAGTATGCGCTTATTTCGGAATGCCGGGCATCTGGCCTGCTTTGCCCGTCCAGAGCAATATCTCGAGCTGCTGATCCAACGGGTACTGCCTTTCACTGAATCCTCCACCTATCGGCCTGAGGGATCTGACAAGAGAATTGCTATGATATAATAAAAGCAACTTATCCACAGATCGGAGCTTGAATTCATGTCCCCCTTAAACAAACAACAGCTCGAGCGAATCCGCGACGAACGCACGGCGCAGATCAAACAAGCCGCACTCCAGATCTTCGCGCGCCACGGCTTCGCCCGTACGAAGACGAGCATGATCGCAGCGGCTGCGGGCATTAGCGAAGGACTCATCTTCCGCTACTTTCAATCCAAGGATGCGCTCTACACGATGATCGTCCATGAATTGTTGGAAGATGCGGCCAGCGAGATCGATGATAGCCGACAACTGCCTGGAACCCCTTATGAACAGATCAAAGCGCTAACCCAGAACATGCTGGACGACAATAACAAATATGCTTTTATGCTCATTCTCAAAGCGCGTAAGACGGATGAAGTTCCTGCGGAGGTTAAGCAGATTCTTGAGGAATACTCGCCTAACACGATGATCAACCAGTTGATGCCCATTTTCGTCCAAGGCCAAGAGATCGGCGAATTCTCCGCGGGGGATCCCCGGCAGTTATTGTGCTGGTACATCTCCGTCATCAATAGCCTCATTCTGCAGGAACAGGGCGAAGAAGAATACGGCTTCCCGGATGTCGATGTTATGATGCGCATGCTGACTAAATAATCATTAATGCCAAAGAACACAGCATAAGCGATAATACAAAAACCCGGCAGTCTTCCCATTCTGCCGGGTTGATTTTATTTGAAATTGTCATGCGGTCATGCTTTAAAATTGTCTTTTAAAGACAAATTGGCTGATGATACCTTCCGTGACTGCCTTGCTCTAATTCCGAGGTAACATAAACACCCGGTGGCCACGATAATGGGGACGACCGCATATCCATGGGAGAATGGAACGATAGCGAGGCAACTTACGGATGCGATGAAGGCAAATATCCGTCCCTTCTTGTCGGTCCACAGCAATCGCAAGCAGGAGAGCGAGGCAATGACGTATACGACGATACCGAGCGTAGTCGGGATCAACATAAGCTGATTAACGGAAATGTTCGCCGCATAGCTGACGACTAATGCTCCGGCGTTAACAAGAAATAGAAAGAGGCCGGAGCGATAAGGGAACTGCCTCTTGTTCATGGCGGCGAACCAGGACGGCAGTTTGTTCTCTTGCCCCATGGAATAGCCAAGCCGGGAAGAACTGGCGAGATACGCATTCAGCGTTCCTGTGCATACGATGCAGGCGATAATCGCTGTTGCGGCGCCAGCTCCTATGCCTAGGCCGCGGTTCATCAACAGAGTTAACGGAGCGGCTGCTTCCCCGGAACCGAAAGTGTGCGTGCCGACGGTAACCAGTGACAGCAGTATATAAACAATGCCGATCACACCGACGCTGATCCACATGCTGCGCATTACGTCCCGTTTAGGATTTTTCAATTCCGGGACAAGATGAGTAATATTTTCCCAGCCGAACATCGCCCAGAATATAACCACGCAGGCTTGCCCGATCCCCGAGACGCCATGCGGGGCAAACGGCTTGAAAGACTCCCCATCGACAGCGGGAAATGTAAAGGCAATGGTAACCAACAGTAGTATAAGAACAACCCCGCTGAGGATTAACGAGACGGTTCCGCTTATTTTCAGCCCGAAATAATTACTGACAAAAGCAAAGATAAGAAAAGCGAGCGCCAGAGCGTAGGCTGCCTCCCTAGACCAATGGAAAGCTTCCGTTACGTAAGCAGCGCCGGCAAGCGCAGCCACCGAATTGCCGGTTGCTCCCCAGGCGAATGACAACCATCCTGTCAGAGTACTCCATGTATAGCCGAAGGCATGCTGAACGAAATTCGTTATGCCCCCAAAATGATTGAACTTCAAGCCAAGTTTGGCGAAGGAAAAGGCAATTGGTATGCTTAGCAGGCATAATAGGATCCACGATACGATTGAAGCCGGTCCGGCCAACTCAGCTGTGTAACTAGGCAGAATAAGAATTCCGCTTCCGAGAACGGATCCCATCGTAAGTGCAGTGGCCTCCGGAAGACCGATCGTCCGATTGATTGAGCTCATAGGGTTATCTACTCCTTTGTGAATACACCGAAAACTTGATGATAATAAAATTATAGTAAGGAAGAACCGGGTTCGATATACTAAAAGGAAGGGAATTGAGATATCGGAGCTTCATAAATTATGTTTATTTCTCGATAATTCTTCAATTTGAAAATAAGGAGGAAACCGAATGGACGAGTTGGATATCCGGCTATTGCAGGAGCTTCAGATCGATGGCCGAGTAAGTGTCAGCCAGTTGTCGGAGAAATTAAATCTAAGCCGGCCAAGCGTGTCGGACCGGATTCGGAAGCTGCAAGATAAAGGCGTCATCACTTCTTTCAAGGCTACTGTCTCCAGCGCAGCCATCGGAAGGCCTATATCTGTTATTATTCAAGTAAGCGACCTCAATCTGCATCATCGAAAATTTGAGGAAATCATAACCGGCGATCCTGATATTTTCGAATATTTTCGCGTTACCGGAGAGGCCTGTTTTTTTCTGAAGGTGTCGTTGGCGTCCATAGATGAATTAACAAATCTCGTGGATCGGCTGTCGCCGTACGGAAACTTAAAAACCTCTATCGTATTGTCATCCTCGGACTCCTTGCGGCCCATGCTTCCTCCGGCAAAGTGATCACAGTTATGATCATCAATCCGTTGCTGTCCAAGCGCTCAAAGAATGCTCAGTTGCGAAAGGTATTCCGTAATGGAATGCTCGACTTTGGGAGGGATTTGATGATAGACCTTCGGCTAGGCCCTCTAATTCCGGAGTCTACACCGTATGAATTATGGTTATCGTATGAATGCTCAGTTTTGCAATCTATTACAATGTTCTACGGAATTTGGCCCGATCTTCTTCAATCAATCAGGAATTGTGGACCGTTGTCAGTGCGGATCACCGGCATCTCATCACGGGCCTGCAGTCAGCTCTCTATTGCCCGTCCCCGGTCGCAGTGCCGCATCACGCGCAGAATGCAACAAGCTGCAGGTCGCGATACGGTCAACGTCCGCCTGTCTCGCCGACGGTTAATCTCCAGTCATTGCACCGGATGGTGTCCCAATGGGGTATTCAAAATCACACTCGCCCATGAGCGAGAAGCCGAGCTTGCGACAAATCGCATTGGAGGAGGGGGTGCTGGCCAGCTCTGATGCCAGTAGCCCACACTGTCTACGGCCTCGCGATCGGGGAGCAGGAGGATCTTAAACATTCTCCCGGTTCCTGCATGGCGATCTTCTCGACGAACGAGACAACGGTAGTGGACATGATCCATGCATTTTGCTAATCAGCCTGATGGAGAGCATGATGCTCGAATCGCTGCTTGAGTAGCTGCAGCAGGGGGTTGTGGAAGCTAATCATGTCGGATCCCCTTTGCTGTGTATGGTATAATAATGGAAATGGAAAGGTCGGAGGTGGCGGAATGCGCTGGAAGGAAGTTCAGGAGCGTTTCCCGGAGGAGTGGGTTGTCTTGGAGGCCAAGAAGGCTCACTCGGAAGGCGGGCAGCGGTACATTGAGGATGTCATTGTCATCGACTCGTTCGCAGACTCCACTTCGGCGCTCCGCCGCTATAACGAACTGCACCGGGAGGAACCGAGCCGCGAGTATTGCTTCTTCCACACGTCTCGTCCAGAACTGATCGCCAGAGAACGGTACGTCGGCGTTCGGGGGCCGCGATGATTTTCTCCGAGGAGCATGGATTGCCTTTCGTGCCTGTTACCATTCATTTTCGGGGCCGGACGCTCGAACTGGGCAAGGTGCTGCTGGACACAGGCTCGGCGAGCACGCTGATTAAGGCCGACATCGTGGGCGAGATCGGCATTGTACCCGAAGAGGACGATATTGTGGACACGATCCGAGGCG
Source organism: Cohnella lubricantis (assembly GCF_014212015.1). Taxonomy (GTDB): domain Bacteria; phylum Bacillota; class Bacilli; order Paenibacillales; family Paenibacillaceae; genus Cohnella; species Cohnella lubricantis. Next base: position 19,549 of record NZ_JACJVN010000026.1, on the reverse strand, counting down.
TGGGGGGCATCGAGTATGTCTACACGAAGACGCTGGACGGGATTGAGCTCGATGGGCAGTTGGTGCCGGGCTTTCAGGTAGAGATCGGGAGCATGGAGTACGGATTGGAGATGGACGGTATTTTGGGCTACGACTTTATGAAGTCGGCGGGGCTGGTCATCGACGCCAAGCGGCAGACGGTGAAGGCGGAGTAGTTTTATATACAGTTACGCAGAGAAGGCACCCGGTCGGGTGCCTTCGATTTCGCTCTATAGAAGTTATGGCGAACCCTATCATAAGGGTAGGGCGAATTTTTGTTTATAATTTATCAACCCGCTCGGCAATAAAATTAATAAATTTCTTGGCCGCCGGAGAAACATTTGTAAAAGAAACGGCAGCTATACCGATTGAACGGAAATGCTCCTCATCCAATGGTCGTATACATAAATCGTATTGAGTCTGTGACAGTAGAGAAAATGCGCTGTACTTCAATGTCACAACCTGCGACAGGCATTATGAAAGGCAAATCCACGATTTGTTCTAATCGGATTGTTGATTGCTCTCGAAGAACGTGATTAGATGGCAAGATGCAGAGCATTTTATCATTTTTCAACGGAATCACTTCTAATCCTTCTTGTGTAGGAACATTCACAAAACCAAAATCAGCTTCCCCGCTAACGATCCAGTTTTCAATTTCATGATAGTTTCCATCTAGTAATTTCGTTTCGATTAGAGGAAACTGATCGTGATATTCTTTAAGTAGTCTGGGCAGCCATTGAATCGATACACTTGAGAAGGTGCCAATTCTTACTGTGCCAATCTCCAGTCCCTTAATCAAAGCGAGTTCTTGATGAAGTTTCTCGTTCAATTGCATAATTTCTTTTAGAAAGCAGCGATCGCGATCTAGAAGGTCTAGGGATTACGGTTTCTTATTGGGATTCCCTGGAGTCAATCCAGAATTGGAAAGATCATGCGATGCATAAGGTGGCGCAGGAAAAGGGGAAAACGGTTTGGTATAAACGATTTGGGCTAAGAGTGTGCAAGGTAGAAAGAGACAATTTTTTTGAAATGTAAGTGAGATAACACCAAGCAGGGCACCTCTACGGATGCCCTTAATTTATCGCTCTATAGATGTTACAGACTCCCGTACCACTAGTAACGGCAAGTTATCGATAGTTGTTCTATAAATATATCATCATGTGATACTATGGTAATAAATTGGTAAAGTTAGAAGTCTCGAGAGTGCAGCAGTGGAAAACCGTCTTTCGCTCCGCCGACAACATAGCCTCCTGTTCACGAAATGGACAGGAGGTTAACTTTTGACGTGGAACTACATGCAATTTTAAATTTTGCTTGCACCTTACGTAACGTCATCTTTTATAGTGAAAATACCGGTAGACAGTTAGCGTACATGTTTAATCGGAAGGCGGAGAGATTATGTTGCTTCAATCTAATCGGTTCAAACATTATATAGATCGCTTCAACGAACAGGACGAAGAAACAGTTGCGCAGGCTATTCCGAACGAATCGGCCTGGCAATGGCTAGGCGATACGATGCCCCTATTCGAATGCCCTGATCGGGAGTTGGAAGAAACCTATTATTTCCGTTGGTGGGTTTATAGAAAGCACCTTAAACATACGACTGACGGCTCGATTATCACTGAATTTCATCCCGACGTGCCATGGGCAGGCAAACACAATTCGATCAATTGCGCTGTCGGTCATCATCTGAATGAAGGCCGTTGGTTGAGCCATCGCCGCGAGTTTCTAGACGATTACATACAGTTCTGGCTTCGTAAGGGCGGCAGTGTCCGATCTTACAGCTGTTGGTTGGCTGATTCCATATGGAGTTATTGCCAAGTAACGGGCGATCTATCGTTCGCGATTAGGTTCCTCCCTGATTTGATCGATAATTTCAAACAATGGGAAGAGAGCAATTTAAACGAGAGCGGGTTATTCTGGTCTTATGACGATCGGGACGCGATGGAGCATTCGATTAGCGGGTCGGGCCTTCGTCCTACCTTGAATTCATATATGTATGCGGATGCAACGGCGATTGCTCAGATCGCAGCTGCGGCTGGCGACCCTCAATCCGAATCCGAATTCCGTGCTAAAGCAGATCGGTTGAAGAAGGGAGTACAGGAGAGGCTCTGGGATGAGCAAGACCGGTTCTTCAAAGTAATCCCCCTGGAGAAGGCAGAGGACTTGGTTCAGGATTGGGATTTCCGCTCCATGGATCCGGCTCATAATGTTAGAGAACAAATCGGCTTTATTCCTTGGTATTTCAACTTGCCTGACCCCGGGTATGAGGAGGCCTGGAAGCAACTCCTGGATCCGGAGGGATTCGGAGCGCAACACGGACCAACGACTGCCGAGCAACGGCACCACCGGTTTATGTTTCCGCTTGAATCCCACGAATGTTTGTGGAACGGGCCTTCGTGGCCGTTCGCGACCTCACAGACCCTCACTGCTTTGGCTAATGTATTGAATCATTACAGCCAACCTTGGTTGGATCGAGCGGATTATTTGGATGTCCTTCGGATCTATGCGAAGAGTCATTACAGGAAGCGTAAGGAAGGAACGGTTGTATCTTGGTTGGATGAGAATTTGGACCCCTTCACGGGTGAATGGTTGTCGCGGCGAATTCTCGAAGGTTGGGGCTGGCCGAAGGACAAGGGGGGACGCGAACGAGGCAAGGATTATAACCATTCCACCTATACCGACTTGATCATTACGGGTTTAGTCGGTTTGCGTCCAAGAAGTGATGAGATCCTTGAGGTGAATCCGCTTGTTCCGCAAGGGAAGTGGGACTACTTCTGTCTAGATCGAGTGAATTACCGTGGGAAGATGGTCACCATTGTTTATGATAAAACAGGGGAGCGATATAAGAAGGGAAGCGGGTTGGCAGTTTATGTGAATGGCTGCGAGGTTGGACGTTCGAATGGGCTGAGCCGAATTGAAGTTATTTGAAGCTTTCCTTGCACAATCCTTTTTATGCCTCCGAACCGCCGTAATTTGATTGAAGGGAAGGGCGAGTGGGCCAGTCATATTGACTGGTCCTTTTGTGGTCAGGGGGATCCTTTGATTTTCCCGCGTTTAATCCGAGACGGAGTCGCAGCACAAGAATCGTACGCTAACGACGTATCTGGCTTTCGGGAGCGCCGCATCCGTTTAGGCTAACATTAACCGTGCTACCTTCTATGCACACTTCGAGGACAAATATGCTTTTCTGAACTTATTTAGAGTGGACTTTAATTAAAAAACACTTACATCATGGGTCTAAAATTTGTTATCATGGCATACAGACCGGTTGGTATGTTAGGAGGTGCAATAAATTTTGGATACAAAGTCGCTGATGATCCATACAGCTACTGCTCTTTTTCAGCAGAAGGGGTATAAAACGGTAGGACTCAATGAAATCTTGAAAGCCTGTAACGTTACAAAAGGAGCGCTATATCATCATTTTCCAAACGGCAAAGAAGAACTCTTAATTGCTTGTTTAAACGGCTTGAAAGAAACAATTACGGCAGAAATCGAAACGATAATCAGGGGACATAAATCCACTAAGGAAGCCACGCAGGCTATTCTTGATAAGTTAATTTACAACCTAGAAACAGAGGGCACCATTACGGGCTATACATTTAGCAGCATTGTCAGTGAGATGGCAACGGTAAGTGAACCGGTCCGGCGTGCGTGTAGTGCGCTGTATGAAAACATACAGCACATTTACGCCGCGAAACTTGTAACGGATGGCTTCTCGAGTGAATCAGCTTCTGATCTGGCCTTGATGTTGACCGCTTCGATTGAAGGGGCCATGATGCTTTGTCTAACGCAAAAATCGACAGATCCGTTAAAAACGATAGCTAAACGATTACCCCATTTATTTGAATAATCGCGCTGAAAGGAAGAGAAGAATGAATCAAGAAACAAGGTTGCCGAGAAACGGTAAGGAGGGTGCATTGTACGGTTTAATCATCTGTGCCATGACCGCTCTATTAATGACGTCATTAAGTACGATTCTATCCGTTAAGAACTTCAATGGAGACGTTGTGTTATCCATTCTTAAGATGTTGCCGATCATGATCGTTATTGCCATGTTACTTGAGGCGCTTGTTATTGGACGAATCGCAGAGAAATTGACCCATATGTTCACAAAACCAACGGATAGCTTTAATGCCCAAATTTTATTCCGAATTTTATTCACTGTCATAGGAATGTCAGCCTGCATGACGCTTATCGGTAATGCTGTAGCTCAAGGATTTAGTGCTGAACTCTTGAGCAATTGGGTAACGAATTGGCCAAGAAATTTCATCATTGTACTCGCCGCTGAGAGCTTAGTGATCCAGCCTATTGCCCGAATCGCGATGGTAAAGCTGCATGCTTCTCAAGATAAAAGAATTCAATATGCGGAAGAGAACGGAGCTTGAGGAATCCCTTCCGGCTGCTATTGCCGACGTAGATTGGAACGGTAACTCCTTGAACCAGTAACCTTACTCCAAGCTTGGCCGACGTTGATAGAATATCCTCAACTGACAGCAGATCATGATGACGCTAATGAACACCATCCCCGTCACCAGCATGGGATAGCTTCCGCCAGTAGCATCATACAGCCACCCGAGCAGAATCGGTCCCAAGGCGCCGGTAGTATAGCCTATCGACTGAGTCATGGCAGACCATGCGGCTGCTTCTGGTGCCCCTTCTGCCTCGTCTATTGGCAGCATGAGGTTCAATGGAAACAGAATGCCCGGTGCTATGCCGAGCAGGATGACGGCGAACCAAGGCAACCGTCCCGTCCCTAGAAGCACAAAGCCCGCTAAGAAGAAGCTTGAACCGGTTAGCAGCCACAATACGCGGGATGGAATTCGCTTAAGAAGTTTCGGAAGAACGAGGCTGACCGGGATTTGGATAAGTGAGAATAAGGTGAGCAAGTTAGCCGCATAGGGTGTGCTATAGCCCATACCATGGATTACGGGAGGCAGCCAGGCGGTCAAGGAGAAGAACAGCATGGCCAGCATACCGAAGGAAAGGGTTAACATCCAGGCTTTAGCATTACCCCAGGGCAATTTGGCATTACTCACCACAGAGACGTTCGACCGCGGAGCTCCCCTCAAGACGGCGATTCGCCACGTCAGCAGCGCGAAGAAGGAGAGTGTCGCCCACAAGGATAAGGAGCCTTGCCAGGAATGCAACCTGGACTGAAGTGGGATGGCAGAACCGGAAGCTGCGGTCGCGCCAAGCGCGAGCGCAATCGTATAGAGCGAGATCATCGTCGGTACATGGGATGGGAACCGGTGCTTAATGAAGCCGGAGAGCAGCGGCCCAATCATAGCGATCCCAACGCCGGCTACAAAGGCGGTGACTAGCAGGAGGAAGGTTGAGTGAGCGATTAACCTCAGCGCGTTGCCTGCGCCAATAATGGCTAGCGATATGCCGATCATTCTCTCGATCCCATATCGCCGGCCGAATTGGACTGCTATTGGGGAGAAGAGACCCATGCAGAGTACGGGAATCGACGTTAACAAGCTGGCGACGAACGCGTTCATGCCGAGATCATAGCGGATCGTTTGGAGGATCGGCGATACGGCGTTGATGGCCGGCCGCAAGTTAAGCGACGCGAGAAACAGGGCGAGTCCGGTGAACAGGGAAGCCCATTTGTTCATTTTGTTCATCACAAGTCTCCTCGTTATTTCGTGGTGAATTCATCGTAGATTGAATTAAACCATTGATCAATTCAATGGAAATTATTATTATCATTGGTATTACAAATGATTGGGGCCGAAGAGATGGAATTAAGGCAGCTGGAGTATTTTATAGCCGTTTGTGAAGAACTGCATTTCTCGAGAGCAGCCGAGAAGCTTCACATCTCCCAGCCTAATCTAAGCCTTCAGATCAAAGCGCTGGAAGAGGAAGTCGGCACGCCTTTGTTTGACAGGATCGGCAAACGGATTGCGCTCACGGACGCAGGAAGGGTGCTTCACAAGCACAGCCGGAACATGCTCGTCGATCTGAAGAACGCTTACGACGAGTTATCCGAGATTCGCCGTTATCAAGGCGGACGGCTCGCAGTAGGAGTCCTGCCTTCGGAGTTGGATTATCGGCTTACTCCGCTGTTTATCGATTTCCATCACCAGTTTCCGAAGGTTGGGCTGCGCATCATCTCCTCGGTTGATATCGTCAAGCTGGTGCTGGATACGACGATCGATATCGGATTAACGCTGGCTCCGCTTCCCGACGAACGGCTGACTGTGCATCCGCTGGCTCGGGAAGAGTATGGACTGGTCGTATCCGCGCAGCACGAGCTGGCTAGCAGGGAATCTGTGCAGTTGAGCGAATTGAAGGATCTGCCGATGGTCATCTATCCGACAGGTTATTGGGGGAGAGAACTGGTAGAGAATGCGTGTCGCGAGCACGGATTTGAACTGCATACGCTTGTGGAGACAACCTCGAATCCGTCGCTCTTTCGCTTCGTTGCGGAGAATATAGGGGTAACCGTGCAGACCGCACATCTCGTCCAGTCGGTCGGAGACCCTCGGATTAGGTATATTCCAATTAGAGATCATGCACCGTACCGGCAGATGAGTATCGTCCACCGTATGGACAAATATCTCAGCTATCCCGCCCAGATGTTTATCCGTACAGTCAAGGAGCGACTATCCAAATGAATGAGGGGATAAACTCATGACGCTGCCTTGCAACCACTACACTAGGTACACCATCCAAACGAAGACATACTAGGAGCATCTAAAAGTGACAGCATCGGATCGCACACCATCATGGAAGAAACTCAGTCTCTTTGCCGTTACTTGGCCCATCTTTATCGACTCCGTCCTTCGAATGCTGATAGGTACGGTGGACGTATTTATGTTAAGCCGAATATCAGACACGGCGACGGGAGTCGTCGGACAGATGGTCGGCGCGGGGGAGAAGAAGGCGCTGGTGAAGCCGATGTCTGCAGGATGCGAGCATTGTGGCGTAGATGCCAAGACTCCGTTACGGGAATCGGAGGGATACATGATGTTATACATCTAAGCCCCGCAATAAGGGGGCTGCACGGATCAACCCTTATAGATCATCTATCGGCGGTTCATGCGCGATCCAGTTCCATTCGCTGTCATGAAGGAACTGATTCGGCCAATCCAGCGATGATGGATCCAGCTCTACGAATCGCAGAACCTGCTCGCAGAAGGCATTCACGCCATCCAGCGTATGATGTGCCAGCAAGTGCTCGATGGACTTGTCAAAGTCAATCGGTTTGCGGGAGGCGTTGCCGACGACACGGAGCAGCCATTTGTGGTAAGGATACAACAGCTGATTCTCGTTGAGAATGAGGCGGCAAGCGAATAGCGTTATCTTCTGAATCGCGAGGTATTTCAAATAGAGGTTGTCCTTCTTGACTGCTTCGCTGTAGAACCACTTCCATGCTAATACCTGCGAAGCGAATCTTGTTCTTCGCCGTTCTTGATCTTGGATTGGAAACCGTGTGATAAGGCTTACTAGCTCCAGCAGATTGTCGATTCGGGACCATAGGACTTTGCTGTCTTGGAAGGCGTATCGCGCAGCATCACTGCCGTTAACCATAATCGTGTTCATGAAGGATAGGCTGACAACTTTACAATCGATGTAACCCCCCGGATAGTTGCATATATTCTCCCGCACACTGAACGCGAGCTCATTCTCGTTCTTCCTTCTTTGGAAGTCGGACTCTTCGACGATGAGCATGATATCGACGTCCGACTCCGGCTTAGCGAAGCCATGAGCTAGGGAGCCTCCAAGCAGAATGGCGAGAACAGCAGGATCATCCTTATACAGGGCGACGAATTTATCGATCGACTCTTCATGGTGACGATTCATACGGACTATATCCCCCTTCAACGGTAGAAGACCATTTCATTCAGGATGAAGGAAGCCCCATCCTTCTGTCAAATGATACATGAGGACCCGTATCCGCGCCAAAAAAAGGATATTAGCACTCTTTGTAGAATTATAGAATGCTCTTACATCCTTTGTTGGGGGATAGGTCATGACGAAGAAGACGGATACGATCACTTTGAGCAGTTATCTGATTCGAAGCGGTATTCCTGCGGCCATTGGCGCCGGATTGCTTGGCTGGGGAGTGTTGGCTGTGAACGGGGCTGATGCAGATCCCCGTAAGATGATCATCAGTATCCTTGCCATTTTCTGCTGTGGCGGATTGTTAGGGGCGGGAATTGGAATGCTGAATTTCCGCAGGTTCGTCTATCCAATGGGCAAGATCATGACCCATATGAGCCAGATGGCCAACGGCGACTTCTCTACACAACTGAATGAAGACAATCTAAGAATGCTGAAGCCGATCGCCGCTTCCATCAACGGTATGTCGATCGAGATTCAGAAGGTCATTCAGCAAGTGAAGGCCATGTCCTACCGTATTAATTCCGCATCCGGGCAGCTCTCTGCCGGCGCCGAACAGAATAGCAAAGCGGTCGAGTATATTGCGGGGACGATCGGCGATATTGCTCAAAGCTCGGAGCGCCAATTGAGAATGGTGGAAGAAGGCACGGCCGTGTTCCATTCCATGGCGGCCGGCGCGCAACAGATCGCGGCGGGGTCACAGCATGCGATGAAGGCCGCTCAGCATACGTTGCAAGAAGTTATAGAAGGCAGCAGTGCGATTGCATCTGCCGTAGAGCAGATGAGTTCGATTCACGAGACGATGAACTTGCTCTCTGAGGCCATTGGCCAATTGGGAGAGAGATCCCGGCATATCGGCGACATCGTCAATACGATCTCCGAGATCTCTGCCCAGACGAATTTGTTAGCGCTGAACGCCTCGATTGAAGCGGCGCGTGCCGGCGAACATGGACGGGGATTCTCCATCGTTGCGAGTGAAGTGAAGAAGTTGTCCGTCCAATCGGAGAGCAATACGCAGCAAGTCACTCAGTATATTCAAGAGATTCAGCATCATATTCAGAAGGTCGTCGAAGCAACGGCCGCTGGACGCCAGGAAGTGGATCGGGGAATGGGTGCGGTCAGGAACGCGGGAGACTCCTTCCAGCATATCCAGCATTCGCTTGACGATCTGCAGCGCGGCGTCGCCGAAGTCACGTCGGTATCCTCTATCATCGCCCAGAGCGCCGATACGGTCATTGAGAAGATAGAGGGCATCGCGACATTGTCTAGAGACAATACGGTCGGAACGGAGAGCATCTCTTCTGCAGCACAGCAGCAGCTCGCTTCCGGCGAAGAGATCACCGCCTCCTCGGCGGAACTGCAAACAATGGCTGGGCAATTGCAAGAGCAGGTCAAGACGTTTAAGGTGTGAATGAAATGAGCAGGAAGGAAGTCATGTAGATGACAAGCCCGGGGGCTCTATCTGGTGACAGGAGTCATGGCAAGCGGCGGGTGAAAATACAATTTGCAGGCAGCATGAACAGTTCGGCGTCGTGGCTATAATGTGTGCATCGTAATCGAATGGAGCGTGATTCTGTGGATCGATACAGACCGAGATATCATTTGACGGCGCCGCGCAATTGGATGAACGATCCGAACGGTCCGTTTCAGCTGAATGGCGAATACCATTTGTTCTATCAGCATAATCCTTCGGCGCCGGAGTGGGGCGACATTCACTGGGGACATGCCTCAAGTCTTGACCTGGTGAACTGGACGCATCAGCCGATCGCGCTCTCGCCTTCCCGGGAGCGGGGAGAACTCCACTGCTTCTCGGGCTGCTCGGTAGTAGACGGCAATGAAGCCAAGCTGTTCTACACGAGCATCGGCGAAGGGGAGCGGGACGCGACGAGCGGCGCGCAGCAGTGGACGGCGAGATCGGCGGATCTGCGCAGCTGGGTGAAGCCGGATGCCAACCCTCTGTTAACCTTGGCGCTGCACGGCGAGCTTCAGGTGACCGAGTGGCGAGACCCGTACGTGTGGAGAGAGCCGGATGGCTGGCGCATGCTGCTCGGCGGGATCGCGGACGGCAAGGGCTGCGGCTTGCTTTACAGCTCCGACGATTTGGAGAACTGGAGCTTTAGGCACATTTTCTACCGGGGGGAGGAGTGGATCTGGGAGTGTCCGCATCTGTTCCGCTTCGGCGGCCAAGCCGTCTTGTGCTATTCCCCGAGCGGGCCGGTGCGGTACCTGTCCGGCACGATCAGCGGCGATAGGCTCACGGACGTTCGCAAGCACGGCACCGTCGATTACGGCGGGTGGGAAGGCTTCTACGCCTCCACCGGATTCGTCGACGAGAAGGGGCGGTGCGTGCTGCTCGGATGGATTCCGGAGGGCAGGGGGGAGGACTTCCCCGTTCGCTTGGACTGGGCGGGGGCGCTCGCGCTGCCGCGGATCGTCGACCTGAAGCCAAGCGGCGCGCTTGCGATGGTTCCGGTTCCTGAGTTGGCGACACTGAGAGGCAAGAGCAGCCGCTTCGAAAACATACCCGTCACCCCGGCGCCCACCCTCACCGGCGTGAGATCGACTTCCTTCGAATGTTCAGTGGAAGTCGATAGACGAAGCCTGGAGACCGGCGAACTGGCCATCTCCGTCTTCGCGTCACCATGCGGCCGCGAGCATACGGACGTCCGCCTGGATCTGGCGAATCATTCGATCACCATCGACCGTTCGAGCTCAAGCCTGTTCCCGAATGTCCACAGGACGCCGATCAAGGGCGAGCTCCCGCCCGCCAGCGCCGATGAGCCGCTGCGCCTGCGGATCTTCGCAGACCAATCGATCATCGAAGTATTCGTTGGCGACGAAGTCTGCCTAACAGCCAGAGTGTATGCGTCCTTGGAAGACAGCGACGGAATACTGCTGCGAGCAAGCGCCGAGACGGTTGTCACTCGGATGGACATCTGGGAGATGCGAGCAGCGGCAATTCACAGCTAGATCTCTGCGCGCAACCCGGGTAAGCTGACGCGGGTATAGACGGTGACGGCGACAAGTTTGGAACACAAGGCGAACAAGCCAAGGCAGATTCTGGACTTCCTGCATGCAGCCCCCATCCACTGGCGGCTGCTTTTTTGTTTGTCATGAGCCACCCTTTATTTATATATTGCGGTGCCAAGCGGGCGCTGTTAATGTAAGGACAGAATAAAGAATAGGAAGTAACGCGGAAGCATGTCGAAACTCATAACATTCATAACTTCACATAACGAGATAGTTCTTAAAGGCGGTGACAACGAATGGTTTGTAGCGGGCGCATGGCCCACGATGCAGACCCCGCTATCGAATGTTGGATTTATTTGTCGATATTGACGCGCCCATCCCCGATTGCGTGGTCCTCGACACGGATGCCCGGCTGGCAGAGGACACAGAGAAGATCGCTCATCTGAACACAGGGGATGAACTTCGGGAGCAATGCGAGCTGAGGCATATTCCGGTTGTCGGCATAGGAGAGAAGATGAATTCGGAGCTGAGATCGAATGGCAGACGCCGACGTACAGCAACGGCTCAAGCAGTCGTACTGGCTCATCCGAGCCACGATCTGCCCCAATACGTCCGGATCGCCCCAATGCCGGGAGCATCCGCAGAAGATGCAGAGTCTCAATTGCTTCAACTGATTGGCGATCTGCTATCATCCGGCGCTGCCGGCTTGTATGTGGACACGCTGTCTCTCGAGCTTGAGGCTTCAGAATGCTTGCGTGTGCTGAATCGGGTTGCAACCGCAGTCCCAGCCGTAACCGCCGCAGCCGCGGTCGAAGCTGAAGAAGGAAGTTCGCTATTCCTGTATCTCTCGCCAGACGAACCGGAAGAGCGTCTCCGATATCTCCTCGGTAATATCAACCGCTCGGCATGGGACGGCGTGGTCATCGGCGGAGAGGTCCGCGAAGAGGACGGTGCGGTCGAAGGGGCCGGTGCGAAGGCAACAGCGTTAGCAACGCTTCAGTCCGTGCGGCAGTTCGGCTCTGCCGACTGGACGATCAAGGTTGCCGCAGGCGTCCACGAGCCTCAGGATGCGATAGATTATCTCCGCGCGGGGGCGAACGCTGTATTGCTAGGCAGCGGGCTTGTCTTCGCCGGGCCGGGCCTTCCGAAGCGCATCAATGACGCCGTGATTCATGAGGCTGTCCAAGACATGGCCGAGCCCGATCCCCCGTCCTTCTGGCGGCATTGGGGATGGATGTGCTTGCTCGGCATAGGCATGATGATCGGCGGGTTCCTTGCCTTCATCATCGCTGCATCGACGGTGCTTCTGCCGTATGACGAAGATTTCCTGGGCATGACAAGAGCGCAACTGAAGACTTTTAACGGTCACCTGCTTCATTTCATGTCCCACGACCGCATTACGTTGGCCGGAACGATGGTCTCCACGGGCGTCCTCTATTACCAACTGGCTAAGCATGGCATGCGCTGCGGACTGCACTGGGCGAGAACGGCTGTCGCAGCCTCTTGTATCGCGGGGTTCCCGAGCTTCTTCCTCTATTTAGGCTACGGATTCTTCGATCCATTGCATGCGGCGGCAGCCATCATCCTGCTCCCGATGTTCCTGCTGTCCATGCGGCGGAACCCGGATCGTCCTTATCGGGGCTTGGTTACCTTGATCAACGATCGAATCTGGAGACGGGCTATGTGGGGACAACTCTGCTTCATCACGCTAGGAATTGCGCTGGCGGTCGGCGGCGTGACCATTGCCGGATTCGGCGTGACGCGTGTGTTCGTGCCGACTGACCTCGCGTATATGCAAGTGACGACGGGCGAATTGGATGCCTTCAACCCGCGGCTGATTCCGCTCATTGCCCACGATCGGGCGGGCTTCGGCGGCGCGCTGTTCGCCGACGCGATCGTCCTGCTGATTACGGCTCTATGGGGAATCCAACTCGGCCAGAGCTGGCTATGGAGAACGCTGCTTCTCGGCGGCGCTCCCGCGTTCTTCTCGGCCCTGAGCGTTCATTTCGACATCGGTTACACCGACGTTGTCCACCTGTTGCCCGCTTGGATCGCATTGGCGCTATACATCGCCGGGCTGATCTTGCTGTACCCCTATATGCACAGTCAATCCCGTTCGGCATCGCCTCCCGAATCCACAACCAGAAGCCCCTCCCGCCTTTAGTTCAGCGGAAGGGGCTTCTCTTTGATTCCTTGTTGCTCTTGGTTGCTCGTTACTTAATCCGGAACCGGCTCAGCGACTGCTGCAGCTCCTGGGCCATCCGGCTTAACTCCTCTGCCGAAGCGGAGATATCTTCCATAGAAGCGAGCTGCTTCTTGGAGCCGTCGGCGATGCCCTCCGTATGGTCGAATGACGTCTTCGTCATGTGGACGAATTCGTTCATCGACGCGGTAACTTCTTCCGTTCCCGCCGACATCTGCTGCGACGCGGCCGATACTTCCTGCACTTGGTGCGAGATCTCTTGGAAGGCGTCGGTGATCCGGGCGAAGATATCGCCGGCGGCTACGATCAGTTCGGAGCCGCTCTCGACATCCTTCACTTCTTGGGCCATCGCTTCCACGGCTTGCGCGGTCGTCGCTTGGACCTCGCGAATCATCGTGGAGATCCGATCCGCGGACGCGGCGGATTGCTCCGCCAGCTTCTTGACTTCATTCGCCACCACGGCGAAGCCTCGCCCTTGCTCGCCTGCCCGCGCAGCTTCGATCGAAGCGTTAAGCGACAGAAGCCGCGTTTGGTTCGTAATCTCGGTGATGACCGATACGACTTCGTCAATCTGCTTCGAGTAAGTCTCGAGCGTGCGCAGCTTCTCGGAGGACTGGCTGACGGACTCGCGAACCGCCTTCATCTGATTCACGGCTTGATGGATCGCCGCGTCGCCCTTTCGAACTTCTTCTAACGAGCTGTTGGACGCTTCGGCTACGACGGAGGAAGACTCCGCGATCCGCTGCACGCCATGCGCCATCTCGACCATCGCCGTAGAGGTCTGCTCGGAGCCATGCAATTGAGCTTCGCTCGCATTCAATACTTCCTGCGTCGAAGTCGCGATATTCTTGGAGATGCCGACGGATTCGACCGAAGCGGCCGTCAGCTCCTCCGAAGAAGCGGACAGCTGCTCCGATACTCTGTTCGCCTTGTCGATGATCTCCGTGAACGAGTCGACCATCTGATTCATCTGATTGCCGAGTTCGCCGATCTCGTCCTTGCTTCGGATCGCGAGGCGCGGCGTCAGATCGCCCGTCGCCAGCCTCTTCACGGTCGCCGTCACGGTAATGATCGGTTTGGCGATGGCTAGGCCCAAGAACAGGGCGACAGCGATAACGACGATTGCCACGACGATAATCAAGATGACAGACGTCCGATTCGCCTTGTCGACTGAGGTGTACATCTCATCGGCCATCGCGAATGTGGCGAGCCGCCAGCCGGTCGTCGGAACCGTATCGTAGCTGATCTCCATTGATGCGCCGTTGCTCGTGAAGGTGAAGTTCCCTGATGTTGCTTCTTGCATCAGTTTCTTCTTGAGCGTGGCAGCATCTGAAGTTGCGAAGGCTTCCTCGATGCTCTTGCCTACTTGCGCCTTATCGGGATAAGTAATGAGCTTGCCCAGAGGAGATACCAAGTAGCCGAAGCCTGTCTCCCCGACCTTGATGCTGTTGGTGAATACGTTCAAGTTGTCAGGATTGAGGGTACAAATAATCCCCCCGCTGTAATTCTGATTCTCGTCAAGCTGCGGTACGAAGATGACGATAATCGGATGGTCCGAGCCGGTCTCTTCGGGGTAGAGAATGTCGCTAATGACCGGCTTCTTCGTCTGCTTCGACACTTTGATGTAGCCGGTCTCGCCAATCGGTACACCCGTACTCGAGAGAGTAGTGCCGATCCCATTGGCGTCTATGTACACATACATCTCCACATCTTTATGTACATGCATCATGTCATTAAGCAGAGCCATAATACGATTCGGGTCCCCGCTTTGTATTGCTTCGCTCTCCACCATCTGAGTTTGAATGGAGAGATAGTTCTGAATGGTATGGTCGATAGCTTGAACGTTGGAGGACGTATAAGCATCCTGCTTCGCATGAATCTCGTCGGTGACGGTATCCTTCAGATAGGTGGAGAAGAAGATGGAGATGCCTACCAGCGGAACGAGGGAGATCACAAGGAATGCGGCAATGATCTTCGTGCGGATGGATCGGAGTGAGAGCTTGCTATTGAGCTTAAATCTGCTTGCAGCAAATCGTGATGTCTTTTCCTTAGCCTTCATGGATGTGTAGACCTCCTGGATGTCATTTGCCAATCTTCCTGCTGCTCAAAATATTTTGAGAGAGAATGGTATCATATTCTTTATAATTCGACACATTCCTGCAAAATTCAAGAATTATTTTGGAAAGTTGTGGCTGGACACGATGCGGGAGGAAATATTTGAAATCCAACGGCGCCTTAACACGTATACCTATTGCCGGGAGGAAGTCGGCATTGAACGCTAGCTTAGCAGGCGACAAAAATTACCGTGAAGTTAAGGGGGAAACCATGCTGGAGTCCTTGTGGTTGGAGTATGCGTGGGCTTTGCTCATCTTGATTGGCTTGGAAGGATTGCTGTCGGCCGACAATGCGCTCGTGCTCGCGGTTATCGCGAAGCATCTGCCGGGCGAACAGAAGAAGAAGGCGATCAATTATGGCATCGTGATGGCCTTCGGATTCCGGTTCGCAGCGCTCTTCGCCATCTCCTTCATCGCGAACGTGTGGCAGGTGCAGGCGATCGGCGCGGCTTATCTGCTCTACTTGGGCATTAAGCATATCGTGCAGGCCCGATTCGGGAAGAAGCAAGGGGATTCCCATTCAGACGAGAAGGAGCAATCCGCGGGACAGGGCTTCTGGCCGACGGTGGGGAAGATCGCGCTGGCCGACCTCGCCTTCGCGATTGACTCCATCCTGGCGGCGGTGGCGCTGGCGCTTGGGCTGCCGGATTCCCCGCTGGGCGAGTTCGGCGGGATGGACACCGGCCAATTCATCGTCGTCGTGCTTGGCGGGGTCGCGGGGCTGATCCTGATCAAATACGCGGCCGCTTGGTTCGTGAAGCTGCTCGGACAGCGGCCGGCGCTGGAGACGACGGCGTATGCGATCGTAGCCTGGGTCGGCGTGAAGCTCGCCGTCATCACGTTGGCCCATGAGGACATCGGGCTGCTGGATCACCATTTTCCCCATAGTACGGGTTGGACCATCGTCTTCTACGTCGTTCTGGCGGCAATCGCTCTTCTTGGGTGGTTCGCGCCAAGCAGCAAATCCAACAAGCCGACCAAATCTTCCAAGGCGGGAAGCGCAGGATAGATAAAGGGCACCCTGCCGGGCCTGCCGGGGTGCCCTTCTTGCGTTCGGTTATTTAATCCGGAACTGGCTCAGCGACTCTTGAAGCTCTAGCGCCATTCGGCTCAATTCCTCCGCCGATACGGAGATATCCTGCATCGAAGAGGCTTGCTGCTTCGAGCCGTCGGCGATTCCTTCCGTATGATTATAGGAAGACTTCGTCATGTGCACGAATTCGCTCATGGACGCCGTGACCTCTTCGGTGCCGGCAGACATCTGCTGCGAGGCGGCCGACACTTCTTGAATCTGATGCGAGATCTCTTGGAAGGTGTCGGAGATGCGAGTGAAGATATCGCCGGCTTCCACGATCAGGTCAGAGCCGCTCTCGACGTCCCTCACTTCTTGCGCCATCGCTTCCACGGCTTGTCCCGTTGTTGCTTGGACCTCGCGAATCATCTTGGAGATATGATCGGCGGATTGGGAGGATTGCTCCGCTAGCTTCTTGACTTCTGCGGCGACCACGGCGAATCCGCGTCCTTGCTCGCCGGCCCGCGCGGCTTCGATGGACGCGTTCAGCGATAGAAGCCGGGTTTGGTTCGTAATCTCGGTAATGACCGCGACGACTTCGTCGATCTGCTTCGAATAGGTCTCGAGCGTACGAAGCTTCTCGGAGGATCGGCTGACGGACTCGCGAACGGCCTTCATCTGGCTGACGGCTTGCTGGATGGCAGCGTCTCCTTGCTGGACTTCATCCATCGAATGATTGGCGGCTTCGGCTACCACAGCGGAGGACTCCGCGATCCGTTGGACGCCAAGAGCCATCTCGGTCATAGCCGTAGAGGTCTGCTCGGAGCCTTGCAGCTGGGCTTCGCTTGCGCTCAGCACTTCCTGAGTAGCGCTCGCAATATGGTTGGAGATGCCGACGGATTCGGATGAGGCCGCAGTAAGCTCTTCTGAAGCTGCGGCCAGCTGCTCCGATACGTTGCTGGCTTTGTTGATGATATCGGTGAACGAATCCAGCATGTAGTTCATTTGGCTGCCGAGCTCGCCGAATTCATCTTTGCTTCTGATCGTTAGCCGCGGCGTGAGATCGCCAGTGGCTAATGTTCGCACGGTTCTCGTGATAGTAATGATCGGCTTGGCGATGAGGAAGCCCATGACTAAGGCGATGGCCATGACAACGACTGCCGTAATGATGATCAAGGTGACAGACGTTTGATTAGCCTTGTCGACAGAGGCGTACATCTCGTTCGCCATGGCGAAGGTCGCCAGCCGCCAGCCAGTCGTCGGCACCGTCTCGTAACTGATCTCCATCGATGCGTTCGAGCTGCTGCTCACGTAGGTGAAGGTCCCCTTAGGCGCTTCTTGCAGTAGCTTTGCTCGCAGGCTCGCGGCATCTTCGGCTGCGAAGGCTTCTTCAAGGCTCTTGCCGACACTGGACGGATCCGGGTAAGTGAGGAGCTTGCCCGATGGGGAGACCAGATAACCGAAGCCGCTGTCTCCCACTTTGATGCTGTTGGTGAATACGCTTAGGTTGTCCGGGTTCAGCGCGCAGAAGATACCGCCGATATAGTTCTGATTCTCATCAAGCCGCGGTAAGAAAACAATGACGATATAGTCCCCTGTTGACTTGCTGATCATCATGTCGCTAATGACCAGTTGTTTGGTCTCTCGCGCTTGCCGCACGTAATCGCGATCGGCTACCGATATGTGCTCTCCATTGGCGGTTAAGGCTATATCATCAGCCGTTACATACGTATATTCGCCTACTTCCAAATTGGTCTGCTGCATCGTGCGAAGCAAGGCAACAATCTCTTCCTCATTGCCGCTCTGAATCGCTTCGTTCTTCAGCAACTGCGTCAGGACAGAGACATCCTGTTGAATCGTATTGTCGATCGCTTCGACGTTCGAGGATACATAAGCATCCTGCTTGGCGTGAATCTCGTCGGTAACGATATTCTTCAAATAAGTAGAGAAGAAGATGGAGATGGATACGAGCGGAACAAGCGAGATTACGAGGAATAAAGCGATGATCTTCGTTCGGATGGATCTGAGCGAGAATTGCTTGCCGTTTACGGCAAGCCGAAGCTTAAGTCCTTTGACCGTCATTGAAGTAATAGCCTCCTGATGTGAATGTTGGACCATCCCTTGTCTTCCAGATTGTGAGAGGTTCATTGGCAATTAATTCTACTAGATTCGACAGAATTCCGCAAAGATTTACACACCTATAACCCGAGAAATAGTAAAAAAGACACCCATCAGAGTGCCTAGATCGATGTCTCGCCGATATCTTGATAGTGGGCAGGGGGGGTGATGGGCTGATGGCTTGAAGCGGCGGAACCGCGGGGACGGGTCGCCTGCTCAAGCGCGCTTAGGATGGCGTAAGCTTCTTCGTTCGTCGTTCCGCACATGTCGAGGGACGGGGGCAGGCTGCCGCAGACGGCAGGGCGTTCGGGCTTGCCGAACAGGCCGCATCGTTTGTCAGCCGTTAGGTTCGCACAGGGGACGCCGGCCGGCTTGCCATTCGGCATTCCGGGAATCGGCGAGGAGATCGAGATGACGATGCAGCACGCGGCGCAGCCTATTCGGCATTCCACGAGTTCATTCCCCCCCCAAGCTTCCATAAGTATTACAAGCTTAGAGGATTATAGGCACGTCTGCAAGCGGGCGCAAGATTATTTTAGGGGGAAAAGATAGTTGACATCGTCGAGTCCATATATTAATTTATTGGTAAATAAATAAAAAGAGGTACGCCATGGCCAGACCGAAGAATAGTCACCTCGTCTCCCCTAATCGCAAGGATCAAATCTTGGACGCTGCGGCGACTCTGTTCGCGACGAACGGCTACTACAAGACGACAACGGCAATGGTCGCTGCCGAGGTTGGCGTGACGCAGCCGTACGTATTCCATTTTTTCAAGTCCAAGGAAGAGCTGTACCTGGCTGTTCTCGATCGGGCGACCGGCCGGCTGGTTGAGGCGTTTCAAGGCGTCGAGGCGCCGCCTGAGGAGCTCGCCCATCGGATGGGCAACGCCTTCAACGTGTTGATGGAGACGCACCGCGACGAGATTCTGCTGTGCATGCAGTCGTTCACGACGCCCGAGGCGGACGTTCGAGCGCATGTGCGCGGGCAGTTCGAGCGAATTCTCGAGTTGATCGTGAAGCGGTTCGAGAATGCCGGATTGCCGAATCCCAAGCTGTTGGCGAACCAATTCATCGCGTACGGTATGATCATCTCCCTGTCGGAGGTGCTGGATCTGCCGGAGTTGGCGATATTGGATTCGGATGACGACAGCTGCTGAGAGAGCTAAGGAGAGCAGACAGGCGGGTAGCTGGGTAGCCGGTCTGCCTCATCCGAAGCAGGCCGGGCGCTTTAAGGAGCAAGAGTCCTTTTTTTATGAAATCGTGT
>NZ_JACJVN010000025.1 GCF_014212015.1 Cohnella lubricantis | reverse complement strand
GGTTTCACGAACCGCTGTCCTTGCGGGTATTACGGAGCCGAGACCGAGGATCGTCCTTGCACGTGCTCCTCCTTAGCGGTCTCGCGTTACCGCGCCCGCATGTCGGGGCCGCTCGCCGACCGGATCGATCTGCAGGTGGAGATGCCCCGGCAGTCGGCGCCGGGCTCTGCCGGCAGCGGCATGAGCTCGGCCGAAGCTAAGGCGCTGGTCGCGGAAGCGAGCGAACGGCAGCGGTTCCGCTACCGGGACAGCGGCATCCGCTGGAACAGCGAGCTGTCCGGGCGGCGGCTGGCGGAGCATGCGAAGCTGGCGCCCGCCGCGGAAGCGCTGCTCGCCAGCGCTTATGCGCGGCTGGGCTTAAGCTTCCGTGCGCATGACCGCATCCTGAAGCTGGCGCGCACGATCGCCGACCTGTCCGGCAGCGACGGCGTCGGCGAGGAGCACGTCGCGGAGGCGGTGCAATACCGCTGCTTGGATACGGCTGTGCCGGTGTAAAGAAGAAGGAGATGTTCAAGAAATCGAACATTTCCTTTACTTTGATTGATTGGCCATGCAGGTCATCCAGTAACCTTCTTGTCACAGAACGCTCAGAACGCGCCTTCCAGATGGCGCAGCTCGCTGATCTCGCCATTCCCATCAAAGGTGACGGCGATCACATCGAAACGGATTGGGCGGCCGTCAATCTTCTTCATCGCTAGATAGTACTGAGCGACGTTGCGGACTTGCGCCTGCTTGCGGGGCGTGACGGCTTCCACTGCCGTGCCGAACCGCGAAGGGTTGCGCCGGGAGCGCACTTCGACGAAGACGAGAGCGCCGCTATCGCTTGCGATGAGATCAATCTCGCCCGCTCGGCAGCGCCAGTTGCGATCGATAATACGGTAACCGCAGGCGGCTAAATGCCGTGCGGCCGCTTCCTCGGCTTCCCGTCCGGTCGCTCTGCGGCGATCCGCCGGCCTCCCGGCGGGGCGTATACTCTTTTTCGAATCGTCCATATGGTTATTCTCCATTCCAACAGCCTCCCCGAGAGTCGCAGCAGCACGCCTATCCTAATAGAGTATAGCTCCGACATCCAGCGCAATAGAAGCCGACAGCGGCAGATCTCAGCTCGCGCTTCTCCCGTATCCCATCGACCAAGCTATCCGCCGCCGCTTAAGGCTGCAGCCCGCCGTCTCCCTGCTTCAAGCCAGCCCGGCGGTCGGCGCGGTAGACGAAGCTGAGTATCTCCGCGACCAGCCGATAGAGCTCTGGCGGAATCTCCTGCTCCAAATCAAGCTTCGAAAGCACCTCTACCAGCGAAGCATCCTCCTGCAGAGGCACGCCATTCTCCTTCGCTCTGCGAACGATCTCGTCAGCGAGACAGCCTTGTCCCTTCGCCACGATAACCGGAGCCGCAGAGGCTTCCGGATTATACTTTAACGCCACCGCTTTGCGCGGCGGCTTGGCGCCCGCGGCAGGGGATTCGCGTTCCTTCGCATTCATGCCCGGTAATCCACCCCTCTGTAGGGCTTGGCCGCATAGGCGTCTGCCGCAATGCGCCCGCTAGAGGGCTGCACCTCGCCGATCTCGCTTGTCTCCGTTTGAACCGGTATCGGAAACGGAACCGTCTTAAGCGAGAGCAACTGGAAGCCAGCCGCACGCAATCCGGCAGCCGCTTCATTCCTAGCCGCTTCCATCACTTCCGCCACCCAAGGCCGATCGTTCATCAGCTTGAGCGACACGACTTTGTCGACGACTTGCACGTCTACGACCGTATCCCCCAAATGGCTCATCCGCAAATCAAACAGCAGCCGGCAGTTGCCCGTATCCCATTCGCCTCTCCGCCCTTTGCGCGTCTGGACGTGAATCGTCGCTGTCGTGTCGCCGTCCGGTCCTCGTACCGGGACGAACAGCGTCATGTGGCTCATCGGCGCTTGATTCTGCTTGTCGGAAGCGAGCAGCAGCTGCTGTCCCGTTATTTGCTGCGCCATTGCCTGTGCCGCTTCCCGCAGCTGCGGGGGGACGTTCTCGCTCGATGCGAGCGTCAGCAGCGCGCTCTTGAGCGACTCGCCCGTCCTAGCCAAGTTGTGTCCATCGTCTGCCGCGGCATCGGCCGTCCCATCCTGTCTTGAGAAGCTATCACCGGTCGAAAATATAGCCGCCTGACGCTCATGCTCGACGCCGAGCCACTGCAGGAAGCGCCCGATCCAAGGCTTGTCCGCCCGCGCAGCCTCTGCGCCGGAAGCGCCGGTTCCGGCGGCATACGCTTGTGCCGATGCCTCTCGCGATCCTGCTTCGCCAGCGTCAGCATCAGTTCCAGCCTTCGCGGTGGCTCCCGCGCCAACGCTCCGTGCTGCGGCGGCATCAAGACCGTCCTTACCCGCCGCCGCTTTGCTGGCGAGCAGCGGCGCTTGACCAGCCGATGCCTGCGCTGCATTCGCTGCCGTCGGCAAAGCGCCAGCCTGTCCGGCCGCGGAGTGCTGGCGGTCAGCCGCTTGCTCCGGCTCGGCGGACCCAATCGTCCCGCCCGCGCCGCCTGCCGCGAGTCCCGCTTGCGCAACCGCGCCGCCTGCGAGCCCGCCGCTTGCCGCGGCCGATGCCGCCTGCGGCGCGCGCCCGGGCTCGGCGAGCAGATCCTCGCCGCCTGCAGCCAGCAGCTCGCTCCCTTGCGCGAGCAGCTGCGACACTCGCACCGCTGCCGCTGAGGCACCTCCCTGCGCCATAGCAGCAGTTCCTCCCCGCGCCGCGGCAGCCTCACCGCCTTGCTGCCCCAAGAAGTCCGCCAGCAGCTTCTGCAGCGCTTCGAGCTGCTCATGAACCGGCGGCCCGTACAGCGCTTGCCTTAGCGACGCAATCGTCGTCTCCGTCGGCGCCAGGCCGCGCCGGAACGCAACCCCCGCCGCGTTCATCCACTCTTGCGTATCAATGCCGCTCGGCCGCATATCCGCCGCCCGCTTGAACCAGCCCGCCGTCTCGCGATCCAGCGGATAGCCGTCCCGCTTCAGCCCCTGCAGCAGCTCGAAGCTCCACTTCTGGCCAGGCAGCCCGAACGACTTGGCCGCATCTGGGAGCGCTTCGCCCTCCGGCAGCTCCGACGCATCGGCGAGCGGCTTCAGCACGATCTGGCTGCCCGTCGATTGCTGCTGCACTTGCAGAAGCGTGCTTCTGCCGACCTGGAGATCGGCGGCCAACTGGGCTCTGACCTGAACGCCATTGATCTGCAGCAGCGACTCGCCGCCTTCCATCACCTGCAGCAGCACGCCGCGCACGATCTGTCCGATCCGCAGCTCGAGCGCGCGCGAATCGGAGGGCTGGGCGTCTCCCATCAGCGCCTTCATGATCGCGCCTATATTCATGCTCATGCCGCCGCCTCCCTGTCACGATTGCCATTCGAGATTCCGCATTCCACGATTGTCGAACACGTTGCTCGTTCTGCGTTCAACAATTCAACGTTTCCAAGCTTCGCAACCCACAATCCCCATCATCGATACTATCAATTCTTATCTATTACTCTATGTATCGGCTATTCTCCGTCCAACGTGCATAGCGATACGTCAGAACAATTGCTGCTGCTCCGCCAGAATTCCATCCAGGAACGACATCCGGTGCAGCGGCGTCGGCCCCATGCGCAGCAGCCCTTCGCGGTGCGCCTTTGTACCGTAGCCTTTGTTCGCCGCGATATCGTAGCCCGGATACATCGCCTCCCACACGTCCCGGCACAGCCTGTCGCGCGTCACTTTGGCAATGATCGAAGCGGCTCCGATCGATTGGCTCCGCGCGTCTCCCTTAATGATCGGCGTCTGCGGGAGCTCCAAGCTCACCGTCTCCGCATCGATCAGCAGATGCTCGGGACGCACCGACAGCGTCTCGACCGCCGTCTTCATTGCGAGCCGGGACGCCTGTCGAATGTTGATCCGGTCAACCGTCGCCGCATCAACCCTGGCCACCGACCAAGCAACCGCATGCTCCAGAATGACGTCGTACAGACGCTCGCGCTTCTTCTCGCTCAGCTGCTTGGAATCGTTGATCTCGCCCAACACCAGACCCGGCGGGAACACGACGGCTGCCGCCACGACGTCCCCGAACAAGCAGCCGCGCCCGACCTCATCGATACCGGCAACCGCGGTCAGCCCTTGCGCCCACAGCTCCTTCTCGAAGATCAGCCGGTCGACCGCAGCCGCCTCTTCGCTCGCTTCTTCCGCTGCATTCGCGGCTCGACCGTTCTTCTTCGACCGGCTGCGCTTGCTCTCTTGCGCGGCCTCATCAGCCTTGTTGCGTTCTGCCTCTTCCATCTCTCTCCGCCTCTCCGCCGAGCGCCTGCCCATCACGGCAGAGCTCCTAAGCTGTCTTCTTCATTCTCCGACAAGTCCGCTCATGCGGCAACCCATAATCGCACAATCTCGCTAGATATCGATCTTGCCATTCCTATACAAACAGCAAATCCGCCGCAAAGACGGATCGTTCCCGATCGTCCTGCGCCGGATTCATCTTGGCTTGCTATCCTTAACACCACGCCTAAATAACGGGCGCTTCGAGCGAGATGCGCCCAAGCTTGCCTGAGCGAAGATCGCGCAGCAGCACGCCGGCGGCCTTCTCATAATCAACGTGTCCTCCACCCGCCAGACAGCCTCGGCGGCGGCCAATCTCCTCGAGCACGCTTGCGGCTGAAGCAATGTCCGGCAATTCGGCCGGCAAGTCCGCCAATCCGTACCGCTCCTCCAGCGTGCCGCGATACTCTGCCGCCAGCCATTGCAGCAAGCTGCAGGCGACTTCGTCGATATGCAGCACTTCTTCCTTGATCGCTCCCGTCGCCGCCAGCTTGAATCCGACCTCGGGATCCTCGAACTTCGGCCATAGAATGCCCGGCGTGTCGAGCAGCTCCAGATCCCCGCCCGTGCGGATCCACTGCTGGCCCTTCGTCACGCCTGGCCGATCGCCAGTGATCGTCGCGCTGCGCCCGGCCAGCCTGTTGATCAGCGTCGACTTGCCGACGTTCGGAATGCCGACGATGAGCGCCCTCGCGGGGCGCGGCTTCATGCCTTTGGCAATCTGCCGCTCGATCTTCTCGCGCAGCAGCAGCTTCACCCGCCCGGAGATCTCCTTCACGCCCATACCGGTGTTCGCGTCGATGGCCAGAATCTCACGCCCGAAGGAGCGGAACCAATCGATCCACTTGGCATTCATCTCCGCATCGGCCAGATCGGCTTTGTTCAGCAATATAAGCCGCGGCTTCGCGCCGACGATCTCGTCGATCATCGGATTCCGGCTTGCGAGAGGAACCCGGGCGTCGATAAGCTCGAACACGACATCGATCAGCTTCAGCTTGTCCTCAATCTGGCGCTTGGCCCGCGTCATATGACCCGGGAACCATTGAATCGTCATGGCGCTTAATATCCTTTGCCAATATATTTAATATCCTTCAACGGCCAGAAAATCAACTCGGCGCGGCCAACGACCCGATCCATCGGTATGTATCCGATCATGCGGCTGTCCTTGCTGTTGTCGCGATGGTCGCCCATCACGAACAGCGTTCCGTCTGGCACGGTGCCGTCCGGGAATTCCGCGTTCGGGAAGTCCAGGTTGTTGTATTCTCTGCCCTCGGCATGAGCTTTCGCGATCGCATCTTGCAGATATGGCTCTTCAAGCGGTTCGCCGTTCACGTACACGGTATCTCCTTGCACTTTGACCGTATCGCCCGGCACCGCGATGACGCGCTTAATGAAGTCCCGCTGCTCGTCCGGAACGTGGAAGACAATCACTTCGCCCCGATGCGGTTCGCGGAAATCGTACAGCACTTTGTTGACAATAATACGTTCCCGGTTAAGGAAATTCGGCTCCATCGACTCTCCGTCCACGATAAACGGGGAGACCAGAAGCCAGCGAATCACGAATACGAGTATGCCCGCGATTACCAGCGCTTTGATCCACTCCGTCAATTCATTGCGAGCCTTCTTGGCAGAGGTTGGCTTCCTTGGTCCCATGCCGCCTGGAGCCGCTGCCTCTTCCGAGGAAGACGAATTGCCGAACTCGCCGGCAGAAGAGCCGGACGCGATCCCCGTGTGCCGCGCCGAATTGTCCGCTTGCGAGGATTCATCCGGGTTAGCAGTCTCTCCGTTCCAGTCGCGCGATTGTTCCATATCGATTCGCCTCTTTTCTGCTCAAAATACGCTCCGTCTCCGGACGATCGCCGGCGATCTCCCGAGAAAAATACAAAAAGAGGGACTTGAACACCGCAAGCCCCCCCTTTGACTGCTTATCGAATTTCTTTGATACGAGCTGCCTTGCCGCGCAGACCGCGCAGGTAGTACAGCTTCGCACGACGGACTTTGCCGCGGCGCGCCACTTCGATCTTCTCGAGGCGGGGCGAATGAACCGGGAAAGTACGCTCGACGCCAACGCCGTACGAAATTTTGCGAACCGTGAACGTTTCGCTGATTCCGCCGCCGCGACGCTTGATCACAACGCCTTCGAACAACTGAACGCGCTCACGGGAACCCTCCACGACCTTCACGTGTACTTTCAACGTGTCGCCGGGACGGAAGCTCGGAACGTCCTTGCGAAGTTGTTCTTGCGTAATCGCTTGGATCAAATTCATCTGAGTTTTCACTCCTCTCATCACAGACGTTCGTACCCCGCTCCGCGAATCCCTTGATTCGCCTCATGGCGTGCAGAGGACCGTCCGACTATCGAGCCGATGATCCGCTCTAGCGAGCGAATGTGGAATCGGCACAAACAACAGAGACAATTCTATCATAGATAGCGTTCGAATACAACTGTCAATTCCCCGCTTGTCCGCTGATCTCAATCCGTATGTTCAGCCGCATCCCGCATCCGTTCGCGTTCGGATCGCAGCCATTCCTGTTCCTTCGCGGACAGCTCCGCCTTCTCGAGCAGATCCGGCCGTCTGGCGAGCGTACGCGAGAGCGATTGCCGGCGGCGCCACTTCTCGATCTCCGCGTGGTGGCCCGACAGCAGCACGTCCGGCACGTTCCAGTCGCGGAATACAGGCGGCCGGGTATAGTGCGGATATTCGAGCAGGCCGTCGCTGAACGAATCCGTCACGGCGGACAGCTGGTTGCCAAGCACGCCGGGAAGCAGCCGGATGACCGCATCGATGACGACCATCGCGGGCAACTCGCCGCCTGTCAGCACGTAATCGCCGATCGAGAGCTCATCCGTCACGAGATACTCTCGAATCCGTTCGTCGTAGCCTTCATAATGACCGCAGATGAAAATCAAATGGTCTTCCTTCGCCAGCTCCTGCGCCTTCGCTTGGGAGAACGTCTCGCCCTGCGGGCACATGAGGATGACGCGCGGTTTGGATGGCGCAGCCGCCGTATCAGCTCCCTGCGCTGCCTCTGCCGTCTCCGGCGTCCTTGCCGCCTCTGCCGCTCGTCCGACCAGCTCCTCGACCGCCGCGAAGATCGGCTCCGGCTTCAGCACCATGCCGCCCCCGCCGCCGTAGGGCGTATCGTCCACCGTATTATGTTTATTATTGGCATATTCCCGGAAATTCACCGTGGACAGCTCGCAGATTCCCTTCTCGCGCGCTTTGCCAAGAATGCTGCTCCCGAACACGCCCTCGAACATCTCCGGGAACAAGGTCAGTACGTCCACCCGCATGCTAGAGCAACCCTTCCATCAGTCGCACTTTGACGGTCTTGGCCGCGATGTCTACGTCCAGCACGACGTCGTCGATGACCGGCAGCAGCAGCTCCTTGCCCTTCGGACGCTTGACGATCCAGACGTCGTTCGCGCCGGGCGACAGAATGTCGGCGATCTGCCCGAGCTCCTCGCCCTCTTCCGTG
Source organism: Cohnella lubricantis (assembly GCF_014212015.1). Taxonomy (GTDB): domain Bacteria; phylum Bacillota; class Bacilli; order Paenibacillales; family Paenibacillaceae; genus Cohnella; species Cohnella lubricantis. The sequence goes on along the minus strand of NZ_JACJVN010000025.1, from coordinate 19,237 downwards.
ACGACCGCGCAGCCGACGATGTCTTGCACGTAATATTCGCCTTCTTCGAGCGGAACCCGCTCTTCGCCCCGCACCTTTAGCTCCCAGCCCTTGAACTTCTCGACATCGTTAATGTTGTCGAAGCCCTTCAGCTTCAGGTAGTAAAGGCTGCTCTGCTCGCGAACCGATTGGATCTCGAGCTCGACCGGATCGCCGCCTCCCGGAGGGAAGGCCAAGAGCCGGTTGCCTGTGCGGAAGCGGACGTCGGGAAAGTCCGTCTGCGGCCAAATCTTAACCTCGCCTCGAATGCCGTGAGTGTTCACGATCTTGCCTACATTAAGCATGCGCTCTTCCGCCATGGAAGCCGCCTCCTTCATTGCGCCTGTCGAGCGCCGCTATCGCTTGTCTGTCCATACCTTATAGCTTAGCCGCGAATCGGGCGTCGATACACGAAGGGCCGGACATGCTGTGAAGCATTCCCGGCCCTTACGTTTAGCGTTATTCTGATACGATGTCCACGATGACGCGTCTCCGCTCCTTAACCGCAGCGGAGGTAACCACTGTGCGCAGCGCTTTCGCGATGCGCCCCTGCTTGCCGATCACTTTGCCGACATCGCCCGGATGAACGGTAAGCTCGTACACCAGGCCGCGCCCGTCTTCCTTGACCTGAATCTGCACGTCTTCCGGATGATCTACCAAAGCCCGGGCAATAACCCGAATTAACTGTTCCATGGCTTAATCCCTCCGGGGATAGAGACGTCTTACTTCGAGAGCTTGGATTCGTGGAACTTCTTCAGAACGCCTGCATGGCTCAGAAGATTGCGGACCGTGTCGGACGCTTGCGCGCCGTTCTGCAGCCATTTCAGAGCTTTCTCTTCGTCGATTTGGACTTGAGCCGGTTGAGCGACCGGGTTATAAACGCCGATCTCCTCGATGAAGCGGCCGTCACGCGGCGAACGGGAATCGGATACGACCACGCGATAGAAAGGAGCCTTGTGAGCGCCCATACGTTTCAAACGGATACGAACTGCCATTGCTATGTCACCTCCTTAACGAAGTTTCACGAGCGGCTGCGCCGCCGCTTCCAGTTAGAACGGGAACTTCATATTGCCTTTGCGTCCCATCATGCCCTTGAGCGCCTTCATGCCGCCCTTCGGCCCTTTGGGACCCATCATGCCGGTGAACTGCTTCATCATCTTGCGCATGTCCTCGAACTGCTTGATCAAGCGGTTCACGTCCGCGATCGTTGTGCCGCTGCCCGCAGCGATCCGCTTGCGCCGGCTGTAGTTGATCATCTCCGGCTTCTGCTTCTCGGCCTTGGTCATCGACTTGACGATGGCTTCGGTTCGCGTAATCTGCTTCTCGTCGATCTTGAAGTTCGGATTCGACTTCAGCTTGTTCATTCCGGGCATCATATCAAGCAGCTGGTCGAGCGGGCCGAGATTGCGAACCTGCTCCATCTGCTCGAGGAAGTCGTCGAACGTGAATTCGGCGGTGCGCATCTTCCGTTCGAGTTCCTTCGCCTTCTCCGCATCGATGTTCGTCTGCGCCTTCTCGATCAGCGACAGCATGTCGCCCATGCCGAGTATACGCGACGCCATCCGGTCCGGATGGAACGCTTCGAGCTGGTCTATCTTCTCGCCCGTGGAGGCGAACTTGATTGGACAGCCGGTCACCGCTTTGACCGACAGCGCAGCGCCGCCGCGGGTGTCGCCGTCGAGCTTCGTGAGGACGACGCCGGTCAGCTCAAGCTGCTCGTGGAAGCTCTTCGCCACATTGACCGCTTCTTGACCGGTCATGGCATCGACGACGAGCAGCACTTCGTCCGGCTTCACGGCCGCATGGATCTGCTTAATCTCTTCCATGAGCGCTTCGTCGATCTGCAGCCGTCCGGCGGTATCGACCAATACGTAGTCCAGCCCTTGATCCTTCGCGTGCTGTACGCCTTGCTTCGCGATCTCGACCGGGCTGACCTTGTCGCCCAGCGTGAAGACGGGAACGCCGATCTGGCCGCCGAGTACTTCGAGCTGCTTAATCGCGGCCGGACGGTAGATGTCGCCCGCAACCATGAGCGGCTTGTGGTTCTGCGACTGCAGCAGCTTCGCCAGCTTGCCGGTGAGCGTCGTCTTGCCGGCGCCCTGCAGGCCGGCCATCAGCACGACCGTCGGAGGCTTGTTCGACTTCGCCAGCTTCGCCTGCGAGCCGCCCATCAGCTCGATCAATTCCTTGTGAACGATGTCGACGACGACCATGCCCGGCGTGAAGCTCTTCTGCACTTCAACGCCGACAGCCTTCTCCTTGACCTTGGCGATGAAATCCTTCACGACCTTGAAGTTAACGTCCGCTTCGAGCAGAGCGAGCCGAACTTCGCGCATCGCTTCGTTCACGTCGTCTTCGGACAGCTTGCCCTTGCCTCTCAGCTTGCCGAACACGTTCTGCAGTCGAGTTGTCAATCCTTCAAACGCCATTCAAGTTCCCTCCTTTCGCATCCATTCCATCGTGGTGCGAAGCGCATCCCGCCAAGGAGCGGGAAGCTCTCCGATCTGCCGTTCGAGCTGCTCAAGCCCCTCCTGCAGCCGTTCGTGACGCGCCGCGAGCCCAAGCTTGCTCTCGTATTCTTCGAGGATTTGTTCCGAGCGCTTCAGGTGTTCATATACCGCTTGCCGGCTGATCTCGAAATCATCGGCAATCTCGCCCAGCGAATAATCGTCGTGATAGTAGCATTTCAAGAAAGTCTGCTGCTTCTCCGTCAGGAGCGATCCGTAAAAATCGAACAGAACGTTAATTCGATTCGTCTTCTCCAGAGCGTTCTCCCCATGCATAAAGGCTCATCTCCTTCAACATGTTAAGGAAAACTACTTAACAGCTGTCAACGTTCCTCATCATACGGGATTCCGATCACGATGTCAAGGCGTAATCCTTAACAGCTGATTCATCCAAACGTATTGGCAGACTCCTTCGCTTCAGTTAATTCTCATTTTCCAATCATTGATAGATTAGACGCAGCAGGCGATCGAAGGTTGCCGCAACCCTCACTCAAACGATTGACAACGATTGGAAATACAAATTTAATGTTGAAGAGAAGAAGACGTCGGAGCATCGCCGTTTGGAGATTCGCGCAAGCCGATTCGATCAATCTCGCGGAGCGCAAAAGAGAGATTCCCCATGAAAGCAATCGTCTATCGGGAATACGCCGATACGGATGTCTTGAAGCTGGAAGAAGTAGCAGGTGGAAGCGATGAAGGTCAGGCTTAGCGAATACAACGAGCAGTGGGCTGTGCTTTTCCAAGAGGAAGCCGATTTTCTGAAGACCATTTTCGAGGATGAGATGATCCGTTTCGAGCATTTCGGGAGCACCTCTGTGCCTGGCATGAGAGCCAAGCCCGTCATTGACATGATGGGGATCGTGAAGGACATTCGCAACGTAGACCGCTATAACGAACGGATGCGCGAGCTCGGTTATGACGTTGCGGGCGAATGGGGAATCCCGGGCAGGAGGCTGCTTCGCAAAGGCGGAGATGAGCGGACGCATCATATTCACTTCTATCAAACGGGCAATCCGCACATCGATCGCCACCTCGTCATGCGCGACTATTTAAGGAGCTATCCGGAGGAAGCGGCAAGATACAGCGAATTCAAAGAGAAGCTGGCTCTATTATATGAGAATACTAGTGATTACAGCCCCGCGAAAAAGGCGTTCGTAAGCGATCTGGAGAGACTGGCGATGGCGTGGCATGCTGCAAGGACATGAGCCATGCTGGATCAATTGCCCGTTCTGAAGCCGGACTTATTGTCGGGCTTCTTCCTGAGCTGAAGGGAGAGCCCCCATAAAGCGGGCAAAATAGCAACCCCCTCCTGGCAACTCCAGCGAGGGGATTTGAACTTATAGCGATAGGACAGCGAAGAGTGCAAGAAGCCATTAACGGGCTTCGGAATAAACATCAAGCGCCGCCTGCAACGCGGCTCCGGCGGGAAGCTTAACGCCGTGGCGCAGCAGCACAGCCTCGAACGCGCCGAGGAAGTGCAGCACATTCTTGCGGCTGCAGCTGTAGCCCATCGTGCCGATCCGCCAAATCTTGCCCTTGAGCGGCCCGAAGGAGCTGGCGATCTCGATGCTGAACAGCTCCAGCAGCATCGAACGAACGGATTCGCCGTCGATGCCTTCCGGGATCGTCACGCACGCGACGACCGGCATCTTGCAAGCCGGATCGCCGTACAAGGCGAGGCCCATCGCAGTCAGGCCCGCGACAAGGGCGGATTCGTGCAGCCGGTGGCGGGCGAAGCGCGCCTCCAGCCCCTCCGCGTGCAGGATGCGAAGCCCTTCGCGCAAGCCGTACAGCATCGAGGTCATCTCGGTATGATGGTTGAGCCGCGCGGGGCTCCAGTAATCCTGCAGCTGCGCCAGATCCAGGTAGTTGCTCTGAATTGGGCGGCGCGGCACTTCCGGCTCAACGCAGCCGGGCGGGCGGATGCCCCGCTCGACCCGTTTGCGCGCCAGAACCTTGCGTTCCGCGCGGTCGTTGTACGTAATCGGCGACATGCCGGAAGGGACCGACAGACACTTCTGCGTGCCGCCAATGACGGCGTCTAGGTGCCAGGCGTCCGTCTCGACGGGCACGCCGCCGATCGTCGCGACCGCATCGACGACGAGCAGGATGTCCAGCTCGCGGCATGTACGGCCGATATCCTCCAGCGGCTGCATCCGGCCGGTAGACGTCTCGCCGTGAACAATCGCCACGATCTGCGGCTTCGTCCGCTTGATCGCGGCGATGACTTCCTCCGGATCGAAGACAGTGCCCCATTCAGTCTCGATGGTCGACACTTCGGCTCCGCAGCGTTCAGCGATCTCATGGAGCAGATGGCCGAACCGGCCGTAGATTGGCACGAGGACGCGGTCGCCCGGCTCGATCAGGCTGTTCAAGACTGCTTCGATCCCCGAGCGGGACGTGCCGTCCACGGGATAAGCCCAGTTGTTCTCCGTCCGGAACAAGCCGCGCAGCATCTCCATCGTCTCATTCATCAGAGCGGTGAACTCGGGATCGAATTGTCCGAGAATCGGATAAGACAAAGCCCGCAGTACCCGCGGGTCGACCTCTACCGGTCCGGGCGTCAATATGGTGCGCGGCGTTGGCGACAGTTCGGCATATGTTCTCATGACAGTTGCTCCTCATAGGCTAATTCGTAAAGCATGGATACCAACATAGCCACTCCGTCGGCCAGCATAGCGGGATCTGTATATTCGCTCGGCGAATGGCTGATTCCTCCGCGGCTCGGCACGAAGACCATCGCCGCCGGGCAAGCCGCGGCAAGCAGCTGCGCGTCGTGCCCCGCCCCGCTCACCATTCGTCGGTACGGCAAGATCAGCTGCTGGCAGATGCGTTCTGCCCCGCGGGCAAGCGCCTGATTCATCGGCACCGGCTTCGTGGACAGCCAAGGCGTCATGCGGTGCTTCAGCCGCCGCCGAAGGGCGATGCGCTCAATCTCCGACAGCGCCAGCTCGCTGAAGGCGTTCAGCTTCCACTCGTCCGCATGCCGAATGTCGAGCGTGAAGTCGACGCTGCCGGCAATGACGTTCGGCGTATTCGGCTGCGCTTCGATCTTGCCGACGGTAGCAACGAGCGGCTCGCCCCATTGGGAGGCCAGCGCTTCGAGCCGAACGATGCACTCCGCTGCGCCTGCCGCCGCATCTTGGCGCATCGTCATAGGCGTCGTGCCGGCATGGTTGGCCGTTCCTTCCAGCGTGACCGCGTAACGCCGCTGCCCGACGATCGTCTCGACGATGCCGATGCGCTTCTGCATGTGCTCCAGCACCATGCCCTGCTCGATGTGCAGCTCGACATATGCGGCCAGATCCGACCGGCGGCACTCGCCTAGCTCTTCCTTGCCGAAGCCGCTGCGAAGCATCGCCTCGCGAAGCGATACGCCGTCTTCGTCGACCATGTCGCCAACATGTCGCCAGTCGTACACGCCCGTCACATTCCCCGAGCCCCAGTAGGCGAGCGGGAAGCGGCTTCCCTCTTCTTCGCAGAAGGAGACGACCTCGAGCGGGCGCTTCGGCGCACCGTACATCCGTTTGAGGTACATCAGCGCAGCCACCCCTGCGACGACGCCGTAAGCGCCGTCGTATTTGCCGCCGGAGCGGACGGTATCGATATGCGAGCCGGTCAGAATGACCTTGGCTCCAGGCTCGGTCCCAGGCAGACGGCCGTACAGGTTGCCAACGGCGTCAAATCGCGTTTCCAGACCTGCCTCAGCCATTTGGCCGGCCAAGTAACGCTGGGCGTCCAACCAAGCGTCCGTGTACAGAAGCCGAGTGACACCGGGATCCGTCCCCTCGGAGTAATCGGACAATTCGTCCAGCAGACGGGTCAGCTCGCGGATCATCTCGTTCGATTCGGGCAAATTCGGAATCATAGCACCACGCTCCCTAGGGCACCGGCTCTAAGCTGAATGCCATGGCCCGATAGCTGAATACCGCTGCCGGCTTCATACACGACGCTGCCTCGCACCAAAGTCATAGCGACACGGCAGGAGAAGGTACGTCCGACGTACGGGCTGATCGGATGCTTCTGGAGCAAATCCTCCTTCGACAATATATAGGAAGCCTCCGGATCAACGATCGCCACATCCGCGTCGAAGCCGACGGCGATCTCTCCTTTGCGCGGGTAGAGACCGAACCGCTTCGCGGGATTGGCCGACAGCACCGCGGCGAGCTTCGGCAGCGGGATGCCTCTGACGATGTGCCCTTCGTGCAGCATTAGCTCGAGGCTGCTCTGCGCGCCTGCGATGCCGCCCCACGCCTGCATGAACGAGAGCCCCGGCGCGAGCTTCAGCTCCTCCGGGCTAGGCGAATGGTCCGACGCGATGACGTCGATCTTGCCTTCAGCCAGCTGCTCCCACATCCGCGCGATTCTTGCTTCGTCGCGCAGCGGCGGCGCGCACTTGGCGACCGCACCGAGGCGCTCAAGGTCCAGCTCCGACAGCGCCAAATAGTGCGGGCACGTCTCAACCGTCACGTCCACGCCGCGCCGCTTCGCTTGATCGATCAGATCGATCGCCTCCGGGCTGCTCATGTGCACGAAGTGCAGCCGGCACCCCGTCTGCTCCGAGAACAAGATCGCCCGGTTCACCGCCTCCAGCTCCGCGATGACTGGGCGAGTCCGGACGAAGTCCAGCGGTCCCGTCCGTCCTTCACGCGCGGCGGCTTCAGCCAATGCAGACGTGATCGCGTCGCTCTCCGCGTGCAGCGCGAGAAGCCCGCCGAAGGAAGCGATCCGCTTCATCCCCTCCAGCAGCGACACATCATCCACCTCGCGGAAGCGTTCTTCCCCTTCGCCTCCCGGATTCGAGAGGAACGCCTTGAATGCCGGCACGCCTTCAGCGGCGAGCGGCTCTAGATCGCCGAGATTGCCTGGCACGAGACCGCCCCAGAACGCGTAATCAACGACCGACGTCCCTTCCGCCAACGCTTCCTTCTGGCGAAGAGCCGGCACATTCACGGTAGGAGGCAGCCCGTTGAGCGGCATGTCGACGTAGCAGGTTGCTCCTCCCGCAGCCAGCGCGGCGGACCCGGTCGCGAAGCCTTCCCAATGTCCCCTATTCGGTTCGTTGAAGTGAACGTGAACGTCGACCATGCCGGGCAGCACCCATCGGCCGCGAGCGTCCAGCACGGATGTCTCTTCCGAAGCCTCCAGGCGCTCCGCCAGCGCGGCGATCTTGCCGTCCTTCATACCGATATCCAGAACGCGGACTTCCTCCTGCGCGACGACCTGTCCTCCCCGAATGATCCGATCGAATCGTTCTCCCATCGTCAAGTCCCCCTTAGCTTCCGCGGTAGGTGCTGTAGCCTCCAGGCGCAACTAGAAGCGGCACATGATAGTGAGACGCCGGATCGGCCAGATGGAATCGGACCGGTACCCACTCGAGGAACGAGATCGGCGCGCTGCCGCGGTAATATTCGCCGACGTCGAACAGCAGTTCGTACGTTCCCGCTGCCATTGCCTCTCCCGCCAGAAGTGGCTCATGGTATCGGCCATCCTCGTTCGTGAAGATCTCCTTGAGCATCTGCCAAGCGCCATCTGCCGCAAGCCGCCGCAGCTGTACGCGCATGCCGCTGGCCGGCGTACCCTGCGAGACATCTAGAACATGCGTCGTCAATCGTCCGCTCATACGATCTCCTCCAAACTATCGTTTGCAACGCCGTCTTGCTATTTTTGCGGCCAGTCTATTGTTCATCCACCAAATCTTCGAGCCGGAATCTCGTAATGCGTCCGATCTGCGCCAGCGCTTCCTCTCTCTCATCGCGAGCGCCGTTCAAGACGCGGGCCTCCATCGAAGCGACGATCTCATCCTTGCTCTTCCCTTTGACCGCCAGGATGAACGGGAAGCCGAACTTCTCCACATATTGCTCGTTAAGCGCAGTCATTCGCTCGTATTCCTCCGGCGTGAGGCGGTCCAGCCCCGCCCCTGACTGCTCCGAGGCGGAATAGTCGGTCACCGCGAGGCGTGTGCCCAAGTCGGGATGTGCGCGAAGCAGCTCCAGCACGGTCTCTTCCGGCGAACTCCGCACAACCTCCGTCATCGCCTCATGAAGCGCGGCAATCGAAGCGAACGGCCGCGACTCCACGCAGCCTTCCGCCACCCACGGCGAATGTTCGAAAATGCCGCCGAGCGCCCGAACAAACGTATCGCGGTCCATCTCATTAATGGCCGTCAGCTTTAATTGGTTCATGCCCAATACCCCTCGTGAACGGCTGCGACTTCGTCTTCGATCTCCGGGAAAGGCCCGATGACAACGATCGGCTTCCGCCCGCTGGCGAACACGTCCCGGCACGGCAAATCCAGCGTCAAGTTGCGAGAATCGTCTCCCGTCAGCTCAGCCAGCCTGTGCTCCGTAATGCCGTAGACGACCCGTCCGACGTTGCCCCAATAGACCGCCCCCGCGCACATCGCGCACGGCTCCGCCGTCGTATACATCGTGCAATGCCAGAGCTCTTCCTTGGAATACCGCTTGGAGACATTCTCCATCAGCGTCCGTTCGGCGTGCCCCGTGCAGTTGTGCTCGGTCATCTCGATGTTGCCCTGCTCCCACAGGATATGTCCCGCCGAATCGACAAGAATGGCGCCGAACGGCGTATTGCCGGACTCTCTCGCTTGCTTCGACACTTCAATGCAGCGCCGCAGGAACTCCAGATGTCTCTCTTTATCCTTCATGAGCCATACCCCCTCGTTCGATCGCCCGCGAGATGGAACGCAGAATGCCTCCATACCCGGTACAGCGGCACAAATTGCCGGATAACGCCTCTTCGATCTCCTCCATCGACGGCTTCGGACTTCGCTCCAGCAGCGAGGTGACGGAGACGATCATGCCGGGCGTGCAATAGCCGCATTGGTAGCCGCCTTCTTCCAGGAAGCATTGCTGTACCGGATGAAGCCCGCCCTCCGGCGCAAGCCCCTCGATCGTCGTGATGCTCTTGCCCGTGCATTGATACGCCATCGTCAAGCAGGAGTTGACCGGCTTGCCGTCGATCAGCACCATGCAGGCTCCGCAGCGGCCTATCTCGCAGGAGCGCTTCGTGCCGGTCAGACCGAGATCGTCCCTTAGAATCTGAAGCAGCTTCCGCGTCGGGGGCGTCTCGAGCGTGACCGGGCTGCCGTTAATCTCGCATTGCAGCTTGGCGTCCGCTTGCTTCGCCGCCAGTTTGTCTATCATACCGGGCAGCTCCCTTCCTTCACGATATCAGGCACTTCCTGCAGTTCCGCAGGATCGATCGGAAGCTTCGACACCCGCTTGCCTACCGCGTTAAATACCGCTTGAGCAATCGCCGGCGCGAGCCCGACCGAACCGACCTCGCCGATGCCTCGCGGACCATGCGCATCCCCGTCGGGCAGCTCCTCGATCGGGAGCACCTCGACTCTCCCTCTCTGCTCGGCAATCGTCGGAACGAGGTACGAATCCAGATTGCGGGTCAAGTACATCCCGCTGTTCATTACCGCATCCTCGGTGAGCGTGAAGCCGAGCGCCATGCTGGCGCCGCCTTCGATCTGCCCAAGGAAGCCCTGCGGATTGACGACGGGTCCCGCCGCGACCGCATGGAATTGATCCAGCACCCGGACACGCCCCGTCAGCGTGTTGACCTCGACCTTCACGCCGACGGAGCAGTAGGTGTACAGATAGTGGGCGCCGACCCGCTCCACCGGCGAGGCCGGATAGCTGAAGCTCGTCTCGCAAGCGATCGGCTCGGCGGCCGATTGCGCAAGCTCGCGGTAGGCGAGCAGCCGCTCGCCGCTCGCCGCATCGCACACGCCGCCTTCGCCGATGCGCAGCCGTTCCTTCGGCAGCACTAGCACTCGCGACGCTACCTGCAGGAGCGAATGCGCGAACGGTTCGCGCATTCGCTCCAGCGCTTGCCACATCATGCTCGTCGCGCGGGATGCGGTGCTGGAGCCGCTGTCGGGAACGGCATCCGTATCGCCGACGACGAGCCGCAGATCGCTGCCGGCGAAGCCGAACTTCTCGATCAGCATCTGCTCGAGAGAAGCGATGAGCCCTTGGCCGAATTCCTCGTAGCCGAACGCCGCCTCGATCTTGCCGTCAGGCGCCAGCGTCAGCCGCCCGCCGGCGGGATCCGGAATGCCGACGCCAAGACCTGCGCCATGCATAACGAACGATGCGCCGTAGCCGATCTTCAGCCATGGCAGTTGGAGCGTGGCGGCTTCGGCAGTCCCGCTTGAAGCTGATCGCAAGTCCGCGTCTGGCGTCATGCCGAGTGGAGCGGCCGGGGCGGCAGACGCGGTAGGAGCGGCAGGAGCAGCTTCGGCTGCCGCAGCAGCCTCTGCCCGCTCCAGCCACAGCCGGCTCGCCGGAAGCGCCTCCCACACTTGCCGCGCTCCGTCAGTCTGCGCAATCGGCTGCTCGAACGGGCCCGGGTCGCCGCGCTGCCGCAGGTTGCGGCGGCGCAGCTCCCAAGGATCGATGCCCAGCTTGTCGGCAAGGCGATCCAGCTGCCCCTCCAGCGCGAACAACGCCTGGTTGCCGCCGAAGCCGCGGAATTCGCCGGACATGCCGTTGTTCGTGAAGACGCAGAAGCTCCGGACTTCGACCGCTTCATAGCGGTACGCTCCAAGCGTATGCTCCACCGCGAAGTTCAGCACCTCCGCGCTGAGCGTCGAATACGGGCCTGCGTCGGATACGATGCGCACGCGATGCGCGAGCAGCTTGCCGCCGGCGTCGACGCCGGTCTTCATCGTGATCCGCATCGGATGCCGCTTGAGCCCTGCGCGAACCGATTCGAAGCGGTTGTTGTGAAGCTTCACTGGACGGCCGCACGCCAGCGCGAGCAGCGCTCCGTACGGCTGCACGTTCAGCTCGTCCTTGCCGCCGAATGAGCCGCCGATCGGGCTAGATACAATCCGGATGTCCGCTTCCGGCCGAGCCAGAATACGCGCTAGCTGCATGCGGTCCATCAGGCCGTGCTGCGTCGCAGAATAAACCGTTAAGCGGCCGTCCGCTTCGGGTACGAACAAGCCGCCTTCGGTCTCCATGTACGTATGCATTTGCCGCGGCGTCTCGTACGTGTCTTCCACAATGTGAGCGCTGGCGGCGAACGCCGCCTCTACGTCGCCGCGGACATAATCGTTGCGATGCTGGATATTGCCGCGCTCATGCAGCTGCGGCGCGTCCTCGCGCATCGCCAGCTCCGGGTCGCTCACGACGGGCAAATATTCGTAATCGACTTCGATCCGCGCGAGCGCCTCCATCGCGAGCTCGGCGGAATCCGCCGCAACCGCCGCGACGGCGTCGCCCACGAAGCGCACGCGTTCCTCGCAGAACACCGGATGGTCCGGATGCGCGATGCCGAAGCGGTTCAATCCCGGCACGTCGGCATGGGTCAGCACGGCATGGACGCCGGGCAGCGCAAGCGCCTCTTCCGTCCTAACCTCCGCGATTCGAGCATGCGCGTGCGGGCTTCTCAACACGAGCCCGTGCAGCATATTCGGCGCGGACAGATCCGTCAAGTAGGCCAAGCCGCCCGTAACTTTGCCCGGGCCATCCGGGCGAATGCGCCAGCGATTGCCGCTTGTCTCTCGGTTGAGCGCCATCGTCCTCATCCTTTCTCTCGTCCCTGTTGGGAGTACTTACTTCCTCTTCCACAGCTCCGCCGCGATCAAGTTCGCCAGCGTCAGCTTCCGGTAGTCGTCGGTCGCGAACGGGTCCGGTTCGGGAACATATTGCTCCCGGACGGCCTCATGCACCTGGCGGAGGGCCGCCGCTTCAGGCCTTCTCCCTCGCAGCAGCCGCTCTGCCTCCGTCAGCCTAAGCGGAACCGTTCGTCCGCCTCCTGCCGTTATCCGGATGTCAGCGAACGCGCCATCCTCACCGACTTCCGCCGCGACCGCCGCCGTTACGAGCGACGGCATGAACGCTTCCCTGCGGCCTGCTTTATGATAGGCGAACCATCGCCTTGTTTGCTTAGTCGTGTATTCATCCGGTAGAGGTATGCGAATGGAGGTCAGCAGACGCAATCCGATCGTGTCGCGCGTCTCCACCCACTCGAGCATGCCCGGCCAATTCTGGACGCTCAGCCATTCGGCGATGTGCTCCGTATACTGCTTCTCGCCGTCATGCCACACGAGGCAAGCGTCCAATGCCAGCAGCGCCGGCACAGCGTCGCCGACCCGGGAAGCCGCATTGCCCCCAAGCGTCGCCTGGTTGCGAACCGACCACCCGGCAATCTGCCGGATCGCATCCGCAAGCAAAGGCGCTCTCTCCATTACAACCGGATGGCTGCTGCAATCATTGAGCCGAGCCGTCGCGCCGATGATTAGCTCTCCGTTCTGCACGGCGATTCGATCTAAGCCCGGAATCGCCGTCAGATCGATGAGGTGAGTCGGCAGCTTGCCTCCGCCCGCCTCCCACTGCGTCCGCAGCAGCGTGCTCCCGGCCGTATAGACGCCAAGCGGGCCTAGCGCGTGCTTCAACCGGACGGCTGCCCCCGAACTTTGCGGCTGCCACACGGCGGGGCTGAGAAGGAACTCCTCCAGATTCGCTGCCATCTTACAACCCTCCTCGACTTGCTAGAATCGCTGTTCGCGAATATAAGGCGTTCCGAGCGCTTCCGGCGATCCGGAAGGCTTGTTCCGATTGCGGTATCCCAGGTACATCAGGACGAGAATGGTAACGATGTAAGGAATCATTTTCAAGAAATAAGACGGAATAGCGCTTCCGATTAATTGAATCTTGAAGCCGATCGTGTCCATCATGCCGAAGAAGTAAGCGCAGAACATCGCGCGAAGCGGGTTCCAACGGGCGAAAATAATAAGCGCTACCGCGATCCAGCCGCGTCCGGCCGTCATGCCTTCGATCCAAGTCGGCGAATACACGAGCAGCATATCGGCGCCGGCCAAGCCGATCAGCATCGAGCCGGCGATGACGCAGCCGTACCGGAACAACTGAACCGGAATGCCCATGACGTCCGCGGTCGGCGGATTGTCGCCGAGCGCCCGCAGATGGAGGCCCCACGACGTCCGGTGAATGAACAGGTGCGCGGCAATCACTAGCGCGAAGCTGATCCACGTGAGCAGGTCCAGATGGGCGAACAAGGGACCGAGAACCGGCACACCATCGAGGAAGTCGAGATTGACCTTCGGTACGGCCCGCGGAATCGGGATGCCGGTGATTGACTTGCCGATGTAAGCGCTGAGGCCGGTGCCGAATAGCGTCATGGCGAGACCGCTGACGATCTGGTTCGTCCGCAAGGTGACCGTCAGGAAGCTGTGCACCCATCCGAGCGCGGCTCCGATCGCGACGACGGCAAGCAGCGTCAGCCCCAGGCTCCCCGTATGAATGAAGGTGATGGCGGCGACGACGGCGCCCATGAGCATTAAGCCTTCGGCGCCGAGCTGAATGATGCCCGATCGTTCGATCAGAATGCCGCCCAGCGTCGCGAACAAGAGCGGCGTGCCGGAGGACAGAGCGGCGACGAGCAGCTGCGTAATGAAGTCCATGGTCTTCGCTCCTTTACCCGTTGCGGCTGAGCCGGAATTTGCTGATCATGTTGCCGGCGATCAGGAAGAACAGGATCGCGCCTTGAAGCATGTTCGAGATCGATGACGGCAGGCCCATCGTCTGGACGCTGTAGCCGCCGACGATCAGGCCGCCGAACAGAACGGACGAGATGACGAGGCCGACCGGATGAAGCTTGGCGATCCAAGCGACAATGATGGCCGTGTAGCCATAGCCCGGCGAGATGCCGTCCATCAGCCGATGCGTGACGCCCGACACCTCGCTCATGCCCGCTACCCCGGCGAGCGCTCCGCTCATGATCATGACGATCAGAATGTGGCGTTTGATATGGATGCCGGCGTTGCGTGCCGCTTCCGGGTTGGCGCCGATGAGCCGCAGCTCATAGCCCCAGCGGGTGAAGCGGATGACGAAGGCGTATAGCGCAACGGCGATTAGCGCGAAGATGAGGCCCAGATGCAGCCGCGTATCGCCAAGCACCGGCAGCGACTGCGACGCTGTGAACATCGGCGTGCCCGGGAAGTTGAAGCCCTTCGGGTCCTTCCACGGCCCGAACACGAGATAATCGAGCAGCAGCAGCGCGACGTAGTTAAGCATGAGCGAGGTGATCAGCTCGTTCACTTGGAAGTACGTCTTAGGCAGTGCTGTCAGCGCCCCCCAGATGCCGCCCGCCGCGATCGCGAACACGAGCATGAGCGGGATCGTCGCATAGAGCGGCAGATGGGGAAAATAAATCGTTACCGCCGCAGCGGCGATCGCGCCTGCGGCGAATTGACCTTCCGCGCCGATATTCCATACCGAGATGCGGTAAGCAATGGAGACGCCAAGTCCGCAGAGGAGAAGCGGAATCGCCTTCACGAGCGTCTCGGTAATTCCGAACGAAGTAGTGAACGCACCGGTCCACATTTTCTCATAGACGGCCCACGGGTTCTTGCCGTTCGCGGCGAAGAAGATGGCGCACGCCAGCAGCGCGAGGACGACCGATACGATCGTCATCCACCATGGACTCTCCTTGCGGGATGGGTCGATCTCCAGACGGAAGGGGAACCGCTTGCGCGTCCGCGCTGCCGTCTCGCCGTCCAGCGCGATCGCTCCGGATGCTGTCGATGTCGGTTCGGTCATACGGCTTCCTCCTTCGTCTCTTGAATGCCGGCCATGTACATGCCGATCGTCTCCCGATCCGCTTTCTCATGGCTCATCTCGCCGACGATACGGCCGCCGTAGATAATGAGAATGCGGTCGGACAGCTGCATCACCTCGTCCAGATCCTCCGAGATGAGGAGCACGCCTTTGCCCTCGTTCCGAATGCCGGTCAGCAGCCGATGCACGCCATCCGTCGCGCCAACATCAAGCCCTTGCGTCGGGTGTACGGCCACCATGAGCAGCGGCTGGCGATTCACCTCGCGCGCGAACAGCAGCTTCTGCTGATTGCCGCCCGACAGCTGGCGCACTGGCGCATCGAGCCCCGGCGTCTTGACGTCGAACTGCTCCACGAGCGACTTCGACCATTCGCGGTTGGCACGCGAGCGCAGGAAGCCGAACTTCGAGCGTTCCTCCGTGCGATACGTCTTGAACAGCAGATTGTCGACAGCGCCCAGGCTGCCGGCGAGGCCGCTCTTCATCCGATTCTCCGGCACGTGCGAGATCCCGGCTTCGATCGCGCCTCGAACCGAAGCATTCTTGAACTCCCGCCCGTTAAAAACAATGCTGCCCCGCTTCCAAGGGATGAGGCCGTTCAGCACCTCGGCCAGCTCCTTCTGGCCGTTGCCGGCGACGCCGGCCACGCCGACGATCTCGCCTGCGCGTACTTGCAGCGACAGATCATTCAGCGCGAGCCGCCCGTGATCGCCTTGCACGTCCAGATGGGAGACATCCAGCAGCACTCGGCCTTGCTCCGAAATAGGAGGCTGGATCTCCCGCTGCATGGCGTCCACTTCCTTGCCGACCATCAGCTTCGCCAGCTCCTTCTCGTTCGTGTCCTGCTTATCGATCGTATGGATCATCCGCCCCTTGCGCATAACCGAGATCCGGTCGGCGACGGACATGACCTCCTTCATCTTGTGAGTCGTCAGAATAACCGTCTTGCCTTCCTTCTTCATCTGCTCAAGCGTCTGGAAGAGCTGCTCTGCTTCGCCTGGCGTGAGTACGGAGGTCGGCTCGTCGAGAATGATGAACTCCGCGCCGCGATAGAGCGTCTTCACGATCTCGACCCGCTGCTGCTCGCCGACCGACAACTGCCAGATCGGCCTATTCACAGGGAACGTCAAGCCGAAATGCTCGGCGATCGCCGCGATCTCCTCCTGCTTGCGCTTCATCCAGCCCGGTCCGCGCCAGAACGAGGACTTCTCGCCGAGCACGATGTTCTCCGCCGCCGTCAGCGTCTGCACGAGCCGGAAGTTCTGGAACACCATGCCGATGCCGAGCTTCGCTGCTTCTTTGGGCGAGCGGATCTTGACCTCGCGGCCATGAATGCGGATCTCGCCGCTCGTCGGGCGGTACACGCCGGACAGCATGCACATGATCGTGCTCTTGCCGGCGCCGTTCTCGCCGAGCAGCGCGTGGACCTCGCCGGGCTTGCAATCGAAGTCGACATGGTCGTTGGCTAAGACCGAGCCGAACTGCTTCACGATCCTCTTCATCTCGAGCGAATGCCTCTCGCTTGTCATCACGATTCCTCCTTACCGGGAAGCCGGATGCGGCTCCCTCCCCAAGCAATAGTCAGTCTTCGTTGCCGATCCGCCTGCTCGCGAGAGAGCCGAGGCAGCGTCTTAATAATCAACAAATCCCTTGGGTAAGGGATTTGTTGAACGAATTATAGGTTGGTCTCCAGCCGGCTATTGCGGAATCGAGCCTTCGACGCCTTGGACGAACCAGTTCATGTTAAGAATCTCTTCGTTGGACATCGATTGGCCGCTGGCCACCTTCTCCGCGCCGCTCTGATCATAGATCGGGCCGCTGAAGAGGTTGAACGATCCTTCCACGAACTTCTGCTTCGCGTCTTCAATCAGCTGCTTCACGTCGTCCGGAACGCTCTCGCCGATTGGCG
Organism: Cohnella lubricantis; assembly: GCF_014212015.1. Taxonomy (GTDB): domain Bacteria; phylum Bacillota; class Bacilli; order Paenibacillales; family Paenibacillaceae; genus Cohnella; species Cohnella lubricantis. The sequence continues at coordinate 2,189 of NZ_JACJVN010000025.1, read as the reverse complement.
CGATGTCGACCATGCCGTCCTCGAACGAACCCAAGTACTGCTGGCTGGTCCAAGTGCCATCCATGACGGATTTGACCGTATCGACGTAATATTGGCCCCAGTTCCATACCGGATTGGTCAAGTAAGCTTCCGGCGCATAACGGGTCATATCGGAATCGTTGCCGCCCGCGAGAGCGCCTCTCTCAGCCGCTGCTTGAAGTGACGCGGGAGAATCCTGATAGGCCATCAGCACATCCGCGCCCTTATCGAGCAAACTCATGGCGGCGTTGCGCTCTGTCGTCGGATCGAACCAAGTGTTCGTCCAGACGACATTGACTTTCACGTCTGGATTCACGCTTTGCGCGCCGAGCGTGAAGGCGTTAATGTTGTAGACCAACTCCGGAATCGGGAACGCGGCGACATATCCAAGCACGTTCTTCTTCGTCATCTTGCCTGCCGCTATGCCGCTCAGATAGCTGGCTTCCCAGTTCATGCCGAAGTAAGTGCTCATGTTATCGTTCGTCTTGTAGCCGCCCGCGTGTTCGAAGATCACGTCCGGGAACTTCTGGGCTACGTTCAAGGTATAGTCCATATAACCAAAGCTCGTGGTGAAAATGATATCGTGATTCTGCGCCAAATCGGTGATGACCCGCTCGGCATCCGCGCTCTCCGGCACGTTCTCAACCGTGTCCGCTTTGATGCCGAGTTCCTTCTCCATGAACTTGACGCCTTGATCGTGCTGGTACGTCCAGCCGCCGTCACCCGGCGGGCCGATGTACACGAACGCGACGCGCGGATTCGGGATCGGGGTGCGGGTCTGCGCTGCCGAAGCCGATGCGCTTGCGGATGACGATGCGGACGGCGATGCCGAAGGCGATCCCGACGGCGCTTCGGATGCGGTGTTATTGTTGTTGCTGCCACACGCAGATAGAATTGCTGTTAATGCTAGAACCAGAAGCACGCTGATGGATGATGACCTCTTCAACCTTTTCATACGGTTCCTCCCCGACTCCCTATGTTTTGTCCCCTTGGCCCATGTTAGATTTGTTATCTAATTCTGCATCAAGCGGCCAGTGGCTTATATAAAATATACTTCCGAGTCCAAATAGCGTCAACTTTATTTACATTCTATTGGTTTAACTGATGAATTGTACGGCTTTTTATTGTGCGTGATGCACTTTTTGTGATCTTATGTTAGTTTTAGTTACATCGTTTATGGAAAATAACCCTGCTTATGCAGCTCCCCGACATCCAGCATGCCGCCGCACGCAACCCGGGTTTTCCCGGTTAGCGAGCTCGTCCACGTTCAACATGCCGGCCTTCTTCGACGTCTTGGGAACATCCGCTCTCTCCAGCGCCGCACGCAAGACGCCCTCGACGTCTTCGGGTACGCTAATCCTCAATGGCTCGTCCGCATCCTTCGCATCGTTTGGATTGCCGCCGCAAGATCGCGCTCGGTATCGACGTCGGCGAAGGCCGTCTCCGAATCTGCCTCGATGAGCGCGCCCCGCCATGCCGGATCAGACAACAGCTTACGCGCTCCCACGTCCCCCTCTAGCGCCATCGCCGCCTCGAACATGGAGCTTCCGAGCAAGACGGGCGGATGCGCGATTCCCCCATGGCGGCAGGCCGCGTAGTCGAGCGAAGCATCCCCATCATAGGCGGCTGCGAGCGCCTCCAGCAGATCAACCTTAATGAACGGCTGATCCGCCAGCACCATCAGTACGGCATCAGGCGCTCCTGCCAGCGCCTCGGCAAGCCCGCGGCGAACGGAATGCGACATGCCGTCCGCCGCCTCGGGGCAAGGCACGAACCGGATACGGCCCGAGCTTGCCGCCGCCTCAGCGCCTACCGCCCACTCCAACGGATCGTCCGGCCTTACGACAGCGACGATCTCGCCAAGCCTCGGGCAGGCGAGCACCTCCGCCAGTGCAGCTGAGCCCAACCGGCTACCGGGAGCAAGCTCGAGAGCCAGCTTCGGCCTGCCCATCCTTCGGCTCTGTCCAGCCGCTAAATAAATACCCGCGATCTTCGCGCTCATCTTCATCCGCTCCTCCCAGCCGCTGCAGAAGCCGCCGCTCGACGATGAGCTCCGCAGCAATGCTGATGGCGATCTCCTCCGGCCCATCGGCACCGATCGCAAGACCAACCGGCGCATGCACGAACGCCGGCATCGACAGCCCCTTGAACAGCAGCCGAATTCGGCTGCT